>NZ_DCLL01000062.1 GCF_002321025.1 Acinetobacter lwoffii
TCAAACTTAGCCTTAGCCATGTTAATCTTCCTCGTTTACGTCGAACACAATTCTGAGTAAAACCCAGCTCCGACATATCGTTTAAAAAAACCGAACACCAAATACTTGAAAAGCAGACTAAATAGCCTGCTTTTGGAATTTCTTTGCAACAGAGTTGCTAAACTGTAATCTGGAGCTCTTATCGAGATTTGAACTCGAGACCTCTCCCTTACCAAGGGAGTGCTCTACCACTGAGCTATAAGAGCAAATATTAGTACTTCAATGGAGCGGGAGACGAGGGTCGAACTCGCGACATGTAGCTTGGAAGGCTACCGCTCTACCAACTGAGCTACTCCCGCACGATGTTGGTACAAACCACTTATTGAAGTCTTAAAATTGGTGGTGAGGGAAGGATTCGAACCTTCGAAACTTTCGTAGCGGAGTTACAGTCCGCCCCCTTTGACCGCTCGGGAACCTCACCATTTTTTACACTTACATCAGTGCTGTTCATTACTTCACACTACCAAACCTCTAAGATGGTGCCGGCACACGGATTCGAACTGTGGACCTACTGATTACAAGTCAGTTGCTCTACCAACTGAGCTATGCCGGCGTTTCTTAGTGTTTCGTACGTTTCGTATCGGAACGGTGTGCAGTTTAGCAAAACTCAGAATCCTTGCAAGTGTTTTTTTCAAAAAAAACCTCAAAAACTCATAAAATCAAACCATTTGATGATAATTCAACCGCTTTGATCACTGCGCGAGCTTTTATTTGGGTTTCATTCCACTCAGATTCAGGATTTGAGTCGGCAACTAACCCTGCTCCAGCCTGAACATAGACCTTATTTTCGCGAATGACACAGGTACGAATCGCAATCGACATGTCCATTTCGCCATGCCAGCCTAAATAACCAACAGCGCCACCGAAAATTCCACGTTTTACCGGCTCAACTTCATCAATAATTTCCATGGCACGGATTTTTGGCGCGCCTGAAAGTGTGCCTGCGGGGAAAGTTGCCTTAAAAACGTCCAGAGCATCGACATCATCACGTACTTCACCCTGCACATTGGAGACAATATGCATCACATGTGAATAACGTTCGATCACCATTTGATCAGTTACCTGCACTTTGCCAATTTTTGCAATGCGTCCCACATCATTACGTCCCAGATCAATCAGCATGACATGTTCAGCAATTTCTTTTTCGTCAGAGAGTAAGTCCTGCTCAAGTGCCAGATCTTCTTCTTTGGTTTTGCCACGTGGACGGGTTCCCGCTAATGGACGAACTGTGGCAATACCATTTTCCAGACGGGACAGAATTTCAGGAGAGGAACCGACAATATGGAATGGCGTGTTATTTTCCAAGGTCTGCCCTTGCACCAGGAACAAATACGGCGATGGATTGAGATGACGCAGCGCACGATACACCTGTAGCGGGTCACCGTCGAAGTCAGACACCATCCGGTGCCCGGGTACGACCTGCATTACATCTCCAGCACGAATATACTCTTTGACCTTTTCCACCGAAGCAATGAAGTTGTCATGTCCGGTGAGGGACTCAAAATGTGGCGGCGTATGTTTTTCAGCTTTAAGGCTGATGGGCGTGGCCAGAATATTTTCCAATTCATTTAATTGTTCATGTGCTTTTTCATAAGAACCCGGGGCAGTGGCATCCGCATGTACAATTAAGAACAAGGTATCTTTCAGGTTATCAAAGACAATCACTGTTTTAGAGAGCATCATCCAGATATCTGGCAAGCCGACCGGATCCGCTTCCGGCACATTTTTTAATTTCGGTTCGATATAACGCACCGCGTCATAACCAAAGTAACCGACTAATCCACCAGTAAAACTCGGTAGGTCCGGTAATTCTGCCTGGGTTGGCACCTTAAATTGCGCCTGAAAGTCGCGAATATATTGAAATGGGTCCGCACAGTGCTGCTTTTCAATCGAATCATCTGCGTGCTGTACCGTCAACTCGCCTGCATTGCAGGAAAATACCGTGGATTCACCTAGTCCAATAATCGAATAGCGTGCCCAGTTCTCACCACCTTCTACAGACTCGAATAAATAAGCCTGCTGATGCTGTTTAAGCCGAGCAAAAATAGAAAGTGGTGTATCGGTATCTGCCAGACGCTGACGATAAACAGGAATGAGGTTATAGCCTTGCGCAGCAAGTTGCTGGAATTGTGCTTGAGTGGTCATGCGGTTTTTCTCTTTAAATTAGGGTTACTCAGTATGTAAATAGAATTGAACTGAGCGACGCCATCGAAAAACCTTACAACTATTCATTTTCTTTCCTTAGTACGCGTATTAGGCAAGTAATTCTCTAAGATCATCCACAATCTGCTGTGGCTGACAATCTGCAATATTTTCACCATGATTATAGCCATAGCTGACTACAACACAATCAATCCCGGCGCGGCGCGCAGCTTCGACATCATTGGAAGAATCTCCAATAAGCAAAACCTGTTCTTTACTTACGCCATAATGTTCAACACAGTGCAGCAACTGGCGTGGGTGCGGTTTACGTTCAGTAAAACGGTCACCACCAATGGTATCGGCAAAATAATGAGCCATATCCAAGGTATCTAAGATACTGCGGGCAGGAAGTTCAGGCTTATTGGTCACACAAATCAGGGTTTTACCTTGGGCTTTAGCCCAGTCCAGAAATTTCAGGATTCCCGGAAAAGGAACGGTATCGACGCAGGGATCGACATTATAGATATCCAGAAAAGTCGTTAAGAGTTCCTGATGCTGTGCCGGTGTGACTTCACCCACCAGATGCTGGAGTACACTTTCACAGAATATCGACGTGCCCTTACCTATCCAGGTCCGTACCTGCTCTTCAGTTACCAGAGGCAATTGCAGCACATTCAGGCTCATATTCATGGCGCGATACAGATCATGTGCTGAATCCACCAAGGTACCATCCAGATCAAACAAGATCAGTTCACGCTTTTCTAATTGTGCAATAGACATCCCGACCCTCTTTTATAATGTGCGCAGCCACAAAAAAGGCATGCGCTATGCATGCCTTGATTGTAACCAATCATCAGCTTATTTGAACAACAACCAAGCCATAATTGCCAAAATAATCAGCACAATCACTGAAATCAAACCTACAGATACATTTTTCTGGGTTTCTTTTTCCTGTTCTACACGTGATACAGGCTGCTCAACCGGAATTGGGGTAGGCTCTGGTTTTACCGCATTAATGTCCACGCCTTCCGGAATAGGTGCCGGTTTTGGAATACCGACATTGGTTGGCATGCCATCACGGGTTAATTGTACCGTAGCATCACGATGTTTCAGTTCCGGCATTCCCTGATCATTCATTTGCTGTGCAGGTGTAGGCTCAGCGACTTCGACCTGTTCCACGACTTTTTCTGCCGTTGCTTCAATTTCTGCTGGAACCTCTACTGCAGCCGCAGGCGCCATTACTGAAAATTTCAAGCTGGCAAACTGAACAATGTCATCCTGCTTTAATAAGGTTTCTTGCGCAATCTGCACATCATTGACGAAAGTGCCATTCGATGAACCCAAATCCTGCACCCAGAGCGCATCATCCTTTAGTAAAAATGCCGCATGTTTACGGGAGATTTCCGCAGCCTGTAACACGATATCTGCCGCCTGATGACGCCCCACCAGCATGTCACGGTCAATGCTAATTTCCTGTCCTGTTAAGTCGCCTGTAATCGCGTGTATTTTCCAAGTCATGAAAGTTACTTCTCTGTTCTCTTTGACATTATCATAACATGCTGTCTGCAAATGCGAATGACTTAGCTTTTGGGTCTAAGTGTGGTTGTTGTAACGGTATTTTTACTTTTTTCTACCTGTTGGACGGGTTCTACCACTTGTCGCTGAATCACTGGTTCTATCGCTACCGGCGTAACAACTACATTGGCTGGCTGCGCCTGAACGGGTGCGGTCGGCACAGTTTGATAAGTCGAGTTTTGCAATGGCGTTCTGGATACTGGAATTCGCTGTTGATACACATCTTCAACACTTTCTGGCAGCTTGGCAAAGTTCCCGTCCGAATCGAGTGCGAGTTGCAGACTATATAGCTGACTATAGCGTTGTTGGGTCAGTTTACGCACTGCATTTTTATCGCCTACAATGGTTGGATGGATAAAAATCAGCAGGTTACGCTTCTGATTGGACTTACCTTCTGAACGGAATAAACGTCCCAAGCCTGGAATCGCACCCAGACCAGGTACAGCCTGACGCCCATAACTGGTGTTATCTGAGATCAAACCACCAAGGACAATGGTTTGTCCATGTTCGGCCAGAATTGAGGTTTTGATCGCTCGCTTGCTGGTGACCAGATCCTGTGCCTGCCCTTTACTGGCCTTGACATCAGAAACTTCCTGTTCCACTTCCAGGCGTACCGTACCATCTTCGCCAATATGCGGGACCACCTTTAAAGTGACCCCGACATCCTTGCGTTCAATGGTGGTATAGGGATTAGCAACTCCAGCAGCACCTGTAGACACTGAGCCTGTCACAAAAGGTACGTTTTCACCCACCACAATATAAGCTTCTTCATTATCCATGGTCACAATCGACGGCGTAGACAACAGGTTGGATTTAGTGGTTTCTTTGAGTGCCTGAATCATCGCACCATACAGACGACGGGAACCATCACTGCCTTCACGATAATCACCGAGTACCAGTGAACTGCCCGCGCCCACGGCACTTGCAGCACCTGCACCACCACCGGTGAGATAACCGGCCGCAATATTTTTCAGACTAGTCCCAAAATTATCGAAGTTCACCAGCCCAATCCCACTGCTGATATCACCCAAGGCCCATTGCACACCGAGTTGATCCGCATCGGTTCCTTCCACTTCAATAATCGCGGCTTCGATCAGCACCTGTTGACGACGGATATCCAGCTGGTCAATTGCTGATTCAATTTCTCGCATCAGTTGTGGATCCGCTTTCACCACCAGAGAATTTTGCGTGGTATCGGCAATAATACTGACGCCATTACCATTAAAACTGGTAATTCCGCCCTGCTCATTATTCATGCCGGTATTCAGCTGAATGCCTGAAGAGGTGTTGCTACTCGAACCCGTACTGGTATTGTTGTTATTTAAATTGCTGCTGGAACTGAGTGAAGACGAGGTCGAGGTTGTGCTACCTGAATTTGAATTACTACTGTTCACCGCCTGCCCGCTCACCAGCCCCTGCAAGATTTCCGCAAGATTTTTGGCACTGGCATATTTCAGACGAAAAACTTTTAAACCGCCCAAACGATCCGCAGCCGGCACATCCAGAGTTTCGATCACTTGACGCACCCGTTTGCGCGTCGTGGGATCACCTTTGATGATGATCCGGTTGGTACGAGTATCTGCAATCACCCGCACCCGTGAACCGCGGACATCTTTAGCTCCACCGGTGGCAGTCATGGACTCGATCAGTCCAATCATTTCTTCGGCCTGACTGGATTGTAAACTGACCGCTTCAATATCATTTTGACCGGTGCCATCCAGATTACGAATAATGGTTTCCAGCTGGTAAATATTGCTGGCACGATCCGACACAATTAAGGCATTCGTACCCGGCACCGCCGCCAAATGGGCAAACTGCGGCATTAAAGGACGTAATGCAGGAATCAAGTCATTCGGATTGGTATTTTCCAGCCACAACACTCGGGTCACAATCTGGTCACCACTGGCACGGCTTCTGGCATCATAGGGAATGCCTGAGCTTTTGACATTGCTGTCCGGAACCAGCTTGATGGTGTTACCCGAAGGAATCGCCACCACACCATTGACATTCAGTACGCCTAAAAACAGGTCATAGACTTCATTTTTATTCAGGGCTTTATTGGAGATGACCGTCACGTTGCCACGTACCCGCGGATCGACTGCGAAGTTTTTGCCGGTAATATCGGCCACTTCATTAATGAATGCAGTTAAGTCAGCATCTCGAAGGTTGATTTTCCAGGTTTGTGCATAACTCGCCGTACTGACCATAGCCATTAACGGTGCGGCCACACAGAATGCCCATGCTGATCGATTATTATTAAATAAAGCCATAAACTTTCGTGTTTCCTAACCCTATGCGTGATGACACATCACTTCAAATCTTGTTGTATGGTCATCACCTGATCACCACGTTTTATTTCGAGTTTGACCTGACCTTCACGTCGGGCCTGTTCCAGTAATTGTGCTTCGGTCTGTCCCTGGCTCAGCGTCTGGCCATTTAAAGACAAAATCCGGTCGCCCGGTCTTAAACCCAGGCGATTACGCAGTGCAGCCGGCGTCCGTGAAGTCACTTCATAACTACCGTCTGCTGCACTAACCCCCATATTCTGTAAATACTGGTCCTTGTTTTCCTGCATCTGCTGGATGGCCCGACCAATTTCATTCTGTGGCGAAGGCTGCTCAGGCATACCACTGTTAGAAGGCATAGCAGGCATTGAACTTGAAGATGCGGATGTTTCCGGCACAATCGGCTGATTCAAGCCATTTTCCAGACCTTTGAATAAGACTTCTTGAGTAGCACCTGTGGATCGACGTAAAATAACCCGATCCCAATACACTTCAGCCAACTCAAAACCGCTATTGGCCAGCATTTCCCCGACACGGTAACGATCGACCTGATCATTAATTTTCAGTACCGCAGAAGAGTTATAACTTGGACTGGCAACCACCACCCCTTGTAAAATGATATTGGCCGTTTCAACCACACCCGCAGACTGCCCCACTTCCTGAAACAGCGAAAATGCACTGATATTCGGAATTTGTGCCTGTTGCGAACCCAGTTCAACCCGATCCAGCTGCATGGCTTGTGGTGGAGCAATCAGCAACCAGAACAAAGCCGCCAGCTTCCAGCATAGATACAGGATGAGCAGTAACAAAACCACAGGTGCAGCACGATTGATCTGTTTCAGTTCAATATTTTTTAAATCATTCAGAGAAACTGCCATCAGTTCAAGCCTCCCATTAAGGGTTGGCGGGTACTGATCACATAGGTATCTAATCCGGCTTTACCTTCATAAGAAGGCGCATTCATTAAAAAGCGCTGGGTGAGCTGGATATCTAGCATCAGACTCGGATCAAGCTTGATATTCAGCATACGTTGATCGCGACTATCCCGAACATCAACTAACAGCTGTCCGCTTTCATCTGCGAGTTTTCCAGTCATGGCAGGTACATTCATGCGTTCCTGACGCTGAGCAAAGGTATAAATCAGCTCACCACCCGTCCATTGCATTTGCCCGGCCACCTGACTGAAGCCCTGTTCTTTTTTATATTTAAAATCCAGATCTTTAAACTGAATCGCAGTACTCGGCCATTGCCAGTCTGCAAGTTTTTTTAGAGTTTCAGGCGCGACCTGCCCTTCAAGATTTTTGAAAATCAAAGACTTATTCAGACCATAAGCCATGATCCCGGAAAGCTGGGTATTGCCACTATGCAAATCCACATGTGCTCCAACTCGCAGCAACAGCAAATCCAGCGGCCGCACTTTCCAGTTCAGACTGCCCCGAAGATTGCCTTTTTTCCAGTCCGCACTTCCCTGCCAGATATTTCCGTTTACATTATGCAAAGTCTGGTTATTTTTATAAAATTTCGAAATTAACCAGGCTGCTGGCACTTGTAATACGACAAAAATAAAAAATGCAACAAGAGCAAGGATCAACCATCTTAAAGTTTTCGGTTTACTGCTCATCCCCACCACGACCAATCGCTCAAGTCCAAATCCCCATTTATAATTTTTCCCTTATACCCACACATTATGCACACTTTTCTGTCAACGCCAATTCATAGATATAAAAAAACCAAGCAGGTATGCTTGGTTTAATGATCATAGACTGTCTGTATGACAGCCTAATGACCAGATCAAATGAAGGCTTAGATCAGGAAATCGTCCAGCTTTGCGCCTTTTTCCAATTCAGCCACCAACCAGCGCGGCTGTTTACCACGGCCAGTCCAGGTATCGTCCGGATTGCTTTTGCTACGGTAACGCGGCTCAACCGACTTACGTGATGATTTCTTACGCTTAGACGCACCAAATTCAAGTAACTGTTCAACCGTCATACCAACTTTCTCGGCAACTGCCAAGATTTGCTGATAAGCATCTTCAATCTCTTGATCTTTTTTTGAAGCAATCAGTGATTCTGCTTCTGCTTGTAAACGTTTTAACTCTTCTACTGATAAATGCGTAATATCTGGCATAATGCTCTCCGAAAAATAATATTATTCATTTTGTTAAATAATAGCCCCATCATATTTATATTAAATAAAACATTCAATATAAAACCTTAAAGCAATAACAATAAAGTTTAAAAAAAATTACAAAATAAAATGCTTCATTCATTTTTAAATTTCATGTTGAACGCTTAATTCAAGTGCTTTGATTTTTTCGCGAATATGTTCCGGAATTTCTGTTTTCTGCATGGTCTTTTTATCGACACAGACAATAACTGCTTCTGAAGTGGCGACAATACTTTGCTGTTTTTCACTCCATAATAGATATTGCATTCTGAATGCACTATTACGGATTTCTTCAATACGTGCTGCCACTTTTAAATGATCAGGAAAAACCACGGGTTTTAAATAACGGCACTGATTGGATGCCACTACGGTAGATACCGATTCAGAGAGAATTTCTAATTGGGTTAAATAAGCTAGACGTGCACTTTCGACATAACGGTAATACATGGCATTATTTACATGTCCAAAGGCATCCATATCGCCCCATGCAACTGTTTGTTCATAAATAACTGGATATTGTTTTAATTCTGACATCATTATGCTCAAGTCTTAATTTCTATAAAGTTTACATTCGATTCAAATACTGCATTTAACTGCTGTAGCAAGTCCTCCCGATCTTGTAAGGCAGCTTTAATTCTTAAATAACTCATACGAATATCATCCGGATACAAGTCAAGTAGTTGCTGGGCTTGATCTGTATAGCCTGTGGCTTGCAACACATGCCATTTTGCAAAGCTTAAAATCGGCAATGCTGGATATTTGGCTTCCCAGTGCGAAATCTGTTGTGCAATCGCCTCATAATCTGGATTTTTCCGCAATAACTGTTGCTGGAACCACAAATAAAAGACATCCTGATTAAATTGCTGTTCCATTAAATGAATCGCGAGCACTTCATGCTCGGCACTCATTTCTGGCATTCTAAATAATAATTTCAACCATAATAACTTGACTGAATAGTCACGATCAAATATCTGAGGTTTTAAATCTAAATAACGTTGCTGTAAATAAAATAAATCGTCCTGTGTGGCTTGATCATAGGCCAATAATAATTGTTCCAGCCATGTTTTTTTTACTTCTTGGTCCAAATGCCCATATTGGGTCGAACGTAAATATAACCAGGGAAACTGCATGGCAAATACTCCCCATAATGCAACAAGGCGCTGCTCATAGGCTGTTTTAACCTGCATTAACCAAGGTGATAATTCATGCTGATTTAAAAACTCCAAATGGGTAAGTGCTTGTTCACCTTGCTGTTGTGATAAATAAATTTCAATCCGTTGCAATTCTGCCAATTCAAATGCCATGGGATTGGATTGGTTTAAAGCAGTTAATGCATGGGTATATTGCTGTTGTCCCCAAGATAAACGTGCATCAATAATATGCTTGAGTAAACCCGACTTGGTGAAAGACTGCTGAATAAAATCCCGCTGATCCTGAGCAGCGTTTAATAACCAGATGACTGCCAATTGTTCATAAGGGTGCAAGCGGGAAAAACTAAAGACTGTTTCAGTTTTACGCTGTTCACGGCTGCGATACTGCTTGATCGCATACCAGATGCAATGCATCAAAAAACTTACACTGACCAAGGATGCGGCCAAAAACCAGAGGGTGGTTTGTAACTGCCACTCGCGCCAATACAGATAGACATAGCCAGCCCCATGTCCATAACTCAGGATACTCAGCACCGCAATGCCAAGTAAGCAGACAAATAAATAGGCCAGCAGAATCTGTTTCATAAGCAATTAGCCCACTAGGGTGCGTGTGTTTAATAATGGAATCGGAGTAATCGGGGTGGCCTTAATTTGATTCAATTGCTGAATCCATTTTTGGCTCTGTGCATCCGGCAATTGCTCCAAGACTTCAATCACGGCATTCAGTGCTTGCTGAAAAGCGACGGATTGGTCTTTTTGCAAGGTATTTTGTGCGATGAGCAAGCGCAATTGGGCCTCTTTCAGTACCAGATGCCGTTGCATCAAGACTATGCTTGGCTGATCTGCGGATTCAATCTGAACCCAGCGCTGCCAGAAAGAGCGTTGAGTTTCTGGACGCTGACGATATGGTGTCCGAATTTCTTTTTCAATTTCAGTATCCATCTGCACCAAAACTTCTTTTACTTTATTTTGCTGCACTAATCGGCTGTTCACGAATTTTTTCAGCATGTCCTGATCTTTTGCAATTACTTGCTGCAAACTACTGACCAAGGCAGGCGCTAAAATATAATCATCCAGCTCATTGGATAACTGATTTAATTTCTCAATCGCAGTGGCGTATTGTTGCTGTTGCAGTGCAAATTCGATCAGATCCAGATGTTGCTGTACTAAGGCAATATCATTCTGTGTTTCATTAGCTACCGCTTCACTTACTGGCGCTTTTGCTGAAGTAGCCCTAGCACTTTCCTGCTGAGCAGAAATCTGGCGTTTTAAAGCCACGAACTGATCATTGAGATTGGCATTTTGCTGCTGTAACTGATTGATGCTTTGATTGAATTCAGTCTGTGCTGTATTCAGAACATGAAAGTCATAGCTAAGCTTGATGAGCCACGCCATACTCAAGATGAACACTACAATGAATAGTTTCTTCATGCGTTCCCTAATATCAGCCTCATTTTCTGCAAGATCGTATTTGCCTCTAAATCATCGACTTGTACGAATTGAAAACTTGCCTGATGCTGCTGTTGATATTCCCCAAGAATAGTGGCCAAACGTGGCCCCAAAACCAAATAACAGGCTTGCTGTATGAACTCTGCACTATCCTGCATAATTGCCAGCCAGTTTAACCAGCTTGCCTCACTAGTGATCAGAACTGCAAAACGCTGCTGCCTCTTAAGCAGCGACAAGTTCTCTGCCAAAATCGTTGCCGTCGTTTCAGGACATTGCCGCCGGTACAAAATAAAGTTTAAAACTTTAATATTGCTGGCACGTAAATGATCCATCATAAATTGACGACCGCCTTCTCCGCGCCAGAAGGCTACACCTGAGCCAGAAGCCAGTTGCTTCAACACAGGCAATTGCAGCATGCCTTCCGAGGTTTCGACCTCAGGCACATGACTATGAATGCCGTAGCTCGCCAATGCCTGTTCAGTGGCTTTGCCCACTGCCACCCAATGCACCTGCGCCAAGGCCGAGAGCTTAATACCCGCCTGTTGTAAATATTGCATGCCAATCTGAGCGGCCGTCGGGCTAACCACCACAATAATCTGTGCCTGCTCCAGCTGCTGATACAAACTCGACAGCTCATCGGAATAAGGCATGGCATGCAGTTCGAGCAAAGGCAATTCTAAAACAGACACTTGCGCTGCCTGTAACTGCTGGGTCAAACCTGCAGCACGATCACTGGGGCGGGTATTAATCAATAACATCAGTGTGAATAGAGTGCTTTCAGCAACTCGCCAGCACCTTGATCAAGCAAGTCTTTTGCCAGCTTCACACCCAATTGCTCTGCATCTGCCGTTTTTCCAGTCTGCTGTGCCCGGAGCAAAACTGCTCCATCGATACTGCCTACACGACCTTCGATTGAAATCACACCCTCTTTGAGCGTGGCATAACCGGCAATCGGCACCTGACAGCCGCCTTCTAGATAGGCATTAAAGGCACGTTCGGCACGTACACACGCATCTGTATCCGCATGCAGGAGTGGCTGAATCAAGTCCAGCACCGTCTGATCATGAGTACGGCATTCCAAACCTAGCGCACCTTGACCCACGGCCGGCAGACTGACTTCAGGCGTCAGAGTATGACGAATGCGTTCTGCCAGACCCAAGCGTTTTAAACCGGCACTGGCCAGAATAATCGCATCATACTGACCAGCATCCAGTTTGGACAAGCGTGTGCCGACATTACCGCGTAAATCGATAATATCCAGATCTGGACGCTGTTTTAAAATCTGGGTTTTACGGCGCAAGCTTGAGGTTCCGACTTTGGCGCCTTGTGGCAATTCTTCAAAACTAGTGTAGGTATTCGACACAAAGGCATCTAAGGGATCTTCACGTTCACAGATCACTGCCAGACTCAGACCTTCGGGCAAGGCCATCGGGACATCTTTCATGGAATGCACAGCCAGATCTGCACGACCATCCAGTAAAGCGGCTTCTAATTCTTTTACAAACAGTCCTTTTCCACCAATTTTAGCCAGTGGTGTATCTAGAATTTTATCGCCCTGTGTAACAAAAGTGACTAACTCAACCTGCAAACCAGCTTGCAAATCTTGTAGGCGCGCACGGATGTGTTCCGCTTGCCAAAGCGCAAGTGGACTTTGTCGAGTTGCAATTTTTAGGGTCTTCATAAATTTCAATAACAGTAAATGAGAACAATAGTCTAAACTTAACCTGCTCACTTGAAAATGCAAGTGAATTTATATAAGTTTCAACTCAATGCTCTCATTCATCCCCTGCTAAAGCTTTTGAATCCGATCTCGTAAAAACGGTAAATGTCGCCGACTAACCGCCAAACGATCGTCCAGCTCACGACAACGTACCTGATACTGACCAGAACTCACCACTTCCAGACCATCCAGATAATGCACCGAGATCAAGGCATTACGATGAATCCGGATAAACTGGTTCCCAAACTCCTGCTCTAACTCCTTTAAGGTTTCATCAATCAATACACTGCCGTTTTTATGACGCACAGTGACATATTTCTGATCCGCCAGAAAATAATAGATATTTTCAACTGGCACCAATTCGACACCACGATAGGTCTTTGCCGCAATCTGCTGGCGGCTGATATTGATTTCGTCCATATTTTCTTTTTGTTTTAGTTGGCTCATTTGAGCTTGGGTAAGTTTAGTTAAGTGCTCTAAAACCTGTGCCAATTCCTGTTGCATCACCGGTTTAAGCAAGTAGCCTTCGGCATTTGATTTAAATGCATCCAGCGCATGTTGGTCATAGGCCGTACAAAAGACAATGGCCGGCATTGGATCCAGTTGACGCAAATGTTGCGCACAAGCTAGTCCATTCATTTCAGGCATTTGAATATCTAATAGGATGACATCGGGTTCGTATTGGTGAGCCAGATCAATCGCTTGACGGCCATGGCTTGCTGTCGCCACCACATCATGCCCCAGTTGAGAGACCAAACGTGATAAACGCTCGACGGCCAAAGGCTCATCATCACAAATCAGGATGTCCATTTCTCCTCCTTACCCAGTTAACCTCATCAGATGAATGATAAAGCCAACTGCGATTTCTTTGATTTATTTTTATTTATATTGATATCGCACTACCGTCGTAAACATCCCTTCGCCGGCAAAGGTTTGAAAAGTCACACTAGGTCCATAATAAGCTTGCAGACGCTGTCTAACATTTTCTATTGCAATACCATGTCCCTTTTTTAAAATTTTATTATCCTGTGCATAAGGGTTGGTTATGATGATATTAATTTGATTTTGCAATATTTCAACCAATATGCTTATGGTACTCTTTGTGAGAATTTTTTCAACTCCATGGAAAATACTATTTTCTAACAAGGGTTGTAAAGTTAATAATGGAATTTGAACTTGTGAGTATAAGTCTTTGTTTTCTAACTTCCATTCCACCTGCAAACGCTCACCTAGACGGATCTGTTCAATCTCCAGATAGCGCTGGCACAGATCAATTTCCTCCTGCAGGTTGACCAGTTTTAATTCCTGAAAGCTGGCACGAAATAACCGTGACAAATTCAACAGCATGTGCTCGGCTTTATCCGGATCGATACTGATCAGGCTGATCACACTATTCATGCTGTTAAACAGGAAATGCGGCTGAATCCGTGCCTGCATGGCCTGAATTCTAGCATTCAGCTCGCTATGCTGCTGCTGCTCCCATTGTTCACGCAAGTAAAGATAACGAAAACAGAAGGTTCCCAGTAAAATTCCCAGACTTAAATGGAGTCCAACCTGATCCAGCGCAATCGCCAGGTTTAAATCCTGAAAATTAAAATTCTGTCCAAAATATATCAAGATATTCAGGTTCACCGTAGTGAGCAGTACAATTGCCTGTAACAGCAGAAATCCAGAAATCAAAGCCAGTTTGATTCCCATACGTTGAAAGGCTTGATGGAACAGCTCGACCAGTGCTGCAAAACATAACAGTACCCAGTTGATATACAGGATATATTGCAGCAGGTGCATTCCATTCAAAGCCTGCCAGGATTGCGCTTCTGCAAGCGCCAGAATCATGGCCAGAATATTGCCGCCAGCAAACAGTTCCAGCAAATAGCGTAGATTGCCGATCTGGCTAAAAAAATAGGAATTTTGCGTCTGTTCGTTTATCGATGTAAAAGATTGAGCAGATGTGACTTCGGCAATGGGCTTTGAATTTGTTATACTCTTTTTCGTTCTACTGCTTTTAATCTGATTGAGCCGACATGACCACATCTTCTAATTCCTCTAATCCATCACACGCCCATACTTCGGGTATGTGGGGCGGTCGTTTCTCTGAAGCGACTGATGCTTTTGTTGCTGAATTTACAGCATCTGTTCAATTTGACCAACGTTTTTATAAACAAGATATTGCAGGCTCGATTGCCCATGCAACCATGCTGGCAAAAGTGGGCGTACTGACCACGCAAGAACGCGATGACATTATTGAAGGTCTGACAGCGATTCAAGCCGATATTGAAGCAGGCAACTTTGAATGGCGCATTGATTTAGAAGATGTCCACATGAACATTGAGTCACGCCTGACTCAACGTATCGGCATTACTGGCAAGAAACTGCATACCGGTCGTAGCCGTAATGACCAGGTGGCTACAGATATCCGTCTTTATGTACGCGATGAAATCGATAGCATCCTGGAATTACTGAAAAAATTACAAAAAGGTATTTTAAGCTTAGCGGCTAAAAACACCGACACCATCATGCCTGGCTTCACCCACTTGCAAACCGCTCAGCCAGTGACTTTTGGTCATCATCTAATGGCTTGGTTTGAAATGCTGGTACGCGATTCAGAACGTCTGATTGATTGCCGTAAGCGTGTCAACCGTATGCCGCTTGGTTCTGCTGCACTTGCAGGTACTACTTATCCAATCGACCGTGCTTATACTGCTGAACTGCTAGGTTTTGAAGCTGTTGCTGAAAACTCGCTGGATGCAGTATCGGATCGTGACTTTGCGATTGAATTTAATGCCGCTGCATCTTTAATTATGATGCATTTATCACGTATGTCTGAAGAACTGATTCTATGGACATCTGCACAGTTCAAATTCGTGAATATTCCAGATCGCTTCTGTACTGGCTCTTCAATCATGCCGCAGAAGAAAAATCCGGATGTGCCTGAACTGGTACGTGGTAAAACCGGCCGTGTCTATGGCGATTTGATGAGCCTGCTGACTTTAATGAAAGGCCAGCCTCTAGCCTATAACAAAGACAATCAGGAAGATAAAGAGCCATTGTTCGATGCGATCGATACAGTTCGTGGTTCACTCATGGCATTTGCTGACATGATTCCTGCACTGGTTCCAAACATTGCTGAAATGCGCGAAGCAGCGCTGCGTGGTTTCTCAACTGCGACTGACCTAGCTGATTACCTGGTGAAAAACGGCGTTGCATTCCGTGATGCGCACGAGATTGTAGGTAAAGCGGTTGCACTCGGTGTACAAGAATCTAAAGACCTGTCTGAATTGACACTCGAACAACTGCAACAGTTCTCTGACCTGATTCAAGCAGACGTATTTGAAAAAGCCCTAACTCTTGAAGCTTCGGTGAATGCCCGTAATCACATTGGTGGCACCGCGCCTGCTCAAGTGAAAGCAGCCATTGAGCGTGCACATGCGCGTTTGGAACAACTTTACGCATAATTTTGGAGTATGGATATGTCTCGACAAGTTTTTTGCCGTAAGTATCAGGCGGACATGGAAGGTTTAGACTTTGCTCCATTCCCGGGGCCAAAGGGTCAGGAATTGTTTGACACCGTGTCTAAACAGGCTTGGCAAGAATGGCTAAAACACCAGACTACGCTAATTAATGAAAAGCGTTTGAACGTGTTTGAAGCAGATGCGAAAAAGTTTCTTGAAGAACAGCGTGAAAAGTTCTTTAACAATGATGCATCCCTAGAAAAAGCCGAAGGGCTGAAGCCTGAGTAAAAAAGAAAGCACTGCTTTTCTTTTTTACGTAAGACAAGGACGAAGTCCGCGTAGACTTTAATCTAAAAGAATCTCCAACTTTGGAGATTCTTTTTTATGTGTTGTTCTAAACATTACTCAAGACCAGCGAAGCACGTAGTTTTGAATGTAAAGAGCTCCCCATACAGAAGCTTTTCACATTAAAGCCCTGCTTTTCTTTTGTCACACGAGACAAAGATGAAGTCCGCGTAGGCATAAATCTATCCCCTATCTCAGGGGATTTTTTGACTAAATCTAGCAAATCTTACTAACCAATATTTAGGGCACAAAAAACAGATTTTCACTTATCCTATTTCGTCTATCGAGTCAGTCACTATCCTGCTGAAAAACATTCATATTTGTATCAAAATAATGGATTGTAAAAGCGATATACAGAGTAATCACAAAACACAACATTCTGCTACAAGAAGCCACATGATTTAAAAAAATCACATCTCTATAATAAGCCCTAAGAAGATGAGATATCTTTGAATAACTATAATAACAAGCAACAAATACCCCGATTTCATCCCAGTTCTTCCCCCAAAGGCTGGGTATTTTTTTGCCTGTAATTTGCCGATTGGCTTGATGATTTAAGCGTATAAAAAAAGCCCCTTTCAAGGAGCTTCTTTTTTCATTTCAATTAAGGCTGTTTCAGATATGGCCAAGCCGCTTTCAGATAAATGAACATCGACCATAAAGTGAGTACGACTGCGGTGTATAGCAAGGCATATGCCAGTATTTCCAGCGGTGGCCAGTTCAGCAGGAATACGGTGATGGCGATCATCTGGAAAGCTGTTTTGTATTTACCCACCGTTGAAACCGCAACATTGGTCCGCGCACCGAGTTCTGCCATCCATTCACGCAGGGCTGAAACGGTAATTTCACGCGAAATAATCACAATCGCAGCAAAAGCCATCGACATGGAAGGTTGCCATTGCACCAGTACAATCAATGCAGCCGTGACCATCAATTTATCTGCAACTGGGTCGAGGAAACGCCCAAAAGCGGAAGTCTGATTTAATGTTCGTGCCAGATAGCCATCAAACCAGTCCGTTACCGCAGCCACCACAAAGATCGTGGTTAAAATAATATGCCGCGTCATGTCTGGGTTATGGGCATCAAAGCCCATTGCAGGCGGCCAGTAAGCCACCAATAAAAATACCGGAATAAGAGCGATACGCGCCAAGGTCAAGATATTTGGAATATTCAGGATACGACCTGTAGTCATAGACACCGCCAATTGTTCCCCTCATGTACGATGAAAATGCACACTTTTTTAGAGGTTTGATCCATCATTAATAGGCTTCACTTTATACGAATTGACTTGCAGTGTCACTAGGCAAACACCGTCACTGTTTGTCTTGCCATCGCAATCAGGCGATTTTCGGCATCCCAGAGATAGGCATGCTCCGTCGTATAACCATCCGCAGCATAGTCGGTAAATACTTTATATTTAAACCAATCATGCAATTGATGTTGAACCGGATGCACATAGGTCACTGTCCAGGTCAGACTACTCGCAGGCGCCATGTTTTTAAACATCGGTAACACCCCGGGTGGCCAGATATCAAAGATGGCCATCAAGTCGGCGACCAGAAATTCACGGTTGCAATGCTTTTCGGGATGGAAACGGCACCAGCCGCCAAAGTCCGGACGAGAACTGGCACTACAAGGCAGATTGACATCCGCCCAGGCCACTTCGAAATGATCATAACAGTCTGGCATGCCATAGCCAGCAGGAATCTGAAACAGCTGCTCTGGCGCAGCATAGTCGGGTGCCTGAGCTTGTTGCTGAACCTGAATCTCTGAATCACGGGAAATACCAAAACTGGCAATCAGAATACTTTGCACCGCGTCGTCCTGCCATAAGCGCACTTCAATCGTGGTCACCGACTTGCCCTGCCGCAGGATTTCGGCACTCAGTCGTACTTTGGCTTGCTGAATCGGGCCGACAAAGGTCACACTGCAACTCAGCAAATGCTTGGCCGGATCATTGATGTGAGTGACGGCTTTTTGCATCATCATCGCGGCAGCCAGACCACCATACAGAGTACGACCCTGTAACCATCCCTGTGGAAACTCTACCCATTCCTGTTCGGCAATTTGTGCATAAAGTGCATGCAAAGACATGTTGATCCCTCAGTAAGTCTTGATGCTCAGTATATTCGGCAAAATTCTTCAGGTTGTGAATGTCACGTGACCCAAGCGTCAATGCGCACTTTGGCCCTTGCATTTAAGCCACGCGTCATTCATGCAGCACTTTATAAATCATCCGGGCCATGACTGAACCCAGTCCCGGTACCAGTTGCAGATCTCTTTCTGAGGCTTTCAGTACGCCCTGAATCCCGCCAAAATGGGTCAGCAAATCCCGACGGCGTTTTGGTCCGAGCCCCGGAATCACTTCCAGCACTGATGAACCACGCTTTTTATCGCGTTTGGCACGATGCTTGGTAATCGCAAAGCGGTGTGCTTCATCACGTACCTGCTGAATTAGATGCAGTGCCTTATGATCCTCCGGTAATTGAATTTTACTGCCATCGGTAAAGTGCAGGGTTTCCAGACCAGGCTTACGTCCCTCACCTTTGGACACACCGACCATAAAGGCATCCAGTCCCAGTTCCTGCATGACTTCCATTGCCATGTGCAATTGCCCCTTGCCACCATCAATCAGCAGCAAGTCTGGCAACAGGGCTTTTTTATAACGACGGGTCAGCGCCTGACGCATGGCGGCATAGTCATCACCCGCCTGAATATCATGAATGGAGAACTGGCGATAATCACGCTTGCGCGCGCCGCCACTATCAAAGACCACACAGGATGCCACGGTATCTTCGCCCATGGTATGTGAAATGTCGAAGCACTCGATCCGGTCTACCGGACGGCCGACCACCTGCTCCAGCTGATGAAAACGCTCATTTAATTCTATATGATTGGCCAGCTTGCCCTGAATCGCGTGCTGTACATTCATCTGCGCCAGTTCCAGCCATTCGGCCCGGGTTTCGCGGACTTTGGACTTGATCTGGATTTTCTTGCCAAAATGCTGCGAGAGTGCTGCTTCCAGTTCTTTACGATCAGCCACTTCCAGATTAACAATCAGTTCAGCCGGGATTTCATCGGCCACCTGAAAATAAAAATTGGCAATAAAATCGGCCAGCATCTGCCCCAGGTCATCACTGAGCATATCTGGGAAATAACTTTTTCCACCCAGCATTTTGCCGTTGCGCACATGCATGATCTGCACACAGGTCACCCCGGCCTGATAGGCAATCGACAGGATATCGGCTTCGCCTTTGAGCTTATAGATCGCCTGCTGCGACTGTACGTCTCTTAACAATGCCATCCGGTCACGATAGAACACCGCTTTTTCAAATTCCAGCGCTTCAGCGGCCGCTTCCATTTTTGCGATCAGTTCCTGATTCAGCTCCTTGGTATCGCCCTGCAAAAATCGGATCGAGTTATCGACATCTGCCTTATAGTCTTCTGGAGAAATAAATCCGACACAGGGCGCAGAGCAGCGTTTGATCTGGTATTGCAGACATGGCCGGGTCCGGTTGGCAAAAAAACTGTTTTCACAGGAACGCATATTGAACAGTTTTTGTAGCACCACCAGAGTATCCCGGGCGGTATACGCACTCGGATAAGGTCCAAAAAACTTGCCCACCTGGTGCTTGCCCTTGCCGCGCCCACTGGCTAAACGCGGATAGGGTTTATCTGCCGAAACAAAAATATAGACATAAGATTTGTCATCACGCAGCATGATGTTATAGGGCGGATGATGCAGCTTGATCAGGTTCTGTTCCAGCAACAAGGCTTCAGTTTCAGAACGTACCACCAGGGTCTGGATATCATAAATCCGTGCCACCAAGGCCTGGGTTTTGGGATGATCCAGCGTTTTGACAAAATAGCTGGAGACCCGGTTTTTCAGGTTTTTGGCTTTACCCACATACAATAATTCACCGTCTTTGCCATACATCCGGTAGACCCCGGGCAGGCTGGTCATATTCGCCAGGATTTTTTCAATATGGGGGCGTGCGTTTTCGTTCACCTAAAGCCTATTTTTCACCTACAATCTGCAGATATATGTGATGATTGTTGCGTCATTTTCAAGCAAAAACACAAAATTCCCCTGAAGCTGCCACTTAATCTTAAAGTTCCTGTCGGGTTATCCCCCCAATCTATAATCCTCACGACATAAACTGATTGTTAAAAGCTATAAGTTTCAACCTTTAACTTTGTTATGCTCAAAAAGTCTAGTTTTGAGAGGATTCGCATGACCCTGCAGCAATCGGGCATTCATATTGTTCAACCCTCCACCTCCACCCATCACCCGTCTGAACGTGCTCGCCTGATTGGTAAACCGCGTTTTCATTTCGAGCCGAGTAAGGTAATGCAACTGCTACGTGAACGGATTATTGGGCAGGATGCAGCCCTGAATGAAATTGAAAAAATGTTGCATGTGGTCAAGGCAGATTTTTCCAGTCCGGATCGCCCTTTGTCGGTTACCTTGATGCTCGGCCCCACCGGTGTGGGTAAAACTGAAACTGTGCGTCTGATTGCCGAAGCGATCTATGGCCGTCCGGATGCTTTTTGCCGGATTGATATGAATACTCTGGCACAGGAACATTATGCCGCGGCTTTGACCGGCGCACCGCCCGGTTATGTTGGTTCTAAAGAAGGTCACAGCCTGTTTGATGAAACTGCGATTGCCGGCAGCCATACCCGCCCCGGCATCATGCTGTTTGATGAACTCGAAAAAGCCAGTAACGAGGTGATTCGCGGCTTGATGAACGTGCTGGATACTGGCCGGCTGACCCTAACAGCGGGCACTAAAACTATCGATTTTCGCAACTGTATGATCTTTATGACCAGCAATGTCGGGGCACAGGCGGCGCAGCAATATCTGGACAAACTCAGTTATCTGCCTGAGAAAATGCAGGCCTTATGCCTAAAACGGGTTCCCACCCAGCGCATCATTGAAAAAGTCATGCAGCGTAAATTCGACCCCGAGTTTCTGAACCGGATTGACCGCAGCCTGCATTATCAAGCAGTACAGAGCAATGCCCTGCCACGTCTGGTCGAAATTAAACTGGATAAACTGAACAAGCGCTTGCAGCATCAGCAACGCAGCGTGCATTTAAGCGCTGCAGCCAAAGCCTATTTCTATCAGGGCCATGATATCCGTTACGGCGCCCGACATTTGGGCCGCAAGATGCGTACCGAATTGGAGCCAATTCTGGCGCTATATTTTTTAAACCAGCCTGAGCAATTCAGTCTGCACCTGGACTGTTTCGATGGACAGCTGGTGGTTCTGCCTGAGCAAGCAAAAGCTTAAATCATACAGACTCACTTTCCGTTTTTATTTGGCTGGAGAGCCTGCATAAACGCAGTCTGATTTTTGGGTGAAACCAATATAAATTTCTGCACGCCTGCATCTGTATAGTCAATTCGCAGACGCTTTAAGGATAAGGCTGGCGCAATGATAGAGTGATCCGTCGGCTGAATGGATTGGATTTCACTTAACGGAATCTTCCAGCTTAACCACAGGCTTTTTATGGTCAACACCCCATTGTCCATCACATAGCGCGTACTCCACAGCGGCCACCATAAAATGATAATAGTCAGGACATAAACCGCAGTGTGCAGCGGATATTGCTGCATAGTGCCTTTGGCCTGCATGGTCAGCAGCAGTTGCAGCAACAGGCCACTCATACAAATCACAAAAGCCAGCAGCCACCAGTCTTTTTTAGAACGAAATACGTGCATCGATATTCCCCATATCTAAGTGCAAGATCATCATAAACAATTCCATAGCAGATGACAGGGATTCAACCCGGCAGGATGGAAATTATTTTAAATCACACATCGACAGGATCGTTCCCATTTTCGATCTCATCAGAAAAGTTCAGTAACTCAAATGATCTAATACACTGTTATTTGTGCTGATTAAATACTATCAGCAGAGACCTGAAAGCCCTGCGCTCAGCATACTTCGAGGCTAAAAATGGCAAGTTCAAGGATAGAAATTGACTGAATTGACAAAATTCCGCTAGAAATGCACCTTGAAAATCAGTCACCCTGCTCCATATCTATCAGGCTGATTGATAAAAAATAATGAATTGAAACAAAATCTTTGGTTCATCTTCTTTTAGAAAACTGAAAGGAAAAGTTATAGCGGGGCGGATCAGTCTGGCAGAAATTGATGACCATTGCGTCACGGCTTGATACAACTTGTTATGTTCTTTTTGGATATAGTTATCGTAAGATTAGCGAAGTCAAAAAGTGCGCGGGACATGCGCACTTGCTTCACAACATCAACTTAGAAGTCCTCCAAAATAAAGGAGATCAGGGCATGATCCACGCTGGCAATGCCATTACCGTCCAAATGCTTGAGGACGGGATTGCAGAATTCCGCTTTGACTTACAAGGTGAGTCCGTTAACAAATTCAACCGTGCAACGATTGAAGATTTCAAGGCTGCTATCGAAGCCGTCTCCCATGCCGATATTCAAGGTCTGATTGTGACTTCAGGCAAATCTACATTTATTGTAGGTGCTGATATCACTGAATTCGGCGACAACTTTGCTCAGGGTGAACAAGCGATTGTTGACTGGGCAATGCCAGTACATGAAATTTTTAACAGCTTCGAAGACCTCGACATTCCTAAAGTGGCTGCAATTAATGGCATGGCACTGGGTGGCGGTTTCGAAATGTGCCTGGTGTGTGACTACCGTGTCATGTCAGAACAGGCACAAGTGGGCCTACCTGAAATCAAGCTGGGGATCTTCCCGGGCTTCGGTGGTACAGTGCGTTTAAGCCGTCTAATCGGTATCGACAACGCGGTAGAATGGATGGCAATGGCCAATCCTAAGAAGCCAGCTGCTGCACTGAAAGACGGCGCAGTCGATGCTGTCGTTCCTGCTGACAAGCTACAAGATGCTGCACTTGATCTGGTAAAACAGGCGATTCATGGCCGTTTAGACTGGAAAACCAAGCGTCAGGAAAAACTCGATCCAGTTAAACTCAGCCCGATCGAACAGATGATGGCGTTTAACTCATCGAAAGGCATGGTTCTGGCAAAAGCTAATCCAGCTCAATACCCTGCACCAAAATTACTGCTTGATTCTCTTCAAGCGGGTGCGAGCCTGCATCGTGATGACGCGCTGAAAGCGGAAGCTGAAGGTTTTGCTAAAGCAGCAGTCACACCACAAGCAGGTGCCTTGATCGGTTTGTTCCTGAATGACCAGATCGTGAAAAAAACCTCGAAGCGCTATGAAAAAGGTGCGCATCCAGTGAACCAGGCGGCTGTTCTAGGCGCAGGTATCATGGGTGGTGGTATTGCTTACCAGGCGGCAAGCAAAGGCACACCGATCATCATGAAAGACATCGGTAACCAGCAACTTGCTTTGGGTATGAAAGAAGCCAATGGTTTACTGACCAAACAAGTTGAACGTAAGAAGATGAAGCCTGCTCAAATGGGTGAAACTCTTGCGCGCATCCGTCCAACTTTAAGCTATGACGAGTTTAAAGAAGTGGACATCGTGATCGAAGCCGTGACTGAAAATCCAAAAGTCAAAGGCATCGTACTGAAAGAAACTGAAGCGAAAGTTCGTGAAAACACGATCATTGCATCTAATACTTCTACGATTTCAATCACGCGTCTGGCTGAAAACCTGGAACGTCCTGAAAACTTCGTCGGTATGCACTTCTTTAACCCGGTACACATGATGCCACTGGTTGAAGTGATTCGCGGTGCGAAGACTTCTGACGAAGCGATTGCAACGACTGTGGTGCTTGCTCAGAAAATGGGTAAAACACCAATCGTGGTCAATGACTGCCCGGGCTTCCTGGTCAACCGCGTACTGTTCCCTTACTTCGGTGCATTTGACCTGTTGCTTAAAGATGGCGCTGACTTCCAGCAAATCGATAAAGTCATGGAAAAATTCGGCTGGCCAATGGGCCCTGCTTACCTGATGGATGTTGTCGGTATCGACACTGGCGTACACGGTGCAGAAGTGATGGCTGAAGGCTTCCCGGATCGTATGAAACCTGATTTCAAAGGTTCGATTCAGGTGATGTACGAAAACAAACGTCTGGGTCAAAAGAACGACGTTGGTTTCTACAAGTATGAACTTGACCGTAAAGGCAAAAAAGCAAAAGTGGTTGATCCAACTGCGTATGAGCTTGTGGCCTCTGTTGCAACTGCGGAAAAACGTGAATTTGATGCTCAGGAAATCATTGATCGCATGATGCTGGCTTTCTGTAACGAAACTGTTCGTTGCCTGGAAGACAACATTGTAGCCACTGCTGCTGAAGCAGATATGGCCATGATTATGGGTGTTGGTTTCCCTCCATTCCGTGGTGGTCCATGCCGTTACATCGATCAAACCGGTGTAGCTGAGTATGTTGCGCTTTGCAATAAGTATGCGCACCTTGGTAAAGCTTATGAAGCGCCAGAAATGTTGCGCGAAATGGCTGCTAACAACAAAAAATTCTACGGTTAAGGAGCAACGTGAATGGCTACTTTAAATCCACGTGACGTTGTCATCGTTGATGGCGTACGTTCAGCAATGGGTAAAACCAAAAACGGTATGTTCCGCAATGTACGTGCCGACTCGATATCTGCTGAGCTTGTCCGTGCCCTATTGGTACGTAACGAATTCGACCCGCATGAAGTTGAAGACGTAATCTGGGGCTGTGTGAATCAAACCCTAGAACAAGGTATGAACATTGCCCGTAATATCGCATTACTGGCAGACCTGCCGAAAACTGTTGCAGGCCAAACGGTGAACCGTCTTTGTGGTTCGTCTATGCAGGCGATTCACACTGCGGCTGCGCAAATTGCGACGAACCAGGGTGATATCTTCATCATCGGTGGTGTTGAGCACATGGGCCATGTGGGCATGATGCACGGCATCGACCTGAATCCTGAAGCGTCTAAGCATTATGCCAAAGCGTCGAACATGATGGGCTTAACTGCTGAAATGTTGGGTCGCATGAACGGTATTAGCCGTGAAGAACAGGATGCGTTCGGTGTGGAATCACATCGCCGTGCCTGGGCTGCGACTGAAAATGGCCTGTTCCAGAACGAGATTGTGGGCATTGAAGGTCATAATGCAGATGGCTACAAAATCTTGTGTGATATCGATGAAGTGATCCGTCCAGATGCGAACCTTGAATCGTTCAAATCTTTGCGTCCAGTATTCGATCCGAAAGGCGGTACAGTAACTGCGGCAACATCTTCAGCTTTGTCTGATGGTGCTTCTGCAATGTTGTTGATGTCTGCTGAACGTGCTCAAGCTTTAGGTCTTAAGCCACGTGCTGTAATTCGCTCTATGGCGGTTGCGGGCTGTGATGCTGCGATCATGGGTTATGGTCCGGTTCCGGCAACACAAAAAGCGTTGAAACGCGCTGGTCTAGCGATTTCTGATATCCAAACCTTTGAATTGAACGAAGCCTTTGCTGCACAAGGTCTGTCTGTTCTTAAAGGCTTAGGTATTTATGACAAGCAAGACATCGTGAACCATAACGGTGGCGCGATTGCATTGGGTCACCCATTGGGTTGTTCTGGTGCGCGTATCACAACAACATTGTTGAATGTAATGGAACAGCAAGATACACAAATCGGTCTTGCGACCATGTGTATCGGTCTAGGTCAAGGTATTGCAACAGTGATCGAACGTGTTTAATTCTTAAATACTTTGATCAAGAAAATCCTCGCTCTATGCGGGGATTTTTTATACAATATAATCAATTAGATAACAGACAATAAAATGCAACCAGAAGATATAGCTAAATTTAGAATAAAATATCCTAAAATAACCAAATTATTTGAAATCATTAATAATTTAGTATCTAAAAATTTAGTACGCTTTCTTTTATTGCCTATTATTTATGCTTTACCAGTATTTTTCATTAATTCTAGGGCGTGTCATCAATTAAGCCAGATGATTGTTGAAGCCAAGTAGATCGCTGATAAGAAGTTTTGAGCCAATTTATCATAGCGTGTGGCAATAGCACGATACTGCTTGAGCTTGGCAAAAAAGTTCTCGATCAGATGTCTTGCCTTGTAGAGATGTCGATCATAATCACGCTGATCAATAGAATTACTTTTCGCTGGCATCACAACTTGACCCTTCGCCTCTAAAATTGGATCAATGACCCGATCCCTAGAGTTGTAGGCTTTATCCATAAGCCAGATCTGGCTCAACGATAAGTCCAGCAACACATCTGAACCATTTAAGTCATGGACCTGCCCATCAGTGAGATAAAATCCTGTCGGGTTGCCTAAAGCATCAGTACGGGCATGAATTTTGGTGCTTAAGCCCCCTTTACTGCGTCCAATCGCCTGATTTTTTTCCCCCAGCGCTGTGTTGATGAGCACGTACAATGGTAGAGTCTAACATGGCATATTCATTATCACAGTCATGTGACAGTACTTCAAAGACTCTCTGCCACACACCTGTTTTAGCCCAACGACTAAAACGAGTATGCACGACTCTAAAATCACCAAAGCGTTCGGGTAAGTCTCGCCACGGGATACCTGAACGATACCGATACAATATAGCTTCAACAAATAGTCGGTTATCTTTGGCCGTCACTCCAACAGTACCCATTCGTCCAGGTAACAGATCTTTAATCTGTTCCCACTGCTCATCTTTTAATGCATAGCGTTTAGTCATAAAAGTATAATGGGGACAAGGCGGTTTTCCTCAAGCTAATTGATGACACGCCCTAGTTTTAGTAATAGTTCATTAGCTCATTTTATTACTGAAAATCTTGGAACTTTTGGGGTTCTCATTGTTGAAAAACAAGCTTGGATTATTATTAGTGCTTTTCTAATATATGCATTAATTACATATGGTTATTCATATATAAAGCTCATAGCTGAATATACAGAACCCCCTCCTCCAGATTTAAGTAAGCAACATGCGATTTCTATAATACAAACTTTAGAAATTATTGTTCAAACAAAATATAAAAGATTTATTGATACTCTTAAAATGAATACATCTGCTAAAGATATATTCAATACGATCACTCAGCCAAATTTACAGAAAGACATTATTATTCAAGCAATTAAAAGTCACTTAGAAATTCAATTCCCAAATACTTTAATCAAAGTTGGATTAATGCGTGTTTCAAATAAACTGTGTACTGAATGGGAAAATTATTTACCAACTCATATTGGACCAAAAACTCCAATAAATGTTTTGAACTCAAAAACAAGTTGTATTAAACGTAGTATTGAATCAAGAACATTAATAATTGTAGAAAATGCAACAGCAGAACTTAATAAGAATTCTAGTTCTAGATGTTATATAAATGGGATGACTCCACTCAATGAAAGCGGCTCACAAATATGCTTCCCTATTTTACACCCTATTACGAATGAGGTAATTTATGTATTAACTGTTTCATGCAATAAGCAAAATTCATTTAAAAATGAAGATTTTGAATTCTATCAATGGCTTTTAGGTGTTTTCACTCAAAGACTATTATTAGAAATATCCCTAGAAATTTTGAAAAATAATTTTCAACGAGAAAACAGTCATGCAGCATAAAAATGAATTAGAAAATAAATCTCAAAAATCAACAAAGCCTGAAGAAACAGCTATGCAACAATTAGAGATTCAAAATTTAAAGAAAAGAATAGAGGAACTTAATAAAATTTTAGAACAGTTCTCTAAAAATAATGCTAAATCTAAATAACTAATATAGCTATAATCTTTGAAAATAAAAATTAATTTAGCTTTGTTATCCCTTTGTAATTTCAGTTGAAAAATCAACCAATAAAATCCTATTTATGAAGCACTTAAATTTTATAAATGTATGATCAAGCCTCTTTTTTCCTATTTCCTTAAAAGGGTTTATATGAACATGCTTAAAACAATGATCGCAACTGCAATCGTAGCGACTTCTGCATCTGCAATGGTAACTGAAGCTCAAGTTGCGCCAGCAACTGTTGTAACCAAAACAACCCAAACTATTGCTAAAGAAACTGCTGCACCTGTACAAGCGAAAGTTGAAGCTGCTCAAGCGACTGTTGCTGCAACTCAACAAGCGGCTGAAACTAAAGCTGAAGCAGTAAAAACAGAAGCAACGACTCAAGTAGAAATGGCTCAAGCTACAGCAGAACAACACGTTGAAGCTGTGAAAACTGAAGCAGTAGAAACCAAAGACGCCGCTGCTGAAAAAGCAGAAGTAAAAGCTGAGAAAAAAGGCTGGTTCTCTTGGTTTAAAAAAGCAGCTTAAGATTTTTTAAGTATAAAAAAAGATGTCAGCCTGACATCTTTTTTTGTTTTGGATGATTTAATTTATTTTCAGGAATTAAAAGACTTAATCTTCTATTCAGCCTTCTGCGCCAGCATCGTGGCAAAATGCTGTTTAATCCGCTGGCCCTGCTCATCGACACGGTATAGCTCACCAATATCTTCATTGTATTTCACAATATTCCAGCCCTCATAATACCCTCGCAACTCCCCCGGCTGAAAAGCAAATGGAAAATCGGCTTGTGCCGGAATATCTGGCGTATCCATGGCACAAACAATCAGGTTATAGCCACCTGGCACGGTCGCCTGCTGCATCTGTGCAATCAGCGGTGGAATGGTTTTCGCCTCAAGGAACATCATCACCACGGTACAGTAGATAAAGTCATATTGGCCTGCAATGCTGGTATCCGTGTTAAGGTCGCGGCGCTGTACCTGCATATGATCAATCTGCTCGGTCTGCACAATCTGTCTTAAAGTCTGCAAACTGTTTTCGTTAACATCCCAGGCATCGACATTAAAGCCGTTCTGACTCAAATAAAGCGCATTACGGCCTGTACCACAGCCGACGTCCAGCGCACAGCCACCTTTTAAATAGGGCATCGCTGCCAGCACTTCAGAATGGGTAGGATTTAACTGATATTTCTTGATGAAGTAATCCTCAGGCCGGCAGTAAAAACGCAGCTGGCATTCGATATTCTCACTGGCAGAAACAATTTTGTGCCAGGCCTCAGGCTCAATAAATGGCGGTTGCTGCTCTGGTGTAAACACATGCTCGGATTGCACTGCGCCAGATTCTTCCAGCATGGCAAAACGCAGCTCACCTTTTAATACTGTCAGTTTCGCCCAGGTACCCGCTTTGGTATTGTGCTGATTCTTGAAGCCCTGAGGAATACTCTGCTGAGTCCAGACTGGAAGTTCCTTATAACATTTCAACTGTTGCATAATTTTTTGCCCTCCATATCATCCATGCTCCGCCTGTCATTCTTTTGGCAGCGGTAATAAGTTTCAGCATAGCCTGTTCAAATCGGAATTGGAATCAGCGCCTGTTCGCGCTGTGCCGATGCAACAGCAAGATCAATACCAGTTTTCTATCAAAATAAAAAAGCTGCCTCTCTTGAAACAGCTCGGTTGTATATCAATCAGGAATTTGATGACTTGATTAATGCAGCAGTTCCGACTTTAGCCAGTTGATGTATTTATCCTGATCCATAAAATCCGGTGCGCTCCCCAGATCCAGACTGAAATACTGCTGATTGAACTGAATCACAATCTGTTCGGTATAGTGCCAGTCCTCGATCAGCGTGAAATATTGATCCAAGAACAACCGGTTCTTGTCCCCGTTATTCATCCTTTGTAATTTTGGACATGTTTTATTTGCGACAAACTCACCGTACACCTGCTGAATATCAGCAAAAACCTGAATTGTTTGCATGACTCACCTGCTTAAATGTTATGTCGTGATCTGTGCGACCCTTTCAATTTAGCAAGCGAGTTTGAACAGCAGATGACAGTCCTATGGCAATCCTGTCATCTCAGTCAGGCTACAACTTGTTTTCAACCTCTTTCTGGTTAGCGCTCGCCACTCGTTCCGTCTGTTTATTCAGGTGCAGCATTTCTTTATACAGCGCATTAAACTCTTGCACGGCTTTATCGTCATAGAACATAAAGGTGTTATTTTTCTTTTGCCATTTATGCTTTTTCAGTACTGCAAATAAGGCATCAGCCTTGGCCAGCGTCTGTTTTTCAATTTCAAAAATGACATGTGCATTACTATTTTGCTGACTGTCTTTCAGGGTCAGGCTCAGTTGCTGGCGATAACGGTTCTTAATATCCAGTTGCTGTGCCTTGTCGATCAGCTCGGCATCGCGCTGCTGGATTTTCTGCTGATAGCTATTCACAATTTGATGGACTTGCTTGAGCATGGCTTCAGTTTCTTTATAGCCTTGTGCCTGATCCTTAGCCAAGCGGTCGATATTCAGAAAATTCTGCCAGTTGGCGGCTTTTAAGTCGCGTAGATACTGATTACGTTCCTCGGCACTGTCGCGCAATTGCCCCAGCATAAATTCAGCCATGATGGCATAGTCACCATCCAGACGGTCATCCTCAAGTTCAATCTGAATCGGTTTAGACCAGTCCTGTGCCTGCTGCGCAATACTCTCGGTTTTTTCTTCAAGCACAGTTTCATATTCGAGCAGCTCGGCCTGATGTTTTTGCTGAACTGAATTCTGATAAAACAGCCCAATAAAAATTGCCAGTGTCACAGCGGCTACAATCATAAAAACACGCGGCATGCACATGCTCCCCTGCTGCAGGTTATGTATAGATTTCCTTTTTATCAATATGCTTATTTTTTAAGCATAAATCAATTCTTCTATACAAAACCCCTATGCAAAGGCACGGACTGTTCCAAAAGGAAATCAGATCGAAATCCTGTTTTAAGCTCGCGCTGAATCGTTTGACTTTATCTAGCAACCGTTCGCCGAACACCATTCATTCAGCAGCGTCCGGTCAATATTATTCAGGTTGAACTGTTCTCGGGCAGCCTGAACTGATGTTGCATCACGGTTAATGCCAAATGGCACCAGCATCAGATAAATCCCATCACGTGGGTCAGCAGAGCGCAAACCATCTGCGATGGCCTGTACATACTGTTGCAGCCCCGGTGGCAGGCTATCCAGTCGTGCCGGATTGCTGCTCGGTAGAATGTCGAGATCACCCGCGAAATCAGCATTGACCGAGTAGTCCTGCAATTCACGTTCAATCTTCATCATTCGCATCTTTAACGCCTTTTTCTGGCTGGATTGTTCTTGCAGCGGCAGCATGAATTCCGTTTCTTCACGCAATTCACGATCTGCCATCACGGTCAGTGTCGGTAAAGTGACTGACTCTGGGGCGGCATGCGCATTGACCAGATGCAGCAAAGAAAACAGGCTTATTAATACAAGGAAAGTTGTGCTAAGGGGACGCATAAGGAAAACCTCCGCATCATCATTTCAGGGGGAGAGACCTTATTGTTCCTTAAACTTGTGTAAATATGATCAGCATTACTGTGAGGATTGATACACGGTCATGTCAGCCTGATTACTGGCGCATATTTCGAGCTGGTTTTAAGCGGGCGATTAGAAATTAATGCTCCTTTTACCGTAAATTCAAGCAATAAAAAATCCCCGACTGGCGGGGATGGATAGGTAGTATTGAACAGTATTTCAGGGCTGCCTCGGTAATTGCATAACAGGCGGTAAATTCAGGTGATTTTCAAGCAGGTCGATATTCACCCTGTCCAGATTGATCTGGATCTTCATATTGCGATCTGGCTGCATGCTATTACTCCGATCAATGCCAAAATTCTCCAGAATGGTATACAGCCCCTGGGTTGGATCACTGGATTGCAGTCCTTGGGCAATGGTCAGCACATACCGCTGTAGTGCCGGTGACAGTGAATCTAAATCAGGTGCTTTTATGGGCTGGATCTCGAGGTTTGCCACCATCTCGGGATTAACCATGAAATTCTCTGCATCCCGGGTTCCACGAATCACCTGATGCTGTAAGGCGCGCAGATTCTTTTCTTCCTGTACAAAAGGCACATAGCCGGTTTCATTACTCATTTCAGGTTCAGCCATCACGGTCATAGTGGGCAGAGTCACAACCGCTTGCTCGTCCTCGGCTTGTGCTCCGATGCTGTAAACACCGAGCATGAGTCCGAATATAGACATTTTCATGATATTCATTGATCTGCCTTTCCCCTATTATTGATGGCCCAAATACTGCAACTGATGATGATCCAGTCAATTTCCAATATTCTTATCTACTAGATTACATTGATTACTTGGATAACTCATGCTTGCTCAGATGAATGGCAACTCATGTGAATCATCCCGGAAATAGCAGAGCACAGACTCATCGCCTGAACACCAGATAGTGAGGCAAAACCACTGTTTTCAGCTGAATGACAAAGTGACAGGCGAAAAAAAACCTCAAACACTGTTTGAGGTTTTTTCGAATATGGTGGCGAGACCCAGGATCGAACTGGGGACACACGGATTTTCAATCCGTTGCTCTACCTACTGAGCTATCACGCCGATGCGGTGTATTAAGCCGTATCTGGCCTCATTAGTCAATCAAAATTATGAAAAAAATATTTGAGTGGCTGATTTTTGGCCTAAAAAAAATCCCTGATGGGATCAGGGATTGAAAACTTTGAAATCGTTTTTAAATATGGTGGCGAGACCCAGGATCGAACTGGGGACACACGGATTTTCAATCCGTTGCTCTACCTACTGAGCTATCACGCCGATGTCGCGTATTAAACAGTTTCGGCTTGAAATCGTCAAGAGCAGAGAGAATAATTTTCGTTAAATGTTTACTTTTCCATCAACTCGCGTCAATTTGAGTCAAAAATCGAACAGTGTTTACCAAAGACCTCAGCAATAAAACAGATTTAAGCGCTTATTTACATAAAAAAGCAGCCTAATGGCTGCTTATGGTTGATCGATTTTCAGATTTTTTCTAGATTGGCCAGACAACGATGAATGGCCCCACAGCCCGGCACAAAGTTTTTCACGCCTTTTTCTTCTTCCATGCGGCAAACTTCGCTCACCAGCCTTTCTGCAACGCCACGACCACGGTTGGCCGGATGTACGACGATATTTTCCAGAATCCGGCTTTCACCCTGTCCGGTGCACCAGATTGCCCCAATAATTTTGCTATTAAATTCTGCGCTATAAACTGAGGTATACTGTGCAAGGTTTTGCTCTAGTTGTTCCATGGCATCTGCCCCGTCACTAAATTCAGGGCTCGTGTCATACAGTCGCTCAAGCTGGCTGCGCACTTCGTCATTTTCTAAAGAAGTATAAGCATGTACGGTGATAGGCATTGATAAACCCTCCTGAGCAATCTAATATGCGGTGACTTCGTCACGGCGAAAATATTTTCTACATCAATCATTTTGACGTATTTGAGGAACGTGTCTATGACAGATCGTATCAGTGAAGTGGTAAGAAATACCAACGAAACCAAAATTCGAGTTCGTTTGAATCTCGACGGTACTGGTCAAGGCACCTTAAACACGGGTATTCCCTTTTTAGATCATATGATTGATCAAATCAAGCGTCATGGCCGGTTTGATATTGATATTCATTGTGATGGCGACTTGGAAATCGATGACCATCATACTGTGGAAGACTGCGGTATTACGCTGGGTCAGGCTTTCGCGCAAGCACTAGGTGATAAAAAAGGCCTGAAACGCTATGGTCATTTCTATGCGCCACTCGATGAGTCTTTAAGCCGTGTCGTGGTGGATCTGTCTGGCCGTCCGGGTCTGTTTATGGATATTCCATTTACCCGTGCCATGATCGGCCGTTTTGATGTGGATTTATTCTCTGAATTTTTCCAGGGCTTTGTGAACCATTCCTTGATGACGGTACATATCGACAACCTGAAAGGCAAAAACAGCCATCACCAGATCGAAAGCGTATTTAAAGCATTTGCGCGTGCGCTGCGTATGGCCTGTGAAGTGGATCCACGTGCTGCCAATACGGTAGCTTCAACCAAAGGTACACTGTAATGACCCGTATTGCCCTTCTTGATTATGGCATGGGAAATTTGCACTCTGCGGCAAAAGCGTTAGAACATGTCGGTGCCACAGTGGATGTCACCAATGATCCAAAACTGATTGCTCAGGCAGACAAGATTGTCTTTCCGGGTGTAGGTGCCATGCGTGACTGCATGCAAGGCATGCACGAAGCCGGCATTGATGAAGTGGTACGCAATGCCGTGTTTAACAAGCCGGTACTGGCTATTTGTGTCGGTATGCAAGCCTTGATGCAACATTCTGAAGAGAATGGTGGTACCGATGCACTGGGTATTTTCGAAGGTGCGGTTAAGCATTTTCCGGAAATGGCGGGCTTAAAAGTGCCGCATATGGGCTGGAACCAGGTGCATCAGGCTGATCCTGACCATCCGATGTGGAACAATATCGAACAGGATGCACGTTTCTACTTTGTACATAGCTACTATGTAGAGCCACAAGATTCAGACCTGGTGGCAGCTACTTGTACCTATGGCATCGAGTTCTGTACTGCAATTCATAAAGAAAACCTGTTCGCGACCCAGTTCCATCCGGAAAAGAGTCATACCGCCGGTTTACAGTTATTGAAAAACTTTGTGGACTGGAAAATCTGATTTTCCTTTCGCCTAAAAAGCTCGCAGATTGCGAGCTTTTTTATTCATTTAGATTAGTTCACTGCTAGTGATTCTGACTATTTTTTAGTCATTGAAATTGTTATGATGTTGAAGTAACTCATTATATTTAAAAATAATTAGACTCAGGGGAAATACAATAATGAATCCACACTATCCAAACAATGAATCAGCTTTAAGCCCAAATGGTCGTTTTGGCCGCTTGTCTTATCTCGGCTGGAACATGCTAATGACCTTTTCGCTCCTGATCATCATTGGGATCATTGCAGCTTTTTCACCTGGCCTATTTATGGATAGCTCTGCCTTGGCAGGCTCATCCATGGTTGCAACTGTTCTCATCGGACTCGCTTACTTGGTCATGCTTTATTTTAGTTTTGTTTTTACTATTCGCCGTCTACATGACCGCAATCATACTGGATGGTTATCGCTGCTGATCTTGGTTCCGCTACTCAATCTGATTTTTATCCTTTATCTGATTTTTGCCAAAGGTGATGACAGAAGCAATCAATACGGCCCGCGACGTACCACCAAAGCTTGGGAAAAGGTGTTGGGATTGATTTATGTACTTATTTTTCCAATCGGTATTTTAGCCGCGATTGCAATCCCAGCTTATCAAGACTATGTGACGCGTGCTCAACAGGCGCAGATGGAACACAGTAGCTATCACACTGATTAATCCTATTTAAATTTTGTATAAAGCTCATTCTTTATGGGCTTTATTTTTACCTAGAACAGGAAAAGTGATTAAGCTGAACGCATTCATTTCATGATTGAAGCTTATGCAACAGCTGCTGGATACTTTACCAAGCAAGGAACAAATTCAGACCTTTCCTGTATTTAAAAATCTTCCGATGCAACAGATTCAGGTGATTAATCGTCTGGAACAGTGTCATGCCCTTGCACAGGAGCTAAAAAGCCATGCAGTCCTGGGTTTCGATTCTGAATCCAAACCGACCTTTAAAGTTGGTGAGGTTTCTACCGGGCCACATCTGATTCAGCTGGCCACTTTAGATAAAGCCTATTTATTTCAAATGAATGATTCGATCTGGGATTTTCTTAAACCGATCTTTGCCAGTCGCGAGCAGATCAAGGTCGGTTTTGGCCTGAAAAATGATGCGCACCTGTTCCGTAAAAAAGGCATTGAACTGAATAGTGTGATTGAACTGTCCAAATGTTTTAAAGCTTTTGGTTTAAACAATCCGGTCGGATTAAAAAATGCCATGGCTTTGCTATTTCAAGTAAATTTTCCTAAATCCAAACGGATTAGTACCTCGAACTGGGCCAGCAAGAAGCTAAGCCCGGCACAAATTGATTATGCAGCCGCAGATGCCTACGCGCCCGTGCTGGTATTTGAAGAATTACTACGTCGGGATTTATTACCCAGAGAGATTCCCAATACTTCATTAAAATTAAGAATCCGTCCTTCATCGACGGCTTAAGCGCTTAAGTGGCGTGTTGGTTCTGGTAACTTGATGTACGCATAAAAGCTGTGATGAGCGCGTTCGATGAGAGAGCTGTGACTTTAACAGGTCTTACAGCTTCGGTTATCGACCAGCTCAGTACACGATCCGTTATGGAAAATCTGATCTCCATTCAAGAGACGGATCATTAAAATCATTAAAACGAGCAAAATAAATTACCTCACTGCTACCTATCTATGGACAGGTTTTCTTTATTCATACCGTTTAAGAGTTAGAAATTTCGACTTTATTTGCTAAGATGAATACACTCAAATTCATTCTAAAGATTAAGCAAGGAGCGAAAGCATGCTGATCATCCCTGCAATTGACCTGAAAGATGGCAAATGTGTCCGTTTAAAGCAAGGTCGTATGGAAGACGATACCGTATTTTCAGACGATCCGGTCGCAACAGCACAGCATTGGGTAAATGAAGGCGCTCGCCGCTTACATTTAGTAGATTTAAACGGTGCTTTCGCAGGTACACCAATCCATAAGCCAGTGGTTGAAGCCATTGTCCGATCTCAACCTGATTTGCCGATCCAGATTGGTGGTGGTATCCGTTCTCTGGAAACCATTGAGCATTATCTGCAAGCCGGTGTTTCTTTTGTGATCATTGGCACCAAAGCAGTTCAGGATCCTGAATTTGTTGAAGAAGCATGTCGAAAATTTGCTGGTCATATTATTGTTGGGATTGATGCCATGAATGGCATGGTAGCAACAGATGGCTGGGCCAATGTGACTGATGTCAAGGCTACTGACCTGGCGAAACGTTTTGCCGATGCTGGCGTGTCAAGCATTGTCTACACGGATATCGCGCGTGATGGCATGATGCAGGGTGTGAATATTGAGCAAACCGTGAATCTGGCGCAATACTCAGGTTTGCCTGTGATTGCTTCAGGCGGCGTGACCAATCTGGATGACGTGCGTAACCTGAAAGACCAACCGGGTATTTTAGGTGCAATTACCGGCCGTGCGATTTACGAAGGTACATTAAGCTTGCGTGAAGCACAGTTATTGCTAGATGAGCAACAGGCGCTATAATTAAGTCTGCTGTAAAAGAGGTCTTCGGACCTCTTTTTTATTTTTTTAATTTTCTGATCTCCTGGCATGTCTACACTTATTTCCAAAAATCACTCCGGCTGGATGGTAAAAGCACCGCAACTCGCCCTGATCCTGATCACCATTATCTGGGGCGGCAGTTTTATTACTGTGCAATACGGGCTAAATTTTAGCAGTCCGATTATGTTTGTCGGCCTGCGCTTTGCTGCGGCAGCGCTTGCTGTCACCCTGATTTCACTGAAGTCGCTAAAAGGCATGAACCTGAAAGAAGTGTTCGCTGGCGCGGTGATTGGCATCATGATCGCCATTGGCTACGGCACTCAAACTGTGGGCTTGCAGACCATCAGCAGCAGCGAATCGGCTTTTTTAACCGCCTTGTATGTTCCACTGGTTCCAATCCTGCTCTGGTTAATGTTCCGTAAAAAACCGCATGTCATGACCTGGATCGGAGCACTGTTTGCCTTTATCGGTCTGGTGTTTTTGACAGGAAATGGCTTTGCTGCGATTCAGCTCAGTTTCGGGCAAACCCTGACTTTGCTCGGTTCGATTGCGATTGCACTGGAGATTATTTTTATCAGCCATTTTGCCGAGCAGGTGAATGTACGCCGGGTCACCGTGCTGCAACTGATTTTTGCGTCCCTGTTCTGCTTTATGATCGCACCTGTTTTAGGTGAATCTCAGCTACCTGAATTCCACTGGCATCTGGCAGGGATTTTAGTCGGTTTGGGCATTGCCAGTGCCTTGATTCAACTGGTGATGAACTGGGCGCAGCGCATGGTCGACCCATCACAGGCAGCGATTATCTATGCCGGCAAACCGGTATGGGCAGCCCTGTTTGGCCGTCTGGCCGGAGAACGGCTACCTGCACTCGCGCTAGTCGGTGGATTGATGGTGGTGCTTGGCGTGATTGCCAGTGAATGGAAACCAAAGTTTTTAAGAAAAGAACCCACAGAAGAATTAAAGCAAGATCTTTCTTAATTCCGCTAAATCCCCCTTAAAAAAGGGGGATTTTTTTCTCTAAGGAAATACGGCTAAAATTATTTGCTATACATCGGTCTATTGTCATTTAAGCGCATGATGCCGCGAATCGCCCGATACACAATCCAGATCCAGGCCAAAACCACCACCACTAAACAGAACGCCGATGCGCCAAATGCGACCCCTGCAAACAGGTTAGGATCTTCGCCGGTAAAGAACAAAAAGAAAAATGGAATAAAGGCGACGATATTCCAGAACAGATACCACCAAAAACTGCGGATCTGCCAGGTGAAGTGGCTTTCAAAGATTGAACCGCGCACATCACGACGTTTGACATAGTTAATGATTAAAGCCACGACAGCCAGTAGGCCAGCACTAAAAATGGCCACAATATATAAGATGTACAGGACAAAAGTCAGCGTGCGATTTGGGTCTTTATCAATGGAATAATTCACGTCCCCTCCTAGTGTGTTCCCCTAGATATTTAAACTATTCAATGGGGAAATCAGCCATATAATCAAAATGATGTTAAAGGCTATGGTACAAAAATATATCTGCCGGAAAGGTTGTTTTTGTGTTTTATGCCGTAATTTCTGCTGGGCCAACCAGGCTGCTGGCCAGCCACCCAAGAAGGCCACCAGATGCAGGGTATTTTCCGGAATACGGCGATTGCCCAGCTGGGCCGCTTCCTTATCTTGCGCATAAAGCCAGTAGCTGAGCGCATTCATCAGGCTGACCAGCAACAACACCAGTCCACTGAGTAAACCGCCCAAGGTCAAAGCCACCAGAAAGAGAATATAGAGCACACATGCAATTTGCATCGGCTGTAATTTCTGTGCCTGTTGTGGCTTGGACGGTTTGAGTTTTGCTTGCAGACTTTTGGCCTGAGAGGCTTTCAGGTACATGACCTGCTGGGCACGATAACGTCCGCGTTCATCCAGAATCACCAGATAATCCAGCGCACAGCCGACAATGGGACGTGGGCCAGGTTTGACAAAATCCTTGATATGCAGAAATACGCGATCTTTGGCCAGATCATTGGGCTGGATAAAACCATAACCTTTGTCATCAAACCATTCCACCAAACGCCCCTGATCGCGCATATCCCCTGTCCTTTTTGATTTGATTGTTTAAGCGGTGACGAATTTTAAGCGTTCAATCAGCATATTACGCATTTCATCCGGATTTTTTTGCAAAATATCTTCGCCCGTCCGGCCTAATGCTGCATTACGCTGAGCCACCTGCAGGCGCATCATCCAGAACCGTCCTGCCGCCATGGCCAGATACAATTCCAGACAGGCGCGTTCATCACTGGTTAAAGAACGAATCGTTTCATAGGCATTTAAAAAGGCAATCGCTTTTTCTTCGTTTAAGATTACGTCAGGATATTCGGTACAGAAGTCATTTAACGTAATGGCGATATCAAACAACCACTCATCTTTATTCAGCTCATAAAAATCCAGAATGCCATTCAGCTGATCGCCTTCAAATAAGGTATTGTCACGGAACAGATCGGAATGAATGAAACCGCGTGGACGGTCTGGATATACCGCCGTCAACGCCTCATATAAACCTAATAATTTGCCGAGCAAGACTTTATCGGCCGGACTTAAACTCGGTTTGATCTCTTGAGAAACGGCTAGCCAATACGCATGATCACGCACGAAATTACGTTGCAGTTTAAAGTCTTTGAGAGCCACATGCATTTTTGCCTGAGCCACTGCAATCGCTTCAACTTGTGCGACGGTAGATGGCATCGGATGCTCACCCATCAGGCGCGGTGCAATCTGTGCCGGTTTATCTTTAATGCGGTGAATGGCCTTGCCTGAATGCGACAAAGGCACAGGAACGGCCAACCCGGCCTGACCCAGATGTTCCAGAACCGGAACCAGTTCGCCTGCTGCCTGTTCATCCATATCTTCAAATACGGTCAGTACATATTGCTGATCTTCGCAGACTAAAAAGTAGTTGGTATTTTGAATACCGCCTTGAATGGGAATCAGATCAATCGCCTTTAAACCATAAGGCGCTGCAAAATCCTGAACTTCCTTTAAAGTCAAAGTGGTATAAACCGACATAGAAAACCTGCGAAAAAACTTACATAATTTTGCTAGAATACCGTTTCCATCTGCCAAGGTGTAGCGCTTGCGTGGGTGAGTTTCATAATCGGCTGTAATAATTGGAAAAATTTATGCTAGCTAAACGTATTATTCCTTGTCTGGACGTGGATAACGGCCGCGTGGTCAAGGGTGTCCAGTTCCTTGATATTCGTGATGCGGGTGACCCGGTCGAAGTGGCGCGCCGATATAATGAACAAGGTGCCGATGAAATTACATTCCTTGATATTACAGCTACACATCATGGACGCGACACGACTTACCGAACTGTTGAACGTATGGCCGAATCTGTATTCGTGCCTCTGACTGTCGGTGGTGGTGTCCGTAAAGTTGAAGATATCCGTTTACTGTTAAATGCTGGTGCAGACAAAGTCAGCATTAACTCGGCAGCAATTTATAATCCCGAGTTTGTGCAGGAAGCATCTCAACGCTTTGGCGCACAGTGCATCGTGGTGGCGATCGATGCCAAAAAGACTGGCGACCATAAATGGGAAATTTTCACCCACGGTGGCCGTAAAGAAACCGGGATTGATGCGATTGAATGGGCTGTGAAAATGGCTGACTTCGGCGCAGGCGAGTTACTGATTACCTCGATGGATGCCGATGGTACCAAAGCCGGTTATGACCTCGCCCTGATGCGTGCCATCAATGACCGCGTCACGGTGCCGACGATTGCTTCTGGCGGTGTGGGTAATTTACAGCATTTGGCCGACGGCATTATTCATGGCGGTGCCGATGCGGTACTGGCAGCTTCAATTTTCCATTTTGGTCAACACACCATTCCGGAAGCCAAAGCCTATATGGCAGCCCAAGGCATTGAAATGCGCCTCTAAGCCGTTTTAGATGATGATTTGATTAAAGAGTGTTTTTTTATAAACACTCTTTTTTATGACTCAGCTAAAACAACCAGGCAAATACGAGACAAAAAAAAGGAGTCTTTCGACTCCCTATAAAACCAAGATAAGACTACAGCACTTGGTATTCAAAATAACTCATTACACCCAGAAACATTATCAGTATGAGGCTTTGCTCACCGACAGAAGCAAATATAAGTGAAATCCACAGGACAATATTGACAATACAATCGTATTTTATTGACAAATCACGACAAAGCCCTGTTTTTACTCCCCAACCTGCGTATTTAACTGCTTCATTAGCGTATTTTTTGCAGTATTTTTCGACATATTAGTGGAAGCATCTGCCCATTTAACCGGAAAATATTGTTCTGCCCAGTGGTTCAGTTTTTTCGAGATCGGTGCCGGTAAGCTCAGACCCAAAGGATTCTGTTCCTGCAAATCTGCCGGGGAAATCACCCGGGTACCGAGCAGATAGTCAAACCAGGGCTTGGTCACGCACCAATTAGCATCCTGATTGCTATTCATATGGTGATCATAATGCCAAGGCAGTGTCTTTTTAGCCCATTCCGGCTCCAGATGCGCCCGGCGATGTAAATAATAATAGTTGCCTGCACTATACAGGGTAGCCAGTGACATGCCTTTGGAGAAGGGATAAAAACTGAGTCCAAAGACGGTCGCGACCACTGCCAGTGAGACAATTTCATTGCGGGTACGCCAGTTGTCCAGTCCCTCTACATAGCCGAAATCGGAAAATTCCGTTTTTCGCACAATCCGGTGATGCTCCCAGTGTGAGCGCATACTCTCGGGTACCGGACTATAACGGCTCTTTCCCGGCCGGTGAACACCATGCAATACATATTTATGCGCAAACCATTCAAATCCATTTGCGACGACAAGTCCTGCCAGAAAACCTTTCCACATAATCTTTTACCTCTTGGTCTATTTTTAATATAGGCTAAGTAAAAGACTAGATATTGACCAAAATATTCAATATGATTGACAAAATACGACAAAATAAAAGAATTAAAAAATGCTGGTTCTAAAAAACTACGTAGGCTCGATATACGGTGGTTTAGGACATTTACTTTTGGACTATTATCAGCTGAAACAGCTCGAAGTCCCTGAGAAATTATTGGCCATTCAAAATCTGGAACGCTTTGATTTTACTCTGTGGCGTGATCTGCTGACGACACTTGATCAACAGCTGCAGCGCCCGGCTTTGGGCCTGGAAATTGCGCAACTGGTCGAGACTAAACATCTCGGGATTATCGGTTATCTGGCACTTTCAAGTGAGACTCTGGGTGAAGCCTTCATGCGCTATCATGACTACCATCGCCTGATCTATGATGGTAGCCCGCTACAGGTTCAGGGAGAAGGCAATTATTTTTCGATTGGCTGGATCGAAGTCCCGTTTCAGCTCAATACTCAATTGACCGATGAAATCGCAATTGCGCTAATGACGGAATTCGTAAAAGCCAATGTTCAGAACCCGCACGGGGTTCAGTTATACGAAGTACATTTCCAGCATCCAATGCCTAAAAATATTGCACTCTATGAGCAGTATTTCGGCTGTAAAGTCCGCTTTTCTCAAGCCAGAAATCAGGTATTGATGCATGTCAGTGAACTGTCCAGACCGCTGAAACAGGGCGACCAGACCTTGCAGAAACTGCTGATGCAACAGGCCAAAGCATTGTTAGAAAAATTTCCGCACTCCACCCTCATTGATCAGCAACTGCAGCAGGCGATTCTGATTGGCCTGCAAAAAAACCTGTTCCAGATCGAGCATATTGCCGAGCAGATGAATTTTTCCGTGCGTCAGTTACAACGCCATTTGCAGAAACAGGGCAAAACCTATCAGCAACGTATGCAGGAAATCCGCTGCATGATGGCCATGCAATATCTGAAAGATCCGCACTTGAGCTTGCAGGAAACTGCCATGTTACTCGGTTATTCTGAACAAAGTGCGTTTCAGCGTGCCTTTAAGCAATGGACCCAACTGACGCCGCAGCAGTGGCGCCAACAGAATATGCCAGCTGCTTAAACTACCAGCATGTTCGTTTGATATACGGGCTTCAAGCAGGATTGACGATTTTAATCCCTTGCCCCTATGACCTGATGATAAATATAAAAATAACCCCAATCTCAACTTTTTAAGTGATTGAAATAAAAAGGACATAACCCTATTTTAGTTTCCACCAAGAAATTAAAGCAAAGTTATGTCCATTGAAGAATTTATCATTTTTGTCTATGTAATCATAGAAGAACTTTATCCCATTGTTGTTACTCAGCCCCTGAGAACTCGTGGTTTTCCGCCTGCTGTTACTGATGCAGAAATCATCACTATGCAAATAGTAGGTGAATTTCTTGGTTTAGATACAGACAAAAATATTTGGATGTATTTCAAAAACAATTGGTTAGAATGGTTTCCAAAATTAGGATCTTATCCCAATTTCTGTAAACATTGTGCAAACCTGTGGCATGTCAGTCAATCCATTATGGCACAGCTCATTCAGCGTTATGGTTCAGATAACATTCACTTTATTGATGGCTTCCCACTCCCTGTCTGTAGTTATACCAGAGCGAGAAAGCATAAAAACTTTAAAGAATACGCAGGTTTTAGTTATTGTGCTGCAAAACAAGAAAAATATTATGGTTTCAAAGCTCATATCGTCATTAATCTTTCAGGCATGATTTCGGGTTATACCTTTGCACCTGCTCATTGTGATGAGCGAGATGTTGCACCTGAAATTACGAATGATATTTACGGTTTACTGGGAGCAGATAAGGGCTATTTAAGACCAGAATTGAAACGATATTATGAATATCAGGGTATTGATTTACAAACACCCTTTAGAAAAAACATGATAGATTTCAGACCTAAAGAGACACTGCAAATACTGATGAAAGCCAGAAGAAAGATTGAAACAGTGATTGGTCAATTAACAGATCGCTTTCACATTCAGAAAGTGAGGGCAAAAGATCTATGGCATTTAACCCACCGCATAACTCGTAAAATTCTGTCGCATACAATTTGTGTGGTGCTAAATAAAAAGCTTGGTCATTCACCAATTCAATTCGAAAATCTTATTTTAAGTTGAGATTGGCGTAAAAATAAGGAATTAAAATATGGGTAGATATCTTCCCGAATTGCTCGGTAATTTCTGGCTAACGTTTGGAGATATTGCGGGAGCAAAAAAATTAGGCTTTTTAATAAAAACCCTCTAAAAAGCCATGATTTCTAGATTCTGTTTTTCTGCATGTTTTACATGGAACATGCAGATCATCGCGTTTAAAAACGCTTATAAAAATGGATTTTCAATTTCATCCATATCATCACGCTGAATTTTTTCTGGCAAGTCCGGCGTGTTTTCAAGTTGTTGTACCACATCATTCAGAAAAGCCTGCAAGGCTTTGGCCACTTTCAGTCCCTGCTGATCCTTGGTGATTTGCAAGTTGCCATACAGACTGACACAGTCCAGATCATTTTCCAAAGTCAGATCATGAATGGCATGGGATTCACTGCCATTTTCAAATGCTTTAAACATATCCTCTTCACCTGTCTTTGTTATTTTTCCATGAACGTCTGATGTCGATGCTACCCGAATCCCGGTTTTTTCAGCAAGCTTATTTCAACAGCTGCAAAATATATTGCAACAAGGCATCAATCAGCTGTTTCACGATGGCATCTTGCGTTGCGTTGTCTATCGTGCCGCCAGTCGCAGAGGAGGTCGAACTGCTTGAACCAGAAGACTTAAACTCGCGTTGCAGTGCCTGCAGGTTTTCTTTGGAAACCTCTTCGGCACACTGGCTTTCTGCATCCCAGTTGGAATATTCGATTTTCTGGTTGGCTTTTACGGCATTTCTGGTCAGTGGCAGCTTATAGGTATTGCGCTTCTGCTCTTCGGTGAGCTGCGGGAACAGGTTAATTCCGAGCTGTTCTTCCAGATAGCAGACACTGACAATACGCACTTTGAGAGAATTGTCATTCGGTGCATAGTAAGCACCAATAGCACCGGTTTTCGGCATATAAACCGCCTTATAGACCGCGGTTGGCACAATCACGCCATTGCCAATGGTTTTCAGCTTTTTCCCGGCAAAGACCGGCCCAGTCACCACATAGACATTCTGTTTCTGCTTGGTCACAATGGCACGGGTGGCCTCTTCCAGCTCACGCCAGACCTGCTGATTATTCTTGGGTGCTTGCGGCACCATATTGGCCAATGAAAAACTGTCAGACTGCGCAGCCTTGTTAGGCATATCCGCATTCGGTGCCATATGACCGCGGTCATAACCTGAACCACGATAATCCGCCAATGTGGCACGATGCTTCGCACTGACTCGATCTTCTTCATGAAAATTATCTTCACGGGGAATTTTCTGGCTTAAGCGTGCTGGCGTTAAGGCTTCTGCGACCCAAAGCGGTGTTTTGGATACCCCGGAATAACCGACATTAAAGCCATTAAAACACAGTGAATAACTGTCTTTTTTCAGGCTGTCTTTTATCAAATATGGCGGTACATCACGATAAAACTGGTTCAGACAGGCAGAATCGCTGGAAGAGGAAAGTGACACCCACTGACTGATTTTTTCCTGGCCAAAAGCGATGGCGAAGCTGCTCGAAGCCACCACGCCCAGAATGACTTTAATACTATTATCATTTAAAAACTGAAAAAAAGAGTTCTTGGGTTTACGCTGCTTCTTGGCCATTATTACACGTACTTTTTAGATCAATACAGATTTTGACCGAGCTTAACAAGCTGTATAAGTGAAGTATATCTTGGCTCTACCATTCGTTTACTAAATAAACAATAAGTATCTAAAACCCCGGCTAGTTGTAACAAACTGTCTAATTTTATTTCTTTTTAAATGAGGTTTCTCGGTGTTTGCGTAGCTTTGTTTGGCCCAGTGGATTGAGTGTATAAAGCTAACGGCCTATCTCAATTCGTACAAATATTTAGTAATGGTGTCAATCATGAATTCCAAACTCTCTAAAGCATTAGGTTTAGGATTATTCACAAGTGTGATCAGCGTAGCTGCATTTGCCGAGCCACCAGTTCAACCCGGTGAAACACTTGAAAGCTTGTCTAAAGCTAAAATTAGTACCAAGGTGAATGGTCAGGAAGCCTCTTTAGAAAGCTTGGTGAACTCTGGTCAGATCCGTCTGGTCGATCCGCGCACAGCGGCACCACAACCAGTCATGCCCGATACACAAATGCCAAATGATCCAGCGATGGCCCAAGCCCCGAATCATTCCGGCACTGTCTCTCCTCAGCCGCCTGTCACAGAAGCAGGCATGAATGAATCAGAGGTGCCGGCCAATCTGGTTGAACCAGCCACTGAATCAGAAGTAGAAGCCAGCACGTCTATGACGACGCCTCAACAACAACCAACACTGGAAGAACAACAAGCAGCTGTACCAGCAATGTCTGAAGAGCAACAGCAAGCAGCTATTGCTTCAGAACAACCGATGCCTGAAGCACAGCAACAAGCGGCTGTGACTGAAGCAGATGTGAGCAATGAACAAACTGAAATTGCAGCTCAATCTGATGCAGAGCCAGTACTGATGGAAGAACCTTTGAATGCTGCACCTGAAGTGCCGGCTGCGGTAGAACTCGAACAATAATCTGAAACTCATTTATTTATTGTTTCTCTCATAAAAAAACCAGAGTGTGCCTCTGGTTTTTTTATGCTTTTTTATTTTATTTACATCTGAATCTGGGTGCCCAGCTCGACCACACGGTTGGGTGGAATCTGATAGAAATCACTGACCGGACTGGTATTGCGTTGCATAGAAATAAACAGCTTTTCCCGCCACGGTGCCATACCCTCACCCACAGTATGCATAATCCGTTCACGTGAAATAAAGAAACTGATCTGCATCAGGTCATATTCAAAATCCCATTGCTCATAGGCCTGCTGTAAAGCTTCCGGAATATTCGGCTGATCCTTAAAACCATAATAGATAAACACCCGGTAAAAATGTTCACTCAGTTTTTCCAGTTCAATCCGCTCCTGCCTGTCAACAAAAGGAATATCTCGGGTAATCACTGTCAGCATGATATTGCGTTCATGCAAGACCTTATTGTGCTTAATATTATGCAACATGGCATGCGGAACAATATTTGGTGTACCGGTCAGGAAAATGGCATCGCCTGGCACAAACTTGGTGCCTTCCCCCATCGAAATACTTTTAATAAACAGATCAATCGGCAAGGCATCCTGTTCCAGCCGGTTCAGTACCAACGCACGCCCATCTTTCCAGGTCATGAGAATCGTAAACAGTACCGCGCCAATCAGAATCGGCACCCAACCACCTGAAGCGATTTTCAAGGACGTTGAGGCCACAAAAACCAAATCCAGTGCCAGGAATGGTACAGCAAATAACGCTACTTTCCAGACCGGCCAACGCCAGAAGCCATAGGCCAGAATCGAGATCAGAATGGTGCCGCAGAGCATGGTCATGGTCACTGCAACGCCGTAAGCACTGGCCAGATTGGCACTATTTTCAAACAGTAAAATCAGGATCAACACCGAGATAAACAACATCCAGTTAATGAAAGGCAAATAAATCTGGCCGCGCTCCAATGCAGAGGTATGCTTGACTGACAGGCGCGGCAAATAACGCAGTTGAATGGCCTGATTGACCATAGAAAATACACCAGTAATGACCGCCTGTGAGGCAATCACCGCAGCTGCAGTCGCCAGTCCAATCATCGGGAATAAGGCCCAGTCTGGCAGCAGCATATAGAAAGGATTCGCCAGTGCTTCAGGACTACGCAGTAACAAGGCACCTTGCCCGGCATAATTCAGTAATAAACATGGCAAGACAATAATGAACCAAGCCAGACGAATCGGCAGACGGCCAAAATGCCCCATATCGGCATAAATCGCTTCACCCCCAGTCATGGTCAGAATCACCGCCCCCATGGTCAGAAAAGCCACATAGGGCTGATCGACCACAAAATGATAGGCCCAGTAGGGATTCACCATCCAGAGTACAAATGGGGTCTGGATAATGCTCCACAAACCAAAACCGCCAATGGACAAAAACCAGAGCATGGTTAAAGGCCCAAAAAATTTGCCCATCGTGGCTGTGCCGTGTCGCTGTACCATAAACAGTCCGGCCAGAATCCCTATCGATAAAGGCACCAACCACTGATTGAAAATGGGCGTGGCAATACTCAGGCCTTCAATGGCTGATAGCACGGAGATTGCTGGGGTAATAATCCCGTCACCGAAAAATAGCGATGCGCCGACAAAACCCAAAGCGATCAGGAATATTTTCTTTTGATCAGAGATTCGTGTGGTACGCAGGTTTAATGCCAGTAGTGACATGATCCCGCCTTCGCCGTTGTTATCGGCACGCATGATCACCATGACGTATTTAAAGCTGATGGTAAGCATCATGCACCAGAAAATCAGGGACAGGATGCCGAGTACAGAAGCTTCGCTAATGGCGAGGTGTGCGGTGAGGAAGCATTGGCGCAGTGCATAGAGCGGACTGGTACCAATATCTCCGAAAACGACCCCAAGCGCAGCCAGTGTAATCACTGGGAGAGCTGCCTTTTGTGCAGTGCTTTGCATATATTGTCTTCGTTTTTTAACAAGCATTTTTGCGAATCATAGCACCGCATTAAAAGTTTTTCTGCAAATCAATTGTTTCAGCTTGGCACAGCTGGTTTTTTTCGCTATTATCCTCGGCCTATGGTGAGGTGTCCGAGTGGCTGAAGGAGCACGCCTGGAAAGTGTGTAAACGTTTATAGCGTTTCGAGGGTTCGAATCCCTCTCTCACCGCCAGAATTTAAAAACCCGAATCACATGATTCGGGTTTTTTATATTTAATTTTATCCATCATCTGATTAGCAAAAAAATCATCTGCTTAGATCTTAAAATATTATTATCCATCGTCTTATGCAAATCATTGAATTGATATCAATCCTCTTTCATAGAAATCTGTTGCAACACAACACTTACGCTCAATTCTATTTTTAAAAATCTTCATTTTTCATCAGCCAGAAAACTGATGAATTGTGCAGTTTCTGTACGCCATTTATTTCAGGTTTTTATTTATGTGTTCAAATAAAAAACTGGCACAGAAATAGCTTAATTTTATTGTCATCAAAGCTATGTTATGTTGCTTATAAATCAACTAAAAGGAGAATAAAAACCACAGGATAGAAAGAAATAACCAAGTGAACCGGGCCATTCAAATTTGAAGTTAAAAATAGATACACTGCTATTCGGAGAGCGAACATGAATAACAGCGCAAACTATGCCAAACAGATTAAAAATGCAAAACGTGGCGGTTATACCCCAACCATTGCCAAGGACATCAATAAACATAAAATTCAAAAAGCCTTGAGACTCATCGAACAGTGGAGAAGCCTCGCTCAAGAACTCAAACCTCAAATGCAGTTTGATATGGCCTTTACTTTAGAGGAATGTGCACAAGAATTAGATCGCATCTTGAAAAACAGATAAACCTTATAACCGACTCATATCCAGAACCAATCCTGTGCTTTCACCCTCGCCCATATCTTCACATATGGGCGATTTCTTTGCGCATAGCCCAAAACAGAACTTTTCATCCATCGGGTCAAAATAAACAAATCCTGCCGAAACAGTTTAAACGGTTATTTTTTGGCTTGCGTGACCAAAAAAAATCTGTAAAATGCACTCCACCATGCCGGCATAGCTCAGTTGGTAGAGCAACTGACTTGTAATCAGTAGGTCCACAGTTCGAATCCGTGTGCCGGCACCATATCTTAGCCTCGCTTTTTAGTGAGGCTTTGATGTTTCTGGGTTTTGGTATTTTCAGCTGAGTCTTCTTGCACTTTCTAGTGCTTCGATTGTGCCGTCACTTGCACATATCTCACAATCCCTTCCTGATATAATTTTCGGCCTAGTTTCGCTGTCATCTGAATTTTAAAATGATCCAGTTTTGAACCTTGAGCCTGATCATCTGATGCTTTTGAATTCAAAGTTTTTTGCACATAATCCGCAAAGCCTGAAAATACCGGCTCGGACAGATCCTGAATCTGGATATTTTTAAATTCAAAACGATCCAGACAGGCATATAATGCACCCACTGTCATTAAATCTTTTAAATTCACATCGGCAGATTTCAATAAAAACTGATATTTACGCCGTTGTAATGCATTTAAATTTTCCCAACGCTCGGACAAAACCAGATGATGAAAACCAATCCGTGCATTTGAATTTAAAACACTGCGGACCTGCTCCAAGAATAAAGGCACAGGACTGTGATAAGCCGCATCCAGGCACAACACCACATCAAAACGCTGGGAAAATGGCAATTCTTTTAAACGCAAAAATGACGCCTGATAAATGGCATTCAGTTCTGGTAAATATTGCTGAATATTGGCCACACAGGCAGCCTGCAGCTCAACCCCGGCCAGATATTGCACCTGATAATGTTGCTGCCAGTGCAGCAAGCTGGCGCCCTGACCGCAGCCTAAATCCAGCAGTTTATCTTTTGAATTTAAACTTACAGTTTGCGCAAGGTGATCGGCCAGCATACGACAGGCAGCCGCATAATCCTGCTGACCTGCTTGCCAATACCCTAAATTGCTCCAGGGCAATTGCGCGTGATCGCCCAACACAGCGGCATCAATCGCATACTTGTGCTGGGGAAGGCGCTGACGCAGTGCCTGAAGCCATTGCATGGATTAATAACCCAGTTGCGGTGCAACCTCGACCACAGGTTTTAAACCCTCAAATGGTAAAGGTGCACCCAAAATTTCCGCAATCTTCATCGCTGAGGTCACTGCCGATTCCAGAATCGGCAAACCGTCACATGACCATGAACCGCAGAAGAAGACCTTACGGTTGGCATCCAGATGACGTTGCTGCAATTCCTTATTCAGTGCCACCGTATTAGAATCGACGACTGCACGTGTCAGCATTACCGATTTGATCACTTTCTTCGGATCAATCTCGGTTACCGGACGCCAGGTCTGAAACACGGCCGACTTGCCAACCAAAGAAGGTTCAATCGAGTTAAGCCACACGGTAAATTGCTGACGAGTAAATTTACGGTCCATCATATAGCTGAGTACGGCCCAGTCTTTACGTTTTGGCGGCATCACGCTGGCATCGGTATGAATCACCAGTTCGCCTTGTTCGAATTTGAATTTCTTCAATAATTCAATTTCACTGGCAAACTGTACCGGATCCAGAAATTGCTCAATTTTGGTGGTCGGGGTCGCGACAATCACCCGGTCAAACAGTTTTGAATAACCGGCCGCATTTTCAACTTTGACCTGATCGCCCTGCTCTTGTACCAGTGTAATTGCTGAACCGTCTTCAATCTGAATGCCTTCAATCAGCTTGTCGACAAGCGCCGGTGTACCGCCTTGCAAACGCAGTAACGCATCACCATCGGTCAATTGACGCAGAAAAATTAACAACGGTTTAGCTGGCCATTCACCAATGGTTTTCGGATTGCAGGTACAGATGGTATATAGCACCGGCATCACCGCACCATGCCAGAATACTTCTTCAATCTCGTTGCGGTTGATAAATTCTGCCAGGCTGATGTCCTGATTTTTCGATTTAAAGAATTTGGTCAATGCAACTTTTAACTGCAACAGGCCTTTGACCAGACGCCAGCCATACTGCTGCAGGCCTTTACGGTTATTGATAATCGGGATATTGCCAATTCGGCTGCGCGATGTGGTCAGCCAGGTTTCAGTTTTATCTTCAAATAACCAGCTGCAGGCCATATAGGTTCGCACCGGATAAGTTTTAATGCCCAGATGCGTGGCCAGACTCAGGGTGTTTTTCCACAGATAGGGATTCATCACACGTAAAGGTGCGTCAATCAGGCCCCCTTCAAATTCAAGGCTATGACTGTCCATGCCGCGACCTGGAAGTGCTTCAAAAATCGTGATGTGATGCCCTGCGTCCTGGAGAATTCTGGCTGTAGCCAGTCCGGCCATGCCACTACCAATTACTGCGATATCCAAACTGATCATCCGTCATTGAAAAACTACAGAAATTATGTACCATGCGCCAATCAAACAGGTTATTAAAATCTTCCAGAATATATGTTTTTCGTAAAGGCCTTTTTGTTCAATTTCACCTGCTTTTTATTCATTTTTTTGCAGCAGTTAAAATTCCATCAAATATAGGATTTTATTTATATTTTTATTTAAAAGATAAAAAAATTACTTTAAAAACAAATAATTTAATTAACCATTTTTATAATCCTTGGTTGACAAAAACTTTTAAAATACCTATGATTCGCAGCATAAGAAAACCATAAATTCATCCGGTTCCATTCAGATGCGTTTATGCGAAAATTGTTTAAAACGACAAGAAACTACAGCGCCTTATAAAATAAAAGCCTCTGCGAAAGCAGAGGCTTCTTTGTTTTCAGGCCTAGTCAATCATGCAGCAGGGTATTGCGCTTACTTGATTGCCTCGCATAAGCCGCTTAAAAAGCATAGAGTGCAATTCCTCAATCCTCATGTTGTTCTCAAATAGAAATTAAATGGCATGATGTTTTTGTCTAGAATTCATAAATCTCTAAACTAAAAAAATAAAAAATCCAGCAACTTGTGCTGGATTTTTTGCTTCAAAGAACTAGGTTTGAATTAGATTTTACCCACCAGGTCGATTGATGGAGCAAGTGTTGCTTCACCTTCTTTCCATTTTGCCGGACAAACTTCACCTGGGTGCGCATGTACATATTGTGCAGCTTTCACTTTACGAAGAAGCTCTTGGGCATCACGGCCAATACCACCCGCGTTGATTTCAATGATCTGGATTTTACCTTCTGGATCAATCACGAAAGTACCACGATCTGCCAGACCTTCAGCTTCAATCAATACTTCGAAGTTTTTAGACAAAGTCCAGGTTGGATCACCAATCAATGGATACTGGATTTTACCAATCACGTCAGAGGTATCATGCCAAGCTTTATGGGTGAAATGAGTATCGGTAGACACGCCATAGATTTCTACATCCATTTTCTGGAATTCAGCATACTGATCAGCAAGATCGCCTAATTCAGTTGGACAAACAAAGGTAAAATCTGCAGGATAGAAAAACACCACTGACCATTTACCTTTCAGGTCTTGCTCAGAAACTTCGATGAACTGACCATTGTGGTAAGCAGTTGCATTGAATGGTTTGATTTCAGTATTGATTAAACTCATGAGATATTTCCTCTAGCTTATTTCTGGGATTGCTTATCTTGTGAAGCTAGAATACGAAAAATTTCAAAATAGGTAAAACCGCAAGTTTTTATAAAAATGATCGCTTTTTTAGATCATCAATTTCTATCAGTATTGTTCATCTTATTTATTTTCTCGATGTAGAGCTGTTCTGATCAAAATAACGCCATGCTTTAACACTTCTTAATATTTTAATAAATCATGGGCTTATACAAACTTAATACCAATCTTTAAGACATAAAAAACCCACCGTATTCAGGTGGGTTTTAATGATGATTTACCTTTTTGACCTACATCTCAAAATGGTAAGTCATCATCTAGATCTGCTGCAGGTGCTGCTGTTGGAGCAGGTGCAGATTTTGGCGCAAAACCACTCGGGTTATTGTTGCCATAACCGCCGCCCTGGTTGTTGTTAAAACCGCCTTGCTGTGGTGCTGAACCATAACCTGATTGCGGGTTATTGCCATAACCGCCCTGGTTGTTGTTCGCCTGATTATTGTTATTAAAGCGTGGCTGGTTAAAGCTGCTCTCGCCCTGATCATTTTGAGGACGGCTAGAGTCTAGCATCTGCATTTGTTCACCACGAATTTCCGTCGTATAGCGTTCCTGACCATTCTGGTCAGTCCACTGACGGGTACGTAATGAACCTTCAATATATACTTTTGAGCCTTTACGAAGATATTGCTGCGCAATTTCACCTAAACGGTTATGCAACACGATACGGTGCCATTCCGTTTGTTCTTTACGTTCACCGGTACTTTTATCTGTCCACGAATCGCTGGTTGCGATCGAGAATTGAGTGAGAGAGCCACCATTTGCAAAAGTTTTGGTTTCCGGATCTTTACCCAAAGTACCCACTAAAATAACTTTATTTACACCACGCATTTGCCGTTTACTTCCTATATATTTCTGTATTTTACTTTATAAGAGTTATGCTTAAATGGCTACCTCTTTACCCAACAAGTGCGCTAATTGTTGTCGCGAAGCATCATCAATCTGCTGTTTATCGACTTTTACATAGGCAACTTGCTGTTCAGACATCACCACGACCTCTTCAATACCACGAATCGCCAAAAGCTGAGAAGTCCATTCGTCAGTTTGTCTGCTTTCCGGCAATCGCAGTACCAGCGATGACAGATAGCGTGGCTGTGCCAGGCCAAAACTCATCAGCAGCCAGATTATCGCAATCCCTGTCAGGATACTCCAGCCCATCGAGGTATTGTTCAGCAGTAATAATTGTCCGCCAATCATACCGCCAAAGAACGCCCCTAAAAACTGGCTGCTGGCATTTACGCCCATTGCGGTGGCTTTGGACTGGATCGGTGCCGCTTTCGACAACCAGGACGGCAACAAGGCTTCCATCACATTAAAAGCAATAAAGAACAGCCCTAGACCAATCAGCAAGACATATTTGGATTCAAAACCAAATGCCATCACCATTAGGCCCAGAATAATGCCAGTAATGGCCACCAGAAAAATCGCGCGCATTTTGTGGTATTTTTCTGCCAGGATAATACTTGGAAAAGCAAAAAACAGGCTCAGCACCAACAGCGGCAAATATACCCAGCCATGACTGGACAGTGGCAGATCAGCAAATTCGATCAGCTGCGAAGGTACATAGATAAACATCGCGGTGAGCAATAAATGCAGGGTAAAAACCGACACATGCAGACGATTCAGATCTCCGATTTTGATTACCTGTTTCAACTGTGCCAGATAACCTTGCTGAAAGTTTTGATGATGCCGCGTGACCTTAGGCACCATCAACAGCATGGCAATCGCCGCCAGGCCCATCACCGTAGTGACCCAGAACAACCCAGAGATACCCACCAGACCCGTCAGCCAGGGCCCCAGACTAAAGGCCACCACAAAAGACAGGCCGATACTCATGCCCATCATCGCCATGGCTTTCATGCGGTTTTCTTCACGGGTGACATCTGCCAGCAACGCCATCACCACAGCAGATACTGCACCACCACCGGCGATCGCTCGGCCGATAATCACGCCATAAATGGTGTCCGACATGGCCGCAATCGCACCGCCCAGCGCAAATAAGAGCAGCCCCAAAACCACCAGTGGCTTACGGCTATAACGGTCCGCAATCAGGCTGAATGGAATCTGTAACAGGGCCTGGGTCAGACCATAGACCCCGACCGCCAAACCGATCAGTGCAGGCGTCGCATATTGATATGCCTGCCCTGCCACAGAAAACACCGGGATAATCATAAACAACCCCAGCATGCGCAGTGCAAAAATACTGCTCAGGGCAAAGGTTGAACGACGTTCTAAAGCATTCATCATAAATTATGGCGATTGGGTTAATTAATCTGGAGCCCAGATTATAGGACATTCAGCTCATTAATAAGACATGAATTTTATTTGAAATAAAGATGATGCCAATCTAAAAACAAAAAAGCGCAGCCGGAGCTACGCTTTTTATTCAGGAACAGCGCTTTATTTGTCTAAAGCCGCCTGACGCTTTTTGTATTGAATCGAGGCAAATACTGCCCAGACAATAAAGGCTACACCGATCAGACCGGTTACCACTTCTGGCACATGCAGACCGGTTCCGCTGGCAATCATAATGAAAGCCAGTGCACCGATGGCATAATGCGCACCATGTTCCAGGTAGATATAAGCATCCAATGTGCCCTGCTCAACCAGATAAATCGTCATTGAACGGACAAAGATCGCACCAATTGCCAGACCCAGCATGATGATGACCACGTCTGAGGTAATCGCAAAGGCACCGATCACGCCATCAAAACTGAAAGAGGCATCCAGGACTTCTAGATAGAGGAAACCACCAATACCGGCTTTCACTACACCCGTCGGTACGCCATTTTCATCATGACGAATGGCATTGCCTTCTTCATCGACTTCCGGTTCACCACCGAGCATATGGCTCAGAACCTGCACACCGATATAAATCACGATGCCCCAGATCCCCGCCATAGTCACTGCCAGACGCTTAGCTTCATCGACATTGGCTGCCATAATTAACAAGGCTACCAGTGCGATAAACACCGACATCGCCGGTACATTGGCCAGATTGGACAGACGGCGTTCCACCCGTCTGAACCAATGCGTGTCTTTTTCTTCATCCAGGAAGAAGTTCAGGAATACCATCAACAGAAAAGCACCACCAAAAGCAGCAATCTCAGGATGATGTGCCATTAAACGTGCTGAATATTCTTTCGGATCATTCAGGGCCAGACGTACCACTTCCATAAAGCCCAGGTCTGCAGTCACTGCAACAATAACCACCGGGAAGATCAAACGCATCCCGAAGACTGCAATAAGAATACCGACTGTCAGGAACAGCATTTTCCAGAAATGATCCCAACCCCGTAGGACTGAGGCATTGACAACCGCGTTATCAAAAGACAACGACACTTCCATAATCGCCAGAATAGCGGTAATGGTCAGCGCTGTGAGCATGGTTTGCAGGCCTGCGTCAGGACCATGGGTATAACCCCAATATGCAGACAAACCAAGACACACGATCGAAAATGCAATCGAGAAACCAAAATGTTTCAACATACACAACGACCTTGGATAAATTAAATAAATGTATGGCTGCGAGAGAGCAGCAATACGAATAGGAAAAGTTAAGCTAATTATGAAACTTTTAGCGCATAAACCAAAGCACTTCCTGAGCTGTTTTATCTTATTTTCTGTTTTTAAAATTTGCCGATCTTTTAAACAGCCCGATCTTTGCTATAGTGCCGCATGGTTTAACTTGAACTGCGAAGGATTTTCAGCATGAGTTTTTCACAAGAGGTATGGCAACGTAATCTCGGACTTTATCAGAAGACCCTGGCCCTGCCCTTTAATCAGCAACTGGCGCAAGGTACTTTAAGCCGCGAAGCCTTTAGTCATTATGTGATTCAGGATGCGCATTATTTACTGGCCTATGGCCGTGCACTGGCCGTGTGTGCCGCCAAAGCTTTTGAAGCGGACGATGTAATTCAGTTTACCGAGGCAGCCAAAATTGCGATTGTGGTGGAACGTAGCCTGCATGATGGCTTTATGCAGGATTTCGGCATTAGCAAAGAGCAGTTTGAAAATACCCCGCTGACTCTGGCATGTCATCACTATACTTCTTACCTGACTTCGATCGCCTGGTCAGAAAGCTACCCGGTGGTGCTGGCCTCGTTGCTGCCTTGTTTCTGGATTTATGCCGAAGTTGGCAAAGATATTGTCGACAACTCTGCGCCGAATAATCCGTATCAGGCTTGGGTGGATACCTATTCAGGAGAAGAATTCCACACTGCGGTGCGGAATGTGATTGCGACCGTTGACCTTGTGGCGGCGCGTGTTGATGTCGATACACTAGAAAAAATGCATGCAGCTTATACGCATGCGGCCCGTCTGGAATGGTTGTTCTGGGATAGTGCCTTTGAGCAACGCCAGTGGCCTGGTCTGGATGAATAAGACGAATAGAAAAAGCCCTGTTTAAGACAGGGCTTTTCGGTTATAGCCGTTCAAAAAAAATCTCTACTGTCATGAATTGATCATAAAAACGGCTTAGTCTGAAAAAAAACAAGGATAGAACGGGCCGGTACGCTAGACCTAGCTATAAGCCCAAAATTGCCGCACAATAATTGAGAATAATTATCAATTAATAAAATCAATCCCGGAAAGAGGCAGATGATATGAATACTTTAGGCACCGAAGCGATTCGGGCATTTTTTACCCTGCAATGTTGCTGGTTCAACAATGAAGAAATCTATCTGGAACAAGGCTGTCTAGATTGTGGTTCAGCAGCGACTTATCTGATTTACCACACCAACACGTATATCCAGAAACACCTGCTGAAATTTATTGAAAAGTATCGCTGTCATCAGGCACACCGTAACGATTTGCTCGACCTGGATTTTTTCCAAAAAGACTATGAGGACTTTCTGCACATTCTGGAAAATGAAGTGAATTTTTATGCACGTCTGCATCATGATGTGCCACGTGACCGCTGCTTTGAAGAGATTGAATCTATCTTTGAACGCCGTTATGCAGCGGCTTGTTAGGTATTTAGCTTGTACATGATGACTGTGAATATTTAAATGATCTGCTCTTATATTTCTTAATGTTGTAATGAATTGACCAATCACCGACATAACTTGACGTTTAAAATACTTTTATTTGCACTTGAACATTTTTCATCCGGTATCATATAAGGGTTTTTGATGAATATTCTAGGATCCTTGCATGAGCCAAAGCCACATCCGTATTCGAGGCGCACGTACCCATAACCTGAAAAATGTGAACCTTGATATACCACGCGACAAGTTTGTGGTGATTACGGGACTGTCTGGTTCAGGAAAGTCCTCGCTTGCCTTTGATACCTTATATGCCGAAGGTCAGCGCCGTTATGTGGAATCGCTGTCTGCCTATGCCCGCCAGTTCCTCTCCCAGATGGAAAAACCGGAAGTCGATTCGATTGAGGGCCTAAGTCCAGCGATTGCGATCGAACAGAAATCGACCAGCCACAACCCGCGTTCGACTGTAGGTACTATTACTGAAATTTATGACTATTTACGTCTGCTGTATGCGCGTGTCGGTACACCGTTCTGTCCTGAACATGACTTGCCAATGGTGGCACAAACGGTCACTGAAATGGTCGATGCAGTCAAAACACTGGAAGAAGGCACTGCGCTGTTATTGTTAGCACCGGTGGTGCGTGAACGTAAAGGTGAATATACAGCGCTGTTTGAACAGCTGCAAAGTCAGGGTTTTGTCCGCGCCCGTGTGGATGGCGAGATCATGGAAATTGATCCGCCACCTGAGCTGGATAAAAAGAAAAAACATACCATTGAAGTGGTGGTCGACCGCTTTAAGGTTCGTGATGATCTAGGCAACCGTATTGCCGAAAGTTTTGAAACCGCGTTACGTCTCGGCGGTGATATCGCGATTTTATCCTGGATGAAGGGCGAGCATAACGATCGCGTGTTTTCTGCCAAGCATTCCTGCCCGCAATGTGACCGTGCTGTGGCTGAACTGGAACCACGCCTGTTTTCATTCAACAATCCCTTTGGTGCCTGTCCGGTCTGTGACGGTCTGGGGACCCGCAGCCATTTCAGTGCCGACAAACTGATTCCCAATCCTGAAGTCAGCGTTAGCCAAGGCGCGATTCGTGGCTGGGACCGTCAGCGTCCTTACTATTACAGCATGATCCAGAAAGTCGCCGAGCATTTTGGTTTTTCTCTGGAAACTCCATGGAATGAACTGGATGCCGACACCAAGAAAAAATTTCTGTACGGCACTGGCAAAGAAAAAATTGATCTAAGTTATATCGATGAACGTGGCCGACGTCATAATCGGGTCATTCCTTTTGAAGGAATTTTGCCGCATCTGGAACGCCGTTATCGTGAAACTGAAAGTAATTATGTGCGTGATGATCTGGCGCAGTATTTATCCAATGCTGCCTGTGATGCCTGTGATGGTTCACGTCTGAATGAAATTTCGCGTAACGTGAAAATTCTGGACAAGACCATTGCTGACATTACCCGTATGTCGATTGGCGATGCTGAAAGCTATTATCAAGGTATTCATCTGGAAGGTGCACGTGGTGAAATCGCTGACAAGATTTTCAAGGAAATCCGTGAACGTCTGCATTTTCTGGTTTCGGTCGGCCTGAACTATCTCAGCCTGTCACGTTCAGCTGAAACTCTGTCTGGTGGTGAAGCGCAGCGAATTCGTCTGGCCTCGCAGATCGGTGCCGGTTTGATGGGCGTCATGTATGTGCTGGATGAACCATCAATTGGTTTGCATCAACGTGATAACGACCGTTTGCTGCAAACCCTGATCCGTCTGCGTGATCTGGGCAATACCGTATTGGTGGTCGAGCATGATGAAGATGCGATTCGTGCCGCAGACCATATTATTGATATTGGCCCGGGTGCAGGTGTACATGGCGGGCATGTGATTGCCGAAGGGACTTATGATGAAATTCTGGCCAATCCTGACTCGCTGACCGGAAAATATTTATCTGGCAAGTTAAAAATTGAAGTCCCGAAAAAACGGATTCAACCGCCTAAGCCTGAGGAACAGATCAAGCTGATGGGGGCATCCGGGCATAACCTGAAAAAAGTCGATCTGACCATTCCGTTGGGCATTATGACCTGTGTCACCGGGGTATCTGGTTCGGGTAAATCGACCTTGATTAACCGGACCTTGTTACCTTTGGCGGCAACCCAGCTGAATGGTGCCACCACTTTAACTTCGGAAAAGTTTGAATCGATTGATGGTTTGCAGTTCCTCGACAAAGTCGTGGATATTGACCAGAGTCCGATCGGCCGTACCCCACGTTCCAATCCGGCGACTTATACCGGCCTATTTACCCCGATTCGTGAACTGTTTTCACAGACGCAAGAAGCCAAGGCACGCGGTTATGCTGCCGGTCGTTTCTCGTTTAACGTGAAAGGTGGCCGCTGTGAAGCCTGTGAAGGTGACGGCATGATCAAGGTAGCGATGCACTTCCTACCGGATATGTATGTGCCATGTGATGCCTGTCATGGCAAACGCTATAACCGTGAAACGCTGGAAGTGAACTATAAGGGCAAGAATATTTCCGATGTCTTGCAGATGACTGTTGAAGATGCGATGCATTTCTTTGATGCCATTCCGGTGATTCACCGCCGTCTAGAAACATTGCATCAGGTGGGTTTGGGTTATATTCGTCTGGGTCAGTCTGCGACCACTCTTTCTGGTGGTGAAGCACAGCGTGTTAAACTGGCGCGTGAACTGGCCAAACGCGATACCGGTCAAACCCTGTATATTCTAGATGAACCGACCACAGGTCTGCATTTTCATGATATTGCCAAACTGCTGGATATCCTGCATCAGCTCCGTGACAAGGGTAATACCATCGTGGTGATTGAACATAATCTGGACGTAATTAAAACTGCCGACTGGGTGGTGGACTTAGGCCCTGAAGGTGGTTCGGGTGGTGGTATGATTGTTGCGGAAGGTACGCCTGAACAGGTCGTGAAAGTCAAAGCTTCACATACGGGTAAATTCTTGAAGCCGTTGTTGAAATAAAAATCTCCTCCTAGCCTCCTCTTTGATAAAGAGGAGAAATTCCCTCCTTTCGCAAAGGAGGGTTAGGGTGGATTAAAAAAATAAATCTATTCTTAAATTTGTTGGGGGAACAAAATGCGCTTTTCAGAAAGAATCAATTAGGGTGTTTTGACACTTTTAGCTTAAAAAAATAGCGAAGTAGTAAAATCAAATCGCCAAACACAATTTTACTATTCGCTATGC
>NZ_DCLL01000024.1:0-1918 GCF_002321025.1 Acinetobacter lwoffii
GTCCGCTTCAATAATCGCAAAAGTGCATATTCTAAAAGCGGACATTTTTACTTTGGAGAAACCGGGCATTTCTATTTTGGGCTTACAATAGCATTTCGTATAACGCGTATTATGTTAATTTTAGAAAATCGTAATAGGATAATAAAAATCTATATTGTTTTAAGAAAACTCTCTTATGATTAAATCTCTATAGTTCTTTTAATATTTGCTATGTATCAAAGAATCAAGCAATGGGCTAAATCAATTAAAAAAGACATCTTGGTTGTTTGGCTTATTGCAAAAGACAAGCGAACGCCCAATTCTGTAAAGTTTTTAGCTTTAATTATTGCTGCTTATGTCTTCTCACCAATTGATTTAATTCCAGATTTTATTCCCGTACTTGGGTATTTAGACGATATTATTATTGTACCTTTAGGTATTTTATTAGTTATCAAGCTTACCCCACAAAACATTGTAGATGATTGTAGAATTCTTGGAGAAACCTTAGTTGAAAGGCCTATAAACCGTTGGGCAGCAGGAATTATTATCCTGATATGGCTTGTAATATTGGGATATTTAACCATGTACTTCATGAACGATTCACTGTCTATACTGTCTATTTTTAACAAGTGAGATTTAGATACCCTCTCTCATTTGCACCCATTTAATATAATGGGCATTATTCAAAATTAAACTGTAAACCAAAATAGAAATAAAATGTCTGCTTTCAGAGCATGACATTAGTTCTGTCGTTCAACTTTAAAAGTGACATTGGCCATGTCGATCCCGAATGATGATATGTAGGATAGCAGTAACTAGTTTCTTGGATTGTATTCACTAAAACTGACAACGTATGTATCGCATGAAGCAATGTTAAAGAATCTGGTTACTTTGTGCATAAGTATCCAGTTCACCTTGAGTCACGACACGCACCGCCTGCATTTCATCAATACGTACCAGTAGCAAGCCACCTAAAGCAGGCTGATAACGACGGGCACTGCCGAAAGGCGTATAGGCCACTTTCGACTGAATACTAAAGCTCAACCAGTCTTCATGTCCCAACATCACAGCAACCGGATCAAGTCCCTGCTGCTGCATTAATTCAATTTGCTGATTCACATAGTCTTCAATGGTTAATTCAGTCATGGTGCGGGTATTCAGTTTGAGAATTACATTTCAGACAGTATAAAGCATGCAAATCGAGCTGAAGATCAGAAAACCAGCAGCCGGTATTCTTTTAATAAATAAGTCGATTGGATTTTAATTTCCTCATTCTAGATCTGAAATTTTCTATTTCATACGATTGATAAAATTAGGAAATAACCTGTTTCACTAATAAGCTATTGAATTAGAAAATTAATTATCCAAATTTATAGCTTATAAAAGCTTAATATTTAGTTACAACCTATTCAATATGATAAAAATCATTTACTTAACGTTTAAATTGATTTTTTCTTAATCAACCGATGTTCACTATATACACAAATTCATTTAAATTAATTTAAATAAAGGCATTTGCCCTTTAAAAGATAATTTTTCACCCTTATTTAAGATTTAACAATGATGAAGGAGTGATCTCGTGAAAAAAGTGGTTAAAGCGAAAAATTTGATTGCATTTCGACTATGGTTAGAAAAATTAGGATATTCGGTACGCACCCTGGCGGATGATCGTGGTTTCAGTTTCAGCTTCAAGAAAGAATATGGCCTGGTGACCTGTGATCTGGCAGGTAATGCTCTGGCACTACAGTTAGGCGAGGAATTTGAAGATCATTTAAAAGCCTGATTGCTTCTATTTAAGAGAAGAAAAATAAATTAATCTTTCCACTGATTCAACAGCGCTATTCTCCAGTTATTCAGCCCATTTCGATGGGCTTTTCTTTGTTTAGTAAATTTGAGGCAATAAAAAAGCAAGGCATTTGCCTTGCTTTAATATGATGGT
>NZ_DCLL01000024.1:2089-2923 GCF_002321025.1 Acinetobacter lwoffii
GGCTGTGTATATTATAGAGATAGACCAGCATTGACAAGCGATTTTACAAGCAATCACAATCTATTCCGCTATAAAATAAACAGTTAGTTTAATTTTTTATAAAATTTATGTCGAAAATTTGATTGATTTGAAGATATGACTGCCCATTCGTTATTTTTAATCATTTCGATTCAATTCCAACATTTCAAATTAAAACTCAAATAAATTTCTAATCTTGATCAACATGAGCATTCAAAATACTGAAACTATTATTCATAAATTATTTTTGAAGCAGTGCATGGAATCAGAATACAACACAGCATAAATACAACGGCTTTGCCAAATTTCAGGCAATAAAAAAGCAAGGCACTCGCCTTGCTTTAATATGATGGTGGGGATAGAGAGACTCGAACTCTCACGCCCAGAAGGCGCTGCGACCTGAACACAGTGCGTCTACCAATTCCGCCATATCCCCATGGCTGTGTATATTATAGCGATCAGACCTGATTCACAAGTAGTTCTATAAAAAGCTAAATACTTTTATATCAAAAATTAATCAGTTAATTCCCTATTGAGCAAATACTGCTCTATTTAGACCAATATATAAAATTGTTAGACACCATGGGACTGATCCATATAACATTTAAATTATTGAATATACAGATCGCATGAATTATTGCAGCAATACAATGAAATTTACTGAAGCCCTGCCCTTGCAATCATTCGCTAGATAATTTAAGCCCAGAACGCATTGATGTTCATCAATCTTGACAGCAAAAATCTGGTACTAAAAAACCGAACTCAAATTTCAGGCAATAAAAAAGCAAGGCATCGGCCTTGCTTTAATATGATGGT
>NZ_DCLL01000024.1:3077-56655 GCF_002321025.1 Acinetobacter lwoffii
GGCTGTGTATATTATAGAGATCATTTCCAACTGACAAGCCGTTTATCATAAAAAAACACTCGTTTGATTAAATAAGAAACAATCCGAGTTTTGTTGTATTTTTCTCATTCAATTTCAGTCATTAAGTAGTCTTTAACCGCTTGAAAATCGGCCAAACGATGCTGCTTCTGCTTATGTAACATTTTTTCTAATAAGCATTGAAAAGTTTGGATGTGTTCCGGTAACTCAATCTTCAGGCGCTGACAGTGCAAAAAGGCCCAATCCAGATAATCAGTCGCCTGTAAACGCTGACCACTCAACCACTCATAAAAAATAATCCCCAAAGCATAAACTTCACTTTGTAAGCTCTTGGCTTGGCCTTGAAACAGTTCTGGCGCCATATAACGCGGTGTCGCATTCAGTTCATGCAGGTCATTCTGATGGAGGGTTTGGACTTGCTCAAAATCAAGCAGGCAGACCCTGCCCTGATTATTTACAAAATGTTCCTGCTTTAAATCGGCATGTAAATAACCCAATTCTTGCAGGCAGATTAGAGGCTCCACGGCTTGCAGCAAATGTTGCCAAATTTTCCCGATAGATTGCTGATGCGGCATGATCTGAAAATGCGCCGGCGCATCGACCAGAATTAAGGCCTGCTCAAATTGTTCATGATTGATCTTGAAAGGCTGTTGAATAATTTGATGTGGAAGGAAAAAATTTAGATCACCTGAGCTGGCATGAGCCTGATAAAAATCCAGCTCATGTTGCCAGCCTAGTTCAGCATGTGGAGATGATATTAAACTATCAGATCTATGCGATATCTGGGTTTTTAGCCAGAGCGCATTTCCCTTGGCATAATAAAGACGCCGACCAAAACCCAGACTACGGGCTTTGGTTCGTAGTTCAAAATCAGAAATATCGAGATGATCTAAATTAAGTCGTGGCAATGTATTCAGGTATTGGATTAAGTGTATGCTGATAATTTAGCAGCTCCAGACAATGCTGAATAGTTTTCCCGACCCGTTCCTGAGTCTCAATGAGGGAAATTTTCGGCCATGTGGCACGCTCGCCTTCACGCTGTAAAATTTTAAACAGATACGGCCGTGGATTCTGCAACATATAGCTATAGTGGCGCAGGCTATATTTACCGACAATATTCACATCACCATAATAACGCTGGTCAACTACACCATAGCCATGATCCAGCAGACGGCGTACAGGAGGTAAGCTTCCGGCATGCTCTCTGGCAAAATCCATCATGCCTTTGGTAATCACCGCGCCCTGACGGCGAACAATCCGTTGCGGCCAGCTCAAGGTACCTTTACGGAAACGTGAAATATCATCCTGCATGAATGGCACGATATGCGGGTTGGTCTGACTGGCAATGGTATAATTGATATTATACAGGCGTGCCATTTTTTCCTGTGGGAAATCACTCCGTACACTGCCATCTACCCAGTGGGTTGAACCCATATAAGGCGTATATTGACCATCATAGCGCTTACTGGTCAAACGAACCGGTGGAAACAGAATCGGCACCGCACAAGAAGCCAGTACTGCACTCCAGACCAGTAAATCCGGAGAAGTATAGGCATTTAAAATGCGTGCATCCTGTCCAGCATCATAAGGCGCAACAGCAATATTGATATGCAGACCTGAGGTTTTAAGCGCTTCTTCGAAGGTTAGATCACCCAGATTTTCGACTAGAAATTTTTTCAGATATTTTACATCCGCCAGACCACCATTGCCTTTCATCAATTCACTCATGGTGCGAAAATGAAAAGCCTCATGAAAGAAATTATGGCCTTTCAAAATATCAATATATTGCGAAGGTTTGGATACACCTAACATGGCGGTCATGATGGCACCCGCACTTGAACCGGACATTACCTTCGGCAACAAGTCCTGCTCCATTAAGGCTTTGTATACACCAGTATGAAACAGACCCAGCGTCGAACCACCGGAAAACATCAGGGCTGGCTGGCCATAGGCGCGCTGACAATGCTGAAAATATTCGATTTTTTCTTCCATACTGAGACAGGTACAGTCTATTGAAGCAATATAGGCTAAGCCTTGGCTGACTTCTTCGACATAATCTTCAATAATTCTTTTAGTGCCCACATAGGCTTCGGTAAACAGTAGAGGATGGGCAATGTTGGCAATATCGTAGCTCAGGCCTTCGCGCAAAATATACATCAGGTCACGGGTGCGCTTTTGTTGTCGATAGCGTCGTAATTTACCCAGACGATGTGCAATCACTTCTGCATCAAAGTATGGTGAACTGTTATCAAATTTCCATTCCTGTGCACCTGATTCTTCATCTATTTTCAGGGCAATATATTTCCATTCCTCATAGGACTCAGCCTGTTGCAGCTGCTGCTTGAGCTTTTTAATACGATAGGCCTGATGTGGATTAATATCCTGAGTAAAATCTTTAAACAGCATCTGCCTTCTTCCCTATATTTATTCTTGATACAGCTCGTACCCAGAGCCAGAAAATGTGTACAAATTTTCTATCCTCTACAATAACGAAAATTCTCTACTTTAAGCAAATTATCATACTTTTCTGGCTTTGACTGTGAATTTTGCAATGCTACTATCTTAGGCATAATTTTAAATCTGTAATGTTAAATCATGGCGAAAATTGAGTTACCTGACCATATTTTAAATGCCCTTTCGACTGTTCTACAGCAACTTCAGCAAAGTCTGCCCGAACTAAAACAAATTCCTGATTTTTCTGCTCATGCCTATAAATGGCAACATGGTGAACTCAAACCTATTCATCAACTTAAACAGATAGAGCTGGCCGATTTAAAAGGAATTGAGCGGCAAAAAGAAAAAGTCATCCAGAACACGTTGCAGTTTTTAAATGGCTTACCTGCCAATGATGTCTTGCTGACCGGTTCTCGCGGTACAGGAAAATCTTCAATTGTGCGTGCCCTACTCACCGAGTATGCAGATCAAGGGTTACGATTAATTGAAATCGAACGGGATGACTTATCTGATCTGCCTCAGATTCAGCAACTCATTGCAGAGCGCCCAGAGAAGTTTATTGTCTATTGCGATGATCTGGCCTTTAATGCCGAAGATGAAAATTATCGCAGTTTAAAGAGTGTTCTGGATGGTTCTTTACAATCCGGTTCCAGCAATTTTGTGATTTATGCGACCAGTAACCGTCGTCATTTATTACCTGAATTCATGCATGAAAACACCCCGGTTACCCGAGTTGATGTTCCGCAATATACCGAATTGCATCCGCAAGAAGCGATTGAAGAGAAAATTTCGCTGTCTGACCGCTTTGGTTTATGGCTGTCTTTCTATCCAATGGATCAGAACCTGTATTTAGAAATTGTAGAACATTATCTCAAAAAGGCAGGCATGGAACTCACGCCAGAAACCCGTGCTGAAGCCCTACGCTGGTGTCAGGCACGCGGTCAACGTTCAGGACGTGCTGCCTATCAGTTTTCCAAGCACTGGATTGGTTCAACCCAACTAAATGCCTCTTAACAGCTTGAAAGCGACCGGTTTAGGTCGCTTTTTTCATATAAATCAGTTATATAATAATGACACTCAAAAGAAAATTAAAATTATGGATGTCGGCGCAGTTCTCATTCAACTTAAGCCCTTATACATGCAGCAAGTTCATGACTGGCAGCGCACTTTAAAAGCACGTCAAGACGAAGTAATTGAAACGCTTAAGGCTGAACAGGTTCATGTCGAGTCCTGGTTTTATCTGCAACTTCATGGTGAGGACTATTTGATTGCATATATGCGCGCCGACAATATTCAAAAAGCGCAAAATATTGCAAAACTCAGTACTTTCCCAATTGACCAAGTGCATAAACAGTTTAAAACTTCATGGCAGGCGGTTTATCCCGCTGAATTGTTATTGGATACTACAGCTACCTGATTTATTAGCACGGCTATTCAAAATAGTTTTGTAATAAAGACTTCTCCCCAATCAATAATAAAAAAGCCCTGGAAATACAGGGCTTTTTTGACATCTCGAATTATTGTTTGTCCCCGATAATGGTAGACCACAGCAGGTCATCAATTTCATTGTCATTGAAATAAACAGTAGCCTTCAACGATTCAGGCTGGTTCTGTTTGACTTCAATCACCTGATCATAACTGTCATCAATTCTAAGCACACCCTCTTTTGGTAAATGCTTATAGTTATTTAATACGGTTTCATCCATTTTGAATGGTGCCGTAGTATCGAACTTAAAACTGTAACGATAATCTGCCAGGTCAGGCTGACCGATAATCGTGCCACGACTGGTTAAGGTACGAATCCCATTACTACCACTGCCATAATCATCCACCAAGCTGTAATTATAATTACGCACTTGCAGATATTCTTTGCTCTTTGTATCAAACGCGGTTCCAGAAGTACCCGCCTGACCGGTCTCGGCTATACGCTGGAATTCCAACTGATCGATTTGATAAGATTCGGATTGCCCCATGTTATTTTTGGTCTTTCGATGCACAATCGTGCCAGAAATCAGGTAGTCGTCCTTGAGATTAAAATCCACATTTGAGCCATAGCGGACATTGCTAAAGCTTAAAGTCGTCGTATCACCGTTCACCGTCTGATTGATGGTTGAGCCTTTACGATAAGTTTTATCCAGAATAATACAGTTATCTTTATCTGTTTTTAATTTCAGGGTTTTGACCGAACCAGTGGTATTGACTTCTGAACAGATCAGATTTGGATATTTAATACTATTGATGCCCAGATTATAAATTTTGATGATACGTGCAGTACGTCCATAAGGATAATCTGCGAATACTTCTCCAATCATGTGACCTAGAGCAACATTATAGTCGGTATCATTACTGGTATTTCCGGAAATTTTATCGCGAATTTTGTCTACAATGTCTTGATCTTCAAACGGGACAAACTCCTCTGAAAGCTCAGGGGAAATACTTTCCTTAGGAACATTTGGAGGTGTAGTGACAGTAGGACTGTCTGAGCTATTTCCCCCACCACCGCCACAGGCACTCATTAAACCCGAGACAAGAGCGAGTCCAAAAATAAAAATCGGCTTTTTCATAAAATTTATTCCCTAAAATTTCTTTGCATTTTTATTTGGTGATCACTAAAGATTGACCATCTCGAAACTGAATAGCTCAAATGCTATTTCTGCCGGTAATGTTTTTTCTTGGCAGCCAGCTTTATCCTTCGATAGCGCTTTATCTTTAAACAAAGAATTTTTTGGTTCTGTAATTTCAATGTATATTTCAAACAACAATTATCATAAGAAATGAAGTGCTTATTTGAATCTTGTTCCTTACCAGAGTCACTTTTCAACACACTTAAAGCGCATTTAATTAGATCGATTAACTTTGCAACAAAGCTTATAAAATTTGTAATGGTTAAGTTAAAGACGGATTGAATTTTCTTTTTTATGGAGAATCATGCTCAACTTTCATACATGGCTATGAAAGAGAATATTGAAAGATAGGATAACTTTAGAGCATAGAAAATGATCATTTTTATGATATGAAATACTTAATCATTTAAAGAAGATTTAAAGCGTCAATTATTTTAGATTGGTCATGGATTCACTGGATTTTTTCCGACGTTTATACTCAAACATGTTCTGATCCGCTTGTGCGAGTGCTGCAAATAAGCCCTGACTTGGATGACGCATTGCCATACCAATCGCTGCGCCAATGTTTGCTGCTGCAAAGGCATTAATTAAACGATCCACTAAACTTTCAGTACCCGTTTCATCATTTTCCACGCTAAGAATCACAAACTCATCGCCACCTAAACGAGCAACAATATCATTGATTCGTACGTTATCTCGCAATACCTGCGCCGCATTTTGAATCAGCTTGTCACCTTCATCATGACCCAAACTATCATTCAACTTTTTTAGGTCATTCAGGTCAATAAATAATACAGCGGCGGGATGACCATATTGCTTACAACGCTCTTCTTCAGCTCGCAGCAGTTTTTCCCAGGCCCGACGATTATAGAGCCCGGTCAATTCATCTTTACTGGCTTCTTCCTGCAATAATTCATGTTGACGTACCTGCTCACTTTGACGCAATTCTGCCTGCAAGATCGAACTGAGCAATTGTCCCAATAACTCGACCAATTGCATATCTTGCACAATAGCTTCCGATTTGGTTTCTGGATCAATCGCACAGAGTGTTCCAAACAAACTGCCATCTTCTTTAAGGAGTGGCTGACCAATATAAGATTTTATACAGACCTGCTGATTAATCGGCGCTGTGGCGTATAAAGGAATTTCTTCAGAGCGGGGGGCAATTCTCGGGGCCTTACCTGCGACCATATGAGAACAAAAAGAATCAGCCCACTGAAACACTTGACCGGGTCGTATATCATAACCATGATCTTCACTTTGCAGCACAATCCAGTCTTGGCCTTCTACCCGGGTGATCATCCATAAATTAAAGCCAAAATGCTGATGCAAAAACTTTAACACCGCCTCTCCAGCATCCTGAAAACTTTTGAAATTTATATTTTCCATTCGAGATTGCCTCTGCTGCAAACCTGTAAAAATATGCATGATATCAACTTAAGCTATTAAACTATTTTTCCAGTTTCAATAGAATATAAGAGTTCTAAATACAGCTATAAAACTATATATTTACAACATACCGTTGCTATAAGTTTTCATTTAAAAATTCACAATAAAAAAGAGGCCTAAGCCTCTTTTCTTCAAGCCTGAAATCTATGCCTCAGTCGGATTAGTCAGTTCCGTCATTGGCCAACGTGGAGTTGTCGTCACAGCCAAGCCATCATGCTGTCCTGCTTTGAGACGCTGATAGCCCGCAAAAGCAATCATGGCACCATTGTCTGTACAGAGTGCAGGTTCAGCATAATAAACAGATGCACGAATCTTGGCTAAATCTGCTTCTAAACGCTCACGTAAACGCTTGTTGGCACTAACACCGCCCGCAATCACCAGGCGTTTAAGCCCCGTTTGCTTCAGTGCTTTCACCGACTTTTTCACCAGAGTATCGACAATGGCTTCCTGAAAACTGGCAGCGATATCGGCATCGCGGTTTTCATCACCGAGTTTTTTCATTTGTACAGAAACTGCGGTTTTTAGACCACTGAATGAAAATTCTAAACCTTGATGCAGCATTGGTCGCGGGAATGCAAATGCATTTGGATCGCCCTGCTCTGCCAGTTTGGAAATATTCGGGCCACCCGGATACGGCAGACCCATCATCTTCGCGACTTTATCAAATGCTTCGCCTGCCGCATCATCAATGGATTCACCCAAGAGTTCATACTGGCCAATGCCATAAGCAGCCATGAGCTGAGAATGTCCACCCGATACCAACAATGCGACAAATGGAAACTCAGGCGGAGTTTCTGACAATAAAGGTGCCAGCATATGACCTTCCATATGATGCACACCAATTGCGGGTTTATTCAGCGCAAAGGCCAAAGTACGACCAAACAATGCACCGGTCATGAGTGCGCCCATCAGACCCGGGCCACGGGTATATGCGACTGCATCAATTTCTGATTTTTTCACGCCGCTCTGTTCAAGCAGCTCATTGATGAGTGGAATCAGTTTACGCACATGATCACGTGACGCCAGCTCTGGAACTACACCGCCATATTCTGCATGCAGTTTAATCTGGCTATAAAGCACCTGTCCGCGCAAACCCAACTCGCTGTCATACAGCGCAAGTCCTGTTTCATCACACGACGTTTCCAAGCCTAAAACGATCATTAAACTGCCTATAACCTGTATCAATTCTATTGCAGCAACTATTATAGACTTGTGGTATGAGATGTAAATGAGTAAAATACTGACCTTCACTTGTGATTGAGGGCAATTCAGCCCGAGATCTTACCCTAACTGATATGAGGATTCTTCATGCCACAAGTTAAATTGAAAGAAGGCGAACCAGTAGACGTAGCTATCCGTCGTTTCAAACGTTCATGCGAAAAAGCGGGTGTTCTTGCTGACGTACGTAAGCGTGAATTCTACGAGAAACCAACTCAAGAACGTAAGCGCAAAAAAGCTGCTGCTGTTAAACGCTACCAAAAGAAATTGGCGCGTGAATCAGTACGTACAACTCGCCTTTACTAAGATTAATTTGTGATTGATTGCCTGGAATAAATAATGACGACTTTAAAAGACCAAATCACGGATGTTTTGAAAGCAACAATGCGTGCCAAAGAAATGTCCAAGCTGACGGTCATTCGTAGTCTACAGGCAGCAATTAAGCAAATCGAAGTCGATGAGCGCAAAGAACTTGACGACGCTCAGGTTCTTGCGGTCATTGAAAAACAAATTAAACAACGTAAAGAATCGGTTAAAGCCTTTGCAGGCGCTGGCCGAGATGATTTAGCTAGTAAGGAACAAGCCGAAATTGAGATTTTGTCTCAGTTTCTACCAGAAGCTATGACTGAGGAAGAACTTGATTCCATGATTGCGCAAGCTATTGCAGCGCAACAAGCTACTAGCATGAAAGATATGGGTAAGGTGATGAATTCTCTGCGTCCGCTCATAGCCGGGCGCGCCGATCCTGCACAAGTTTCCGCCAAAATCAAAGCGCAACTTGCTTAATCCATACTCTCTAGCATTTTCTCTTTAACGTTGAACTGCCTTTAATCAAAGACAGTTCCTGACGTATTCTCATTGCAAATTACAATCGACCTGATAACGCTTAAGTAATTGCATCTCTTTCGACGATTTCACTTCTACAATTACATCCCGTTTACTCATATTTTGAAACTGACGATCCAGATAAGGACGATTCTGGTCAGCGGCCTGATATAAACGATCAACATAACGTCCTACAATTCCACAAAATTTTGCATTCTGCTCAGGACTAAATCCCTGTTGCTGCGGATTTAAACCACTTAAAAACTGACGCGATTCCTTTTTATAATCCGCATTAATTCGTTCTATTGCTTCTACATATTCAACTGCACTCGCAGCAAAAACCCCATAACTCCACCCCAGTAGACACACGCCCAATAGTATTTTTTTCATATTATGCTTCAGTTTGATTCACGCTGATCTTTCAAAAATATTGTAGCCTGATTGAATATATTCTTGCTATATCATCCTGATACAAAAACTTAAAACCCAGTTCAGCTTTAAATCTTATATTGATGTGCCTGCTGCATCTGTTTCAGACGTTGGCGAATAGTTGACGATAAAGATTGATTATTCTTTACGCTACGCTGTGCATGCAATAATGATTTGATCGCGGTTTCTTCATATCCTGACCAGTATTCTACTTCAGCACGATAGCGCAGCACATTAGCAGCCTTGATCGGCGAATCTGGCTCTGCATTGGCAGCAAGCCGCATCAGTCGCCAGCCACTCACATCCCGTGAATTGCCATTTAAAAATCGCTGTACCAAGACTTTTGCCTGAGCAGGCTGCTTGGCACGAATCAACACTTCTGCATATTTATAATTGAGCGCTCGATTCTCCGGCATGATCCGCGCTGCTGACGCTACACTTTTCAAAGCTGCATTAAGCTGGTTCTGGGCTAAATAAATATCAGTCTGGAATAAAACCTGTAAAGGATGCATCTGGTTATGCTTTTTTGCTCGATCTAAAGTGGCCTGCGCGGCCTGGAAATCACTTTGCTGTATTCGATAGGCAGTTAAGGCAAGCTGGCCTGCAAAATTATTTTGCTGGTCCATCAGGATAAGCTGCTCTGCATTGGTCTGACCAGACAATACCCTGCTATACCACTTGATAATGTCAAAGTCTTGGTCATTGAGACTGCGTTTCACCGCAGGAAGCTGGTTGGCACGTAAACGTGCTTCACTCATACGCTCGGTGGTGAGTGGATGAGTGAACCAGAAATCCGGCAGAAAGCTTAAGCGGCTGGTCGAGCGATGCATGACCTCAAAGAAATCTGCCATACTATGCGGGTTATAACCGGAACGATACATATATTGCATACCAATCCGGTCTGCCTCACGCTCCTGATTACGGCTATAGGTAAGCTGTTTATCCAGAAGTGCTGCCTGTGAACCCATCATGACCGCTGTGCCGACATCACCATCTGCCTGAGAAGCGACCAAAGCACCGACAAGAATTCCGGCTAACGCCAGTAAACCTTGCCCTTTAAAGGCATCCTGAGAGCGACTGTAATGACGTTGTGTGACATGTGCAATTTCATGTGCCATGACTCCTGCCACTTCATCCATGTTTCGAGCTGAATTAATCAGACCAGCATTAAGTGCAAAAAGACCACCTGGTACAGCAAAGGCATTAATTTGCGGGTCATTAATAACCAGCAAACCGATCGGCTGTTGCAATTGAGTCTGACTCAGGATATGAGAAAATACTGAAAGCAGCTGATCTTCAAGCCATGGATTTTGTAGGACCGGCATTTGTTTATGCACTTCACGATAGACTTTTTCACCGATCATTTTTTCTTTTTGTTGATCGAGTAAGCCGACGCCTGTACCAATATCAGGCACAGAAAATTGTACATTTGCTTGATTAAAATCATGGTTAGAGCCGTGCCCTGCTACCATATACAGACTTAAGCCACACGCCAGCGCCAATCGTTTCAATGAAAAATCTCTAATCCTGCCGATCTAATTTATCTTGAATATAGCATTGAACAATGAGCAGAGACGCAAGAAAATGTTATTTTTTAATACCATTTAAACGACGAATGAGATGCATTTTAAAATTCCGGATTGACCACATAACGGGGCACTCGTCCTTCCAAGGCATCAACAAGATTCTGATAAGCCAGTTCTGCCATTTTTTTACGAGTAGCTGCAGTGGCCGAACCCACATGTGGCAATGTAACCACATTATCCAACTGGAATAATTCCGATTCTTTTAAGGGCTCTTTCTGATACACATCCAGACCGGCAGCAAAAATCTGTTTAGCTTTTAAAGCTTCAATCAATGCCTGTTCATCAATGACCGAACCACGCGAAATATTGACCAATACTGCATGTGGTTGCATTTTCATCAATTCCGCTGCTGCAATCAGGGCTTTGGAATCCGCATTCAAATCTACCGCAACGACCACAAAGTCAGAACGTTGTAACAGTTCATCCAGCTGGCAATATTGCGCATTCAATCCTTGAGCGAGTTCTGGTTTTTCCCGGCGATTATGATACAGAATATTCATGTTAAAACCGTAAAAACCACGACGTGCGATTGCCGCCCCAATATGACCGAGACCAATAATTCCGAGGGTTTTTCCAAAAATATCCATGCCAAATTGTGCTTCACCCACGGTACGCTGCCATTGTCCCTGCTTGGTCCATTGATCCAGATAAGCCACTTTGCGTGCTGCTGACATCAGTAAAGTAAAAGCCAGATCAGCAGTGGTTTCAGTCAGCACATGCGGCGTATTGCTCAGATAGATTTTCTTTTCATTTAAATAATCCAGTTCATAGTTGTCATAACCCACACTGACGCTGGAGATAATTTTTAATCGGGTGGCACTGGTCAGATTATCGCAATTCAGCAAACGTCCTGCGCCAATCATGCCATCAGCATCCTGAACCTGCTGCAAAAGCTGTTGATTCACATCGCCCAGCTTGGGTTGTATATAACTCACCTGATAATTTTGTTCCAGCTTGTTTTGAATATCAGGATCAATTTGACTAAATACAACCACTTTTTGTTTCATCTATTTTTATTCCACAGCAAGATTATTCCAGACTGGCAGTCCTATTTTGCATAAACTGCCATAAACGTTTTTTTAGAATTGGTTGATCCAGCATTTCTTGTAAAGATGCCAACTGGATCATTTTCGTATTTGATATATGCGCTACAGGCCCGAGGAAAATAATATTTTTCTCTGCACTCATTCCATCCAGAAAACCCTGAATATAGGATTCTACACCACGTCCATCCTGAACATTGGCCCAGGGAAATGGCCAGTTCAGCTCATGAAACTCACCTGGGACTGCACGTTGGATATTGCCCCATAAATTCTGGGTGTGTTCGGTCATTGCAGTTGCATCAATCACGATACTGCAATGTGCCAGACTTAAAGCCTGCAAACTGAATGGTGGGATCTGTACGATTTCACGCTGTTCCTGAACAGGTGCTATGTGAGTCGGTGCCGCAGGTGGTGTATCAACCTTAAGTGCAGCGCTTGGCTCAGACTCAGGAATCGGCAGATCAACTAACACCTCTACCGACGCAGGCTGAGGCAAGACGATATCGGTGTGAAATTCAGGTGCAGCCTGATCACGCCAGATCGAAACCTGGTGCGGCTGACATGCGCTGTCCCTAGGAATCCAGAGATCGATTCCTAATGTTGCCAGTATGTCACGCTGATGCCCAATCATCTTTTCATCATCACCAATTTCAGGCTGAACATTTTAGCCGGATTGCCTGTGCTTTGCCGAACTTTTTCAGCTTTTCTTTTTTATCCTGATGGATTCTAGTACAAAGTTTAGCTGTCTGCTAAAAACCGTGCTTTTAATACACAATTAAACCATTCCTGCTGTTATAACAGATTCCGGCTAAAGCTGCGCGTTGTCATTTATTTTCTACAGAATGGTTAAACTGTTCTTCTTTAACATTTGCTGAACGACCTGTTCTGCCTCAAAACCCAAGCGCCAATACAACAGCTCCATCACGTCCAACTCATCCTGTGTCACGATACGATCACTCCACAAACAGGCCTCTGCAATACCTAAAATACTGAGGCGATCACGCAATAATAGCCCCGCAATATCATTCAGGATTTCTGCTAGATCAATCGGCTCATCAGAAATTTCATTATATAAGTCCAGTTCCTGAGCGGTCAGAATCCGGTTTAAAATCCGCTCCCGCACCTCAAGCTGGTTGCCGCTATTAATCTGCTGTACATGCAGCAAGGCGTCGATCAAACGCACAATCTGTGGCTTGACCTCATCGAGTGCTGTAGGCGTATGTGCAGGAAGCAGATTTAACTCATATTTCACACATTCCAGTAATAATGCATCCAACAGGCCAATTTCGCCATCTTCCTGAATGATCCGTGCCAGCTTCATCAAAAACTGCCGTGCGACAGTTGTCGGCATGCCACCAATATTCTTGCAGGCTTGCTGAAAAATCGAAATATGCACCCGCCCGTCCAGATTGAGCAATGAATCTACAATGGCACGGCTGACTTCAGCCTCAGTCGGAATAAATTCACGATATTGACGAATCATTAAAATGGCGACCATCACTTCACGAGAACCGGTTGCCGTTTGTAATGCACGCTCAATCAGTTCCGGACGTGGCATCTTCAGCCGAAGTTCCGGATTCAGTGGTTTGATCGCATCTTTAATCGCAAAACTGATCGGAGACAGCCGCAATAATGGCAAAGGTTGTGGCGAGCTCCAGCTCATTGCAGTTTCAGGCACCACTTCTTCTAAAGAACGGAACAAACTAAACAAAGGCTGATTTTTGAGTTTTTTCAGATTCTCAAGCTGTAAGTCCTGAATCAAGGCAGGATTTAATTCATAAATCCGCTGATTGATATGGGGATGAATATTCAGCCAGTTTTGTGGGCTCAAGGAATTGGCAAAGCACATATGTGAAATGGATTCAGCATATTCACTATAAATCTGGGAGCCAGAATGATGCACATGGATTCTGAGTAAAGTCTGAATATTGGCATCATTTTGAATCAGGCGTCGGGTCTTTCGATCATTTTTATAGGTCCGACCACCCAGTGAAATATATTTAATAAAACGGGAAATCAAAACACCCAAACTACCAATCAGCCAGATCACCGCACCGACTGCAACATAGAAAGTTTCAAACTTATTTTCACGCGGACTACCCGCTCGATAAAAACCGGACTTGGCAATCTTACTGCCACACTGACTAAACGTGGTTAAACTGCTATACAGGATTTTCAGGCGGGTATTTTCCGCAGCTTCACCAGAGAGAATTTTATTGAATTCATGGCTGAGCAAGCCATACAGCTCGACTTTATCCAGTGTTTGTATCGCACCCCAAGTCAGGATAATTGCGGTATCCCGCGGACTAAAACCTGCCGTCAATGCATTGACACCAACTTCATCGGGCAGCACATATACCGCCGGAACATCAATCAGAAAAGTCTCTGCCAGCTGCTGGTTAATGTGCAGTGCAGCACTTTCTTCTGGAATACTGTCCATCGGACTCAACCGACGCGCACCCAACTGCTTCGCCAGTGAATAACCACCATTCCGAAAAATATAAAACTCGTAGATGACCGAGATCATCATGGCACATAACAACAAAGCAATCAGGTAAGGACTCAGCGCATGCCAGAAGATTGACTGGCTAGGATCAGTATAAAAAACAAAGAGACCAACAACGGTATTAATAATAAAAATAGTCAACAGAATTGCAATCAGGCAAAAACTTACAGGCAGTACTATATTTTTGTTTTTTATAAAATCGTATCCTACGTTTCGCAATGCAGAATCCTAAAATGATGATTTTCAATGGGCTCATCATAAAACAAAAAAGCGGGAAATTCCCGCTTTTTCATGATGATTTTAACTACTTAGACTTCGCGTACGCCAGTCAAATCCACTGAAGCTGCATCAATATTGACATCAATATAATTGCTTTCTTTCATGGCACTGTCACTACGTTTTTGCTGAAGATCATCCAGATATTGCGCATCAATACCGCCCGAAACATAGATGCCATCAAAGACTGAACAATCAAAGTCTTTGACATCCGGTACTTTGGTGGTTCTTACCGCATCTTTCAAATCTTCCAGATCCTGGAAAATCAGACGGTCAGCACCAATAATTTCACGGATTTCTTCCACGCTACGTTCCGATGCAATCAGCTCAGATTTCGCCGGCATATCAATACCGTAAACGTTTGGATATTTCACCATCGGTGCTGCAGAAGCGAAGAATACTTTTTTCGCACCAGAATCACGAGCCATCTGGATAATTTCATTACAGGTCGTACCACGGACAATCGAGTCATCCACCAACAGTACATTTTTACCTTTAAACTCAAGCTCAACCGGGTTCAGTTTCTGACGTACCGATTTTTTACGCAGCTGCTGACCTGGCATAATAAACGTACGGCCAATATAGCGGTTTTTCATGAAACCTTCACGGAATTTCACGCCCAGCATATTGGCAAGTTCCAGTGCAGAGGTACGTGAAGTATCCGGAATCGGAATCACCACATCAATATCATGCTCTTCACCCCACTCGCGCAGAATCTTTTGCGCCAGCTTCTCACCCATTTTTAAACGTGCTTTATAGACCGAGATTCCATCAATAATGGCATCCGGACGGGCAAAATAAACATATTCAAAAATACAAGGACGGTATTCAGCATTCGCCGCACATTGCTTGGTAAAGAAATTACCTTCTAAATCAATAAATACCGCTTCACCCGGCAAAATATCACGCTCAACTTTAAAGCCCAGTGCAGTAATCGCAACCGACTCAGAAGCAATGATATATTCCATACCCTGTTCAGTTTCACGTGAACCGTAGATCAGTGGACGAATACCGTTCGGATCGCGGAAGCCCACTAGCCCCTGACCGGTAATCATCGCCACCACGCCATAAGCACCTTTACAACGCTCATGCACACGTGTTACCGCATGGAAAATATCTTCCGACGTCGGTACCAGTTTGCCATGTTTTTGCAGTTCATGCGCAAACACGTTTAACAGGACTTCTGAATCAGAATCAGTGTTCATATGACGCAGGTCAGTTTTGAACAGGTCGTCATGAATTTCTTCGGCATTGGTCAGGTTACCATTATGTGCCAAGGTAATCCCGTACGGCGAGTTCACATAAAACGGCTGTGCTTCTGCACTACTCGATGAACCGGCTGTTGGATAACGCACATGACCAATACCGTAATTTCCTTTCAAAGCACGCATATGACGGGTATGGAATACATCACGCACCATACCATTGTCCTTGCGTAGGAATAAACGTCCTTCATCACATGTCACGATCCCAGCTGCATCTTGTCCACGATGTTGTAACATCGTTAATGCATCAAACAACATTTGGTTAACGGGTGATTTACCAGCTATACCAACTACTCCACACATAGCAACCTCGCAGACAAGCTAGGATTAATAAAAAGGATTATTTGTAGACTCATCTGCAGCTCCAGACTTGGACGATGTTTCAGATGATGAAGCTGAAGGTTTCGATGCCCCTTCAGACTTGATATGTTGTAGTGCGCCATTCGCGGCTTCTTTCGACATTTGAGTCGCCCAAGGCGCATAAGGCAATAAGGCTTGAATAAACTTGGACTGCTTCCAGTGTGGTGAGCTTTCTACCCAAGGGCCGATACCCTGCATGGTAATCAGGACAATCAGCAGACCTTTCAGGCTACCAAAGACACCACCTGCCAGACGGTTGAGAGGACCCAGCTTGAGACTCTTTAAAATACGGTTCAACAGTGCAGTAACGATCCAGGTCAGAACTACAATTAGCAGGACGATAAAAGCAAAGGCCGCAATCTTTTGTACGACTGGATCTGTACTCAGAGCAACCATAGACGGCGCAAGTAGTGTTGAATATTTTGCCGCAATAATCAGGGCAAATATCCATCCCACTAAGTTCGCAAAGGCTTTAATAAATCCTTGACGCAAACCGTTGAGCCCTCCAATGAGCAAGATAATCAGTAGAAAGATATCAATGGCATTCATAGGATTTAAAGTGCGTCTACACAATCTTTTACAAGTTTAGGGCCAGTATAGATGAGGCCACTATAAATTTGTACAAGGCTGGCACCTGCCTGTTTCTTGGCAGCAGCATCTGCACCCGAAAGAATACCACCCACACCAATCAATGGGATTTGTCCTTTTAATACCGCAGCAAATGCAGCCAGACATGCGGTACTTTTCTCAAATACTGGAGCGCCAGACAAACCGCCCGCTTCCTCTGCATGCTCCAAACCCTCTACGCCTTCACGTGACAGCGTGGTATTGGTCACGATCAGGCCATCAATCTTGAACCGCAATAACTGCTTGGCAATAAAGGCAATATCGCTGTTATCCAGATCAGGCGCCACTTTGAGTACCAAAGGTACATAATGCTGGTATTCCTGAGCCAATTCAAGCTGACGGTTCTTCAATGTTTCCAGCAGTTCGGTGAGTGCATCACCACTTTGCAGGCTGCGCAGGTTTTTGGTATTGGGAGAAGAAATATTGACGGTAATATAAGAAGCATAATTATAGACTTTTTCTAAACAGATGAGGTAATCATCTACTGCTTTTTCTACTGGAGTATCAGCGTTTTTACCGATATTAATACCGAGAATGCCTTTGAATTTGGCCGCTTTGACATTTTCAACCAGCTGATCCACGCCATCATTGTTAAAGCCCATACGGTTAATAATGGCTTTGACCTGTGGCAAACGAAATAAACGCGGATGAGGATTGCCGGCTTGCGGTCTCGGGGTAATGGTACCAATTTCAATAAAACCAAAACCTTGACCGGCAAGGGCGTCAATATAGGCACCATTTTTGTCCAAACCTGCCGCAAGACCTACCGGATTGGGAAATTCGATTCCCATACAGGTCACAGGTTTCGCAGCAACATTTTGACGCATCAAGCCCATTTTATGGGATGATTTCAATAGTGATAATGTCAGCTCATGTGCACGCTCTGGTGCTAAAGAAAACAACAAAGGGCGGGCTAGAGAATACAACATATCCAGAAAAGTCTACTGCTTTTTAAGTCGGCATATTATAGGCATAGGCTGACAGAAAAACCATGCTTTGCAAATCTTTATTTTTACCGTTTATTGTATGGTCGCCGTTAATTTAATCTGTCCTGCCTCATTATTTAGTTCCATTTTCTCGATACTTAGCCCCATTTGTGCCAGCTGAGTCAGGAAATTTGCCAGTACTGCATAATTTTCATGCATGACCGCCAATTGAATTTTTCCTTCCATTTGCTGAGAAGCCACCGACAATCCTTGCTGCTGTGCGACCCGCTGTACTTTTTCTGCAGCATCCAGTTGCGTGTCCCCAGCCGGTTTCATGGTTACTGCATTACTTTGCATCCAGACAATGGTATCTTTCAGCTGATTTAAGCGTTTTTGCTGGGTGTCTGCCGCCTGATGCATATACCAGAGTGTAGAACCGACTGCCGCCACAATCACAAAAACAGTGGTAAAAATCACCATTACCCGTTCACGTACCGACAAGCTGTCCAGATAATCACTCAGTTTTTCAAAAGACTGATCCATACGATTTTGTAGCGCTTCAATGCCTTTCATTATTGAATCCTCACCAGTCCGATCGCAGCTGTTCCGCTGGCCTGAATATTCCCCAGCTCCACCTTAAAGCCTTGCTGGCTTAATTGTGTGGTCAGTGCATTTAACGTTTCTGATGAATTGGCCTTAAGCTCCATACTTAACACAGAAGCATCATAATTCACCCGTTGTGCCACAATCTGATTTTGCATCAAGACTGGCCCCACCCGACTAATCAGCTGCAATGCATGCGTATCTGCAATCTGGCTTTGACGCAACTGCCCTTCAAACTGACTTTTGATATTCTGCTCAGTGACCGGATAATTTTGTCCAAACCAGTATTTAAACTGGTCGATGGCTTGCGCGGCGGTCTGATTCGCCACTTTCTTATATTGATACCAGCGCACAGCATCATAACTAAACTGCAATACTAAAATACCCAGAAAAACCGCCGCGCAGCCTTTCCAGTAGCCGGAAATAGCGCCATTGGATTTTGCTTTAGGCAAGACATTAAACGGATGCTGTTTCGGTTTTTTCAGTACAGGAATTCCATATTGGAAAGACTCCAGTTGCTCCTGAGTGACCAGTGCTTCAAGACTACGCAACTGCTCCTGATTCAGATTGCTCACCTTATAGCTGAGATCCTTGGGCTGATAATCCAGATAAAGGCTTAGATCATCCAGCGACTGGCCGATATATTCCGACTCGCGCACCAGCAAACGTCCACCGATTTGCGCAATCACACGCTGATTGGCATCAGGAACCGGCAGCACCAAAAAGTCCGGTAACAAAGCTGCCAGCTTGACTGGGATCAGGCTTAAAGCATGTTGCAAGGTCTCAAGCGTAGAATTCGCAATCCCCATAATGCTGATCTGATCCGGCTGCTGAAAATGATGCAGCACTTTCATGGCATCTACCGGCAGCACCACGTATTCTTCGAGCAAATATTTGATGCCATCATTGCCCATTTTCTTATATTGGCTCTTAGGCAAGGTCTGCTGCAAAATTTGCACATGACGGCTCGGGAAAAATACTACCGCCTCTTCGCCATGATGAGCCTGTATATCCTGAATCAGCTGCTCAAGTGTGTCCGCAGTGTTCCAGAATTCCCCAGTTGACCATTGCCAAACCCCATTGGCTTCTGGCATCCATAAATACAACATCAATTGTGTTCTGCCATTTTAATTAATTTTTTATAGTGTAGGAATAAAACTTTTAATCTGTGTGGATAAGCCCGGGGCAATCACCGCCTGATCATAAATACGTGCTTCTGCCAATGCATAGGGATGAAAAGATTCAGCCAGCAGAATGGAAGACATATGGGCCACCACATTCATATGACACACCACTACAATCGACTCATAAGGCAGTTGCGATAACCATTCCACTGCGACTTTGGCATCATCATCCGGTTTGATCGTATTACAGATCACCACCGGCACATCTTTAAAATACTGCTGCAAATGTGCCAGAGTTTCCTGCGCTCGCAACAACGGACTGACCACAAACACTTCAGGCTTAATCAGATCCTTTAAGAACTGCGCAGTTTGTTCAGCCTGTTGATGACCACGCTCCGTTAAAGGTCGCTTGGTGTCATTACCATTGACCGGTGGTGCGGCCTCGCCATGTCGAACTAAAGTCAGTTGCATTTGATTTCCTTATATTCTTTTGCCTGCATGATAAGCAGCGAATATGACAATTCGCAGACAGTCCCTGTGTTATAGATCAGACTTGATGATGTGGCAAGACAAATTCGACATCGCTACGATGACCGTTTTTCATCAATGACAATGCAATATTGAGTGGTGGCGCACCTTCAAAAATCACATCATACAAGGCCGAGGTAATTGGCATATACACATCGAGCTCTTCCGAACGCGCCTTCACCTGTACAATGGTATTAATCCCTTCTGCCGTTTGCCCCAGCTCAGTCGTTGCCTGCTCCAAGGTTTTACCTTTGCCAAGTGCATAACCCACCTGATAATTACGGCTGAGCGGACTGCTACAGGTTGCGAACAAATCACCCACACCTGAAAGCCCAAGGAAAGTCAGCGGATTGGCACCAAGTTTTACTGCAAAACGGCTCATTTCAGCCAAGGCACGAGTCAGGATCATACTCTTGGTATTTTCACCCACGTTATACGCAGCGGCCATACCCATCGCGACAGCATAAATATTTTTTAATGCGCCCCCGAGCTCTACGCCATGCACATCATCACTAGCGAATACGCGGAACAAGGCGCTATGTAAGGCTTGTTGTACCGCATAACGCACCAGCTCAGATTGGCTGGCAATCACGGTTCCTGCCGGCTGTCCTGCCACAATTTCCTTGGCCAAGTTCGGTCCTGATAACACACCATAAGGCACTTCAGGCAACACTTCGCGAATAATATCGCTCATGAAACTAAAGGTTTTGGCTTCAATACCCTTGGTCAGCGAGATCACGGCTTGCGACGTGATAAAAGGTTTGATTTGCTGCAAGACATCCCGGAAAGAATGACTCGGAATAGCGACTAAAATAATATCTCGATCACGCACAGCCTGTTCCAGGTCTGACACCGCCAGCAGATTTTCTTCTAACTTAAAATCTGGCAAATAGCGTTTATTAATATGCGTGGCATTAATATCTGCCGCAACTGCTTCGTCACGAATCCAGATCATGGTATTGCAACCATTACGCACTGCAGTATTGGCCATTGCAGTACCAAAGCTGCCCCCACCCAATACTGTGACTCTTAAAGCTGTCTTATGATCAACTGCAACCGGTTCTACCAGTTTTGAGAAATTTAATTCTGACATCTTATTTTTTAATATCCTGTTATACCATGCCAACTAGCTGTTCTGGTTCCAATAACTTACAAAATCACTGGTTCGAACCTCTGCGCGTGCTGGAATTGCTTTTGCTGCAGTGCCAATATAAATAATCCCCGAAACCAGATCATCTTTTGAAATTCCCAATGCCTGCTTAAACAGACCAGACTCGACTACAGCCCCACTGCGCCACATGGTCGAGAAACCCTGAACCTGAAGTGACAACAGAAAATTTTGAATGGCTGCGCCTGAACTAAGGATTTGCTCAAAATGAGGAACTTTAGGATGATCCTGCAAACGCGTTAAGGCAAGTACCAATAAAGGCGCACGAAATGGATGATTTTTAACACGCTCAATCTGCGCTGTTTCAGTTTCACCCAAATCGACGAGCGCCTGCGACAGCAACTCTCCAAAAGCTTCACGCTGATTATCTGGAACCACCACAAATGTGGTCGGCTTGAGCCGATGATGATCGGGTGCAGTTAATGCCGCTTGAAAGGCTCTTTCCAGTTGTTCTGCATTGGGTGCCGGTGCCAGCAGATGACCAATCGATTGCCGTTGGTGAATATTTTGATGAACGATGTCAATCGCAGATTCCGTCATTGCCTTGTATATCTACACTTAAAAAACCATACTCAAGATTAGCATATTCAAAGAAAAATACGCTAGAAACTTCATAGCGATTCAGCACGCTCATCACAATTTGAAGATAAAGTTGCTTGGTTTTTCAATCCTGTGCTGCTCTATTTTTCACCTAACTCACATAGAGCTATACCAAAAATTGCCAAACCTATACAACAGCTACAAAATCTGCGCTGCTTGCTGTGTTGAAATATTCAGCATCGTATTTACTTGAGATTTCATGATGAAAAAAACAATCGCTTTCAGCGGATTAGCTATTTCCGCATTACTGCTTACTGCTTGTGCCTCAAACCCGACTGCATTGGCAGTGCAAAAGGAAAATAACCAGTATGAAGTGACCGGATTAGGTAAAAATCAACTGACTTCGAAAAACAACGCGATTACTGCGGCCAATAAAGCCTGTGGCTCTCGATCAACCCCAATTATTGTAGATGAAAAGACAGCTTATAACGGCGCTTTAAAAGGCGTGGTCGATGAACAAACAGGTCAGATGATTCAGGCAGCAGCTACTGTCCTTGGCAATATCGCAGGTACCAATACTGGTTTAAACCAGAATGACGACTATCAGACGGTGCTTACATTCCGCTGTCAGGCCAAATAAGCCAAACCATAGCGCAATAAAAAACCGCTCTTCAAGAGCGGTTTTTCTATGATCTGGATTAACAATAACCTTCCAGGCGGGTCAAAGGCAATTTTTGCCCAATGGCTTTTTCAATTTCGGGCAGATAGAACGCATCATCTTCTGCAAGGAAACTGATACTCACACCACTGGTTCCCGCACGACCGGTACGGCCAATACGATGCACATAATCATCCGACTGTTCCGGCAAGGTGAAGTTCACCACATGCGATACACCATCAACATGGATGCCACGACCTGCCACATCCGTTGCAATCATGATGTTATGTTTACCATTTTTGAACTGATCCAGCATTTTAAGGCGTTTGTCCTGAGCAATCTCGCCAGACAGCATCACTACTTTATAGCCATCACGTTTTAAATGGTCATAAAGTTTGCGCACCTGATCACGACGGTTGGCAAAAATCATGACTTTTTCAATCGGCTCATCACGCAAGATTTCTTGCAACAATTTATATTTGTCCGCCTTGGCGACCATATAAACCCGTTGCTCGACATCGGCATTGGTTTTCTTTTCCGGTTCAATTTCAACTGTGACCGGTTCAAATAACCATTGTTGTGCAAGATTCAGCACATCGTAGCTGAAAGTTGCAGAGAACATTAAAGTCTGACGTTGTTCTTTACGCGGCGAGAAACGCACAATGCGCTTTACTGAAGGAATAAAGCCCATATCTAGTAAGCGGTCGGCTTCATCAATGACCAAAAATTCAATCTGATCCAGCCAGACTTCTTTCTGTTCTACAAAATCGATCAAACGACCCGGTGTAGCCACCATAATATCGACAGGCGCTTTATTAAGCTGGTTCTTTTGCTTGTCAAAATCCACACCACCCAGCAAGGTCACCACATTGAGACCAGCATATTTCGCCAGATCCTGTGCATCGCTTTCGATCTGTAACGCCAGTTCACGGGTCGGTGCCAAAATCAGCGCACGTGGCTCACCACGATAGCGTTGTTCCTGAATCGGATTATTTAAGAGATCATTCATGATACTAATTAAAAAGGCAGCAGTTTTGCCTGTACCTGTCTGTGCACGGCCAATGGCATCATGTCCTGCCAGCGTGAATTTCAAAACCTTCTGCTGGATAGGCGTCATGGTGGTAAAGCCTAAAGCATCAATCGCTTTTTTTAGATTGGGATGTAAATTTAAGGTTTCAAAACCAGATGACATAAAGCGGTGCTCTAATTGGGTAATCACTAAGATAGGGATAGTATAAACAAAAAACGCCCCAAGTTATATTGGAGCGTTTTCTTTTTAGCTTAATCCGAAGATTAGTCTAATGGTTGAACTTCTTCAGCTTGAAAGCCTTTTTGGCCTTTAACAACACTGAATTCAACACGTTGGCCGTCACGAAGTGAACGGTGACCGTCACCTTGGATAGCACGGAAATGAACAAATACGTCATCACCGCCGTTACGTTGAATAAAGCCGAAGCCTTTAGTATCGTTAAACCACTTAACTACGCCTTGTTCGCGAGCAGCTGTCATAAGTTAATCCTCATTGAAACTAAAAGAAGGACCACCCGGTGTTGCAAACAGCAGAGCAAACAAGTTTGAAAATATTATTTTTAAGCTTGTAATCATTCTGTAAAACTATCAACAAAATCCCGGTTACATCCATTTATGTAATAGGGTGAAAAACAATCACTTTGTTTATTCAAAGTCCCAAATACGCAACGAGCTTAACATGGGTTTATCACAATTAATAGATTTTTTTTAGCATGTTCTGTTTGATTTAGTTATTTTTTTCATGAAAATTGTCAAAAGACTTTATAAAGTCATTTAGATCTTCTTTTTCTGAAACCAGTTTGGTTCTGGCATCATATTTGCTACTATTTATAGCCTTTTCTGCTATCTAAATAAAACCGCAATGTCCGAATATCCAGCGCAATTCAGCCTTATAGACGCTATGGGAAAACCGTGCCCGATGCCGCTATTAATGTTAAAGCGCGCACTAAAGGCCGGAAATCAGAAAACATTCCTGCTGAAATCATCTGATCCCAATAGCCAGACGGATGTCAGCCGCTATTGTCAACTGCATCAGCTCAAGCTTGAATTTAAAAAAATTTCTGATACAGAGTTTCACTACTTAATTGAATCTTAAAAATTTTCAATTAAACTGTTTGTCTTCACTTTCGTATACTTTTTTACATTTCTCTACCCAAATATCCATTATTTGCGGAGAGATTGGATTAAGATAAAACCTAGTTTAGGGTTATCCCGCACTTCAAGGAGAACACATGAGTGACAGCCGCAATCAGTTGATGCCCCTGTCATTATCGGCGCCAGGTGTCAACCTCGGTGCTTATATCAGCACTGTCAATCAGATTCCGATTTTAACGGCCGAACAAGAAAAAGAGTTGGCTGAACGCTATTACTATGACCAAGATTTAGATGCAGCGAAAATGCTGGTCATGTCGCACTTGCGTTTTGTAGTACATATTGCGCGTAGTTATGCAGGGTATGGTTTGCCACAAGGCGACCTGATTCAGGAAGGTAACCTGGGCCTGATGAAAGCTGTAAAACGTTTCGACCCGAATATGGGCGTACGTTTGGTGTCATTTGCCGTGCACTGGATCAAGGCGGAAATTCACGAATACGTGATCCGTAACTGGCGTATTGTGAAAATCGCCACCACTAAAGCGCAACGTAAACTGTTCTTTAATCTGCGCAGCCTGAAGAAATCATCGAAAAAGTTGACGCTCGCAGAAGCACAGTCGATTGCCAATGACTTAAATGTCACACCAGAACAAGTATTGGAAATGGAAGGCCGTCTGACGGCGTATGATGCGGCTTTTGATGCATCAAGCGATGACGATGATGAAGGTTCCACCCATGTGGCACCCGCTTTATATCTTGAAGATAACCGTTATGACCCGGCCCGTCTGATTGAAAATGAAGACTATGAGGAGCAAAGCACCTCTGCCCTGCACGAAGCCATGGATCAGCTAGATGATCGTTCACGGAATATTCTGCAACGCCGTTGGTTAGACGACGAGAAATCGACCCTGCACGAGCTTGCAGCCGAATATAATGTTTCTGCGGAACGTATTCGTCAGCTGGAAAAAAATGCCATGGAAAAAATTAAAGTAGCAATGTCATCCAATTAACACCAAATTCTGTTATTGATTTATTTTTAAAAAGTCTTCCTTCAGGAAGGCTTTTTTATGTCCGCATTTTGAATTTATGCTAAGGTTGAGCGCAAACTTTATCAGGAAGATCAATTCAAATGTGGATTGCGATTTCAGCACTTAATTTGGCATTTGCAGTTATGCTCGGTGCTTTTGGTGCACATGGTTTAAAAGCGCGAGCAACTGAAGCACAGCTCGGCTGGTGGCAAACGGCAACAGATTATTTTTTCTATCATGCCTTAGGACTACTGATTCTTTCTCTGCTCGCGAAAGTCATTCCTGCACTACCGATTCAGTGGAGCTTCGGACTGATTCAGGTTGGTATTTTACTGTTTTCTGGCTCACTGTATATCATGGCCTTAGGATTACCCCGCGGTTTAGGGGTGATTACACCTATTGGCGGCGCTTTAATGATTGCCGGATGGTTAATTCTGGCCTGGAATGCTTTAAAATACGCCAGATAAGTCTGAACAACACTTAATCATGGAGGGTTGCTAGAATGATGATTTACATCAATGGCGAACAACACGAAACTCACTGCAAGAATCTGCTGGAACTGATTCAGAGTATGGCGCTTGAGGGTAAGCGTTTTGCAGTTGAAGTCAACGAAATGATTATTCCTAAAAGCAGATTGGGCGATACGCCGATTTGCGATACAGACAAAATCGAAATTATTCACGCAGTCGGTGGCGGCTAATACTCGGGACAATTATGCAAGATTTATTACAGATTGGTTCACACCAATTCCAGTCACGCCTTTTGGTAGGCACAGGCAAATACAAAGATTTAAATCAAACTCAGCAGGCTATTGAAACCAGTGGTGCAGAGATTGTCACTGTCGCTATTCGCCGTGTCAATATTGGCCAAGATCCTGACCAGCCGAATCTGCTATCAGTCATTCCTCCGGAAAAATATACCATTTTGCCGAATACTGCAGGTTGCTTCGATGCCAATAGTGCCGTCCGCACCTGTATGCTGGCGCGTGAGTTGCTCGATGGCCACAATCTGGTCAAACTTGAAGTTTTAGGTGATGAAAAAACGCTTTATCCAAACGTGACTGAAACATTGAAAGCCGCTCGCACCTTGATTGACGATGGCTTTGAGATCATGGTTTATACCTCGGATGATCCGATCGTGGCGCAAGAGCTGGAAAGCATGGGCTGTGTCGCGATTATGCCACTGGGTAGCCTGATTGGTTCTGGTCTGGGCATTCTGAATCCACACACCCTGTCAATCATCAAGGAAAATGCCAAAGTCCCGGTTCTGGTCGATGCCGGTGTCGGTACAGCCAGTGATGCTGCGATTGCGATGGAACTGGGCTGTGACGGCATACTCATGAATACAGCGATTGCGGCAGCGCAAAATCCGGTCTTGATGGCATCTGCGATGAAAAAAGCCGTTGAAGCAGGCCGAGAAGCTTTTCTTGCAGGCCGTATGCCGCGCAAGCGTATGGCCAATGCCAGCTCGCCGGAAACCGGCTATTTCTTTAAATAAATTTTCATCAACAAAAATAAAGGACTCAATTGAGTCCTTTATTTTTTCCAGTAATTAAGGAATCAGACCTTCATCACGCATGGCAATCTGTACAGACTGACGTTCTGCCACCTTATTACGGATATGAATAATATTTTTATATGGACTCAGATCATGCTCAATCTGGTTCGACCAGTTGGTCAAGACAAACAGATAAGCATCCGCAGGGCCAAAGTTATCATCCACCAGATAATCATTGTCCGATTCACCGATAGCTTTATCGATATAACTCAATAGACGATCAATCTCTGCATAGGCTTTTTTCTTTTCATCATCGGATAACTTGCCACCGAAGAACACCGCATAGGCATCATGTAGTTCAGAGTTCAGATAACCTAACCATTCCAGCACTTTGGCACGTCCCATGCCCGATGGTGGAATTAGATCTTGTTTTGGATCGTGTTGAGCTAGAAAAGGTAAAATGGCTACATTTTCTGTCAGGATCAGACCAGGGTTAATTTCTAACGCTGGTACATAGCCTTTAGGATTAACCTCGTAATAATCCGTACCTTTTTCTGTTTTATGTGTTTTTAAATCAACACGTTCCAAATCAAAATCGACATTAATTTCATTTAAAATAATATGAGCTGCCAGTGAGCATGCACCCGGCGAATAGTAAAGCTTCATTTCTGATCCTTGTTATACACTTCTCAATGTTTTAAATCGCTTCTGACAAACTTTCAAGTGATCAAACCTGTAAATTGCAAAAAAGCGTAACTGTCATTTCAGGGCAGTTACTCATTCAATATTCAGGATATTCCGGGCTTTTGCAAGTCAATCTTGTGTAGATTTTTATCTCTATCTGTTTAACATACACAGGTTTTCCAAATTTAGATGATATTTCGTGATTAGCCTGAAAAAAGAAGAATGGTTTTCCAATATCCGGACAGATGTACTGGCAGGTCTGGTGGTGGGACTTGCCCTGATTCCTGAATCAATCGCCTTCTCTGCCATTGCCGGTGTTGATCCGCAAGTCGGTTTGTATGCCTCTTTCTGTATTGCGGTATCCATTGCCTTTTTTGGTGGTCGTCCTGCCATGATCTCCGCAGCTACAGGTGCTATGGCGCTTTTGATGATTACCTTGGTAAAAGAACATGGTCTGCAATATCTGTTGGCTGCCACAATTCTGACCGGTATCATTCAGGTCATTGCCGGTTATTTTAAAGTCGCTAAATTAATGCGCTTTGTATCTCAGGCTGTGGTCTATGGATTTTTAAATGCCTTGGCGATCCTGATATTTGTGGCACAAATCCCGGAAATTAACCGGATGGATAGCACCGGTTATCTGTTTATTGCGATTGGTCTGGCACTTATTTATCTGTTTCCGTATATCCCTAAAATCGGTAAAGCCATTCCCTCACCTTTGATCTGTATTATCGTTTTAAGCGGGCTGGCGCTGTTGTTGGGTGCAGATATGCGTACCGTGAGCGATCTGGGACAATTCCCGGATACTTTGCCGGTATTCCTGATTCCAGAAATTCCACTCAATCTGGAAACCTTGCAAATTATCCTGCCTTATTCCTTTACCTTGGCGACTGTCGGTTTGCTGGAAAGCATGATGACCACTACGGTCATTGATGAAGTGACTGGAACTGAAGGTGACCGGCATCAGGAATGTCGTGGTCAGGGTATGGCCAATATTGTCAGCGGCTTTATGGGCGGGATGGCCGGTTGTGCCATGATCGGCCAGTCAATTATCAATGTGTCTTCAGGGGCGCGTACCCGTTTATCCACTCTGGTGGCTGGGGTATTTCTGCTCTGTCTCGTGGTTTTTTTGAAAGACTGGCTGGCTTATATCCCAATGGCAGCGCTGGTTGCCATCATGATTATGGTGGCATTTACTACCTTTCAATGGGGAGCGATCAAACAATTTAGCAAGCATCCACTGGAATTTAATACCGTGATGATTGCCGTGATTATTGTCGTGCTTGCCACTCATAATCTAGCACTTGGTGTATTTGTGGGCGTATTGCTCTCTGCCCTGTTTTTTATTAATAAAGTGGAAAGAACCGTACATGTCTATACGTATTTAAATGCAGCCAATTCACGTAGCTATGTTATTTCCGGACAGATTTTCTTTAGCAGTACAGAAAAATTCTATCAGTTCTTTGATTTTAAAGAGAAGCTTGAGCATGTCGAACTGGATCTAACCCACGCGCATATCTGGGACGTGACTTCGGTAAATATGCTGAATAACGTGATTCAGAAGTTTAAAGCCCAAGGTATAGATGTAAGGATAATCGGTTTAAATGAAGCCAGCAGTACACTGATTGACCGTTTTAGTAGCTGATGAACGGTGATTAATAAAAGAGCTTCAATTGGCTCTTTTATTTTATCTGGAAGATCTTGCCGATTTTTATGGAGAAATACCGAGAAAAGTTTGACTTGCTCGGCTCAGGACTTAAAATACCGCATTCTGAATTTTTAGATTTGCCAAAGTTATGTCGAACGATCAATTAGACCAGCAAGTCGTGGAGCTGGAAAACTTAAGCGAGCACCGTGAAATCGTGACGTTTATGCGCCGCTCAATGCCGCTAAACACCTCTCAACGTACTGCGCTTGAACAATATGGTCACTTAATTTTGGAATATCCAGTCGGTGATTTGCGTGAGCACTTTGAACATCCTGAACGTCCTTTGACTGTAGAAATCGGTTTTGGTATGGGCCGTTCACTGGTATTGATGGCCAAAGCTAATCCTGAACGTAACTTTGTCGGGATTGAAGTGCATGTACCGGGTATTGCCCAGTGCGTGTATGAAGCAGGTGTTGAAGGCCTAACGAACTTACGTGTGCTGGATGCCGATGCTATTCAAGTGCTGCGTGAAATGCCAGACAATAGTATCAATACTGTGCAATTGTACTTCCCTGATCCATGGCAGAAAAAACGTCACTTTAAACGCCGCTTTGTTTCACATGACCGTATGCCACTGGTTGAGCAAAAGCTGGAGCTTGGCGGTACTTTCCATGCGGCAACGGACTGGGAACCATATGCAGAATGGATGCTTGAAGTCTTAGAAGAACGTCCACGACTGGAAAATCTGGCGGGTAAAGGCAACAGCTACCCTCGTCCGGAATGGCGTCCACAAACCAAGTTTGAACGTCGCGGCATTGAAGCAGGTCACAAGATTAATGATTTTATCTTCAAGAAGATTTCTTAATCTAAGATTTAAAAAGCGCTGATTATTCAGCGCTTTTTTATGGGAAAAATTTGCCTTTGAACCCTGTTCCGTAGATATATCATCAGCTTCTTCATTTCTGATGACGCGTAAGAATCTGCTGGCTCAACAACTGATAGACATTTTGTAAATCTTCCCGCTGCATATTGGCTAACATCTGCTGATGCATCTTTAAAATATTCTGATCACCACGCATCGCTGGACCGGTCTGCATTTGTTTAGGATCATTCTGAGTGGCTTTATTGGCGGTTTCCAGTATCAAGGGATACAGCAAACTGAAATCGACCTGTTGTGCATCCACTACCTGCTTGGCCATGTCATAACAATAATTGGCAAAATTACAGGCAAATACCGCTGCAAGATGCAAACTGAGACGTTGACTAGAACTATAAGTATAAACGCGATTGCTTAGGCTATTTGCCAGTTCTAATAACAGAATTTGGTCCTGCTCATTCATCGCCTCAATAAACAGTGGCGTCTGCTGCCAATCAATCTGGCGTTCCAGACTAAAGGTCTGTAAAGGATAAAATACGCCTGCACGCGCATGCACATTTTTCAGTAAATCGAGATGGGTACTGCCAGAGGTATGTACGATCAGATTCTGCTGCAGATATGGATGAATCTGTTCAATGACGCTGGCAATCGACTGATCACTGACCGCGATAATGACCAGATCCACCTCATGATCCAGCTGTTCAGGCTCAGCGATTGCCTGAGCTTTAAATTGCTCAGCCAGTTGCTGTGCTTTTTCTAGGGTTCGACTGTAGATCTGTACGATCTCATGTTGTGCTGACAATACAAGGGCAAGATGATATGCCACTCGCCCTGCCCCAATCATGCTGATCCGCATCTGCTGTTCTTCCTGATAAATTACGCACAGCATGCCAATAAATAAAGATTGAGGCAATTGGCCTTGATGTTTCGAATAGACTTTAAAACTTTCGCAGGGTCAGAATCTGTTCACTTCGACCAAAAGGTCCATGAACATCATGCAGAATCCCGCTGGTCAAACCGATACCATCTTCACCATATTGCTGCACCACTTCCAGTCCCAGCCATTTACCCTGTGGCAGACGGTGCATATGAATCTGCAGGTCCAGATTCGGAAATCCCCAACCGGAATTTGGGTCCTGACGTGGCACGATGCCATTGGCCGTATCGACCATACCGAGCAAACGGCTAAAGTCTGTAGCCGGTTGGCCTTCTACCATGTCCAGCGAATTTCTGAGCCAGACAATCCCCTTGCCTGCACGATGGTCGGCATGTGCCCGAGTTTCAATACTCTGGATATAACCGCCTGGCCAGCAGCGCATACCCTCCCAAACTGGTAAATATTCTGGACTTTCAATCGGAAAGTCTTCCACTCCGGCAATGGCCTTGGTATCTGAAGTCACCATTCTCCACGCGCGTGCCACGATACAGGTTTTGCCATTGGCACACATTTCGGCTTCAATCAGTTCAATGGTTTTACCCGGACGGATCATGCGCGTAGTAATTGAAAATTCACCAAAGGCAATTAGGCCAAAAATATCTAGCCCGACCCGACCAATACGCATGTCAGCACGTGGCTGAAACTGTTCCAGTTCGACACACAGAATACCGGTGGCTGGCGCCATATGCTGCTCATGCGGATTCCATGCACCTTGCGCATGAATATTAGAACTATAATAAGCGGTGGTACTACCATCTGCATGCTGTTCGCGCTGAATAAAACTGTAATATGCCGACATTGTTTTAATACTTCCCTGAATATTCACTTAAACTTTAGAGTTTACAAAAAGTTCTTTAATCTTTATTTTCTGAGCAAAAAGCCATGATAATTCATGATTTGACAATAAATCTTGCACTGTTTAAATCCGACTTTGGTTAAAAGCGCTTTAAAATTTTGTGCAGATAACAAGTGAAAATCCTGCTCCAAACGTTCAATCATCTTGGTGCTTTGCGTTACGCTCAATCCGGTCTGTTGCGCTAGTTTCTGCATAATTTTGATGTCTTGTTGATCTTCTAGTTGCATCAAGTCATAGGTCAATGCAAGACCAGTGGTTTTAAGACACTGATGGATAGCCTGAAAAAATCCGTCTTTTTCCAAATTTGGAATGAAATGTGCTACCAGAATGGCCAACGCGGCATCGAACGTATCCGGGTGATGCAACTCCTGAATGGTGCTTTCTATGAATTTCACCCTTTGTTGATCTATAGAGTTCAGATTTTTTCTGGCCTGTTCCAGCATAGCGAATGATGGATCAATTGCGGTAAAAGTCCAGTCTGGATAGCGCTGCAATAAATAAGACAGTTCATAACCTGTCCCGCAGCCCACTATCAATATATGAGCGGTTTCCTGGAGTTCAGTGCTGAGAATTGCTTCAATCTGCTGATGCACCAGTTCATAACCGGGAATCAGTTTACGGATATGATCGTCATAACTGGCGACCACGACTTCACTGTGAAAGTTTTTTGCCATATTTTTACTCTAAATCTATGCACGAATCTAAAACTCAGGCGGGTATTTAGATAGATTGAATATTTAAATCTTGTAGCTTGATCTTATTTACTGTTTTCTTGAAATTTGATCATAGACCCGGCGACATGGATGTCGCCATTTTGCTGAGGGACATGGAAGTCCCTTCAGCAAAATAAAGGGATTTTGCTTACTTTTGGCCCATCAAAAGTAAGAAAAGCCTAAACATTGATATCGAAACCGTTATACAAATGGAGGCAATGCATGCATTAAATACTGCTTTGCCCCATTTAAGAATCGCATCAATACAATTTAAGCAATCTCTTTCAAGTTCAGCTCTTCACGCATAAATTCACGCAATTTGAACTTCTGCGCCTTACCGGAAGCCGTCATTGGAAATTCCTGGAAGAAACGCACATAACGTGGCACTTTATTGTGAGAAATATGCTCCTTACAATACTGACGGATAGTTTCCTCAGTACACGGATCATTTTCATGCAGGATGATGCAAGCACAAAGTTCCTCACCATATTTATGGTCTGGCACACCGATTACCTGTACATCTGAAACGGCAGGATGGGTATAAAGGAAATCTTCGATTTCTTTCGGGAACAGGTTTTCTCCGCCACGAATGACGACATCCTTGATTCGACCCTTGATTTTCACAAAGCCTTCATCATCCATTTCAGCGATATCACCGGTATGCATCCAGCGTGCAGCATCAATCACTTCCTGAGTTTTGTCCTGGTCTTCCCAGTAACCGAGCATGACGGAATAACCGCGTACACATAGCTCGCCCAATTGACCGCGTGGCACCACCTTGCCATTTTCATCGACAATTTTAACTTCCAGATGCGGATGTACCCGGCCAACCGTACTAACACGTCGCTCGACACTGTCTGCCGTTGAGCTTTGTGCACTCACTGGCGCAGTTTCGGTCATGCCATAACAAATCGTGATTTCAGACATATGCATGCGTTCAATCACGCGCTGCATAATTTCCTGCGGACATGGACTACCCGCCATAATCCCGGTACGCAGACTGGACAGGTCAAATTCGTCAAACTGTTCATGCTCAAGAATGGCGATAAACATGGTTGGCACACCATAAGCCGCAGTACATTTTTCCTGCTGAATGGCTTTCAAGGTTTCCAGCGGATTAAATACAGCTGATGGATAGATCATGGCAGAACCATGCGTAATACAGGCCAGATTACCCATCACCATACCAAAGCAGTGAAATAAAGGAACTGAAATACAGACGCGGTCTTCTGGACCTAAATGAATCGCTTCACCGACAAAGTACCCGTTATTTAAAATATTATTATGGGTCAGCATGGTGCCTTTCGGATTGCCCGTAGTGCCCGAAGTAAACTGGATATTAATCGTTTCATCGAACTGCAATTCACTGGAGATCTGTTGCAGTTGTTCCAGCTCTTGGGCGCTTGGCGAGCTTAGTAAATCCTGAAAACGGTGGATACCGGTATGCTGCTGATCATCAATTTTAATCACATGCTTTAAATGCGGCAAGCGCTCTGCATTGAGGAATTTACTTTCAGTCTGCATCAGCTCAGGTGCAATTTTAGTCAGAATTTCCTGATAGTCCGTCGTCTTAAACTGCGCTGCAATCACCAGTCCCTTACAGGAGACCTTGTTTAGCACATATTCAAGCTCATTGCTTTTATAGGCCGGATTCAGGTTCACCAGAATAATGCCTGCCTTGAAGGCCGCAAACTGGGTAATGGTCCATTCTACACAGTTCGGCGACCAGATTGCCAGACGGTCACCTTTTTGCATACCCAGTTTCAGCAGCTGACAGGCAAAGGCATTGACCTGATCCTGTAGCTGCCGGTAACTGAGGCGTATGTTCTGATGCAAACTCACTACCGCATCACGTTCTGCATACTGCTCGCAAGCCTGATCAAATTTTACACCAATCGTCATGCCCAATAAAGGCTGGCTGCTGGTTCCATAGGCATAGCTTAACCGTACTTGTGTCATTGAATCGATCTCCTTGATTCTTTGTAATTCTGATTTTCAACTTTACTAATTGTTTTATGACCACGACGACCTTGTCTGTGTACCGGTTTTTTGTGTGTTTATGCTTGTAAATTTTCCTCCTGCCCACGTACTGCGTTGACACAAAAATCGGCAATCTGTTTGACAAAGTGATCCTTATACTTCTGATCAAACATGACATTTCGGGACGGATTTAAAGGTTCAATCACGACAAAGGTCATGGCACCAACCACACCTAATGCTGCCGTATTCAAATCTTCAAATTCGAATTCTCCATTGACCTTTCCTTCGGCCAGAATTTCCTTAATGCTCTGCTTAAGCAGCTGCTTACTGCGAAAACGCTCATGTTCCATTTCCGGATCAACCGGTTCGAACATCAGTGAATACGCCAATTGGGGGCTATTCATGGCACGCTTGACAAAAGTTGTAACAGATTTTTGCAATTTCAGTTTTGGCGATAAATCTGACTCGGCAATATGGTTCAGAATTCCGACTTCATGCTGAATCGCGGCCGACAAAACCTCAATTAAAATCTGGCTTTTGCTTTCGAAATATCGATAGACCAGCCCTGTAGAAACGCCTGCGCGTTCTGCAATCGCCTGAATCGATGCCTCCTTCAAGCCCCCTTGAATAATCAGTTCACGAGCAGATTCCAAAATCGACAGGCGATTTTGTTCCATTCGTTCCTGCATCAATGATGATCTTTTATAACTCATAAAATTAATCTCAACAAGATAAAATGAATTGTAAATCATTTTGTGAATATAGATTCACTTTTTTATTTTTTCGTTGTATGTTAAAACCACAAGCACAACAACAATGCTTTTTTGGACACAACAAATATAACCTCAGGATGGATGAAGAATGAATTTACAAAGCTTGGATTTCGGTTTGGATGAAACTCTAATAGCGCTTCGTGATTCAGTGGCCGCATTTTGCGCCAAAGAAATTACCCCGATTGCTCAACAGGTTGACTGTGACAACGAGTTCCCTGCTCACCTTTGGAAAAAATTTGGCGAGATGGGCCTGCTCGGGCTGACAGTCAGTGAGGAATATGGCGGTTCAAATTTTGGTTATCTGGCGCACATCATTGCCATGCAGGAAATTTCCCGTGCTTCTGCATCCATTGGGCTGTCCTATGGCGCACATTCTAACCTATGTGTAAACCAAATTAAGCGAAATGGTACTGAAGAACAGAAACAGCGTTATCTACCTAAACTGATTTCAGGTGAATATGTCGGTGCCTTGGCAATGTCTGAACCGAATGCAGGCTCGGATGTGGTGAGCATGAAACTGAAAGCAGAAGACAAAGGCGATCACTACCTGTTGAATGGTTCAAAAATGTGGATCACCAATGGTGGCGATGCCGATGTCCTGGTGGTCTATGCAAAAACCGATTTGCAGGCCGGCGCCAAAGGCATGACCGCCTTTCTGGTTGAAAAAAATATGCCAGGTTTCAGTCATGGCACACATTTGGACAAACTGGGTATGCGCGGTTCAAACACTTATCCGCTGTTTTTTGACAATGTCGAAGTACCCAAAGAAAACGTCATGGGCGGCGTCGGTAATGGCACCAAGGTCTTGATGAGTGGTCTGGACTATGAGCGTGCTGTATTGAGTGCTGGCCCACTGGGGATTATGGATGCCTGTATGGATACCGTGATTCCATATATTCATGACCGTAAACAGTTTGGTCAGGCGCTGGGCGAATTCCAGTTAATGCAAGGCAAAATTGCCGACATGTATTCGACCTGGCTAGCCTGTAAGGCACTGGTTTATGCGGTCGGTGCTGAATGTGACAAAGCTGAGCATAGCCGTAGCCTGCGTAAAGATGCTGCCAGTGCCATTTTATATGCTGCTGAAAAAGCGACCTGGATGGCAGGAGAAACCATTCAGACTTTAGGTGGTAACGGTTATATCAACGAATTTGCTGCCGGCCGTTTATGGCGTGATGCCAAACTGTATGAAATTGGCGCCGGTACTTCAGAAATCCGCCGCATGCTGATTGGCCGTGAACTTTTCAACGAAACAGCCTAAACCTTAACACTTAGAATAAAACAAGGATGTTCGTCATGAATCAGTTATCGAGCAAAATCAATATACGTAGTGAAGAGTTTAAAACCAACCAGACTGCCATGCTGCAACTGGTGGATGACCTAAAACAGAAAGTTGAAAAAATTGCTTTGGGTGGCGGCGAAACTGCCCGCCAAAAACATTTAGATCGCGGCAAGCTGTTACCACGTGAACGGATTAATCACTTGATTGATCCAGGAACCGCTTTTCTGGAAATTGGTCAGCTGGCTGCCTATCAGGTGTATCAGGATGATGTTCCTGCCGCAGGTGTGGTCGCTGGTGTTGGTCAGGTTAATGGTGTGACCTGCATGATCATCGCCAATGATGCTACGGTGAAAGGCGGTACTTATTATCCATTAACAGTGAAAAAGCATTTACGTGCCCAGGAAATTGCCGAACAGAACCATCTGACCTGTATCTATCTGGTAGATTCAGGTGGTGCATATTTGCCTTTACAGGATGAAGTGTTTCCAGACCGCGATCACTTCGGCCGTATTTTCTACAATCAGGCACGTATGTCAAGCCAAGGCATTGCCCAGATTGCAGTGGTGATGGGTAGCTGTACTGCGGGCGGTGCTTATGTGCCGGCTATGTCCGATGAAACCATTATTGTGCGGAATCAGGGCACGATTTTCCTGGGCGGCCCTCCTCTAGTTAAGGCAGCTACTGGTGAAGTGGTGTCGAGTGAGGATCTCGGTGGTGGTGATGTGCATACCCGTTTGTCTGGCGTGGCTGATCATCTGGCAGAAAATGATGAACATGCGCTTGCGATTGCCCGCAATATTGTGGCGAACCTGAACAAAAAGCCAAACAAGACCACAGATGAAATCGAAGCGCCACTGTTTGACAGTTCGGAACTGTACGGCATTGTGCCGAGTGACGCGCGCAAGCCTTTTGATATCCGTGAAGTGATAGCGCGTATTGTCGACGGCTCACGTTTTGACGAGTTCAAAGCACGTTTCGGCACTACCCTAGTGACCGGTTTTGCCAAGCTCTATGGAATGCCGGTCGGGATTATTGCCAATAATGGCATTCTATTTTCCGAGTCTGCCCAAAAAGGCGCACATTTTATTGAACTGTGTACCCAGCGCAATATTCCACTGATTTTCCTGCAAAACATTACCGGCTTTATGGTCGGTCGACAGTATGAAAATGAGGGCATTGCCAAAAATGGTGCCAAACTGGTGATGGCCGTCGCCAATGCCAATGTTCCTAAACTGACCCTAGTGATTGGCGGTTCTTTTGGTGCTGGCAATTACGGTATGTGTGGTCGCGCCTATTCGCCACGCTTTATGTGGACCTGGCCAAACTCGCGTATTTCGGTGATGGGTGGTGAACAGGCATCTAGCGTCTTGTCGACCTTAAAACGTGACCAGATTGAACAAAAAGGTGGTAGCTGGTCAGCAGAAGAAGAAGACCAGTTTAAACAGCCGATTCGTGACCAGTACGAACGCCAAGGCCATCCTTATTATGCGTCTTCGCGTTTATGGGATGACGGTGTGATTGATCCGGCGCAATCACGTGAGGTTCTGGCTTTAAGTCTGGCTGCGGCCCTGAATGCACCCATCCAGCCAACCAAATTCGGCGTGTTCCGTATGTAAGAGGTGACAAAATGACATATCAATTTTTACAGCTCGAACAGCAGAATCAGGTGGCAACGGTTTGGATTAATCGCGCTGAACTGCACAATGCCTTTAATACCCAAGTGATTGAAGAATTACATGCCTGCTTCCAGTCTTTAAATAGCCGTGATGATGTGCGTGTGGTGATTCTGGCGGGTCGTGGCAAAAGCTTCTCTGCGGGCGCTGACCTGAACTGGATGAAACAGGCTGGTCAGGCATCACAGGCAGACAATGAGGCGGATGCGCTCAAACTGGCAAAAATGCTGCAAAGTCTGGCAACCTTAAAACAGCCAACGATTGCCCGGGTACATGGTATTGCCTTTGGCGGCGGCATGGGACTGGCTTCAGCCTGTGATATCTGCATTGCCAGTACTGATGCCAAGTTTGCCACTTCAGAAGTACGTTTAGGCTTAGCTCCTTCAACGATTAGTCCTTATGTGATTCGTGCGATTGGTGCCCGTCAGGCCTCACGTTATTTCCTGACTGCCGAGCGAATTACTGCTGAACAGGCCAAAAGCATTGGTCTTGCACATGAAGTTACTACACCAGAACAGCTCGACAGCAAAATTGATGAAATTGTGGAAGCACTTTTACTGGGTGGTCCTGCTGCACAGAGCGCTTCAAAACAGTTGATTCAACTGATTGATCAACAGGTTTTGACCGAAGATTTATTGCTTAAAACAGCACAGCATATTGCCCATATTCGCCAGGGAGATGAGGCGAAAAATGGACTGACTGCATTTTTGAACAAACAAAGCCCGGCCTGGATCAAGACCACGGCATAACCACAAGAAGGATCCTACGATGTTTGAAAAGATTTTAATTGCCAACCGTGGTGAAATTGCCTGCCGTGTGATTCGTACAGCGAAGAAATTAGGTATCGCCACTGTCGCCGTCTATTCCGATGCCGATGCGCAGGCACAGCATGTCAAACTGGCCGATGAAGCGATCTATATTGGTGAATCGCCAGCAGCACAAAGTTATTTGCAGATTGATCGCATTATTCAGGCAGCCAAAAGCACTGGTGCCCAGGCGATTCACCCCGGTTATGGTTTCCTGTCCGAAAATGACCAGTTTGCCTTGGCCTGTCAGGACAATAATATTGTATTTATTGGTCCGCCAGTCGATGCCATTCTGGCAATGGGTCTGAAAGCCACCTCTAAAGCCCTGATGGAAAAAGCCGGTGTGCCTTTAACCCCCGGCTATCATGGTACCAATCAGGATGCCGATTTCCTGAAACAGCAGGCGGACAATATTGGCTATCCGGTATTGATTAAAGCCAGTGCCGGCGGTGGCGGTAAAGGCATGCGTCTGGTGGAACGCAGTGAAGACTTCTTAGGCTCGCTTGCTTCATGTAAGAGTGAAGCACGTTCAAGTTTTGGCAATGAAGACGTTCTGATTGAACGCTATGTGATTCAGCCACGTCATATTGAAGTGCAGGTGTTTGGTGATACCCACGGCAATTATGTGCATCTGTTCGAACGTGATTGCTCGGTACAGCGTCGCCACCAGAAAGTGCTGGAAGAAGCGCCTGCACCGAAAATGCCGGAAGACAAACTTGAGGCGATGCGTCAGGCTGCGATTGATGCTGCGCGTGCAGTAAATTATATTGGGGCCGGTACAGTCGAGTTTATCGTGGAGCAAGACGGCACAGCTTACTTCATGGAAATGAATACCCGTCTTCAGGTTGAACATCCCGTCACTGAAATGATTACCGGACAGGATCTGGTGGAATGGCAATTGCGTGTGGCCTTTGGTGAACCTTTACCGAAGCAGCAGTATGAATTGCAGATTCATGGACATGCACTCGAAGCCCGTGTTTATGCCGAAGAACCGGAAAAAGGCTTTATTCCTGCGATTGGTCAAATCAGCTACTTGCATTATCCGGAGCAAAGTGACTGTGTACGTGTGGATAGTGGTATTGTCGAAGGCGATGAAATCAGCACCTATTATGATCCGATGATTGCCAAACTGATTGTCTGGGGCAAAAACCGTGAAGCAGCCCTAACCCAGATGCACCATGCACTGGGTCAGTTCCATGTCGATGGTCTGGGTAATAATATCGCTTTTCTGGATCGCCTGGTGCTGTGTGACTCGTTTAAAAATGCACATTTAGATACTGGCCTGATTCAGCGTGAAGAAGAATTTCTGCTCAAACCTTCTGCGAATCTCAGTGCCGAACTGGTGGTCAGTGCCGCACTGATTGAGCTACTGGCACGTCAAGCACAGAATCCCGTTCCAAGCAATCCGGTATGGCAGCAGCAAGCATTCTGGCGCCTGAACCAGCAAAATAGCCATACAGTGCAATTACAACGCAATGACATTAAACTGAAAGTTCAGTTCCGCACTCAGGATCAAGGCTTTGTCGCCAGCTATAACGGTCAGCAGATTCAAATTCAAGGTCAGCTCGTCGATGCCCATACTTTAGCACTGCAACTGGCAGGTAAACAGCAAAAACTGGCTTTTAGCCAGACTGAGCAAGGCATTACCCTGTTCCAGAATGGTCAAAGCTATAAGTTCAGTTACCTGAAGTCTGATTTTAATAATCAGGATGAACAAGGCACGGAAAATAACCTGATCGCGCCAATGCCAGGTGTCATTACCCAGGTGCTCGTGGTAGCCAATGACAAAGTCAAAAAAGATGATGTGCTGATGACGCTGGAAGCCATGAAGATCGAATATTCAATTCGTGCACCGCATGACGGCATCATCGTAAGTTCATATTTCCAGAAAGGTGACCAAGTCAAGGCCGGTGATGAACTGGTCGAGTTCCAGCCACTGGCGGAGGAAGTGGCATGACGGATTTTGTCAAAATCGTAGAAGTCGGGCCACGCGATGGCCTGCAAAATGAAAAAACACCTTTGACATTGGATGACCGGAAAAACCTGATTCTGGATCTGATGAAAACCGGTCTGCAGTCAATCGAAGTCGGCTCCTGCGTTTCAGCCAAATGGGTACCGCAAATGGCAGACAGTGATGTGCTCTTTGCCAGCCTACCCAAAGATCCTAATATTCAGTTCAGTTTGTTAACCCCAAACATGAAAGGATTTGAATCGGCACTGGCTGTAGGTTGCAAGGAAGTGGCGGTATTTACCGCTGCTTCTGAAAGTTTTACCCGCAAGAACATCAACTGTTCGATTGATGAAAGCTTCGAGAAGTTTACCGATGTGATGTCAGCCGCCAAAGCCAATGACATCAAGGTGCGTGGTTATGTGTCCTGTATGGTGGACTGTCCTTATGAAGGTACGATTGATCCGAAACAGGTGGTCAAAGTCACTCAGCGTTTGCTGGAGATGGGCTGCTATGAAGTGTCATTGGGTGAAACCATTGGCACGGCCACTCCGGACCGGGTGAAAAATGTCTGGGAGGCCTGTCTGGCTGAACTTGATGCCAAGGTTCTGGCAGGTCATTTTCATAATACCTATGGCATGGCCATCGCGAATATTTACCAGTCTTTACTGCAAGGCATTCGCGTATTTGATTCATCCATTGCTGGCCTAGGTGGCTGCCCTTATGCCAAAGGCGCTTCAGGCAATGTTTCAACTGAAGACCTGTATTACCTGCTCTCGAATATGGGCTTTGAAACCGGAATTCAGTTGGATGCCCTGATGCAGGCCAGTCGTAATATCAGTGAAGTTTTACAGCGCAACAATCCATCCAATTATGCCAATGCCTATTGGCAAAAAGCCTGTGCTTGAAAATAAGCTTGCTTGAGCAAAATGCTCTCAAGCAAGCCATAAGGATATAAGCAGCAGATTGAAGTCTGCTACAACAATAATAGAGGTGACAAGATGTCAAACAAGGTTTATGACAGCGCTCAATCCGCCTTAAAGGATGTGGTGCAAGATGGTCATACCCTGGCCGTTGGTGGTTTTGGTTTATGCGGTATTCCGGAAGCTTTGATCGCAGCTTTAAAAGAAACAGGTGCTAAGCAACTCACCTGTATTTCCAACAATGCCGGCGTAGACGGCTTCGGTCTCGGACTTCTGCTGGAAACCAAACAGATTAAAAAAATGATTTCATCTTATGTGGGTGAAAACAAGGAGTTTGAACGTCAATATTTAAACGGTGAACTGGAAGTTGAACTGACCCCACAGGGTACACTGGCAGAAAAATTACGTGCTGGCGGTGCCGGTATTCCGGCTTTTTATACGGCCACGGGTGTCGGAACCGTGATCGCTGAAGGTAAGGATGTCCGTGAATTTAATGGCAAGTCTTATATTCTGGAAGAATCCTTAACTGCCGATGTCGCGCTAGTCAACGCCTATAAGGCCGATAAAGCCGGTAACCTGATTTTCCGTAAAACCGCCCAGAACTTTAATCCGGTCTGTGCCATGGCGGGTAAAGTCACCATTGCTGAAGTTGAAGAAATTGTCGAGATTGGTGCGCTAGATCCGGACGAGATCCATCTACCCGGCATTTATGTGAACCGGATTATCTTAAATACTCAACCCGAAAAACGTATTGAACAGATGACTTTAAAGGCGGAGGCTTGATCATGGCTTGGACACGTAATGAAATGGCGCAGCGCGCGGCACAAGAGCTTGAAGATGGTTTCTATGTCAATTTAGGAATTGGCTTGCCGACTCTAGTCGCAAATTATATTCCGGAAAATATCAATGTCTGGCTGCAGTCTGAAAATGGCCTGCTGGGGATTGGCGAATTTCCAACTGCGGAGACTGTCGATGCCGACCTGATCAATGCCGGCAAACAGACGGTTACCGCGCGTAAAGGTGCTTCATTTTTCTCAAGTGCCGACTCCTTTGCCATGATCCGTGGCGGTCATGTCAATATTGCCATTCTGGGTGCTATGGAAGTGTCTGAAACTGGTGATCTGGCCAACTGGATGATTCCTGGTAAAAAGGTCAAAGGCATGGGCGGTGCCATGGACCTGGTCGCGGGTGTACAAAAGGTCGTGGTCTTGATGGAACACTGCGCCAAAGACGGTACACCGAAGATTGTACCGCAATGTAGCCTGCCCCTTACCGGCCAGGCTGTGGTGAACCGGATTATTACCGACCTCGGTGTACTGGATGTTAGCCCTGATGGAATTCGACTGGTTGAACTGGCACCAGAGGTAAGTTTTGAAGAGATTCAAAAAGTCACTGGGGTAGCTTTACAAAAAATAGCTGCTTAAATGCGCTTTTATCATCCATTAAAAAAGGACGAAAATTCGTCCTTTTTTATTTAGGCCGCTCTCTTAATTTCCTGTCTTCTCAACTACACCTTCATCATCTACTTCACGTACAATTCCCGTTTCGGTATTCACGACCTCAAAGGTCACGCGACGATTCTGAAACTGTCCGGCAGGTGTGGCATTGGGTTCAACCGGCTGATCCTCTCCCATGCCAACTGCCTGTAACTGTGCAGGATTGACCCCTTTTCCAACGAGATAACTGGTAATCGCTTGAGCTCGTTGCACAGACAGCACCTTATTTTCTGCTTCACTACCCTGAGCATCGGCATGTCCTGTAACCTTCAGAATGACATGCGGTGCTCGTTGCAATAATGCAGCAGCCTGATCCAGCACCAATTTATTGACCTCGGGAACTTCAGTCGATGCCGTATCAAAATTAATGATCTGTAAATTCAGTGCAGTCGCCACATCCAGCGCTTTAACATTATCGGTCTTGATACTGGCCAAAGCTTGTTCTGCTTCGCTATTGGCCGTATTAATCACGTCACTTCTGTTGAGCGGCTGTTGGGTAACCACCGTGACATTCTTGGCCAGACTACGAATTTGTGCTGCCAGACGTTCGGCTTCTACATTGGTTGCTGCACGCACCGAAACCTGATTGCCAATCCAGTCCAGTGATACATTTGGCATTCCTTGGATTGTTCTCAACACAGTCGGAATAGTATCTTGATCGGTGAATTCTGAATGATAAACCTCACTGCTCAGCGCACCACAACCAATATTATAATTAAAGATCTGTTTGATCTCATTTTGTAGAATTTCCATATACTGTGGATTATTCAGCTGTAATTGGCAACTGACAATTTCGCCATTACTGCCGGTACTTAATCGCAAGGATGCAGGCTGAGCTGCGGCAACTTCGCTCGTCGCCTGGGTATTTGAATCTTCAACCTCATCCTGCATGCAGCTACGAACCAAAAACAGGATCAAACCCGCCAGGATCAGAAAAATAATAAACGGCCATAAAAAGCCGGTTTTTCTCTCTTCCTGAACAATGATAGTCTGCTCCGCCAATACAGGTTCCTGATTTAAATTCTGCCCTGCCAAGGGTGAAACTCCAAGCGCTGCCAGAATAGGGCCAGCCCAAACGGGTAATGCGCGCTGAATCGAATCAGCATGAGTTTCGAGCAAATGGCTAATCGCTTCCGGACTTGAAGCACCTGCTTCGGTCTGTAAAAAATTCATGGTCGGTACAATTGACCGATTCAGGGTATGTTCTAGTTCTTCTTGCGGCGCGCTCCGGTCAAGATGATCCAGAAATTGCTGCTTTAATGCCGGGTTTGCATTGAATAATTCATGGATTTTTGGATTGAGTTGCTGACCAAGATTCTCAATCCAGGCGGGACGTGCACGCAATATACTTAAAAAGATGGGATAGAATTGAGCCAAAGCTTGATCTTTGGCAAATAAATGCTCGGTTTCACCTTGAAGCACAATCGCCGTAACATCGCTTTTTAAGCGTTCTATAAAGTCTATATTCATAATCGTCACCATTCTTTTGATTTTTCTAATGTTTAATATTTAATCAGTGTAACGATCCCCATTTTTTGAAAATGTAAATAATTGTATGAATATCATAAAGTTTCACTATTTTTGTTGAGTACTCATTTTACCAACACAAAATTTAAAAAATAAAAAAAGCCAGCCGAAGCTGACTTTTATAAAATTGGGATCACTTAAGCAGCAAAAGTTTGAACCACTTTACCCAGCACTTTTTGATTAATTAGCGGGGTATTTTTACCTTGTGACACGATGTTTTCTTTATTCAGGGTCCATTCCAGTTCCGGATCTAGCAGCACCCAGCCCGATTCATTTATCCATCGATCTGCCATTTGTGCAACACGTGCCGGAGCTAAGGTCACTTTTTCCACCCATTCCAGTGGAGTCAACAATCCCTCACGAATCAGTTGCAGACCAAAAGGCACATAGGTATCAAAAGCAGTGAATCCTGGCTGCGTTTCAGCAAACGGCGCCATTTTCGCAGAGCTGCTTAGCGGTTCATGATGAGTACAAATCGCATCAATCACGCCTGATTTCACACCTTGGCGCAATAATTCTTTATCCTGCTCAGAACGAAGTGGCGGACGTACATGTGCCAGTGAGTTAAATCCATCAATCAAATGATCGGTCAGATGTAACTGATGCATTGCCACATCACAGGTCACTGGTAAGCCTTTTTCCTTGGCAATACGGATCAATTCAACCGAAGCACCGCAAGACAACAGACCGAAGTGTGCTCGTACTTTGGTGGCTTCAATCATCAACAGATATTTGGCAATCGCCACAGTTTCAGCCAATGCCGGAATCATCGGCAAGCCCTGACGTGAAGCAATAAAACCTTCATGCACACAGCCATCTTTGGCAATTTGTGGTTCTTCCGCATAGAACACCACTGTCAGGTCTAAACCTGCAGCATATTCAAGTGTACGCAGGACTACGTCATCATTGGCAAACGGCGCACTGGCATTGGAAACGGCAGTACAACCGCCCTTTTTCAAGCCTGCCATATTTGCCGGTTGTTGACCATTTAAGCCTTGGGTTTGTGCACCAATCACTTGAAGATAGATCCCACCATCCAGCATGGCTTTTTCAACCAGGCCGTGAATCAGTGCGCCATTATCTTGTACGATTGGCTTTGAATCGGGTGGCGTAAATACGTGCAAAATGCCATTTTCCCGAGCCGCTTTCCCTTCAGACTTAAGCGTACCGTGTTGCTGTTGACCTGGTTCACGTAAACGCGCACACAGGTCAACCATGGTGGGCATCAACCATTTGCCTTGACCATCAATCGTTTCAGAGACATCTACTGTTTCTGCAACGAATTTTCCATTTTCCAGATACACGGTCTGGATAGAATTAGTGTTTTGGATCGGATCAAGAACACGGACATTTTCAATTTTTACAATAGTCATGACTTATTCCTTAACCCGCAATCGCTTCAATCAAACCTTGTTCTTGCAATTGGCCTTGCATCGATAAAGCCAACACCGCCATACGCACTGCAATGCCATTGGTCACCTGCTTTAAAATCACAGATTGCGGACCGTCCGCAATACTCGAATCGATTTCAACGCCGCGGTTCATTGGTCCCGGATGCATCACGATACAATCCGGTTTGGCCATGGCAAGACGTTCTTTATTCAAGCCATACATTTTGTAGAACTCAGCTTGCGAGGCCAGTGCCGGAGAATCAATCCGCTCGTTTTGAATACGTAAGGTAATGATCACGTCGCAGTCTTTGATGCCGTCTTCCATATTGTTAAATAGACGAACACCATCGCCATATTCTTCAAAGCCTAATGGCAGCAAGGTATTCGGTGCAATCACCCGGATATCCTGGCAACCTAAAGTTTGCAAGGCAGCCACATCTGAACGCGCGACACGTGAATGCTTGATATCGCCAATAATGGCAATCGACATTTCTTCGAATTTTTTATTGGTTTCGCGGCGAATGGTCAGCATGTCCAGCATCGCTTGAGTCGGATGCGCATGACGGCCATCACCGGCATTAATAATTGCCACTGTTGGACAGACATCCTTGGCAATAAAATGCGCTGCCCCTGAAGATGAATGACGCACCACGAAAATATCGGCCGCCATAGCTTCCAGATTCCATAACGTGTCACGCAGGGTTTCACCTTTGGAAGTACTCGAACGGGCAATATCAATATTGAGAACGTTGGCAGAAAGGCGCTTGGCAGCGGCTTCAAAGGTGGTGCGGGTACGGGTTGAATTTTCGAAGAACAGGTTCATCACCGTTTTGCCTTCGAGCAAATTATTGGTGATCAGCTGATTTTGGTCATTAAAAAAGGACTGTGCAGTGTCCAATATTTTTGTCAGGGTTTCTTTAGAAAGACCTTCGATGGTCAAGAAGTGTTTTAGATTACCTTCTTTATTGAGTTGAATCTGGCTCGGTGTATGCAATGCCGCCAAGTGCATGAGAGATTCCTTATGCGTTAAGTCAACATATTATACAGAGATTGGCGAATTTTTATAGTTGGCCATGCTGCTACTTGTACAAAAAGCATCTGAACAATAAAAATAAAAAATCAGATTCCTTTGTATTTTTTCAATAAGATAATTTAACCTAATTTGCATCTTGCTGATTTTAAGTACAAAACCAACGGGCGCTTCAGTCTGGAGCATTCACACCCATCTCAGGTTTAACGCAGTGCACCAATATAACGATGTGACACCTGTGCACGATAGATATCGTCTTCATCCGGTTCGACCGAGATCAGCCCTTCCTGCTGGCTTGGGTGTGCAGATTCTGTTGGTGAATCTTGTGCTGTTTCCGAAATCTCCAGTACCATTTTCAGGCGCTGGATCAGATGATTCAAATCTGGGTCTTGGGTCTGCTCTGCCAGTTGAATCACATGCCGGGCATAATCCAGGTTCTCTGCCAGATAAATTGCATCAATTACCCGACCGGAAACCCGTCGTAAACGTGCATAAATTAAAGTGGCCACTGAAAAAGCGTCATGGTTGCGTAACTGATTCTCTAACATCTTAACCCCCATTATAAAATTGAAAAATCAGGCAGCCATCGCTCCCCATCGACTGACCGCCTGATTTGCCATGTATAGAGCAAAATGCGTACCAGTTCCTCAATTTATAGTGTGAATATTATTTTTCTCTATCACATGCCACGGCCTTTCAGAGAATTTCAAAAGCTTTCAATATAAAAATACGGTAAACTTAGCGCAGTTTTTTATTTATCTTTTTTGGTCTCTCTATTATATGAATACCTCTCCACGTTTAAGCAATTATTGGGTCACCTGTGCCGATGGTCTGGAAACCTTATTAGAAGAAGAAATACAAGGCTTAGGTGTTCAGAATATTGAGCGTTTTCCGGGCCGTTTGACCTTTAAAGGCACACTGGAAAATGCTTATCGTATCTGCATGTGGTCACGTCTGGCTTCACGTGTCTTGATGCCGATCCACACGCATGAAATTGAATTTTCTCATGATGCCCGTGATGTGGCAGAAGAACTATATGAAGGGGCTCTCAGCTTTGACTGGTCGCTGATTTTTGCACCACAAAGTACCTTTGCGATTCGTTTGCATGTCGAGCGTGATATCAAGGTCAATACCCAGTTTGCGACTTTACGTGCCAAAGATGGTGTCGTAGATTCCTTTATGGAAGCGGTAGGCAAACGTCCAAGCATTGATACCAAACAGCCTGAAATCACCATGTATATTCTGGCAGGCAAGAAAGAACATACTTACTGCCTGGACCTGTCTGGCGACTCTTTGCATAAACGCGGTTATCGCCGCTTTATGACTGACGCCCCGATCAAGGAAAACCTGGCTGCTGCGATTCTGCAAAAAGGTGGTTTAAAAGCGTTAAATCCGGATATCGTGGTTGATCCAATGTGTGGTTCAGGAACGTTCATTATTGAATCATTAATGATTTTGACTGACCGTGCGCCTGGTCTGGTCCGTCGTTTCGGTTTTAATGGCTGGAATGGCCATGATCATGAACTCTGGATGAGCATCAAGGCCGAAGCAGCTGAGCGCCATCAAGCAGCAATGGAAAATCCATTACCACAATTCTATGCCTTCGATGCGGACTGGGAAGCGGTTAAAGCTACCAGACAAAATATTATCGCGGCGGGTTTTGAATCCGCACTCGACAATATCATGATCGAAGAACGGACTTTAAATGACTGGCCTGATTTCCATGCAGAAGGCAAGAAAGTATTCTTCGTGACCAACCCGCCATATGGCGAACGTCTCGGCGATAAAGCGCAAAACCGTTCTTTATACCTGGGTTTATCGGCTTTATTGCAAAAGAATTTCCCGAATCAAAAAGCGGCTGTGATTGCCTCCCAAGTGGAACAGGCCGATGTGCTGGCGTTCAATGATCCGCAAATCCTGCGTTTGATGAATGGTAAATTGCCGATCTATATCCGCTTCGGTACGGTTAAACCGGCCGCAGTGGTACGTCCATTCCTAGAAAGCTGGCAGCCTCAGCAGTTTGAACCGATTGAAGGTGCGATGGAGTTTGCCAACCGTCTGACCAAAAATATGCAAGCTCTAAAAAAATGGGCAGTCAAGGAACAGATCCATTGTTTACGTCTCTATGATGCAGATTTACCTGATTTTAACGTCGCAGTAGATTTGTATGGCGAGCGTTTGCATGTACAAGAATATGCGCCACCTAAAACTATTGATCCGGAAAAAGCCAAGAAACGTTTCAACCTGGCCTTACAGGCAATTCGCGCCGTGACGGGTTTGGGCCGCGATGCGATCTTTATCAAGACCCGTGCGCGTCAGGAAGGTAAAAACCAGTACACCAAACAAAGTACAGCATCCAAGCGTTTTATCGTTCAGGAAGGTCAAGCCAAGATTCTGGTCAACCTGACCGATTATCTGGATACCGGTCTGTTTCTGGATCACCGTCAAATGCGTTTACGTATTGCACGTGAAGCAAAAGGCAAACACTTCCTGAACCTGTACAGCTATACCTCAACGGCAAGTTTACATGCTGCTTTGGGTGGTGCTGCAAGTACAACCAGCGTCGATCTGTCGAATACTTATTTGAACTGGTCTAAAGAAAATTTTGTTCTGAACGGCTTAACCGTGGATCATGCGGATGAACAGCATCAGTTCTTTGCCTCTGACTGTTTCGAATGGCTAAAAGAAGGTCATGAGCAATATGAGCTGATCTTTATCGACCCACCAACCTTCTCAAACTCGAAGAAATTCTACGGGACCTTTGACGTACAGCGCGACCATTTGTCCCTGTTAAAACGTGCGATGAACCGCTTAACCACTGATGGTACCTTGTATTTCTCAAATAACTATCGTGGTTTTGAGATGGATGAAGAAATTCTGGCCTTCTTTGATGTTGAAGAAATTACCCAGGAAACCATTGGACCTGACTTCAAGCGGAATCAAAAGATTCACCGTGCCTGGAAAATCCGTCATCCGCAAGTGTAATTTGATGATGAATTAACTGTCTTTATCACGATTGATATCTTCTTTATTTTCCCTGAGGTGAGTTTTAAGCCATGCTTTAAAGCTCGCCGCAACAAGAATACAAAAGTGTTGCAATGCTCGAAGTTAAAAATAAGATTAAAAAAAACCCAGCCTAGGCTGGGTTTTTTGTTGCAAGGAGAAGCGGTTTAGTTAAGTTTCATTTTTTCAAAGATTAACTCACCTGCTTCAGCTTTCACCAGAATGGTATCGCCCGGCTGGAATTCTCCGCCCAGGATTTTCTGCGCCAGACCATTTTCAATCCGCTGCTGGATTGCACGTTTCAGTGGACGTGCTCCATACAATGGATCAAAACCGGCCTCGATCAGCTGATCGAAAGCGCTGTCATCTACCGACAAGCGCATATCGCGTTCTGCCAGACGTTGACGTAAACGGTCCAACTGGATATCGGCAATACCGCGAATCTGGTCTTTTTCCAGCGCATGGAACACTACCAGTTCATCAATACGGTTGATAAATTCTGGACGGAAATGTTCCGATACCGCATTCATCACCACCGTACGGACTTCTTCTTTCGTGGCATTTCCACCCAGTTCACGTACATCCTGCGAACCCAGGTTCGAAGTCATGACGATCACCGAGTTTTTAAAGTCCACTACCCGGCCTTGCGAGTCAGTCAAACGGCCATCATCTAGCACTTGCAGTAAGATGTTAAACACATCTGGATGCGCTTTTTCGACTTCGTCGAACAAGATCACGCTATACGGTTTACGGCGTACAGCTTCGGTAAGTACCCCACCTTCTTCATAACCAACATAGCCCGGAGGCGCACCAACCAAACGGCTGACCGAATGTTTTTCCATAAATTCTGACATATCAATCCGCACCATGGCATCATCGCTGTCAAACAGGAAGTTCGCCAAGGCTTTGGTCAATTCTGTCTTACCAACACCGGTTGGGCCGAGGAACAGGAAGGAACCACTTGGACGGTTCGGATCTGACAAGCCCGCACGTGAACGGCGTACCGCGTTGGACACTGCCACCACCGCTTCTTCTTGACCAACGACACGGTTGTGCAGGAAGTCTTCCATTTGCAGCAGTTTGTCACGCTCGCCTTGCAGCATTTTTGCAACCGGAATACCAGTCGCCGCACTGACCACTTCAGCAATTTCATTGTCGGTGACTTTGTTACGCAGCAATTTCGGTGTTGCACTTTCATCCGCTTTTTCAGCCTGTTCAAGCTGTTTTTGCAACTCTGGAATTACACCATATTGCAAACGTGCGGCTTCACCCAGATCGCCTTCACGCTGTGATTTCTCTAGCGCTGTGCGTGCCTGATCCAGTTTGATCTGTACATCTTTATTGCCAGCGACCAGCGCCTTGTCTGCACGCCACACTTCTTCCAGATCCTGATACTCTTTTTCAACGGTCGCAATCTGATCAGACAAATATTGAATCTCAGCTTTGGCACCTGAATCTTCATCTTTTTTCACCGCTTCCAGCTGCATTTTTAACTGAATCAGACGACGTTCCAGTTTATCCAGAGCTTCTGGTTTGGAGTCGAGTTCCATTTTGATGCGTGATGCTGCTTCATCAATCAGGTCAATGGCTTTATCCGGCAACTGACGATCCGTGATATAACGATGCGACATTTTTGCCGCCGCGATAATCGCAGAGTCTAAAATCTGTACTCCGTGATGGGTTGCATAACGGTCTTTCAGACCACGCAGAATCGCAATGGTATCTTCCACGCTTGGCTCATCGACCAGCACTTTCTGGAAGCGACGCTCCAGCGCAGCATCTTTTTCAATATACTGACGGTATTCATCCAGCGTAGTCGCACCGACACAGCGTAATTCACCACGTGCTAACGCCGGTTTCAGCATATTACCGGCATCCATCGCGCCATCACCTTTACCGGCACCCACCAGCGTATGCAACTCGTCAATGAACAGGATGATTTCGCCTTCATGTTTGGCAATATCTTTCAGCACCGCTTTTAAGCGTTCTTCAAACTCGCCACGGTATTTGGCACCGGCCAATAACGAACCCAGATCCAGTGATAAAACACGTTTGCCTTTCAGCCCTTCTGGCACTTCACCATTAATAATCCGCTGCGCCAGACCTTCGACGATGGCCGTTTTACCGACCCCCGGCTCACCGATCAGTACCGGGTTATTTTTGGTACGGCGTGACAAGACCTGAATGGTACGACGGATTTCATCATCACGGCCAATCACAGGATCAAGCTTGCCTGCCAGTGCACGTTCAGTTAAATCAATGGTGTACTTATTGAGTGAATCACGCTGATCTTCATGATTATTGCTCATGACTTTTTCATCGCCTCGCAATTGATTAATGATCTGGCCTAAAGTTTCTGCCTTTAGGCCAACACTATTTAATAAGGTTTTGGTATTGCCTGTTTCTGCCAGCGCCAATAACACCCAATCCGTCGATAAAAACTCATCTCCGGCTTTTTGCGCATAGCTGTCTGCCAGATGCAAGACTTTGGCCGCCTCAGGACTGAGATTGATATCTGCTGATGGATTGGTCAGAGTTGCCGCATTGCTCAATGCCGTTTGCAACTTGGTCTGTAACTCACGCAAGTTCGCACCAGCCTGTTGCAGCAGGCTGACATTGGACGCTTCATCCATCAAGGTGGCCAAGATGTGAATCCCGTCAATGGAAGTGTGATCCTTGCTCATTGCCAACGATTGCGCATCGGAAAGGGTTTGCTGCAGGCGATTGGTAAATTTTTCAAAGCGCATTCTTGTTATTCCTCACAACAAATTTTCTACTTGATGGGTATATGGGTGCGGTTGTTAAAATTTCAAATCATTTTTATATATTTTTCAAAAACTTAATCTGCATTACAAGACAGATATCAGTAATAATATTGGTATATCTAAAGCAGATTTCAAGAGCGTTAAATAGAATTTTAAAGAGAGCATGAATAATTAAGATCTGATCCAATTTACACTGCCATCTGAACACTTCATATTAAGAAAGCTCTAGCGCTGTTGTAAGCCTTGTACTAATTGCAATACTTCAGTCAAACCATTTTCAGTTTGCATGATTTTCCTTGGCATCTGATGGTTTAAAAGTGTATTCGGTGAGTTGATAAAATTGTGTATCCATTCCACATCTCCCCCACAAAGACTAGGGCGTGTCCTCATTTG
>NZ_DCLL01000027.1 GCF_002321025.1 Acinetobacter lwoffii
TTTTTTATATCGAACTCAGGTAATTAGATAGTTTTAATTCCTTTTTTGATAAAGAGAAATTAAGCTATAAAAAAAGCACCCGAAGGTGCTTTTTTTTATTATTCAATTGTTGCGGTTTGTTGTGCTTTAAGCTCACCAAGTGCCTGAATCCGTCGTTCAATCAGCATTTCGCCAATATCCGGTCCCTGAATATCGGCAGGCAGGTCTTGTGCCTTGATGGCACGTACGGTCTGCATTGCATCAAGTACGTATTGGGCTTGTGGATAAGCACGATCTTCCAGACCTAGACGGCCACGTGAATCACATTCACACGCCTGGACGAAAGCTTCGACACGTTCAGGGCGACGTAACACATCCAGACGTTGCAATAATCGCCATAAGGTTCCCGGCTTAAGATTGAAGGCCTGATGGCATTTCAGATGCTCTTTGCACACCGCCAAAGCCAGCTGCTTGGTATACGTCGGTACTTTTAAACGGTCACACAGTTCATTCACTGGCTTGATGCCACGCTCTTCATGCATGATATGTCGCGGTAATTCTTCAACCGGCGTTAAAGCTTTTCCTAAGTCATGCACTAAAACGGCAAAACGTACATCCAGACTATAATTTTGACGACACGCCTGCTGCAAGGACATCATCGTGTGAATGCCGCAGTCAATTTCCGGATGATATTCTGGGCGTTGTGGAATGCCATATAAGGCATCAATCTCAGGGAATAGCACCTTTAAAGCACCACATTGACGTAATACTTCAAAATACACATCAGCATGACGTTCGGATAATGCACGGGAAGTCTCTTTCCAGACGCGTTCTGGTGTCAATGCATTTAATTCACCGGTTTCAGTCAAGCGTTGCATTAATGCCAAGGTTTCATCGGCAATCACAAAGCCTGCACTGGTATAACGGGCAGCAAAACGGGCTATTCGCAGTACGCGCAATGGATCTTCGATAAAGGCATCGGAAACATGACGTAGAATCCGGTTTTCCAAGTCCTGTTGACCACCATAGGGATCATAAACCTGGCCGGCATCATCCATGGCCATGGCATTAATGGTCAAATCGCGACGAATCAGATCCTGCTCTAGCGTAACGCTGACATCGGTATGAAACTCAAAACCATGATAACCGGCGCCAGATTTACGTTCGGTACGCGCCAGTGCATATTCTTCTTTTGTTTGGGGATGTAGAAAAACAGGGAAATCTTTGCCTACGGGCTGATAGCCTAAGTCAAGCATTTGCGCGGGAGTTGCACCAACGACCACATAATCTTTTTCGTGATAGGGGTGTCCGAGCAAATGATCTCGAACTGCGCCGCCTACTAAATAAACTTGCATGAAAAAACCTCTATTCTTACAAGCATCATGCTACAGAATAGAGGTTTTCTCAAGTTAAGAAACAAGGCTGATACGTCGTTATCTTGTCATTGGCTTAAAGTGCATCTTGTTCCGCTTGCTGGATTTCTGCAACAGTCAGTGCAGTCATGTTGATCACACGACGCGTAGTCGCAGTCGGCGTCAAAATGTGGACAGGTTTTGCAGCACCTAGAAGAATTGGACCAATCGTTACGTTGTTGCCTGAAGTTGCTTTTAACAGGTTAAACGAGATATTGGCTGCATCCAGATTCGGCATGATCAGCAAGTTTGCAGAGCCTTTGAAACGTGAATTCGGGAATGCAAACTGACGAATGTTCTCATCCAGTGCAGCATCACCGTGCATTTCACCTTCAACTTCCAGCTCAGGCGCGATTTCAGACAAGATGTCATATACCTTACGCATTTTTTGCGCGCTGGCATCATGCTGGTCTGAACCGAAGCTTGAGTGAGAAAGCAGGGCAATACGTGGCGTCATACCAAAACGGCGAACTTCTTCAGCAGCTAGAATCGTCATTTCAGCTAGCTGCTCAGCCGTTGGATTAGTGTTGACATAGGTATCGGCAATGAACAGGTTACGGTCTTCAAGCATCAAGGCATTCAGGGTAAAGAAGGTGTTATGACCATCTTTCTTGCCAATGATGTTGCTGACGAAGTCCAGGTGAATGTCGTAGCTTGAATACGTACCACACAGCATACCGTCTGCCATACCATGTTTCACAAGCATCGCTGCGATCAGGGTTGAGCGACGACGTGCTTCACGCTGTGCATATTCAGGCGTTACACCCTTACGCTGCATGATGTTGTAATAATCGTCTGCAAACATTTCATAGTTCGGGTTCTTTTCCTGATCAACAATCGTGATATTCACGCCATCTTCAAGACGCAGACCCAATTTTTTAATGTTGGCTTCAATTACAGCTGGGCGACCCACCAGAATTGGAATTGCCAAACCATCATCTACCGCAATTTGAACTGCGCGAAGTACACGCAGGTCTTCACCTTCCGCATAAGCAATACGTTTAGGATCAGATTTGGCTTGTTCGAAAATCGGTTTCATCATGAATGCAGAGTTGTAGACAAACTCAGACAAACGTTGACGATAATGCGAGAAATCCGTGATTGGACGTGTTGCCACGCCAGAATCCATGGCTGCTTGTGCAACAGCAGGTGCGATTTCTAGAATCAAACGTTGATCCAGTGGTCCCGGAATCAGGTATTCACGGCCAAATGATGCCGATTTTTCACCATAGGTTGCCGCATCAGCTTCAACGTGTGCCATACGTGCAATCGCGTGGACACAGGCAATTTTCATTTCTTCGTTAATAGTGGTTGCACCAACGTCCAATGCACCACGGAAGATGTACGGGAAGCACAGTGCGTTATTCACCTGGTTCGGATAGTCAGAACGGCCAGTTGCCATGATCACGTCATCACGAACTTCATGCGCATGTTCAGGTAGAATTTCTGGATCCGGGTTCGCCAAGGCAAAGATGATCGGATCTTCAGCCATGACCTTGACCATTTCTTTGGTCAAAATGCCCGCAGCAGAAAGACCAAGGAACATGTCTGCACCTGAAATCACGTCACCAAGCTGAGTAGCTTCAATGTCTTGTACATAGGCTTTCTTAGATTCATCCAGGCCTTCGCGATGTGTAGTCAGCAGACCGCGTGAATCGGCAACGATGATGTTCTCTTTTTTAGCACCCAGAGCGCAAAGCAGATTTAAACAAGACAGTGCAGCAGCACCCGCGCCTGAAGCCACGATCTTGATGTCTTCAATTTTTTTACCGTTGATTTGTAACGCGTTGAGGAGCGCAGAACCGACAATAATCGAAGTACCGTGCTGATCATCATGGAATACTGGAATATTCATGCGTTCACGCAATTTTTGCTCGATATAGAAACACTCTGGCGCCTTGATATCTTCAAGGTTAATCCCGCCGAAAGTCGGTTCTAATGCAGCGACAATATCCACAATTTTGTCTGGATCATTTTCAGCAATTTCGATATCGAATACATCAACGCCAGCAAATTTTTTGAATAATACGCCTTTACCTTCCATAACAGGTTTAGAAGCCAAAGGACCAATATTACCCAGGCCAAGCACGGCAGTACCATTGGTCACGACAGCAACCAGGTTACCACGAGCCGTATACAATGCAGCAGTTGAAGGGTCGCGTTCAATCTCAAGACATGGTGCAGCTACGCCAGGCGAGTAAGCAAGGGCCAAGTCACGTTGGTTGACCAATTGTTTGCTTGGTGTAACGCTGATTTTCCCCGGGGTAGGAAATTCGTGATAGTAAAGGGCCTGTTGCTTTAAAGATTGTTCGTCCATCAGTCTCTCGATCGTTGTAAAGATTACCCGGTCAGCGGGCAAAAAATTTATTTATGTTCCTGAATATACCATTTGTTGGCCAGTTCGGACAGACAAAGACGGCCGTTTTTCCAACAAACTTATTGTGCTCGGGTATGGACTTAGACTTGAGATATATAAGTCTGATGCGTCTTGTCTCGTACTAAATAAGCGGTTGCATCCTGCTCAGGAAGCGGTTTGGAAAATAAGTAACCCTGGGCAATATCACAGTCTAAATCACGTAGATATTCTAGCTGTTCTTCAGTCTCGATCCCTTCCGCGACCACGGTCATGCCCATGGCTTTACCCATGGCCACCATGGCGCTGACAATCGCTGCCTGTTTGTTTTCCCCAATCTTGCAAACAAAACTGCGATCAATTTTTAAGGTATCAATTGGAAAATCAGCAAGATAGGAGAGAGAAGAATAACCTGTACCGAAATCATCTAGGGCAATATGAATATGTCGCTGTTTAATTTCATTCAGCAGGTTTTTGACCGCTTCCGAATTTTCAATTAAAGAAGATTCGGTAATTTCCAGCTCCAGGCTGGCGCCAGAAATATGGTTGTCTGCAATGGCTTGGTCCAGATCATCAAGTAATTGACCACGACGCAATTGTTGCGCCACGATATTGACTGATACACAAATATGATTAAAGCCCAGATCATTCCATTGGCGAATCTGTTTAGCGGCCTGCTGGATCACCAGACGGCCAATGTCTGAAATCAGGCTGGTCTGTTCAGCTAACGTTATAAATAGGCCTGGTGCGATAATGCCTTTTTCTGGATGGTTCCAGCGAATCAGCGCTTCGAAGCCATAAATGCTTTGATCGCTGAAATTGATTTTTGGCTGATAATACACCACCAGTTCATTATTCTGGATTGCTTTGCGCAAATCACGTTCCAGGAAAACCCCTTTGTTCTGTAAAGCATTATTTTCACTGGAATAAAAATGAATAGTGTTGCCACCGAGATTTTTGGCTTCGTTCAATGCCTGTTCGGCGCAGTTATTTAAATAATCTAGCTGACGGCCATGATCCGGATAAAATGCCACACCCATGGACAAGGTAATCACATGATCCTGACCGTAAATATTAAATGGTCTACTAAAGGCCTGAGCGATGCGTTCACAATGGTGCTGAACTGAAGGGCGAATATGTGAGATTTCATAGAGAATCGCAAAATCATCACCATTTAGATGTGCCACAAATAACGCTTCTGCATTGGTCATGCGCAGCCGCTGCGCTACCTGACGTAAAAGTTCATCACCGCCATTATTGGACAGATATTCATTCAATGGCCGGAAACGGTCGATGTTAAGCCGAATCACAGCCATCTCTTTAATAGAGTCTTTTTGCGAAACCAGATACTGATGTAGCTGATAGTTATAGTAGAAGCGGTTCGGTAAGTCAGTCAGCGTGTCATAATTTTCTAGATAGGATAGACGCTGTTCCTGTAATTTACGTTCAGTCAGATCTGAGACAATGCCAATATAATGGGTAATCCGGCCTTCATCATCAGTCACGGCATTAATATGCAGCCATAAGGTCGACTCTTTGCCAGACAGAAATTTGGCATAAACCTCTCCATCATAAGAGCCAATCTTTTGAATCTGTTTGACAATATTGGCCTGAAAAGTACGTTGCTGGGATTTATTTTGCACCGCAATATCAAATAAGGATTTACCGATAATTTCGTCACGCTCAAAACCGCTCAGGTATTCGTAGTGAGGATTGACATCGATATAATCCAAATCAGGATTCAGAATGAAAATGCCTTCCGCAGCCTGTTCCAGTACACTGGCCACCAGCTTTAAACGTTCCTGAGACAGACGTTCCTGCTGGATATCACGACGGATGCCGACCATGCGCAAGGGTTTTTTATTTTTAGGATCACGACTGATCACCCGACCAATATCATGCACCCAACTCCAGCCACCTTCACTGAGCTTGATCCGGTAAGTGGCATCATAGCGTTCAATCTGGCCACGCAGATGTTGTTTCATATTGCGCTTAAAATAGTCCAGATCTTCGGGGTGAATCAGATACTGTAATTGCAAATGGTGGTCTTTGGAATTGCGCAGAATCTTTTCGTCTTTATGATTGGTTAAGGTGATGCTGCGCTCTTGAATATTCCAGTCCCATGGCCGAATACCGGCAATTTCATGTGCAAGTTTTAGATTCTGCTGCTGATTCTTCAGGTCATGATTGATCTGTTCAATATCATAGGTACGTTCCCGTACTTTTTGCTCCAGCAATTGGTTACTGAGCTGTAATTGCTGTTCAATATCTTTGGATTTATTGACTTCAGTTTTGAGTTGCTGGCACAGTTCATCAGTCCAATGCACTTGCTGTTCTGCATTTTTCACCAAAATATCATTTTCCGCATACAGACGTGAGGTGCGGCTGTGAATTCGATAACTACTTGTCGCGCACAGCAGAATCACTATGAGCGCAAAGTTTAAGGCCAGACCAAAAAAGGGATTGGAATGACCGACATGGTCAAGCTGCGACAGTAAAAAAGGGAATAAGGACGGCAAAAAGACCAGACAAAAATAGCTCAGTTTCTGGGTCAGGTAGGTCAGGCCAAATGCTTGGGTGACAATCAGCAACAAGGCAGACAAGGTCAGTGCTTCAATATCTTCAAATGCAGGATTGGCCTGTGGCAAATAATAATAAATCGTAAAAATACCTGTCGCGATACTGATGCCAACAGCCAGACTCTGTATCTGTAACCAGCGGTGTGCACTTTTCTGGTTATATTGTTCAGGCTTGAAATACAGCGTACTTACTAGCCAACACATGCTGACCAGAAGTTCTGTCAGAATAAACCAGGTATTAAAATAGGTATTAGACGGGCTATATTGAATGTGATAAATACAAAAAATATAAAGGCAGATCACCATTATACTGAGCAAAAAATAGCGACTATGGCGAAGCGTGTTCGCAATCTGAGCATCATGTAAATGCTGCTGAATATAGTCGTCCTGATTATCAACCATGTGATTCAATGCCTGTATTCATCCTAAACGGTTTTCGTCCTTGTGCATTGTTATTATAAAAAACCCCAGGAAATGTGTGAAATCAATTAATAAGTATTTATTATTCTTTAGTCGAGATTAGATGTGTTAAAAATAAAAATCAACAAAATTAAAGACAAATTTTTACCCATCCGATGAACTAAAGCACATAATTCAAAATTGACAGGGCAACAACAGGAGCGGTTTCGGTACGTAGTACACGCTCGCCGATACACCAGTTGAGAAAACCTTTCTGGTTTGCGGCACTAATTTCTGCCTCACTCAAGCCACCTTCGGGGCCAATCAGCAGGGCAAGATCTAAAGTCGCATCTGCCAGTACATCTGTTTCATCTTTATTGGGTGCTAAAACCAGTTTGGTGTTCGGAAGTTCAGTATCCAGCCATTTTTCAAGTGACATGGGCGCTAAAATTTCAGGCACAATGTTTAGACCACATTGTTCACAAGCCGCAATAGCAATGCCTTGCCAGTGATCCAGCTTTTTCTGGTCGCGATCATACTTTAAACGCATTTCACAACGATCCGAAATCAGCAGCTGAATTTCGGAAACGCCCAGTTCGACTGCTTTCTGAATCGCATAATCCATACGGTCGCCTTTACTCATCACCTGACCGAGCAAAGCCTGGAACTTTGGTGTGCGATTGGCAGGATTAAATGCATTGACCGAGACAGTGGCTGATTTTTTAGCAACCTCGGTTAAAGTCACGTCATATTCGCCACCCTGTCCATTGAACAGGGTCGCGCTTTTACCGACTTGCGCGCGTAAAACCTTTACCCAATGATGAAATACAGTTTCCGTAAGCTCAAGGCTGACATCAATAGTTAAATCAGCATCTATATAAAAACGTGGCATTGATCGTTCTACTCAAAAAATCGGTGAAATAAAGGGCTTAAGCTAAACCAAGATCGGTGACCAGCTGACGGGTCGGGTCAGTAGTATTCATGGTGTAGAAATGCAAGCTTGGCGCACCACCTGCAAGTAGACGCTCACAGAATTTAACCACAACTTCATGGCCAAAGGCTTTAATGCTGGCAGTATCGTCACCATAAGTTGCCAGTTGCTTGCGAATCCAGCGTGGAATTTCAGCACCGGTACCATCAGCAAAGCGAATCAGGTTGCTGGAATTGGTAATTGGCATGATGCCTGGCGCAACCGGAATATCGATTCCTGCTTTCTGGATACGATCTACAAAGTAAAAGTAAGCATCTGGATTGAAGAAGAACTGGGTTAAAGCGGCATTGGCACCGGCCTGAACTTTTTCAACAAAGTGCTGAATGTCTTTGTCAAAGCTTTCTGCCTGTGGATGCATTTCCGGATAAGCTGCGACTTCAATTTTAAAATGATCGCCTGAATGTTCGCGGATAAAGCGAACCAGATCAGCTGCATAAGGTAATTCACCCAAACCCACTTGGCCTGAAGGCAAGTCACCACGCAGGGCAACAATACGGTTAATGCCTTGAGATTTGTACAGGTCTAGAAGTTCAGCAATACGTGCTTTGTCATCGCCAATACAAGACAAGTGAGGGGCAACAGGTGCGCCTTTGCCATTAAAGTCATTGATAGTAGACAGGGTGCGTTCACGAGTGGAACCACCAGCACCATAGGTCACAGAGAAGAACTCTGGATTTAAGAGTTGTAGCTCTTGATGCACAACTTTGAGTTTTTCCGCACCTACATCAGTTTTGGTCGGGAAGAATTCAAATGAAATTGGAATCTGTTTAGACATGTTCAAATCCTTTTATAAATACTTTTTAATTAGTTTTACCTCTCCTAAATCCTCTCTTGCGCTGAGCTTCAAAGCAGTGCTTTAAGCACGCTCAGGAGAGGATTTACCCTCGATGACATACATTTGGTAATGAATGTTCCCTCTCCCTATGGGAGAGGGTTAGGGAGAGGGTGGAGTTTAATTAGTATTTATAAGCATCAGACTTGAATGGACCTTCAACTTGAACGCCTAAGTAATCCGCTTGTTCTTGAGTCAATTGAGTCAAGACACCACCGAAACCAGCAACCATCGCAGCAGCAACTTCTTCATCTAATTTCTTAGGAAGAAGTTCTACACGAATTTGTGCAGCTTTTTCAGATTCTGGAAGATCAGCAAATTTCTCAGCGAATAAATGCATTTGACCCAATACCTGGTTGGCAAATGAACCATCCATAATACGTGATGGGTGACCAGTCGCATTACCAAGGTTCACCAAACGGCCTTCAGAAAGAAGGATCAGGTAATCATTTTCATTTTCTGAACGATACACCTGGTGTACTTGAGGTTTAACTTCAACCCACTTGTAGCCACGTAGGTAAGCTGTATCAATTTCAGTATCAAAGTGACCGATGTTACAAACAACTGCGCCAGCTTTTAATGAATCAAGCATTGCAGCGTCACATACGTGGTAGTTACCTGTTGTAGTTACGATAAGGTCAGTGTTTTGAAGAAGGTCAACATTGATGTCTTCTTTCTTGCCAGTTTGCACGCCATTTTTGTATGGAGATACAACTTCGTAACCGTCCATGCATGCTTGCATTGCGCAGATTGGATCAACTTCAGTTACGCGTACAATCATGCCTTCTTGACGAAGGGATTGCGCAGAACCTTTACCTACGTCACCATAACCGATCACAAGTGCACGACGGCCAGATAAAAGCATATCTGTACCACGTTTGATTGCATCGTTCAGTGAGTGACGGCAACCGTATTTGTTGTCGTTTTTAGACTTGGTTACTGAATCGTTTACGTTGATTGCAGGAACTTTTAAAGTGCCATCACGAAGCATTTCATACAGACGTTGAACACCTGTCGTTGTTTCTTCAGTTACACCGTGAATTTTTTCAATCACTTCTGGGTATTTTTCATGAACAAGTAGTGTTAAATCACCGCCATCGTCAAGAATCATGTTGGCATCCCAAGGCGTGCCATTTACATTGATTTGTTGTTCAAGACACCACATGTATTCTTCTTCAGTTTCGCCTTTCCAAGCAAACACAGGAATGCCCGCAGCAGCGATAGCAGCAGCAGCATGGTCTTGAGTCGAGAAGATGTTACATGAAGTCCAGCGAACTTCTGCACCCAATTCAACCAGCGTTTCAATTAAAACGGCAGTTTGAATGGTCATGTGGATACAGCCGAGAATTTTCGCGCCTGCAAGTGGTTTAGCAGCAGCATAGCGTTTACGCAGACCCATGAGGGCTGGCATTTCAGCTTCAGCAAGTTTAATTTCTTTACGGCCGTAATCAGCAAGTGAAATATCAGCAACTTTGTAATCTGTAAATGAAGCAGTAACCGCGTTCATCAGGATCTCCTAGGAAAAAATAGATTGGATCGTTCTGTTCGCGGATGCCGTTGTTGATCAGAACGAATGTCTGACCGATGGTCGAGCCTAGCGATTTTACATTTAGTGCCTGTAAAACGTCGCAGCATCCCTCGACTAGCGCAGTATTGTACTTGTATTTAATTTTATATCCAAGTTATAAAACAGTTACAATTAATTAGTTGCTTAATAAATAGAAAAGGAAAAAGTATGGTCGAGAAAGTTAATGGGGCTTTAATAATTTTAGAAGAGCTCAGATTAGATTCTAAAATAGGCAAAAGTAAGCACTTCTCGGCGAGTGATAGACAGAAAAAATATCATAATCTAATTGGCATCCCTGCAATTTGTTTTAATATTTTTATTGGGACTGTGCTTATAGCATTTCTAACATCTGAATATAACAATACAATTCTTTCAATTGTAGCTGCATGTCTTTCTTTTCTTAGCGCCGTATTGGGAGCGGTACAGACATTTTTTAATTTCAGTAAAAATTCAGAAGGTCATCGATCAATAGGAAATAGATATTTAGAAGTTTCTAGAAATTGTAAAATGTTAATAATGAAACATGAAGATAAGCCTTTTACCTCAGAAGATTTATGGGGTGAAGTTATAAACTTACAGAAAGTATACCTTCTTATTAACCAAGAGGCCGAAGCTTTTCCGACATCAGAGAAAGATCTAAAAAAGGCTAGAAGTTCAGTAGAGATAACTCCTTTTAAAAAGGGCTATAATTTAAAAAATTGAATTTAAAAAATAGGCAACTATTGGTATAAATATGGGAGCAATAAGAAAAAAAGCCCATCATCTGACGGGCTTTTCGTTTTATTTAGCTTCTTGCTCAGCAGCATCCGCTTTTTGGGTCCAGAACTCAGCTAGTTCTTCATCGCCATCTACACCTAAACCATTTGCATAAATAAAAGCAAGATCGCGCATGGCCTGAACTTCACCCCATTCCGCAGCCTGTTTGACTAAAGAAATTGATTTCTCTACATCTTTTTCAATCACATCACCGCGACGGTAGAAACCGGCCAGCTCTAAAGTCGCAGCAGGGTGCTTCTCGATATTGGCCTTGCTTAACCAGTAATAGGCTAACTCAAAGTGAGCTTTAGATTCTTCCGGATCTTCTTCTGCTAATTCTTTGGCATACACGGTGTAACCTTCACCTAGCCAATACATTGCATCCACCAGACCGCCATTTGCTGCTTTTAAAGCCCATTCTTCAGCAAGAATGATGTCATCATCATGCTCGCTTTGCATATACAGTTCAGCCAGTTCAAATTGCGCTTCAGCATTGCCTGCTAAGGCAAGATTGGTCAGGACAGCAGAGGGAGAAACACGCTGGGTCATATCAACATCTCAAAAATATTGTGCGTAGACTAAAAGGTTTAAAGCAAAAAAGCCAATCCGAAGGCCAGCTTTTTAAAGAGATTGGTCAATCAAATGATTAGATCAAGCAAAGAATCCCTGAGATCGAGGCGATGAACACACAGAACATTACGATCACTTTAATTCTACTTGCCAGATAACTCAGGCTTAAGCCGACCACCAGTGCTGCAAAAGTCAGACTACCCAGCCAGTAACTGATCATATTGCTGATAGCTCCTGTACACAGGCACAGAATTAGGGCGAGTATGAGCAATACCCAACCGAGAATAGTCGCAAGTTGTGTTTTTGCAGGGTTGAGTTCTGTGTCAAAAATCTGTTTTTGATGTTTGGACATCGACGTTGTAAGCGCAAAGAAACCCAGTGAAGTTAAAGCCCAAATCAGTAAGAAAAACATCATGACTGATTCTCCTTGAGAGCAACCTTGGCTTTTTTAGGCGACAAGCCTTTATGGTTTTTCACTTTTTTAAATGAAAACCAGAACAAGATCGCAAGCACCCACATCGCTAGATCAAAAGAAGCAATGACCCATTGACCATGCATAATGGTGTTCCAGATCGCCTGACCGCCGGTCAGAAAATTGACGATTGGGAGCAAGGCAAATGTCCCAGTTGCAAGCATGAGAAGCTCTAGCCAAGCTTGTCGATGACTGCGAATCATGGCATACAGTAAAGTCAGTAACCAGACAATAAAGAAGCTACGTATTTCCCAGTTCAGACGCATGTCCATGTCTGCCGGAATAAAACGGTTGGCATAGAAATAGGCAGCACAGGCAACAGGTAAACCAATAATGGCAGCGATATTGGTGACTTCCACAAGACGATAACCAAACGATTTATAGCCTTGTTTCTGTTGCTGTGGTGCACGTTTGACACACCATAGAATCAAGCCGGTGGCAATCATCAAGGTACCCACCACACCTGACATGAACAATAACCAGCGTAACGCCAGATCTACGCCACGTGCTTCATGCAATGTGGTGAATACATTATAAATACCATTTGCGATTGAAGGCATTTTCAGTGTGGTTTGATCTGGCTTTAATTCACCTGTTACGCCATTAAAAGCAAGGCTCGGATAAACATTGCGATAAGCTACGCTGACTCCGTTTAAGGCACGAAGCTCAATTTCTGCTTTTACGGTATTTGGCTGGATAATAGTTATCATACCCACCGGATTATTTTTCCATTCTTTTTCGGCTGTTGCCAAGATCGGAGCTAGATCGGTTAACGGTGCAGGAGGTGCAGCTTGCATTTCATCACGAGAGCGGCGACCTTCACTGCGTGCAGACATTTCACCGCGCTCGCCACGATTTTCTCTCTCAGCTTGCGGTCGACGTTCTTTGCGCTCACTATGGCTTTCACGGGATTCAGCCTGAATACTGTTGTCTTGAACCAAACTCTTACGTTGATCCTGAAGGAAAGCACCACGATTTTCATAAATCTGGTTTACGCCCCAGGGCATGAGGGTAAAAAGCAATAATAATAAGCCACTGAAGGTAATCATGATGTGAAAGGGCAGGGCAAATACCGCAGTAGCATTGTGTGCATCCAACCATGAACGCTGACCTTTGCCGGGGCGGAAAGAAAAAAAATCCTTGAAAATTTTCTTATGGGTAATGACACCGCTGATGATTGCCACCAGCATGAGCAGGGTCGCAACGCCGACCATCCAGCGCGCCCAGATTCTTGGCAAACCATACAATTCAAAGTGGAAACGGTATAAGAATGAACCACCGCGTGTTTCACGCGCTTGCAAAACTTCGTCGGTGGCGCTGTCAATCGTCACGCGGGTACCGCCACGACGGGCACGCGGATCTTCGCCGGCACTACGAATAGTCAGGGTGGTAGTATTTTGGCGTGAGTTAGGAAGCTGGATTGCCCAGCTGCCAGCATCCGGATGGTGCTGTTGCAGATAAGCCAGTGCCACACGGGTTTGTTCGATTTGAGTCTTTGGTGGAACTGATTGATGAAATTCCGGTTTCATCCAGACGGTAATTTCGTTCTGGAAAAAGCTTAAGGTTCCGGTCAAGAAAATCGCATATAAAAGCCAGCCTAAAATCAGACTGGCCCAGGTATGCAACCACGACATCGACTGGCGTGGACCTTCGGGTTTTGCATCTACTCTCATCTCAATTTCCTAAAAGCTTATAGGCGATATAGAGTAAAACACCGGGAATCGCGATCCCGAGCGTAGCTTTGAGCGTCTTATTCACCATAAATACCCAGATAAATGCAGCAGCATTCAAGCTAAAGCCAATCAGGGTGGCGGACATGGCTGCACTGCTTCCACTGTCGATAAAAAGCTGGGCAATCACGATCGTTGCCAGTGTAGCCAGTAGATAACCGCCAGCACCCGCCAGAATAAAGCGATATAAAATCATCCCACGATAAGCCAGCATACTTGCTTTGACTTTATTTTTGCTTGATGGTTTCGGTGCAGTAACTGTTCCAGTCGCTATGGCTTGCATATTCGGACTATTCATCATCGAAAATTCTATTTACAAACTTATGAAGTAATTAATGATAATGATAACAATTATTGTTTAGATTTTAAATATGGGTTGTTGAACTATTTATATGAAAAATAAGTAAAACTGGAAGTTAGGTTAAAAAAGAGAGGGGGAAGGGAATTAAAAAAGATCAAAATGTAAGGCTTGAAAATAAAAACAGCGGCTCGAAGGCCGCTGTCTAAACTTCATTTATTCACGATTAGTCTTGCTGAATACCTGCAACCACCCAGTCCTGATTTGAACCTGCTGGTTTGGTGAAATGCCAGATTTCTGCGAACGGTTGCGGCAAGCTGTTTAAGTCTTCGCTTACCGTACCTGTAAAGCGTACGCTGACAATATACTGGCCATTGTCAGTCGATGAGTCGACGACCATCGCATTCAGATTTGAAAACTCGGCAACATCCTGATCCTGATTGCTCATGATGTCGTTATACATTGACTGATAAAGTTCAGGAGTCAGATAACGCTGAATTTCAGAAATGTTGCTTGCTGTATTCATGGACTGAATATGGTTAAAACGCTGACGCGCTACACGCAAGAATGCTGCAGGTTCAGTACCATCCGGTAACTGGCTGCCACTTTGGGTATAAGCTGCACCAAAAGGCGCGTTATTTGCCGGAGCAGAACCGAACGGAGCATTGTTGCTTGACGTTTGACCACCCACATTCTGACCAAAAATATTGGTACTGTCACCACCGCGAGGTGCAGTCGGTGCCTGACCAAACGGCGCTGCATTGGCAGCACCGCTATTTGGCGCAAATGGATTAGACGCTACTTTTTTTTTTGCGCCCATCTTACGGAAAATGAAGAAGGCAACAGCAGCAGCAAGAAGGATCCAGATCCAGCCTGGAATACCACCTTTTTCCTCTTCGGCTTGAGCAGCCTGAGCTTCAGATGCTGCTACACTTTGATCATCCGCCAAGGCATTGGCAGCAACTGCACCAATCGCAGCACCGGCTACACCCGCGGCAACCATGCCGCCGACACCCGGACCGGATTTTTGCTGGGTTGCAGCACCGGCAACTGGCGCTTGTTGAGCAGGCGCAGCTTGACGAGGTTGTTGATAAGATTGAGTAGGTTGTGCAGAACGTTGCATGCCGTGACTTTTACCGCCACCGGCACGTTTTGCTTCAGCTGCAAAAGGCGCAACCAATAAAACTGCTGTCAAGATACCTGTGATCAAACCGCGCTGTCGAACTTCCATTCATTTTTCCTATGAGAATAAAACCTGTTTGTACAGTCTATTTATATAGGCTTTGTGTGGAATTTCAATCAAAAATCTGTATTTTTTTGCTCTTTGTACGAAATGAGCCGGTTTACAGTTAATTGAGTTCATCACTCAGCGCCATTGCCTCGCTCAAGGCTTCATGTAAACGCGCAACTGCAATAATTTGCACGCCCTCGATGGATTTTTGCGGTGCATTGCCGCGAGGGACAATAATGTATTTAAAACCATGTTTAATCGCTTCTTTCAGCCGTTCCTGACCGTTCGGCACAGGGCGAATCTCTCCAGACAGTCCGACTTCCCCAAAAACCGCCAGCTGTTGCGGTAAGGCTTTGCCACGAATGCTGGAAGCGCAGGCGAGAAGTACCGCCAGATCCGAACCTGTTTCGGTAATTTTCAATCCACCGACAATATTGACATAAACATCCTGGCCGGAGGTTTGCACACCACCATGCCGATGCATGACTGCAAGGAGCATATTTAGACGGTTCTGATCCAAACCAAGCGCTACGCGTCTTGGTTGGCCATGTGCATCATCGACCAGTGCCTGAACCTCAACCAGTAGCGGGCGCGTACCTTCGCGGCTGATCATTACAATCGAACCGGGAATCGCTTCATCATAACGGCTTAAAAAGATGGCTGAAGGATTGGAAACTTCGCGCAGACCTTTATCGGTCATGCCGAACACACCGAGCTCATTGACCGCACCAAAACGGTTTTTGACCGCTCGGATCATCCGGTAACGTGAATCCGACTGGCCTTCAAAATACAGCACACAGTCCACCATATGTTCCAGTACACGTGGGCCAGCCAGTGCGCCTTCTTTGGTTACATGACCGACCAGAAACAAAGACGTGCCACTATTTTTGGCAAAACGGGTCAACAAGGCCGCTGATTCACGAATTTGTGAGACACCACCTGGTGCAGATTGCAGGGTTTCGGTGTACAGGGTTTGGATCGAGTCCAGGATTGCCACCGCAGGACGTTGCTGGGCCAGTACTTCACAAATACGTTCGACGCAGGTTTCTGCCATGACTTTGAGCTGGTCGGTCGGCAGATCCAGACGCTGGGCACGTAAAGCCACCTGAGACAAAGATTCCTCACCGGTCACATACAGGGCCGGATTTTTGGCAGATGCCATGTGCGTGGCTGTTTGTAGCAAAATGGTGGATTTACCAATCCCGGGATCACCGCCGATTAGGACCACCGAACCAGTGACAAGTCCGCCACCCAAGACCCGGTCAAATTCGCTGATACCCGTCGGCAGACGGGTTTCATGAGAGACTGAAACCTGATTTAAAGTCGTGATGCTGGACGCCTGGCCCGCATATCCACCACCAATTTTTGGCTGAGCACGATGCGTCACTGCCGGTGCAATGGTTACCTCAACCAGGCTGTTCCATTCCCCGCATTCAGAACACTGCCCCGACCATTTTGGATGATCGGCACCACATTGTTCACAACGATACACACTTTTTGCTTTAGCCATATTTGAAGATGAAGCGATTGAAATTGAGTGACAGCATAGCGGTGAATGCCATCGAAAACCAAGTCTTTCACCTGAAAAATCATGGTTTTTACGACAAGTCTTGTCGTTTTTATTTATGCTGATTTGAATGCTGTGCGTCAACGCCGTCTATAATGCCCATCTTGTTATGCTGGAATGGAACAGATCTTGTCACAATTGTTGAAACATATTGATGCGATCGCACGCGAAAAAAACCGTGATGTGCTGTTTGTGCATTTTGATCATTATGTCCATCCAGATCGGGACACAAACTCGGTTCGCCAGATTTTGATCGGCTGGCTAGAGCAACAGGGCATTGTCTATATGCCGTGTTTAGGTGTGGATCAAACCGTCCATAGTGAAATCTACCTAGGTGGTCTTTATCTGGATGTACCTTTTGATCTGCATCATAAAACCTATCAAAAATTGAGTGGATATCTGGAAGATGAACAGGGCAATATGAAAATTAAAGGCATTCAGTTTTTTGTTTTATCTTTAGGACTAGCGTTGGAGCTTGAATCTGAGTGGGACAAGCTGGCTTGTAGTGGTTTACGTTGCTAAATTTTCATGATGAAGAATGGAAAAGATGAAGCATAAAAAGCCACGATTAACGTGGCTTTTTACTATTTGAATTGAGTAGTTAAATAATAACTTATCAATTAATAAAGTTCACCAGATTTACGTCTTGCAATGAAGTCTTTCGACTCTTTGGCAATAACACCAGACAGAAGTAATAAGCCAATCAGGTTTGGAACCGCCATCAGGCCGTTGAAGGTGTCGGCAAATAGCCAGACCAGATCCAGTGTGGCCACACAGCCAATGAAAACTGTAGCAATGTAAATGATACGGTAAGGCAGTACGAATTTTTCACCGAGTAAATAGGTGGCACATTTTTCTCCGTAGTAGCTCCAGCCTAAAATGGTGGAATAGGCGAAGAAAATAATACCGAAAGTGACCACCCAACCACCGACACCCGGCAGCAGTTTGTCGAACACGCCGATAGTCAGTACCGCACCGGTTTGATCTCCGAATGAATTACCGGCCATGATATAACCCATCACCAGGACAATACCGGTAATTGAACAGACAATAATCGTATCAATGAAGGTACCGGTCATGGATACCAAACCTTGACGGGCCGGATGATCGGTTTTTGCCGCTGCGGCAGCAATCGGCGCAGAACCCATGCCGGCTTCGTTGGAGAATACACCACGTGCCACACCATAACGAATCGCCGCACCAATCGCACCGCCCACTGCAGCTTCACCGGTAAATGCATAGGTGAAGATCATTTTTAGTGCCGGCACGACCAGTTCCAGATTATTAAAAATAATAATCAGACCGCCAGCCACATAACCCACCGCCATAATCGGCACGATCACAGAAGAAGCTTTGGAAATCGATTTAATCCCGCCCAAAATCACCAGTGCTGAAAAGGCAGTGATAATGATCCCCGTCATCCAGGTTTCGATGCCCAGGCTGTTTTCAACCGCCAGTGCTACGGTATTGGATTGTACTGAACTGCCGATCCCAAAAGAAGCTAGTGTCCCGAACAAAGCGAAAATCAGTGCCAGCCATTTCCATTTCAGACCACGTTCGATGTAGTACATCGGACCACCCGACATTTCACCTTTTTCATTTTTGACTCGGTATTTGACTGCCAGAACACCTTCGCCATATTTGGTGGCCATACCAAACAGGGCGGTCATCCACATCCAGAACACGGCGCCCGGACCCCCGAGGACACAGGCAGTGGCTACGCCGGCAATGTTACCGGTACCAATCGTGGCAGAGAGTGCGGTCATCAATGAAGCAAATTGGGAAATGTCCCCTGAATGGTCAGGGTGCTTGCCAAAGACCTGTTTAAAGGCTAAAGGCAACATGCGGAACTGCCAGAACAATAAACGGAAGGTGAGAAATATCCCGGTACCGACAATCAGTACCAGCATATAAGGGCCCCAGACCCAGCCGCTTAAAGTTTCCATTAAACTTTGTAAATTTTGCATAAAATTCTTCTTATTGATCCATGTCTGTGTAGTTCGAGGTATTGATTAAAAAGCAATTGCTATGCCAGATGCATTCATCCTGAATGCATAAATTGGCTGAATAGTGTTCTATTTTTTACACAGTTTTAAAAATTTGACAAGAAATTACTGGAATATCGCAGGTCAAAAATAAAGCAAAAATGTAACTGTAGAGCGATATAAGAAAAATAAATTAACTTCTTTAATTAATCAGGAAATACAAATGATGCAAATTTTATTTTTGTATTCAGCATTTTTTACGTTAATTTGTCGCGAGTAAAACTCAAAGTTGTAATTAATAATGTCAGAAAAATATAACAATTCGTCGACAGAGCACGGTGAATTAAAGCGGAGTTTGTCCAATCGGCACCTACAGTTAATTGCCATTGGGGGCGCCATTGGAACCGGCCTGTTTATGGGTTCGGGTAAAACCATCAGTCTCGCAGGTCCTTCGATTCTGGTGATCTATATGATCATCGGTTTTATGGTCTTTCTGGTGATGCGTGCATTGGGTGAACTGTTACTCTCCAACTTGCAATATAAATCTTTTATTGATTTTGCCACGGATCTGATCGGGCCATGGGCCGGATACTTTGTTGGCTGGACCTACTGGCTGTGCTGGATTACCATCGGGATCGCAGATCTGTCAGCCATTATTTACTATCTGCAATTCTTCAATAATGGCTTGCCTTTTAGCCCTGAAGAAGGCGTCATGATCAGTGTTGCCGCGATTGTGTTTATCATGGGCTTGAATCTGGTCACGGTAAAACTGTTTGGTGAAATGGAATTCTGGTTTGCCCTGGTCAAAATTATCGCCATTGTGGTGCTGATTGCCGTTGGCCTGTGGATGGTATTTACCGGCTTTGCCAATGATGCCGGTACGGTCGCATCCTTTAGTCATATCTGGGAGCATGGCGGTTTGTTCCCGACGGGGGCCATGGGCTTCCTGGCCGGTTTCCAGATTGCAATCTTTGCCTTTGTCGGGGTAGAGCTGGTGGGGACTACAGCAGCTGAAACCAAAGATCCGGAAAAGAACCTGCCAAAAGCGGTAAACTCTATTCCGATTCGTATCATTATTTTCTATGTATTGGCACTGCTCATTGTGATGTCAGTGACACCGTGGAACCAGATTGACCCGAATGTATCGCCGTTTGTAAACCTGTTCAGTCAGGCTGGCATTGCAGCGGCTGCGATCATCATGAACCTGGTGGTGTTGTCCTCGGTGATGTCATCGATGAACAGTGGCGTATTTTCGACCAGCCGTATGCTGTTTGGCCTGTCGCGTGAAGAGCAGGCACCGGTTGCCTTTGGTCGCTTGAACCGTCGCGCAGTGCCTGCAAATGCTCTGTATTTTTCTGCCGTGTGTTTGTTGCTGGGTGCAGCACTTCAGTATTTTGTTCCTGATACTGTTCGGGCCTTTACCTTGGCCACGACTTTATCCACGATTCTGTTTATTTGTGTCTGGATTATCATTATCTGGAGCTATATCGTGTATTACAAAACACGTCCAGAGCTGCATGCCAAATCAACCTTTAAGCTGCCAGGTGGATTGGTGACCTGTTGGATCGTGATTATCTTCTTCCTGAGCATGATCGTGGTCTTAGCGCTGGAAGAGGATACTCGCCAGGCACTGATGATCAGTCCGATCTGGTTTATCCTGCTAATCATTGGCTATTTTGGTTTCTATAAACAGAAACATAAATAAACCTTATCAATAAAAACGTCAGCGATCTGCTGGCGTTTTTTTTTGTCTAAAGATACTCTCTAGCGTTTAACGCTTGGGTCATGCCGAATGATCGCGTTATACTTCATCGAAACTATTACATTAGGTGGTCAGATGCGCCAAGTCATTTGCTACATCAGTATCTTAGCGACAGGTCTTGTTCTTGCAGGTTGTGGACAATCAGGTGCTTTGCACTTGCCGAATGATCCGAATTACGACAAGCGTGCCAAGTATCTGTTATACAAAAATACTGAAACTGAGCCTAAAGCGTCCGATGAAAAACGCGAGGTACCCGTGCAACAACAGTTTGCTGCACCTACAGATTCAGACGTTAAAACCACACCATAACGCTTTCACAGAAAGGATACCTTCATGAGTTTCACCCGCATTAATGGGGTATTGCACGCTGAGCAATGTTCATTACAACAGCTCGCGGAGCAATTCGGCACACCACTCTATGTTTATTCTAAAGCCACTTTGGAAAAGCATTTTTTAGATATGGATCGTGCTTTTGATTTTATCGACCATCAAATCTGTTTTGCGGTAAAGTCCAACTCTAATCTTGCGGTATTGAATGTATTGGCCAAACAGGGTGCCGGTTTTGATATTGTGACCGGCGGTGAATTGGCGCGTGTGCTGAAAGCCGGTGGTGATGCATCAAAAATCGTATTTTCGGGTCTGGGTAAATCTGAAGCGGATATCAAAAAAGCGTTGGAAGTCGGGATTGCCTGTTTCAACGTGGAATCTTATGCCGAGCTGGATCGTATCCAGAAGGTTGCGGCTGAATTAAATATCAAAGCGCCGATTTCATTACGTGTGAATCCTGATGTCGATGCAAAAACCCATCCTTATATTTCAACCGGCTTAAAAGAAAATAAATTCGGTATTCCGTCTGATAGCGTGTTTGAAACTTATCAATATGCAGCGTCATTGCCAAATCTGGATGTGGTTGGGATTGACTGCCATATCGGTTCACAGCTGACTGAAACCCAGCCATTTGTGGATGCACTGGATCGTGTCATTGTGATGATCGACCAGTTAAAAGAGCTGGGCATTCACCTCAAACACATCGATATCGGCGGTGGTCTGGGTGTGACGTATAAAGATGAAACCCCGCCGTCGGTTGAAGAATATGCCAATGCGCTACGTCCAGCTTTAGAAAAATTGGGCTTGAAAGTGTATATGGAACCGGGACGTAGTATCTCTGCCAATGCAGGTGTGCTGCTGACTAAAGTGGATCTATTAAAACCAACGAATCACCGTAATTTCGCGATTATTGATGCTGCGATGAATGACCTGATTCGTCCTGCTTTATATGAAGCATGGATGGACATTCAATCTGTTACACCTCGTACCGATGTCGAAACGAAAGAATGGGATGTCGTGGGCGCAATTTGTGAAACTGGTGATTTCCTGGGTAAAGAGCGCGAGCTTGCGATCAAGGAAAATGATGTGCTGGCTGTGCTGGGCGCGGGTGCATACGGTTTTGTGATGAGCTCAAACTACAACAGCCGTGGTCGTGCTGCTGAAGTAATGGTCGATGCTGATCAGGCACATTTGATTCGTGAACGTGAGACGATTGAATCACTTTGGGAACGTGAGCGTTTATTGCCTTAAGGATAAATCAGGATGTTATTAGAATTTACCAAGATGCATGGTCTGGGCAATGACTTTATGGTGGTTGACCTGATCAGCCAGCGTGCTTATTTAGACACTTTGACCATTCAGCGTTTGGCCAATCGTAACTTCGGCATTGGTTTTGATCAACTCTTGGTGGTTGAGCCACCCGATGTCCCAAGTGCAGACTTTAAATATCGGATTTTTAATGCCGATGGTTCAGAAGTGGAACAATGTGGCAATGGCGTGCGCTGTTTTGCCAAATTTGTACATGATCGTCAGCTCACGACCAAAACCAAAATCAAGGTACAAACCAAATCTGGTATTGTAGAGCCGGAATTGGGTGCGAATGGTTGGGTACGGGTCAATATGGGTTATCCAAAATTTTTGCCTCAGGAAATTCCATTTGTAGCTGATGCGCCGGAGAGCCTGTATGACATCGATCTTGCTGGCGGTGAAAAGCTGACCATTGATGTGGTCAATATGGGGAATCCACATGCCGTGACAATCGTACCGGATGTGATTGCTGCCGATGTCGCACGTATTGGTCCACAAGTTGAATCACATGCGCGCTTCCCGGCACGAGTCAATGCTGGCTTTATGCAGATTATTGATGAAAAACATGCGCGTTTACGCGTATATGAGCGTGGTGTGGGCGAGACCTTGGCTTGTGGTACAGGTGCCTGTGCTGCCGCAATTTCAGGTATGCGCCGTGGTCTGCTTTCGAGTAAAGTTGAAGTTGAGCTGGCAGGCGGCAAGTTGCAAATTGAGTGGAAAGAAGGTGATGTGGTCTGGATGACTGGACCAACGGCGACCGTATATGAAGGGCGTCTGGATTTACGTTATTTCCAGGGTTAAGCTTGGTTCCGCTTGAGAAAAAAGCACTGTCTGATCGATGGTGCTTTTTTTATGCTAGGATGGGAAAAACCGTAGAATTTGAATGAGATGAATACGCTTGTTTTCCTGCCGGGTGCTTCAGGAAGCCAGCACTTTTGGCAGCCATTAAGGGCAGCATTAACCAAATATCCAGATCAGCAAGTCATTGCCTATCCGGGCTTTGATGGCGTAGTACCAAATTTGGCCATTCAAAACCTGTATGATCTGCAAGAATTCGTGAAAGAAAAAATTGAGGATGATTCCATTCTGATTGCCCAGTCTATGGGCGGTGTCTTGGCCGTTGGGTTGGCACTTAAGCATCCACAGAAAGTCAAAGGGCTGGTATTGTTGGCGACATCTGGTGGTCTGAATTTAAAAACTTTTCATTGTGCAGACTGGCGAACAGATTATCGTGAACATTTTAAAACAGCACCGGACTGGTTTGTACAAGACCAAACTGAATTTAGCCGCATTCAGCTTGAAAGTCTTGACATTCCGATCTTACTGATCTGGGGCGATCATGATCCTTTAAGTACTGTTCAGCTTGGACAATACTTGGCAGGAATTTTTAAAAATGCAAAATTGCATATTATCCAAGGTGGAGATCATTTCTTTGCCAATTCTCATGCAAATCAGGTTGCAATGCTGATTCAAGATTATTTGGAGCAACTCTAAATGGAGCAAGCAGTGATTGTCCCACCTCAACTCTTGCTTAACATGTGGCTGAAAGAACGTGAAATTCAAAACCAGTCCAAACATACCTTGCAAGCCTATGAACGTGATGTCTCAGATTTTTTAGAGTTTTGCCAGCGTGAGCAGCTCAATTTAAACGATGTAGAAGCCACCGATTTACGCCAGTTTCTGGCTGAAAAAGTGGAACAGCATCAGCTCAGTCCTAGCAGCCTGCAACGTATGCTTTCGGCTATTCGTCAGTTTATGAAATGGGCCGAGCAGGCTCAGCATATGGCTTTTAATCCGGCGGATGATTTTCAGTTAAAACGTCAATCGCGTCCTTTGCCGGGCATGGTGGATATTGAAACCGTCAACCAAATTATTGATCAGCCTGCGCCTGAAAATGAAATACAACAGCAAATGTGGCTCCGGGACAAAGCGATGTTAGAATTGCTTTATTCCAGTGGGCTGCGTCTGGCAGAACTGCAAAGCCTGAGAATTAAAGATATTGATTTCAACCGGCAGTTATTACGCATTACTGGTAAAGGCAATAAAACCCGGATAGTGCCTTTCGGTTCCAAGGCCAAAGACAGCGTGATGGCTTGGTTGCAAGTCTATCCCTTATGGAATGGCGATTTTGTACCGGAGGCGAATGTATTTATTACCCAGAAAGGCAATCCACTCGGTGCACGACAAATTGAAAATCGGGTCAAGTTTCAGGCGCAGCGCGCAGGCGTGAATGTAGATTTACATCCGCATTTGTTAAGACATTGTTTTGCGAGTCACATGTTATCGAATAGCCGGGACTTACGAGCCGTGCAGGAAATGCTGGGACACAGTAATTTAACCACCACGCAAATTTATACCCATGTTGATTTTGACCATCTGGCCCAGATTTATGATCAGGCCCATCCGCGTGCGCAGCATAAAGAAGATTGATCATGTGTCCAGTTTTAAAGAATAAAAATCATGAAAATTGTATTTTTGGCACAAAACTTTCATATATAAACCTTAAAATGGAATTGAACTGAACATTGGCGTTCGGGTAAGCATTTCACTATTGTCTTATTCGTTAAATGCGCCATTTCAGGTATAACAATAAATACTATTTAATATTTAAAATGAAATATTGCTGAGCAGCGTCTCAGCATTTGACCGATGGGAGGTGACATGGACACACTGGTAATTGCAGATATAGAGCAAAAATATGCACAGTTAAGTGAAGCTCAAAAAGAAATGTTTGCGGGTTATGGTCTGCGACAAATCAAGCATTTTGTGGAAATTAGCTTGCCCAATCTTGAAGCGACCTTACCTGAAGGCGCCATCATTCAAGGGATTAATGCCGATGGAAAAGTTCAGGCCTTTAATGCGGCGACTGGACAATACTATTTATGGATTTCTGATTTGCAATGGCAATTGTCGAATCGTGCGACCCAGGCAGTGGATTTAAAAGAAGATGCGATTGCAATTTGGCAAATTTTTGAATTGGCAGACTATGAGCTGGTAGATTTAAGCCATGTACATCGTGATTTTTTAGCACAAGAAACTGAGTAAATTCTGAAGTATCCACACAGCATAATAATAAGATTCAGTCCTGTGGTTTGGCTTTGTTCACGAGGAAAAGGTTGTCTTCTATAGGCAACCTTTTCTTATAGTAGAACTTGTAATCTATGCGCTTGCAGCACAGGTTATGGTTTAAGCAAGCTACCATTATGCAAATCTTAAATTAAGAACATAGCGTCGTTGTCTAAAATCAGTTTGCCTATAAATCTTCTAAAGGCAGCTGGAAACTCTGTTTAATAATCTGGCTGGGTAAATCCGTTTTGACACTGGTAATACCATTTTTTTTGGTCAGATGGGTCGACTGGAATTTGCGATAACTTTCCAGATCAGGCACCACGACTTTCAACATGGCATCGCTCTCTCCCAAAATAATGTAGCACTCCATCACTTGCGGCAATTCTTTCATCGCCTCAATAAAGGTATCAATGGTTTCGGCATCCTGACCGACTAACCAGATGCGTGAAAATAAAATCAGCTGAAAACCAATTTTTTGTTGGTCGACAATAGTCGTGTAATTCTGAATCACGCCTGCATCTTCCAGTAATTTTACCCGGCGTAAACAGGATGAAGGTGAAAGTCCGATTTCACGTGCCAGATCATTATTCTGAATACGGCCATTGGACTGTAAATGTCGAATGATATTTTTATCAATTCGATCAAGTTTTACCCGCACAGACTTGGTGGATATTTTCATAAATTAGAATAATATTCGAAAAATAATACTTATTATAAAATAAATTGAAAGCCAATTTTGTAAAAAATCGCAGATACTTGTTTCACTTTCTGGAGTTTGAAAGGAAAAGGAAATGTCTGTATTTGTACTCTTTGCACTGACCGTGCTTCCCCTGATTTTTACGCCTGGACCCGATATGTTATTTATCCTGTCTCAAGTGATGGGTAAAGATGCAAAAGCAGGCATGATGGCAACCTTAGGGGTGTGTTGCGGTTATCTGGTGCATTCTATTCTGGTGGCACTCGGAATTGCGGCTATTATTATCTCTTTTCCGGTGCTGTTTGAAACAATTCGCTGGCTTGGGATTGCGTATCTGTTGTATTTGGCCTTTAATTTGCTCAAATCGGTATTCAGTAAAAAAGCGCTGAACATTGAGAAAAAGACCTCAGCCAATCCGATTAAAAAAGGTTTTTTTACTGCGCTGTTAAATCCAAAAGGCATGTTGATTTATTTTGCGATTTTGCCGCAGTTTATTGATAAATCCGCCAATACTGTCAGCCAAGGTTTGATCCTGTCCTTTATTTTTATCAGTCTGATTTTTGTAGTGTATTGTAGCTTAAGTATTTTGTTCAGCAAAATCAGCCAAAAAACCCAAATGGATGAACGTAAACAAAAATGGGTGGATGGAACTTCTGGTGGTTTACTGGCACTTGCTGCAAGCTGGCTCATCATCAATTAATCTGGTTGCAAAGAAGCATACTGTTCGCAGTATGCTTTTTTTATAATTGCGAAGATTTGAAATTAAATATTCACTTTGTCGGCGTAGAATTCAATGCGCTGGTTTATTATTTGGTCAATTTGTCTTTATATTAGGTTTAATTCGCTCTCAAAAAGAGTTCTGTCCAAAATGACAAAAGCTGACATACGTATATTCCGGCTGTTTTGCTTCAAGCTGCTTTAAATCAATTTAAATTAAATGTGATCAATCAAAACTTCTGATGTGATTAATCAGATAAAAAAATAATATAAATCAATGGGTAAATTTTAAGTAAATATTGATACATTTCATTGTAATAAAACGATAACAATTAATTGTGAACGCATCGTTCAGGGAAAATTACGCATTTTTACACCTCTTTGTTGAATTGTGACTTGACCGAAATGCCGTACACATTGCAAGATAGGGCACCTAAAAAAATTTAAGTGAAGAGTTACACTAACTTTTCTCAACATTTACATTTGCTAAAACAGCCGAGGATTACATGAAGGCTCTTGTTGCTGTAAAACGTGTGGTTGATGCCAACGTTAAAGTTCGTGTTAAACCGGACAACAGTGGTGTTGACTTAACTAACGTTAAAATGTCAATTAATCCATTCTGTGAAATTGCAGTGGAAGAAGCGGTTCGTTTAAAAGAAAAAGGAACTGTTTCAGAAATCATTGTTGTTTCTATTGGTCCTAAAGAAGCCCAAGAACAGATTCGTTCTGCAATGGCGCTTGGTGCTGACCGCGGTATTCTGGTTGAAGCTGATGACAGCCAACTGGGTGCGCTGGAAATCGCTAAAATTCTGAAAGGCGTTGTTGACGCTGAACAACCACAATTGATCCTTCTGGGTAAGCAAGCAATTGATGATGACTCGAATCAGGTTGGTCAGATGCTTGGCGCTCTAATGGGTGCAGGTCAAGGTACATTCGCTTCTGAAGTAAAAGTAGATGGCGATAAAGTACAAGTAACACGTGAAGTAGACGGCGGTTTACAAACTGTTGAGCTGAAACTTCCAGCAATCATTACCACGGACTTGCGTTTGAACGAGCCTCGTTATGCGGCACTTCCAAACATCATGAAAGCGCGTAAAAAACCGCTGGATACCAAGTCACCTGCAGATTTCGGTGTAAACCCTGCAACTAAACTGAAAACAGTGAAAGTTGAATCACCTGCAGAGCGTAAAGCTGGCGTACAAGTGAAGTCTGTAGACGAGCTTGTAGAAAAATTGAAAAACGAAGCGAAAGTGATCTAATACAGAAGGATAAAAATCATGAGTATTTTAGTTATCGCTGAGCACGACAACAAAGCATTAAACGCTGCTACTTTAAACGTTGTTGCTGCAGCGCAAAAAATCGGTGGTGATATCACTGTATTGGTTGCTGGTTCTGGCGCTCAGGCAGTTGCTGACCAAGCGGCTAAAGTTGCGGGTGTAAGCAAAGTATTACTTGCTGATGACGCTGCTTATGCAAACCAATTGGCTGAAAATGTGGCTAAACTTGTTGCTGAATTAGGTAAAGGCTATACACATATCCTTGCTGCTTCTACAACAACTGGTAAAAACATTTTACCACGTGCAGCTGCGCTTCTTGACGTAAGCATGATCACTGACATCATTGCGGTAGATGGTCCTAAGACTTTCAAACGTCCGATCTATGCAGGTAACGCAATTGCAACTGTAGAATCAGGCGAAAACATCGTATTGGCGACTGTTCGTGGTACAGCATTTGATGCTGTAGCTGCTGAAGGCGGTTCTGCTGCTGTTGAAGCTGCTGCGTCTACTGGTGATGCGGGTATTTCTAAGTTTATCAACGAAGAAATCGTAAAGTCTGAACGTCCTGAACTGACAGCTGCGCGTATTGTGGTTTCTGGTGGTCGTGGTGTAGGTTCTGGTGAGAACTATCACAAGATCCTTGATCCATTGGCCGACAAGCTTGGTGCTGCTCAAGGTGCATCACGTGCTGCGGTAGATGCTGGCTTCGTACCAAACGATATGCAAGTGGGTCAAACTGGTAAAATCGTTGCACCTGACCTGTACATCGCGGTAGGTATCTCTGGTGCGATTCAGCATTTGGCGGGTATGAAAGAGTCTAAAGTGATCGTTGCGATCAACAAAGATGAAGAAGCACCAATCAATGCAGTCGCTGACTACTGGTTAGTCGGTGACCTGAACACTGTAATTCCAGAATTGGTTTCTAAAATCTAATTCCTGAATCAGCTTTAAAAAAAACGCTCTTGCGCAGGCAGTGAAAGCAATGCTTTCCTGTTTTGTGCAAGGGCGTTTTTTTATGCAAAAATTTTAAAAATACTCGGCAGTCGAAACTAGAGTATTTCATTTGCATGAAAAGTGATAAAATTCCGGTTTGGTTTTTCTCCTGTTTTTAATCATGTCCTTTTCCAAAGCCGCCCATATCCTGTTCATTAGTTTTCTGCTGATTGCGCTTTATCTGGGTATTTGCATTCATACTGCCCTGAATGCACCGCCTGCGGTGACTCAGTATTTATTTAGTGAATCAGGCGCTTTTGAAGTCATGAGTCCATGGTTATGGTACTTGCTGGCAGTGCTGTGTTTGCTCAATGTTGAAATCAAACCTAATACCCGAGTGTTTACGGCTATAGCAGCGACATTGTTGGGATTGCGGGAAATGGATTTTCATAAGCAGGTGTTTGAAATGAGTTTTATTAAAACTAATTTCTATCGCAGTGCTGAAATTCCGCTCATGGATAAGCTGCTCGGATTTATTTTATTGCTCGGGATTATTTTTGTCTTTCTGGTACTGGCGAAAAAATTGGTTCAAACCATACGAAGCATGAAAGATTCTTTGAATATTGCACATTTTTTTATCTTCCTCACCATTGCCTGTGGCGGACTGAGCAAGGTGCTGGATCGCACGACCTCAACCCTGAAAGAAGAATTCGGCATCCAGTTGGTGCCACATACTCAAATCATGATTATGACCATTGAGGAAGGGGTAGAAATGTTATTGCCAGTTTTATTGATTGTGGCCGTGCTGAGCTATCGTAAAGTACTGAACCAGGCACAATAAAAATATAGAAAAAACGATGAAGATGCGCCAGTTGATTAGCGCATTTTGTTTTTGTACTCCTGTATTTTTCAAAATTTTGGGTATTGAAAAATCCTGTCTGGATGCGCTGATTTTCGGTTTTGAAATAACAAGAAAATGATCACTAAAATGAAGATAATTAACAAGGTTAAGCTGAATATTTCGACACAAAAATACAAGTGTTTATGCTATAATTTAGGGCTGTATTTTAGTTTTTAACTCAGTCGTTTGAGTTAATGATTTTGCTAGTTTTACGACATATAAATACAAGCCAAAATTGGCTTGTAGAATAAGGAGTATGCATGAGCGTATCGGAAATTAGACCGATTGCCATTGAGGATGAACTTAAAAGCTCATATCTCGATTATGCGATGAGCGTGATTGTGTCACGTGCATTGCCCGATGTACGAGATGGTTTAAAACCTGTTCATCGTCGTGTGCTTTTCGCAATGCACGAATTAGGCAATGACTATAACAAAGCTTATAAAAAGTCTGCACGTGTCGTCGGTGACGTGATTGGTAAATATCACCCGCATGGTGATTCTGCCGTATACGAAACCATTGTACGTATGGCGCAAGATTTCAGCTTGCGTTACCAATTGGTTGATGGTCAAGGTAACTTCGGTTCGGTCGATGGCGACAGCGCAGCAGCAATGCGTTATACCGAAGTACGTATGCGTAAACTGACCCACGAACTGTTAGCGGATCTTGAAAAAGATACCGTCGAGTGGGAAGACAACTACGATGGCTCTGAGCGTATTCCTCAAGTCATGCCAACCCGTGTTCCGAACTTATTAATTAATGGTGTCACTGGTATTGCAGTTGGTATGGCGACCAATATGGCGCCGCATAACATGACTGAAGTTGTGAATGCGTGTCTGGCCTATGCCAATGATCCTCAAATCAGTATCGAAGGGTTGATGGAACATATTTCTGGTCCGGATTTCCCGACAGGCGGTATCATTTACGGTAAATCAGGCATCGTCGATGCATACCGTACCGGTAAGGGCCGTTTGCATATCCGTGGTAAGTACCATTTCGAAGAAGATCCGAAGAATGGCCGTACCACGATTGTCTTCACTGAAATTCCATATCAGGTCAATAAAGCAAAAACCATTGAGCGTATTGCTGAACTGGTCAAAGAGAAAAAACTGGAAGGCATTTCAGAGCTTCGTGACGAGTCTGACAAAGACGGTATGCGTATCGCGATTGACCTGAAGCGCGGTGAAAACGCTGAAGTGATCGTGAACAACCTGTTCCAGAACACGCAACTTGAAAACTCTTTCAGCATCAATATGGTTTGCCTGGACAATGGCCAACCAAAATTGATGAACCTGAAAGACATCATTGCCGCGTTTATCCGTCACCGTCAGGAAGTGGTCACGCGTCGTACCATGTTCGAATTACGCAAAGCGCGTGAACGTGGTCATATCTTGGAAGGTTTAACCGTTGCTCTGGCAAATATTGATGCCATCATCGAAACCATCAAGAGTTCTGCAAATCCGGCTGAAGCGCGTGAGCGTTTGCAGGCAGGTGAGTGGGCAGGTGGCGGTGTTTTGGCCTTGTTGGAAAAAGCCGGTTCAGTTTCTGTTCGTCCGGATGAGATTGAAGGTGAAGACCCAAGTCGCCCGTTTGGTTTGGATGGCGAGATTTATCGTCTGTCACCAACCCAGGTGAATGCGATTATGGAGCTTCGCTTGCATCGTTTAACTGGTCTTGAACAAGACAAGTTACATGCTGAATATAGCGAAATTCTGTCACAAATTGCTGAACTGACTGCAATTTTGAATGACTTTAATCTGTTGATGAATGTGATTCGTGAAGAATTGGCCTTGATTCTTCAGCAGTATGGCGATGCACGTAAAACGTCGATTGTCGAGTCACGTATCGATTTCTCTCGTGAGGATCTGATTCCTGAAGAGCAAATGGTTCTGACGGTATCGAAATCAGGTTATGCGAAAACACAACCATTGTCTGACTATGCTGCGCAGCGTCGTGGTGGCCGTGGTAAGTCTGCGACCAGCATGAAAGAAGATGATTACATTCAACATCTGATTGTGACTTCAAGTCATGCGACGGTACTTTGTTTTACCAACGTTGGTAAGGTCTATCGTCTGAAAGTCTATGAAGTGCCGCAAGCATCACGTGGTGCCAAAGGTCGCCCAATGGTGAACTTGCTGCCACTGGATGAAAACGAGACCATTACCGCGATCTTGCCGGTGATCGATGCGCCGAAGAAATTCAAAGAACGTCTGGCTGACTTCAAGGCATTTGTCAAAGCCAATGCAGCGCAGTTGCAAGCCAATGAAGTGATCAATGCTCATTTTGCCGAGCTTGAAGCAGCGCTGACAGAATCTGAAGACGGTGCGGATGATATTTCTGATGCATTGCGTATTCAATTGAAACAGTTGGGCTTGGAGCTTTCTGCAACAGACCTTGATGATGACATTATTAATGACTTTGCTCAGCAGGCTGAAGCGGTACGTAAAAACTTCTATGTGTTTATGGCGACTGAATACGGTACGATTAAACGTGTAGAGCTTGAACAGTTCTCAAATGTTCGTTCAAACGGTTTACGTGCGATTGAGCTGAATGGCGATGATACCTTGATTGGTGTAGCGATTACTGATGGCGAACAGCAAATCATGTTGTTCTCGAACGAAGGTAAAGCCATTCGCTTCGCAGAGACTGATGTACGTTCAATGGGCCGTTCTGCCAAAGGTGTACGTGGTATGCGCGTGACCATTGGTGCAGCTGCACAGCTAGAAGAAAATGACGAAACTGAGATCGAGTCTGATGACGAAGATGGTTCAGATTCAGCATTGATTAGCCGAATCGTATCACTGGTGGTTGTACCTGAAACTGGCGAAGTACTGTGTGCATCTGAAAATGGTTATGGTAAACGTACTCCAGTAGACGACTTCCCGACCAAGAAACGTGGCGGTAAGGGTGTGATTGCGATCAAGACCTCTGAACGTAATGGTCAATTGGTGGGCGCTGTTGCCATCGATGCAAGCAAAGAACTGATGCTAATTTCTGATGGTGGTACGCTGGTTCGTACCCGTGCATCTGAAGTGGCGCAAACCGGTCGTAACGCACAGGGTGTTCGTCTGATCCGCCTAGGTAATGAGGAATTGCTGGTTGGTGTCGTTTCAATCGAAGCGGTTGAAGAAGATGAGTTTGTTGAAGCGATTGAAGGTGCAGAATCTTTAGTGGCTGAAACGGATGCAGTTGCTGAAACTGAGCAAGTTGCAAAAGATGGTGAAAATTCAGTAGAAGAATAAGTTTTTTACTGATAAAAAGGGCGCTTCGGCGTCCTTTTTTATAAACCTTGACTGCATAAGGGTAAGCGATGAAAACCAAATTAATGTTGTTGGCAGCAGCGGTTGCATTGACTGGCTGTAATTCAATGGACAATATTCCGAATCCGAGTCCTGAACAGGAAAAGGCGGCACAGCTGGCTTATGAGGATTTGCGTGACGGGAAATATGAGGAATTTCTGGATCAGTTAGAACCGCAGTTGCAAACCCAGTTTAAGGATAATGAAAAGCTGATGAAACGCTTTTCACGTTCAATTCCTCAAGGTGAATACAAGTCTAAGACTTTAATGACCAAAGAGATTGAAGAAGCAACCAATCAGCCTGGACAATATAAGGTCAGTTATGAAATTGCCTATCCGGAGAATCTGGTTCAGTATGATGTGAGTTTTGATAAGCCGAATGGTAGCAACAAGATTCGTAATTTCAATATTCAGGTCTTTGGCGAATCAAGTAAATAAGTGGAATAGGCGCATTGCTATAATGTTCTATCTGCTTTGATGACCAGAAATTAAACGTCGATAAGCCAAGAAAAAGCACATGCTGCCGATCATTCCAAGATAGAGCAGTTTAGGTAAGACCAGTGCGGTAGGTACACCCATCTGATTGAGTTGAATAAACATCTGCACAATTTGGGTGGAAGGCAGGATTTCGCCAACGACTTGCATCCAGATAGGCATGGCTGCATGCGGCCAGGCCGCACCAGATAAAAAGAATAGTGGAATGGAAGTGAATACAATCACATGACCCGCACGCTCTGGCAGATCCAGAAAACTGGCGAATAGGCAGGTCATACCAATTATCGTGTAGATAAAAACCGGAACAGCCAGCAGCATCCCGAGCAGGTTGCCACCACGTGGATAATCAAATAGCCAGAAGCTAAAGCCGAATAAATAGAAACATCCCAGACAGCCAATGGTGAAGACCGCTAAACACATCCCAATCAATGCATTTGTATTTAATTCTATTTTTCTTTCCCGATATACCAAAATCAGCATACTCAAACCCAAAAGAATGGTTTGGTGGATAATTAAGGGTGCAACCGCAGGAAAGACATAACTGCCATAGCCGGACAGCGGATTAAATAAAGGAATTTGATGCACAGAAAGAGCAGGTGAAAAATCCGAGACCTCGCCAAAGCGTTCAGTATAGTCTGCCAACGTTTGCTCAACCGATGTGGCTAAGCCCAGACCAATTTGTTTGGTCACTAAAAAGTTGGCTGTGCTTAAATACAGGCCAATGCCACCTGTTTCACCATGCCTTAAGCTTTGCGATAAATTGTCCGGTAGCAGTAAAATGCCATCAGCTTTTTGTGACTCCACCCCTTGTTTGGCTTCGGCAAAATTGCCGGTAATCGCCTGAATTTCGACATTGGGGCTTTGTGCCACCTGACCAATAATGCGGGTGCTTAAGCTACTTTGTTCTTCATCGACAATAATAATCGGTAGGGCTTCAGCCTGCTGCGCCTGATAAGCGGTTGGATAAAAAAAGCTGTAAAACAAGACAGATAGAATCAGCGTGGTAAAGATTGTGCCGTGACTGACGATATCTTTAAAGCTTTGTAGATAGTAAAACCAAAGGGATTTCATGGTGTTGCTCCTTTGGCGATTTTTTTAAGAAACAGATAAGCCAGCAGAGCGTAGACTAGGGCATAGATCAGCAGCATTAATCCAGCTGGCAGTGAAATATGCAATGGACTACCAATCACCCATTGTTCAGTTTGTAATTTGGCATAGGGCGTGAACGGAATAATATTGGACCAAAACTGGGTGAATAGGGGCGCATTATTTAAAGGTAAAGTCACACCGGCAAAACTTAAAGATGAACCACCATAGACCGCAATGATGCCAAAAGATTTACTTAAATCTTTGGTTGCCAGAACCACTGCACTGCTTAAAAATGCATAGGCGCTATATAGCAGAAATTGTGCCAATAGAATCAGGCTGAGTGAGCCGGCAACAAACCAGCCGCGAATTTCAATCAGCCAGAACATCCAGATCCAGGTCCATAGACTAAAAATAGCCACATAGACCAGGTTCTTAGACAGTAATGCCATCCAGATGGATGAGTTGCTAATCCAGCTTGTTAAGGTCTGCCGCTTCAGTTCCTGACCGACGGAAAATGCCACACAACAACACAGTAGTAAATGCAGAATTGCCGGAATGACATAGGGTTCCAGATAGAATTCATAATTCAGCTGCGGATTATACAGTGGCGATATTTTGATATGCGGTGACGGTGCTTCGAGAGAGGGCAGCCGGTTGCCCAGATATTGCTGTCCGCTAAATTCAGCCAGTGCTTGTAGGGTACTGACCAGCATGGCAGACGAAATGGTATTTCCGATACTGAAATAACTCTGGTTAAAGGCAATACTGATGTCAGCATCCTGAGCACGAACCAGACGTTGCTCGGCGCCGCTTGGAATATGGATATAACCCCAAATTTTATTTTGATTTAACAGGCGCTCAATTTCAGCTGTTTGTTCCGACACCGTAGCAATTTTAAGAGTATGATTCAGCGCCACATGCTGATAAATGCTTTGACTCAGCGCACTCTGGTCTTGATCAATAATCGCAATCGGTAAATGATCCGGTTTCCCTTGAGCAAACATGCTGCTGAATAAAATAATCACCAGTGCAGGTGCCAGCGTGACCAGACACAGATCCCATTTTTCGCGGAGCAGATAGCGCAGTTCGCGCCATATACCCGTCCACATTATCGGGTCTCTTTCAGTTTAAATAATACGCTCATCCCGACTTTCAGTTCAGGAATCGCTGGTGCGGGCACAAGATGCAGCTTAAAACTGCGCACATCATAACCGCCGGTTTGGCGTGTGGTCTTAATGGTGGCAAATTCACCTTCAGCACTGATCTGCTTGATTTTAAAAGTGGCGGTTTTATCTAGGGCGGGAATATAACCTTCAATACTGCTCATTTTCTGAAACGGGGCATATTGGTCTTCACGAATATTCAGGCTCACCCACATTTGATCTTCAATCAGGCTGACCACAGGGACTGCGGTGGCTACCAGCTCCGAGACTTTGCCATAGGTTTTAGACACCGTTCCGTTTACAGGTGCTACTAATTGGGTTTCTGCCTCTAATGCATTGGCTTCATCCAGCGCAGCCTGGGCAATATCTACCTGTGCATCGGCAGAACTCTTTTGCTGCGAGGTGCTGCCACGTTTGGCACGTGCGTATTGCTGATACGCCGCTTCAGTCATTTGCGCCGCTGATTGACTGGCTGCAAATAATTCATCACGGCGCTGGCGTGAGATCACACCTTCCTTAAATAAATTTGCACCACGCTCATAAGAAACTTTGGCTAAATTTTGCTGTGCTTTCAGCGATTGCCAGTTGGCATACAGACTGGCGATATTTTCTTCCTGCGAGCCACGTTCAGCAGTCGATTGTAAGGCTAGCGCAGATTGTAAAGCCGCTACGGCTTGCTGTTTTTTGGCCTGAATTTCCGGGCTGTTTAAGCGCACCAGCACATCGCCTTTTTTGACCCGCTGACCTTCTTCTACATAGATTTCTTCAATACGGCTTGGCACTTTGGTCGCCACCTGAACCGTTTCAGCTTCTACACGACCCTGCAATTCCAGCGGAGCAGGTTGGTAGCTTTTCCATAATCCAAATGCGATGACTGCCAGCAGAACTGGAATTAGGGCGAGCAATAAATATTTTTTCTTTTTAGCGATTTCAGGAGCTTGTTGTTGCTCGGTCGAAGTCGTCGCGTTGTTTTCTATTTCAGTTTTTGTTTCTACCTGTTGCGCAGGCGATTTTTCTGTATCGCTGGATGAAGCCGCTTCATTCACAGGATCATTGGGCTTTTGATCTTCGTTCATGTTCGGCTCCATTAGCGAATATAGTGAGTGTTGGTATGTTGGATGTAGTTCGGAAATTCTGCAATCGAGCCATGGCTTTGTAATAGTGTGGCCAGTGACATCACATATTTGTAAGCATTCAAGGCAGTTTCGGCTCGTAGTCCGCTCAGCATATTTTGTGCATCGATGACCTGTGTGGCGGTGCCCATATCTTCTTTAAAGGACAATTCTTGGATGCGTAAATTTTCCTGTGCGGCTTTCAAGTTTTGTGCCAGAAGCGCATCACTTTGCTGTGCACTGAGTGCTTCGCTATAAGATTTATAAATCAGATTTTCAATTTCCTGCTGGGTGCGTGCAGTGAGCAATTCTGTGGCAGAGCGTTTGAGTTCGGCAGCCTGAATATTTTTGTTTTTATCGATCCCGGAAAACAGGTTATAGCGTGCGGCAATCCCGACAATCCAGTTTTCATTTTGATCCAGACTATATTCGCCAAAAGCAAAAACATTCGGTTTTTTCGCTGCTTGCTGGGCTTTGACATTGGCTTGAGCTAATTGAGTATCCAGCTGCATTTTTTGAATCAGCGCAGAGTTCTGACTAAAGGTTTTCAGCAGATGATTTAAGGCCTGTGGCTCGGTTTTATTGACAAATAAAGGCGTCGAAAGTTCGGTGATGCTACTTTCCTGAAGCAGATTATTCAGCTGGAACAGGGCAGCATTCAAATTGGCCTGCGTATTTTGCTGACTGCGCTCGGCATTATTACGTGCCACTTCAAATTGCATGCGGTGGCCTTTACTGATAAAACCTTGCTGTTCCATCTTTAAGGCATTGCGATAATGCTGCTGCATGGCATTCAGATTAAACAGCGCTGCTGCATGCAGTTGCTTTTGGAGCTGCACATTGAAATAACTTTGAATCAGTTCAAAACGCTGCGTATCTTGCTGCTGTTTGTTGCTGAGCTGACTACGACCGACCTGAATATTGGCGATTTCTTTGGCGCTGCTTGTCAGTCCACCGGTATAAAGCGGCATCATGACTGAAATCGTCGGACGAATCACCTGATCATCCAGCACGACATTCGAACTATCAGGAATTAAGCCCACCCCATTTTGAATAGGTTGTCTTAAACTATTTTTTAGTGGGTCAGCGAGATCACCTAAGTTCAGTTCATCAATTCTATTATTGACACCATCCGTTAAGGATTGCTCTAAATTATTTTTTAATGCACCTAAAGGCAGATCGAGTTCATTATGAAAGGCATAAGCACGAACATTCAGATCGACTCTCGGCAGACCTATACCTTTCACTGCTTCAGCTTCAAGTTTTGAGGCCTGTTCCAGACTTTGATAGGCTTGGCTGCTATAAGAATTTTGCAACAACTGACGTTCAGCGTCCTGAAAGCTGATGCTCTGCGCATGAGCAAAGCTGCCATACATCATAGATGCAAGCAGATTTAAACCCCAGACAAGCTGTCTTTTATTTTTCTTTAATTTCATAAAGTCGCTAAACTGATTTAAAGCCGGTAATGTTATCCGGCTAGTATAAATCAAAGGTTCGCAGATAGAAGTAGTGTAAAGTTATAGTATTGTTTCTTTTGCATCTGTATTTCAAATACTTATCGGCTATTTTTGATGGAATATCTAAAATTAAAAAATAGCTTAATTTTGAATATTTTCAATTGTTAGTGCAAAGATGATAAAAACAGCAGGCTAAAATACTGGTCAATTTATCTTGTGAATCTACATTGATTTTTTGACTCTATCTTGACTCATAGATTGAAATAATTTTGTGCAAGACCCTGCCAGATATGGTTAAATGCCATCATTTGATTGTGTTTCACTCTGAAAGGAAAAATCATGCGCGCGTACAACTTCTGTGCTGGTCCTGCTGCATTACCGACTGCCGTACTTGAAAAAGCTCAAGCTGAAATGCTCGACTGGCATGGCAAAGGTCTTTCGATCATGGAAATGAGCCACCGTAGTGCCGACTATGTTGCCATGGCTGAAAAAGCGGAAGCAGACTTGCGCAAACTCATGAATATTCCTGAGAACTACAAAGTATTGTTCTTGCAGGGTGGGGCATCACTACAGTTCTCGGCAATTCCATTGAACCTGCTTGGCAAAAACAACAAAGCAGACTATATCGATACCGGTATCTGGTCTGAAAAAGCCTTGAAAGAAGCGCAACGTTATGGCGATATCAACGTTGTAAAAGCGGGTATCCAAATTGATGGCAAATATGCGATCAGTGCACAAAGCGAATGGAACCTGTCTGCGGATGCAGCTTATGTACATTATGCGGATAATGAAACCATTGGCGGTCTGCAATTTGCTTCAATTCCTGAAACAGACAAGCCATTAGTTTGCGATTATTCATCTAGTATTTTATCTGCGCCAGTAGATGTCTCTAAATTTGGTTTGATCTATGCGGGTGCGCAAAAGAATATCGGGCCTGCAGGTTTAACGCTGGTGATCATTCGTGAAGATTTACTCGATCAAGCTAAACCTGAAATTCCAAGCATCTTGAAATATTCAGATCAAGCGAAAAATGGCTCAATGGTCAACACACCATCAACCTATGCATGGTATTTATCTGGTCTGGTATTCGAGTGGTTGCTGGAAAATGGCGGTGTAGATGCCATGCACAAAGTGAACCTTGAGAAAGCCAACCTGCTTTATGGTTATATCGATCAAAGCGATTTTTATGCGAATCCAATCGCAAAAGCAAACCGTTCGATCATGAACGTACCATTTACCTTGGCCAATGCAGATCTTGAGAAACAGTTCCTGAAAGAAGCCGAAGCGCAGCATTTATTGAATCTTGCTGGTCACCGTTCGGTTGGCGGTATGCGCGCAAGTATTTATAATGCCGTGCCTTTAGAGGGTGTGCAGGCATTGGTGAACTTTATGGATGACTTTGCCAAACGCAATGGTTAATTCCTGAAACGAAAAAACCCAGCACAGGCTGGGTTTTTTATGCATTCAATAATTTTAGAAAATAAAAGTATGCAGGATGAATCCGCAGATCAGCATCCCCAACATGAAAAAAAGGCATGACATCATATCAATATTATAGCGGGAGCTAAGATGATGCTCGACCTGTTGTAATGTTTCTTCTTGCACGATTTTCATAGATATTTATTGTCCGATCTATTTATCGTTAATACTAATTTGTTGTGAGTATTTTTATCATAAAAAATTGATTAAATAAAGTACATTTTTGATTAAAGAGCATAAATTTTTATTTTATTTAAATATCAGATTTGCACGACAACAGGTTATTTATATGAGAAATCAAACGCTTATTTTTACAAGATTTTTAAGGTTATTTCAAATATTTAAAATGAATTCATTTGAATTTAAAAATGTGGATAACTCGATTTTTAATGAATTTAAATAGATTATTAAGCCAGAAAATATGTATAAAAAATAATCAAAAATTAAAATGACAAATAAGGATATAGATGGATTAAAAGAAGATACCCATCAAAATGAATATCTTCTTTTTCTGTTTGAACTTAGGCCGCTTTTCTATAAATATTGGCCTGAATCCACAAGTTGCCACGAATATACTGGCCAATCTGGAAGTCTCTGTACTGGTCATTCCGCGTTGCAATCCGGATCAAGGTCGCAGGCTGGCCTTCATCATGAATGAGGGTGACATCATAAAGGGTATAGTCCTGACCCATAAACTGCATAGTCGTTTTACCGACAATATTGCCCTGGAACCAGGCTTCATCTTCCTGACCCATGGTTTCGCCGTATAGATAAGCCACCATTTTAGAAAAATCTACGGTTACAGGTTCTTTATCTTCTTCGCACTGCGGCTGCCAGGCATCAATCTGTTCCTGCAAATTATCCGGTGCTACACCATTATTGGCAGCCAGAATATCATTCAAGGCACGGTGGTGCTTGATCGAAGCCGGATCATCAACCACCAGATGTTCATGCTCGGCAACAGCTTCAAGCTCATAGGCCCAGGCATTCAGGTTCACCACATAAGGCTGGTCTTTTTCATAATGCGCATGATTGACGCTATACAGGCTGTCAAAAGCATAAATGATATTATTGGCACCCAAATTCAAACGTAATACCGCCTGAGTATTGGATTTACAGGAAATGATCCGGTCAATCGTGGCTTTTACCTGATACGGACTTTCAAAGCAGGGGAAGGCAGTTTTTACTGCTTGAGGTTTGTTGTTTTCGACGGCAATCACCTGACTCAACTGCACTGCAGCTTTGTTCGGCCCCTGAATCAGCCAGGTATCTCCATCCATATCACATTCTTGTGTACAAAGACCCATCGGCATCACAGGTGCATCGAGTGCTTTACCTAACCACTGTGGAACGTCGCTACCGGGGTTTTCCGTGAGCAGGGTCCAGTGTTCGACATGACTACCGAAATTCTGATCATCAATGGTGATGATCTCTGGGCTATTCTGATTTTTCATATGCACAATTGATCTTGGATGACTTATTTATAGTTAATCGAGGGTCATTGCGATTTTTCAAGTCAATCGAATGAATTTAAAAATTAAAATGCAAATCATGTGAAGTCCATTTTATTCTGGATCGAGTTATTTTTGCCAGGCAGAGCATGTATATTTTGAAGTACACAGGGCAGATCTGCTACAAATGAAGTGATTTAACCATCAACCTGATCCTGCCAATTTGCTAGAATAAGCAGGATTAATACCTTAATGGGAAGCCCTGTGTTGCCATTCAAACTTTGGGTCGATGCCGATGCATTACCCCGTATTCTGAGAGATGTGATTATCCGTGCCTCGGATCGCTATCAGCTGGAAGTGACTTTTGTGGCCAATCAGCCGGTTGGTATCACACCTTCGGTCAGAATTAATTCAATTCAGGTAATGAGTGGGGCGGATGCTGCAGATAAAGAGATTATTCTGCGCATGAAAGAGCATGATATTGTCATGACCCAAGATATTCCCCTGGCGGCAGAAGTGATTGAAAAGGGCGGGATTGCGATTCATCCACGCGGTGAGGTGTATACCACGGCCAATGTCAAAGCGCGTTTGCATCTGCGTGACTTTATGGACAGCTTGCGCGGTGCCGGTGTGCAAACTGGTGGCCCGCCACCCATTTCAGAGCGGGATAAACGTGAATTCTCTAGCGCACTCGATCAAACCATTCAAAAACAAAAACGCAAGACTTCCGCGCTTTAAGCATTATTCAGAGTAATTCGCATGCCCACACAAACCAATATGATCGCCACCTATATTTTATTGGTGTTTATCTGGGCGACGACACCGCTTGCCATTGTCTGGAGCGTGACCGATCTGCATCCGCTCTGGGCACTGGCACTACGCTTCTTTCTGGCCTTGCCTTTTGCATTTGCCTTATTGTGGCTGTTTAAAACCCGATTTCCTGTTGATTCACTCTCAATGCACAGCTATCTGGCTGGTGCTTGCAGCTTTATTGGCTCGCAGATTTTTACCTATCTGGCCACGGGTTATCTCAGTTCGGGCATTATCGCATTGATGTTTGGTCTGGCCCCGATTATTACCGGCCTGATTGGCCGTTTCGTTTTTCAGCTCAAACTCTATCCTTCACAGTGGTGCGGCATGGCAATTGCATTGCTGGGGCTGGGGATTATTTGTGTGGGTGGAAAAGACCAGCATATTCAGCCGGTGGGCATCGGCCTGATGTTACTCAGCGTGTTTATTTACTGTGTTTCGATGTTCTGGGTGAAAAAGGTCAATGCGCCTTTGCAGCCCATGGCACAAGCGGCCGGTTCGATCGCGGTTTCAGCCCTCATGGCCTGTGCCATGCTGCCTTTTATCTGGCAATTTGCGCCTACCCAGATGCCACAGGCGAAATCACTGATCGGACTGGGATATGCCGTGGTAATGGCTTCACTGATTGCAATGTTCTGTTATTTTAAACTGGTGCAGAAAATCAAGGCGACGACCTTGTCTTTGACCACAGTGCTGACACCGATGCTGGCCTTATTTGTTGGCGTACTTCTCAATGATGAAAAACTATCCGGTGCAGCAGTTGTTGGTGTTGGCATTTTGCTGGCGGGTTTATTGTTATACTTTTCCAGAGAAATTAAAGCCAGCTATGCTGCCCGCCTGCCATCAACAAACCAACAGCACTAAGTCAGCGATTTAAGCAAAGTCGGCTTTGACACATTCACCCAGTTTGACTCGGTCCTGTGGATGCATGGTAATAAAATAGGCACCGGTCCGGAATTTACCATTTTCTTCTTCACGGCTATAAGCAACCTGAGCGGTTGCGGCAATATGGAAGAAATTTTCCGGGTGGCTTAAAGTCACGTGCAGATAGGTGCCTTCCGTGATCGGGCGGTCACTAAAGAAGCTAAAACCGGTTTCTGAAAAGTTCACCTGCTCCGGTACAGGTAACATGCTTTGTACAATTGCGTCATACAAAGATCCGGTAATAAGGTTTAATTTTTGGTTGAATAAGGATAAGATTCGAGCAATTTGTTGATCTTTTTCAGATAATTGTTCTAATTCGTAGTTAACCGCATGATCAAATTGATCTAGTTCTGCAAGTAGTAGAAAATAGCGGGGCAAGACGAAGTTAGGATCGTAAGGATCATTCAAGGCAACATCATCGGAAATAATCTGATAATTAATTCGTAAGGCAGCATCGATTCGAGACATGACGCGTCTTTCCGTAAATCCGTTTGGATGCTGTACATTTTCCATAATTTATTACCTCGGACTAGATGGTTATGTTCAAACCAATCTCGCTGTATATAGGGTTGAAATATACTCGCGCACGGCGTAGTAACCACTTCATTTCTTTTATCGCGTTGGTCTCAATGATCGGCCTCACGCTCGGTGTGGCAGTCCTCATTACAGTGTTGTCTGTGATGAATGGTTTTGACCGAGAGTTAAAGAATCGTGTCTTAGGAATGATACCTCAAGCGACTGTTTCCTCAACACAAATTTTAACAAATTGGCCGGAACTTGCAAAGCAAATTGAAGGGCATGAACATGTCCAGGGAGTCGCACCTTTTACTCAATTACAAGGCATGCTGACTGCACAGGGTCAGGTCGCCGGCATTATGGTCAGCGGGATCGAACCCGAGTATGAGAAAAAAGTATCAATCATACAAAACCATATGGTTGAGGGCAGTATCGACAGCCTGAAAAAAGGTGAATTTGGTATTGTTTTGGGCAAGCAAATGACCGACGCCATGGGTGTGGGTTTAAATGACAATATTACTCTGGTTCTGCCAGAAGCGACCCCTTCACCAGCTGGTGTCGTCCCGCGTTTCAAGCGTTTTAAAGTGGTGGGAATCTTCAGTATTGGTGCTGAAGTTGACTCGATGATGGGTTATATCGCTTTAAATGATGCCTCGACTTTGCTGCGTCTGCCGGATGGTGCGCAGGGTGTTCGTATGAAGCTAGATGATATTTTCCTGGCACCACAAGTGTCTCAGGAAATTGTGCGTGATTTACCAGGGAATTTCTATGCTTCGGACTGGACTTATACGCATGGTAATCTGTTCAGTGCGATTCAGATGGAAAAGGCCATGGTCAGCCTGCTTTTATTCCTGATCGTTCTAGTCGCGGCATTTAATATTGTGTCTTCACTGGTCATGGTGGTGACGGATAAAAAATCGGACATCGCTATTTTGCGGACTTTAGGTGCTTCACCTGCGACCATTACTAAAATCTTTATGGTGCAAGGTACCGTGATTGGGGTGATTGGAACTTGCGCAGGGGCTATCCTCGGGATTATTGCGGCAACCAGTATCAGTAGCTTTATTGGCTGGCTCAACAATACTTTAGGCCTGAATATGTTTGATGCCTATTTTATTAACTACTTACCTTCGTATCTGCGCTGGCAAGATGTTCTGGTGATTGTTGGTTTATCACTGGCCTTAAGTTTTGTCGCAACGATTTACCCCGCTTTACGTGCAGCTAAAATTCAACCGGCAGAGGCTTTGCGTTATGAGTAATCTGATTTTAGATGCCCAGAATATTCACAAATCCTTTACCGATGGCAAGGCCACTGTCGATGTGATTCGCGGCTTGTCGCTACAGGTAAAAGCAGGTGAGTTTGTTTCGATTGTAGGTTCAAGTGGTTCAGGCAAAAGTACCTTATTACATGTTTTGGGTGGATTGGATCGCCCGACGTCAGGTCAGGTCATGGTGAATGGCCGCCGTTTTGATACCTTGTCTGAAGCAGAACGCGGTTATGTGCGGAATGAGCATTTGGGCTTTGTTTATCAGTTTCATCACCTGTTGCCAGAATTTACGGCACTGGAAAATGTGGCCATGCCGCTGATGTTACGCGACAACATGAAGTTTAAGGAAGCCAAACAGCAGGCCGAATATTTGCTGGAACGTGTTGGTCTTTCGCATCGTCTGACTCACAAGCCGGGTGAATTATCCGGAGGTGAGCGTCAGCGTGTAGCTTTGGCGCGTGCAGTGGTCGGTAAACCTAAACTGATGATGGCCGATGAACCGACCGGAAATCTAGACCGCAAGACTGCAGCAAAGATTTTTGAACTGCTGACCGAATTGCAACGTGAGTTCAATATGGCGATGCTGATTGTGACGCATGATGAACAGCTAGCCCATGCAGCAGATCGGATTTTACATATGCAGGATGGTCTCTGGATTGAACCATAAATAACGAGAATATTCGCATTTGATTGAAGCTCACTCCGGTGGGCTTTATTATTGGGCAAAATAATAACAAGACAGAATAAGATTCAATGTTGCAGTGGCTATGTATTGGCTGGATTTTAGGCCTTGCGTGTATGGGGAAAAGTTTCCTGTCTGTTCAACTGAGCGGAACGGCAGTTTTGATCGTTGCGCTGTTGTGGTATCTGTGTTGCCATAAATTAAAGCTCATCTTGAATACACCACTGCGAAGCTTGTTGATCACTGGATCAAGCCTGCTTTTGGGACTATTTTTAGGTCATGCTTATGCCAATCTGCAACTGGCTGAACGTTTATCCAAGCGAGAACACGAGGTATCTGAAAAAGAAATCGTGGTCTATATCAAAGAGCTGAATAAACTGGGCGATCAGAATATCCAGCAAGCCCTGCATGTGCTTAACCCTGATGGCACTACAGTTAAGTGGATGGGTTTTCTGCCAGTTTCAGATCCTGTCATATCCAGTTTAGGAAATGATGTAACCAAACAGCAGACTCTTGAACTGGGACACTATTATTTATTACAAGGCCAGATTCGACCTAACCATAGTTATGCGACACCGGGTGCTTTTGATGCAGAAAAATGGGCCTTGCAGCAAAATGTTATGGCCGGGTTTAGGATTAAACATATCCAAGAGTTGCAACCGCAACAACTCTATGCACTAGGTCATGCTAAATATCTACGTCAGCAGAAAAATTTGAATCAGCGATTTTTGCTTTGGGTAGAACAGCAGCGACTGACCTTAAGAGAGTTTGTGGCCACACAACCAGTACAGCAGAAAGGCTTGTTACTGGCTCTATTAAGTGGTGATGAAAGTCTCTTGGATCAAGCGACGGAACAGCAATTCCAGCGTTTTGGCATGAGTCATTTACTGGCGATTTCCGGACCGCATGTCCTGATCTTTGCCTTTATCGTTTGTGGAGCGTTGCAATATCTGATTTCAAGGTACGTACCGCAGATTTATCTGAAATGGCCAAGGCAGTATTTTTTGAGTCTGCCTTTTTTGTTATGTGTATTGCTGTATTGTGCCTTTGTCGGTTTTGAAATTCCGGCGTTACGCACTTTACTGATTTGTGTGATTGTGACTTTTACGCTGCTGCTCAGGCAAAGTATGCAGCCATTAAAACTGCTGATTTTAAGTGCTGCCTTATTGTTGCTCTTTGATCCTTTTAGCATTTTGTCGGCCGCATTCTGGCTGTCTTATGGGGCCTGTTTTGTCTTGCTGCGGATCTATCAAACCATTCAGCAGCAACCGCATCAAACAGTACAAACAGCATTACAACGACTGTATTTTGCAATAAAAGTTTTGATAGAGTCGCAGTGGAAAATCTTTCTGGCCCTGTTTCCCTTAATGATGTTGTTTTTTAAGCAGGTGGCTTGGATTACCCCGCTAAGCAACCTGGTGGCTATCCCGTGGATTGGCCTGCTGATAGTTCCCGTAGATATTCTGGCGGCTTTATTATTTTTCATTTCTGAACCACTTTCGAGTCTGCTGTTTCAGCTCAATGATATTTTTATTCATATACTGCTGGCATTTTTGAATCTGCTTGATCGGCTGTTTGCACCGCAACTGATTCCTGTGGCCATGAATGTCTGGATGATTGCTCTATGTATTTTGGGCTTATTAATTGTCTTTTTGCCGCGTGGCTTAGTGCCCAAAAGCTGGACAGCACTTGCCTGTTTACCACTGTGCATTCCTCAACTTAATCAGCATGCATTTCAGCTGTCTGTTCTGGATGTCGGGCAGGGACAGGCCATCTTCATTCGGGAAGGGCAAAAGAGCATGATGATCGATATGGGCGGTTATTATAATGAAGAAAAATTCAGTATTGGTCGGCAAGTGATTATGCCATTTTTGTCTGTGCAAGGTGTTGGAGAACTGGATCAACTGATTTTGACCCATCTGGATCAGGACCATAGCGGTGCATATCACAGCATTAAAGATCAACTAAACATCCGACAAGTGTCATCCAATCAGATGCCTGAAACAGCTGCTTCTTCAAGTTTTCAGTTTTGTTATGCAGGACAGCAATGGCAATGGTCTGAGACGATTAACTTTAAAATTCTGGCACCTCGGCAGCAGCAGTTAAATACGCCAAACTTCAATAAAAACGACCGCTCTTGTGTGATATATCTGCAAGTTAAAAATGCCGGACCGTATCAAAACTTTTTACTGACGGGGGATGCGGGTTGGGAAACTGAATATCAGCTGCTCCAAGACTATCCCGAACTTCAGGTCGATGTGCTGATACTCGGGCATCATGGCAGTCAGCACAGTTCAGCCTATCAATTTTTAGAAGTTTTGCGGCCTAAATTGACGATTGCCTCGGCTGGGAAATTTAACCGTTATGGCCACCCGAGCCAACTGACCCAGCAACGGTTGAAAGCACTTAATATTCCCTTATTGACCACAGCAGAACAGGGGAGTGTGCACTTCCAGCAACAAGGCTCAAAACTGGTGCTTTCTGCCGAACGACATGAATGGCAGTGGTTGTATCGTCAGCCCTTAAGTGACTGATTCCAATATGGGCGAAACTTTATGTAGTTCTTGAGTTCTTAATGCATTTACTTTGCCCAAAGCTTGTTCATGCTCAAGTTTGTAGAGATTTCCCAAGTCTTGATGCGCATTAAAGCGTTTATAACTCCAATGATAATGTTCCGGATGGCGACGAATTAAATTTTCAATACTATTGATAATGACTTGTGTGCCTTGATTGGCATTGCCATTATAAATTTTTTCATCAACTGCTTCGATAAAAATATCGAATCCATCTTCAGTATTACGTAGAGCATATAAAAACAGGGCACGCGCTTTGGTCTTTTGAATCAGCTTAGCACTCAAATTACTCGTAGCTAAAGGCACACCGAAATATGGAATATATTCACCACCGATATTCGGGGTATGATCCGGCAGGATGACCGTAGTACCGCCTTGTTTTAAGGCCTTAAAAATCTGACGGACGCCCGATTCATCAGTCGGTACCAGATGCGCCTGTTCCCGGCTACGGGCAGCCCGTACAAATTGATCTGCAGCCTGATTTTTCACAGGTTTATACATAATGGTCATTGAAGTGAACTGGGCAATATAGGCATTCATAATTTCCCAGGTACCAAAATGCGGCACGATTAACACGAGGCCTTTATTTTGTGCAATGGCATCATGAAGTAGATCTTCGCCAATAACGCGATGAACGCGTTTAAGATTTTTCTGATTGCTTGAGCCCCAAATAGTAAAGAACTCGAAATATGACATTAATTCATTGCGAACCGCAGCACGGTTAATCTGTTCACGTTCCTGATTAGACAGTTCTGAAAGACTGATTTCAAGGTTCAGACGAATGACTTCCGAAGTTTTAGTGACTTTAAAACTGTTCACAATAAAGGCCAGAATACGGGCCATCCAGCGAGAAACCGGAAGCGGTTGGCGGCTAATGTATTTGAGTAATCCGTAAGCTGAATTCCGTGAGCCCTGTTTCGTCATTGATTTCGTCTAAGTACAAAAAAAGAGAACAAAATTTATTATAGGCGAAAACGTTTTGTTTAGACAGAATTACCCGATTCAGTGTATATAATGGATTCAATATAAATCAATTTATTGGATTATTTATGTCCGATTGGCCACCAAAACCTGAAAATCAAATACAAAATACGCAACAGCCAGTTCAACCGACTGGTCCGGAATGGAAACTGCTGGAAAAAGCAGTTTTAGCTTCTGTTGAAGAACAGCGCCGTGCGCGCCGTTGGGGAATTTTCTTTAAATTTCTGACTTTTGCTTATCTGCTTGTCGTCATTTTGGCATTAGGCAAAAGCTGTAGTTCAGTTTCTTCAGATGCTAGCGCTGCTGCGGGTTCGCATATCGCAGTCGTGGATATAGTGGGTACGATTGCTGCTGACAAACAGAGTGTGAACAGTAGCAATACTATCAAATCATTGAAAAAAGCCTTTGAAAATAAACAAAGTAAAGCAGTGGTGCTGAATATTAACTCACCTGGCGGTTCGCCGGTACAGTCGGATGAAATCTGGCAGGAAATTCAGTATCTGAAAAAACAGTATCCTGGGAAAAAACTGTATGCCGTGATTGGCGATACTGGGGCTTCAGGTGCTTATTATATTGCTTCAGCTGCGGACGAAATTATTGTCAATCCATCGAGCTTGGTCGGTTCAATTGGGGTGATCATGCCGAATTATGGCGTGACTAATCTATTGCAAAAATTAGGTGTTGAAGATCGCACTATGACCTCAGGCGAAAACAAAGCCTTACTGTCGATGACTCAGCCAGTTGATCCTGCGCAAAAAGCTCATGTACAGGGTGTGCTAGATAATGTGCATGGTCACTTTATTAATGCAGTGAAACAGGGACGTGGGGCTAAGTTGAAATCCAATGATCCTGCCATTTTCTCTGGCTTGTTCTGGACCGGTGATCAGGCGGTGAAATTAGGTATTGCGGATCGTATCGGTAGCTTAAATACCTTGAAACGTGAACTGAAAACTGAAAAAGCGTTGAATTACACCATTGAATATAGTCCATTTGAATCAGTCTTGGGTCGTATGGGGTCATCGATTGGGGATGGAATTGCTTCTTCGGTTGCACAGAAGCTTCAGTCAGAAAACAGCACGACACTGCAATGAAACCACTGATTCATTTCGCGCACGCCAATGGCGTGCCATCCAAAGTCTATAAAAAGCTGTTTGATGGATTGCAAGATGATTACGATATTATCTATGTGCCGCTTTTAGGGCCAGATAAGCGTTATCCGATTGATAACCATTGGAAAAGCCTGACCCAGCAAGTGATTGATAGTATTGTGCGCCAGTCACATGGGCGACCTGTCATTGGTCTGGGGCATTCTTTGGGATCCGTGTTAACTCTGCAGGCGGCTTTGCAGCGCCCAGAGCTGTTTTCGCAAATGATCATGCTGGACCCGCCGATGATTATGGGTAAAGAAGCCTTTGCCTTACATATTGCAAAGACTTTGCGCTTAAAAGCATTGGATAAAATGTCTCCAGCAGGTCTGTCGAAACGCCGTCGTGACCATTGGGATTCACGTGAACAAGCCGCTGAATTGCTGCGCCCTAAAGGTTTTTATCAGGATTTTGATGCGGATTGTTTCCAAGCTTATATTGACCATGCCTTGCAGGAGGATCCCATCCGGGGTGGAGTAGAACTCACTATCCCTAAAAGGGATGAGGTCGCAGTCTTTAGAACCAATCCGTCGCTATGGTGGTTGCCTCAGGCAAAACCAAAAATTCCTGTGCATCTGGTCGTTGCCGAGAAAGGTCCATTTCTGGCCCGCAAGTTCCCGCAGCAAGTGCAAAAGAAGTTTGGTATTCCTTTTACCGTGGTGGATGGTGGACATATGTTCCCATTGGAACAACCTGATCAAGTAGCTGGCTTGGTCAAACAGCTGATTCAGCAACAGTCTGCTTGAATTATTGAATATATTGGAAATAAAAAAACGCATCCGAGGATGCGTTTTTTTATATCTAAATTTTTTTAGAACTTGCAGAATTGAACAGGCGCTTGCATTTTCTCATTTCGATATAACACACCATCTTTAGTATGTTGAATCGTTCCGTTACAAATCCATTCTACGACTTGTGGATAGATCACATGCTCAAGGCTATGCACACGTGTTGCCAAACTTTCTACCGTATCATGATGAGAAACCTTGAGAACACCTTGGGCAAGCGCTTGGCCTGCATCCAGTTCAGCCGTAACATAATGCACCGTACAACCGTGCAGAACATCACCGGTATTGAGTACACGCTGATGCGTATGCATGCCTTTATAATAAGGCAACAGGGAAGGGTGAATATTTAACATTTTTCCTTCCCAGGCTTTCACAAATTTTTCACTTAAAATTCGCATAAAGCCGGCAAGTACCACCAGATCCACATCCCAGTCCAAAAGCTGTTGATGCATGACATCATCAAAAGCTTCACGGTTTGGATATTGCTTGTGTTCAATAACTGCAGTCTGAATGCCTGCCTGTTGTGCACGCGTTAAAGCAAAGGCTTCAGGTTTGTTGGAAATCACGCCCACAATTTGCCCTGAAAGATTGGCATCAATCAAGGCTTGCAGATTTGATCCACTACCTGAAACAAGTACAGCAATTTTAATCATGCGAAATTACGCAAAGATCACACGAATTTTTTCGTCTGCATCTGCAACTGATTCAGCATTGTCTTGAATCTGACCCATCGCCCATGCTTTTTCGCCAAGCTGGTTGAGTAATTCAACAGTTTTGTCTGCATCAGCTGCATCAACAACCAGCACCATGCCGACGCCACAGTTGAAAGTACGATACATTTCAAATTGTTCTACGCCGCCTTCACGTTGTAGAAGTTTGAATAGCTCAGGCCATTCCCAAGAAGATTCATTTACCAACGCTTGAGCACCGTTTGGAAGTACGCGAGGTAAGTTACCTGGTAAACCACCACCGGTGATGTGTGCCATCGCATGGACATCAACGTGTTTTAACAGTTCAAGAATTGGTTTTACATAAATGCGTGTTGGTTCCATTGCAACATCTGCAAGTGGGCGGCCATCGACGATTTGATTCAGGTCAACGTTTTTCACGTCCAGGATTTTACGAAGCAGTGAGTAGCCGTTTGAGTGCGCACCTGAAGAAGCTACACCAATTAAAATGTCACCCGCTTTGACTTTAGAGCCATCAATAATTTTACTTTGCTCAACAACACCGACACAGAAACCTGCAAGATCGTAATCTTCTCCTTCATACATGCCTGGCATTTCAGCAGTTTCACCGCCAACTAATGCACAGCCAGCAAGTTCACAACCAGCGCCAATACCAGTGACTACATTTGCAGCAACATCAACATTTAAGTGACCAGTTGCATAATAATCAAGGAAGAACAGTGGTTCAGCACCACAGACAAGAAGGTCATTCACGCACATTGCAACCAAGTCTTGACCAATTGTGTCATGACGGTTCAAATTCAGTGCCAGACGTAATTTTGTACCAACACCATCTGTGCCAGATACGAGAACAGGTTCTTCATAACCTTTAGGAATTTTACAAAGTGCACCAAAGCCACCTAGACCGCCCATAACTTCGGGACGTGAGGTACGCTTAGCGACAGATTTGATACGATCGACTAACGCGTCGCCCGCCTCAATGTCGACACCTGCATCTTTGTAGCTTAAACCAGTGTTTGGGGTAGAAGTTGAGTTGCTCATAATGAAGTCTCCGCATTCGCGGGTGCGATTATAACCTGAATATGTAAAACTCTTATGGTATTTGTGGCCTAAAATGCTATCTTTATTAAAATATTTTAATTTTTAGAATGATTAATAGAGAAAAGGCAAGATTCTATGGTCGATCGTACTTTACGGCGCATTCTTATACTTGCTGGTATAGCATTGATACTTTGGGTTTTATATCTGCTTAAACCAGTTGTAGTTCCTTTTGTTGCAGCTTTTCTAATTGCTTATTTATTTAGCCCCTTGGTTAATGTTTTGCACCGCATTGGGCTGGCTCGATGGCTCTCGATCAGTATCGTATTTATCGGGATTGGGATCGTGGTTACATTGGTGATGTGGTATCTGGTGCCACTAGTCTGGCAGCAGCTGATGTATGCGCGTGATAGCATTCCGGCCGGGATTCACTGGATCAATTACACGTTCTTACCTTGGCTTTCCGATAGCTTTAATCTGGTACCAATGGAAATCGATACCGATCAGATTTCCTCAGTCGTAATGGACTATGTCCAGACCAATTATAGTGCGGACAGTATTCAGGCAATGCTGCTAAAACTGGCACAATCTGGCCTGAATTTTATCCAGATTGGTGGCACGATTGTCCTGATTCCGATTATTGCCTTTTATTTCTTGCTGGATTGGGATCGTATGCTGGACAGCTTACGCCGCCTGATTCCCCGTCCTTATGAAAAAACAACCTTAAATATTGTGAGTGAATGTCATAGTGTCTTAGGTGCCTTTGTCAAAGGTCAGTTCCTGGTCATGGTTCTGTTGGGCGTGGTTTATGCAGTGGGACTGCAACTGATTGGCCTGGAGATTGGCTTGATCATCGGGATGATTGCCGGATTGTGCAGTATCATTCCGTATCTTGGTTTTGCGGTTGGAATTATTGCCGCAGTCATTGCAACCTTTTTCCAATTTGGAATCGACTGGTGGCAGCTGGTACTGGTGGGGATTGTATTCATGGTGGGTCAGGCTGTAGAAGGCTATATCCTACAACCGTTCTTACTAGGTGATAAAATTGGTCTTTCTCCTGTAGCTGTAGTATTTGCAGTTCTGGCAGGTGCGCAACTGGCCGGATTCTTGGGTATGCTGATTGCCTTACCAGTGGCAGCCGTGATTGTGGTACTGCTGCGGCATATCCGTGAGTATTATGAACATACGCCATTTTATGGTGATCGGGCTGTTGTCATGCAAGATGCCTCTACCGGTTCAATCAACATTGAAACAGCAGATTTAGATGTTGATATTGAAATGAAAAAGCCACAGAAAAAACCGCTGCAAGCAGAGGATAACTCAAGTAAAATTCACGATCCTCATCGTAAAGACTCATAAGGCCAAAAAATCATATGCGTCAATTGCAGTTAGATATAGAACCTCAGCTCGATGCCCGAATCAGTGATTTTTCAGGGCCGGGTTGGGGGCATGTCATTGATGCTGTCCGTCAATTACATGCAAGCCTGATCAACCGCTTTTATGTCTATGGTGGAGCCGGGACAGGTAAAAGTCATTTATTGTCTGCCATCTGTGACTCTTATCTTGAAGTGGGTAAATCTGCAATTCAGGTATCTTTGCTTGAGCTTTTAGATGCACCGACTGAGGCGATTACTTCTCTGGATCGTTTTGATCTGGTGGCACTTGATGATATCGAAGCGATCAGTGGTGTACCCCATTGGCAACGCGCCGTCTTTCACTTGATTAATTATAATAATGAAGGTGGTGGACAGTTGGTGTTTTCGTCACGTTTTGCACCTATAGAACTCAAACTTGAATTGCCAGATTTACAATCTCGTCTCACGCAGGCGGTCAGTACTCGTGTTCCGAGTGGTAGCCTGTATGCTGATCGCTATGCGCTGGTTTCCTCGGTACTCGATCGTCGTGGGATCCATTTAGACCCTCAAATCTTTGACTATTTACTAAGCCATGGGCCACATCAAACTTCAGTGCTGCTTCAAAGATTAGAGCAGATTATTCAATTGCTTAAAGGAGAAAAGCTGAAAGTCAGCAATGCCAATCTGCGGCAGATATATGCCTTGATTGACGAATATCGGTAAATCATAAAAAATCTTGAGTAATTACTCAGTCTATGCCACAGTAAGGCAAAATAATTCTCTGTTGCAAGGATTCTGCAACTTTAGAAGAAAAAGAAAGAAATAAAAATTAAGGAGAAGGTTATGCTCAAGAAGAGCATAGGCATAGCTTTGCTATGTATAGCGGGGCAGTCGTATAGTGCAGATATTATTGTAACCACTACAGAAGATATTGAAAAAGATGACAAGGAATGTTCACTTCGAGAAGCTGTTGAGTATGTTAACCGTGGCTTAGCTAAAGCAGGTTTTATGGGCTGTGGTGGGGAGAACTCATCCAGTACCATTATTTTAAAAGAAAAAAATACCTATGTGTTGAACCAGCATATCGCGATTAAAAAATCTCTTACCATCCGTTCGGTCGCAGAAAGTGATAGCGAATTCAGTACGGATGAAAAAGCATTAGGCTTGCATAATGCCCATATTCAAATGAAAGGTACCGATAATCTTTTTCGGATCAATAGTACAGATACACTGGTTCAGTTAAATTTGAAAGAACTGGATCTCGAAGGCTGTGGTAAAACCAGTTGTGCTGAACAAGGTGGCCTAATTTATAATAAAGGTCAGCTAATTCTAGAATATAACCGTCTATTTAATGCTGCTGCCAACTTGGGTGGGGCAATTTATAATGCTGGCAAGTTTGGTCAGAACTTAACAAGCCGTGCACAAATTAAAAATAGTCTGATCGAAAATAACAAAGCCCAACGAGGCGCGATCCTGTATAGCGAGCTACCTGATTTCCTCATTTATCAAAGTGTACTTAAAAATAACCAGACACTGGATAATTCAGCGACCAATATTTATAGCGCGGGACAGTTTGCTGACTCCAGTAAAGATCAAGGTATTAGTGGGGAAATATTAAGTAGTACGATACTAAAAAATAAGGGTGTACTCATTAATGTCCTGGACGGGGTGGGATTGAATAATCTCACCATGGTTGATAATGAAAATACTGCTTTACGTATCTATGCGCCGTATGGCAGAGCTTATGTAGCGAATAGTATTATTTTAAGAAATGGTACACAGGATTGCCAAATTATCACTGGTGATAAGTCTGTGTCGCAAAATAATCTACTGACAGCCTCGTGTGGTGTAGGGGATTCCGTCGCACCGAACCAATTCTGGAGTGGTACACGACTTTTTGCTGAATCCTCAGATAAAAGTGAAGGTGCTTGTCAGACCCTACAAGAAAATAATAATGCCATACTTTGTCCATATAGCGTTCCTAAAGGACAATTTCTCGGTTATATGCGCCCACGAATTTTGTTGAACTATATCCTTGTGAGTGAGTCACCGATTGTGAATAGAGGCACAGGATTGAGTTTAGCAAATCCAACAGTAGCATGTGAGGCGGCAGATCAGCGTGGGATCAACCGTTTGATGGATAATCTGTTTTGTGATCGAGGTGCTGTTGAAATCACAATACCAATTTCAGGCAGTCTAGTGGGACAAGATCTGTTAAAGGGTGAAATTGCCAAGTTTTCAATTGAATCTTATCTGGGAGATAGTGATTTAATTCCAAAAGAACAGTGTAATGCCATTGTTGGTCATAATCCGACGGGTGAGCCTTGGCAAGATGGCTGTTTGAAAGTGGTACAAACCAAAACAGCTTCCAAGGGTAAAACAATCATCGATATTCATGGCAATGTCGTTTATACCCCCGATTCTACCTGGCATGGAGCAGATATTTTCGAACTACAAGTGGTGACCTCATCTACACGATTTAATAAAAGTAAACCTTATTTGACTATTACTACTCAAATTGTTCAGGAGCCAAAAAATGAAATGGAAGACAAAGCAGTCAAAACTTCAGGCGGCTCATGGGGGTGTGGTGGATTACTGATTTTACTCGGATTAATAGGTTTACGCCGTGGATTAAAAGATTAAGGAAAAATCATGAAAAATTATAAAAAAGGACTGCTTGCGGCCATGATTTTATCTGCCATGAGTTTGATGGCAGCCGAAGATAAAACGATATATGTGACTACTTTTGCTGATGAAGATGGCGAGAATAATAATGCCTGTTCTTTGCGAGAAGCCATTAAAACTGCAAAACTGGATAAATCTTATGGCGGATGTAATGTAGGACGTACGCTTCGATTGGATGGTTCAGCTGCAGATGTGATTCAGCTTGAAGCAGGCGAGTACAAATTAGATAAAGAGCTGATCGTAGATTCAGCGCTCAAAATTTATGGGAAAACTCCGCTTAATTATGCTAGTCGTAGTCCGATTACGCTGTTATATCCAACCCGGGAGGCTTTAAAAAGTACTATTTCGGGCCAGGGGAAAACCAGATTATTTAATAGTATGGCCAGTCAATCCAGTCTGGAAATTCATCATCTGATCTTAAAGGATGGCTATGCAGCAATAAATACCTTGGATAAAGGTAATGGCGGTACTTTTTATGTAGCTGGGCCTTTAAGTATTAATACCAGTGAAATAGTAAACTCCCGAGCAGCTGCAGAAGGTGGGGCGATTTATAGTGTAGCAATGAATACGGAAAGGAATATTGTCATTCAGGATTCTTTGATTCAAAAAAATCAGGCGAGTTCATATGGTAGTGTTTTGGCGATGGACTGTCAGGGAAATTTAGGGACAACTCAAACCAATGTGAAAATTAATTCCAGTAGTATTGTTAAAAACGGTTCAGACACTACTAACAGTATTATTGATTTTTGTGGCTATGCCACAGTAGAAATTGTTAACTCTACTATTGCGAAGAATACTGCAAGTACCACAGGACATATTGTGCGTATGACGAATGAAGTTAATCGTCCCCTCAGTAAATTCTCCAGTTTAACTGCATTAAGTAATACTATTGTTGAAAATACAGCCCAATCTACTTTATTTTATGACAATACCGGTTTTAGATATTTTAATTTCAATGTTTTAGCCTTTAACCAAGGCCTGTCTTGTGAATATGCCTTAAATCAGGGGAATCCGACCAAGGCACAACGTGTTGAATTTTCTACAATTCGAAATGCAATTCAAACGACTGGGCCATCACGTTGCGTATTGCCAGAATTAGACGAAAATACTACTTCAAATAATCTTGATGTCTCTAACAATATAATCAGCAGTTTATTAACAAATTATATTGAGCCTGCTATTGATAATCGCTATTTAGGGCTGTATTACCCGCGTGATAATCAGACCGCAACGGATTTGGTAGATATCGGGGTGAGTGGCTGTATTGAACAAGACCAGCGTGGTATTGATCGTGTGATTGGATCCACATTAACATTTGATCCAAGTGCAAAAAATACTTGCGAGATCGGCTCAGTTGAAATCCGACGTTTGACTGCAGCCGATATTACGGATCTGCAAAATAAGAGTTTGGTAGAACTCAATGACTTTTATCAGGAGAATATAGATGATCTCGAAGAAATCATTGCTGATAAAAATACTCCAGAAAATGAGCTTCCTGGTTTAAAGGAAGAATTGAAAAGTTATCAGGATTTGCTTAAATATACCAAGCAATATCAGAAATATCGTGCAATCTATATTAATCCTTTTATCTTGGCTATGCCTCAAGAAACTCTAACCAATGATAAGATTCAAATTAAAGCCTTAAATTCAGAAAATTATGAGGTCAGTGTAAAAACTTTAGGTGTTGGTAAGTTAATTGGTACTGGTAATTCGACCACTGTGGAAGGAAATCCCAATGATCCAAATCTTAAATGTGAGTGGAAACCTGATTTAAACCGGATCATGATGTATCGCACTGATGGTAAGCAGACCAGTTCGGTTGATATGGAGTTCTGTAGTTATACCCTTAAAGACCGGGCTACAGGTGCGAGCAGTGCTGGCCTCTTAAGAGCAGCTTTTAACAACATTGCACCAATTGCAAAAGATGATGAATATCGGCTTAGTCCAGAGAATAATCTTACAGTGATGGTAAATCCGCTTGAAAATGATAGTGATGATGGGGATGGGCCTCTACCATCAGGAAAGTCGGCTTTTTATCAAGATAAAGATGGAAAAGAGATCCCGATTCATATTGTTAAGCTGCCTGCGGGAGTTTCACTGAAGGCAGAGCGACAAGGAGCCTGTCCTGATACCTACCAAAATCAGACCTGTTATGGTGGACAGCTGACATTTAGTGTAAAAAATAATTTAAGCCAGGCAAATTACAGCATGGATTATGCGATTTTTGATGCTGATGAAAAAATGTCAGAAAAAGCAACAATCTTGTTACGTAATACAGTTAAAAATACGAATACGTCCTCAAGTGGTGGTGGGGCAATTGGAATGTGGGGGTTACTAGGATTATTAGGGCTCGCAGCTTATCGCCGCTTAAGAAAATAAAATATGATTGAAACATCAAAAAAGCCTCCATATGGAGGCTTTTTTATATTAAGTGTTTAATGCGAGTTAGGCTGCTGAGTCACTTGCTGATATTTGAGAATATATTCTTCACGAATGGCGAGGCGTTGCTCAGGAGACGCTTTTTGCATACGTGCGCCCAGTTCTTTACGTTCCTGACTGCTCATCATTTGCCATGTTTCACGCATTCTCTGCTTTTCCGCATCAGGGAGTTGGGTAAACCAGTCCATACGCTGCTGCAAGCTGACACGTTGTTGTTCGGGGATTTCTTTTAAAGATTGATAACGTTTAATCAGTGCCAATTGTTCAGAATCAGAAAGACTATCCCAAGTATCAGTTACTTGGGTATTCGCATCCTTGGAAAATAGCCAAAAACGTTCAAATCCTGCAAAGCTGGTTTGCAGAAAACTGAATGCACAAAAAGCAATCGCCAATTTTTTAGCTGCCATGTGGAACTTTGTCCTCACCTAAAACCATTAACATTTCTAAATCTTCAAGCATTTGCGGAGACAGTTTTGGGACTGACACCATTTGAGTTTGCGGCTCGTTATGGTCCGAAAGATTCGGTAATACCACAATGCCTGCAATCGCAGCTGCCAAAGCAAAACCTGACATTTTTAGAAATGCAAAGCGTGAATGTTTTGAATCCTGAATTTCTTCAAGAACATGGTGCATGACAACAGGTTTATCTTTATGTTGTTGTGCCAGTCCATCAAGTTTGGAAGTTACTTGTTTTAAGAAATCATCTTGATTCATTCGGATGACCCTCCCAGATATGGATTTAAATGTGCTAAAGAGGCACGTAAGCCTTGGATAGCACGGTGATAATGGGTTTTTACACTGCCTTCTGTGCAGTTCATAATTTGTGCGGTGGTATGCGTATCAAATCCTTCCCAGGCTCTGAGCATAAATGCCTGCTGCTGACGCACAGGCAATTTTGCAATCGCTTCCTGGATTTCTTCAGCAGTGACTGCCTGATCGAGAAAGTCCAGAGGCGTTGGTGTTGATTCATCGACGACATCATCAAATTCAATTTCGTCATCATCGAGACTGACTTTTTTGAAAAATGAAAACATTTGACCACGCCGTGACTCTTTACGACGCCAGTCCTGTAACTTGTTGTTGAGAATGGTATAAAACAGGGGATACCATTCTTCAGTGCTTTTTTCTGCATAGGATTTGTGTAAGGAAATGAAAGCTTCCTGAACCAGATCCATAGCAATACCATGATGACCTTGAGTCGCACTTTCCATCATCACCAAGGCACGCCCAGTCACATCCTGCATAAAATTCTTCAGACGTGCTTCAGCCGTACTCTTCAGAATACTTACATCGTGTGTTTGCAACTGTTTTGGTGCTAAATCCATAGAGATGGAAAATCCTGTCATTGGACACCCACCATTATTCCCAAGTTCATAATCATATAACGTTGGGAATCCTGGTTTGGTTGACAATTAAGTTTATTATTTTTGTAGTTTAATCTATTTTACACACGGGCAGGGCCGTATTAAAACACTGTAACCTAAATCCCTAATTAGATACGTTGACGTACCATTTCAAAGAAACAGATCGAACCGGCAATTGCGACATTCAGTGATTCCTGACCTCCAGGTTGCGGAATGCTAACGGCTTCAGCATGTTGCATCGCATAATCAGACACGCCTTGGCCTTCATTACCCAGAATCCACACGCAAGGTTTACGTAAGTCTTTTGAATACAGGCTTTCAGCACGGTGTGAGCTGGTTACATAGACAGGGATTTGAAATTGCTCAAGAATTTGTTCAAGCGCAATATTTTCAAAGGTTTGCAGCGTGAAATGTGCACCCATACCGGCACGTAATACGCGTGGAGACCAGAGCGATGCAGAACCTTTGGTACACACAATCTGTTCAATACCGGCAGCAGCAGCAGAGCGAAGCAGGGTGCCTACATTACCCGGATCCTGTACATTTTCCAGAATCAAAGTGTCTGCTTTAAAATCCAATGCATAATTTGCTGTTGGTAAAGTCACCACAGCTAAACAGGCTAAAGATGTTCCTAAGGTGCTTAAATCTTTGTATAAAGACTCGCTTAGAACAAAGACCATACCTGTGTATTTTGCGAGAATTTTCTCGAAATCAGGATGTGAAAGTGCATGTTCAGTGGTGAAAATCGAATCAATTTTACGGTTTTCATGTAGCCAGGCGAGAGACAGATGCGTGCCTTCTAAAACCGTTTGACCCTGTTTTTTACGATAGGTATTTTGTTCAATTAAACCACGTAAGTGTTTAATCTTTGGATTGTCTTTTGAATCAAGAAAAAAAGTTGGCATGGGAGATATAATCCACGGCAGCCGATTCAATATTGACTGCCGCTATAAAAATTAGTTGTGGTAGCTGGTCACAAGATCAACTTCGTTTTTAGAACCAATGATCACTGGCACACGTTGATGTAGATCTGTCGGTTCAATCTCAAGAATACGGGCACGACCTGTAGTCGATGCACCACCAGCCTGTTCCATGAGCATGCTCATTGGGTTGGCTTCGTACATTAAACGTAGACGGCCAGCTTTAGCCGGATCTTTAAGGTCGTATGGATACATGAAGATACCGCTACGGCAAAGAATACGGTGAATATCGCCCACCATACAGGCAACCCAGCGCATATTGAAGTCTTTTTCACGCGGGCCAGTTTTGCCAGCTAACAATTCATCGATATAACGCTGTACTGGTGCTTCCCAATGACGCTGATTCGACGCATTGATCGCATATTCTTTGGTATCTGCAGCTACCTGAATGGCTTCAGAAGTCAGCAGGAATTCTTGAGTCTCAGGGTCATAGGTAAAGAACACTACGCCTGCACCGACCGTCAATGCCAACATGGTTGACGGGCCATAAAGCACATAACCTGCAGCTACCTGATGAACACCGGCTTGCATAAAGTCTTCTGTCTGAGTCACGGCATTTTTCGCAGGAAGAATCGAGAAAATGGTACCCACACACATATTGATGTCGATATTGCTTGAACCGTCTAGCGGATCGAACAATACCAGAAATTGACCATTTTCTTGTGCAGGGGTGAATTCATCCAGTTCTTCTGAGGCCAAACCACCCACATTTGGATGTTGCTGCAAGGCATCAATCAAATAGTCATTAGAAATGACATCCAGTTTCTTTTGTTCTTCGCCTTGAACGTTTTCATGCTGTGCACTTCCCAATACACCCGCTAAAGCACCTTTTTGCAGTAATTGATCAATGTCTTTGCAAGTGTTTGCAATCGTTTCAATAACTTGTGCAAGTTCAGGTGTGAGATTCCCGCTTTGTTGTTGTAAAAACTGGGATAAAGTGCGGTATGACATAGGGGGAAACTCCAAGACTTAAATCGGGAAAAAATGATCAAAACGATATGCGGCTATATTTTAGATGAGAACGTACTAAAAGAAAAATTAAACTGGATTATTTGTATCGATTTTGCCCTTGCAACTCCTGCGGAAAGTGCTATGTTGAAGACAAAGGAAAATTGAGAATAGGAGCACAGATATGACAACATTGAAGTTTGATGCGACTCCAACGCCAAGCGAAGGCATTACTTTAGATGATATCTCTGAAGACAAGATGAAAGAAGCCTGGCGGGATTATGAAGCAAAACCAGAGTACAAACAATTCAATAAACATGACATGATCGAATCGATGCATCCGGCTGAACAGGATCAGCTTCCAAAGTAGACCGATTCTTTCATTGAAGCCAATAAAAAGCACTCATGATTGAGTGCTTTTTATTTGATGAAAGCATCATGAATGAAAATTATTTCAACAATGGTGGTACTGCTTCATAATTAATTTCTACACGGCGGTTTTCTTTCCATGCATTTTCATCATGGCCCGCATTGATTGGCATTTCCTTGCCATAGCTGACTGCTTCTAATTGACCAGGATTAACACCCGTCGTCACCAGGAAGCTTTCTACTGCTTTGGCACGACGCTCGCCAAGTGCCATGTTGTATTCACGAGTACCGCGTTCATCGGTATGGCCGGTGAGTGCTACACGTGAATTGGCATTGGCCATCAGGAACTGCGCATGGGCTTGCAGCGTATTTAAATCTTCATTGCTGAGTTCAGTACTGTCATAGTCAAAATGCACCACGCGTTTTGCCAAGAATGCTTTATTTTCTGCAGTAACGCCTTTTGCAGAAGCACCTGCCATGTTTTGTGCATTCAGTGCTGCATCTTCACTTAGGCCTGCAGTATTCACAGTTGTTGTACCAGTCGTATCTAAACCGCCCGTTTGAACTTCAGCTGCAGGCTTACGGCTCGCACAACCTGTCATGACAACCGCTGCTGCTAAAAGTGGCAAGGCAAATAATTTTACTTTGTTCATCTTCATCTCCATGAAGTTTGATTATGGGGTAAAGGGTTTATCAATATAAAAATGTTATTTGGGTGCCCAAGCCGGTTCACGGACTTCGCCCGTTTCACTTGGCAAATTCATACGGAAGCGGCCATCCAGCGACATGATTGACAAGAGTCCACGTGCCCCTTCACGGGTGGCATAGACTACCATCTGGCCATTTGGCGAGAAGCTTGGCGATTCGTCCAGCGTCGTTGGTGTCAAAATGTTGTTCACACCAGAGGTCATGTCCTGAACCGCAACTCGATAGTTACTGCCGCTTGGACGATGAACTAATGCAAGTTTTTTACCATCTGCGCTCAGCGTGCCGCGCGCGTTGAATGCACCACGGAAGGTCAGGCGTTTATTGCTACTTGATTCAAGATCATGGCGGTAAATTTGTGGAGAACCGCCACGGTCAGAAGTGAAAATAAAAGATTTTCCATCTGGCGAATAACGTGCTTCAGTATCAATGGCACTGTCATTGGTCATGCGTTGTAGCTGACGCGTTTCCAGATTCATCTGGTAGATTTCCGGATTGCCGTGCATAGAAGCAGTAAACAGCATGCTCTTGCCATCTGGAGAGAAGCTCGGTGCGCCATTTAAACCGCGGAAGCTGGCCAGTTTTTCACGTTGACCTGTGGCCAGATCCTGTACATAAATCGCCGGGCGTTTGGTTTCAAAGGACACATAAGCGATTTTTTTGGCATCTGGTGTCCATGCTGGAGAAAGGATTGGATCACGTGAGGTCAAAATGGTCTTTGGCTGTTCACCATCGGTATCGGCAATCTGCAAGGTATAGCGCTGTTCCGGCGTAGCAGGATTACGCAGCACATAGGCAATACGTCCGCTAAAGTCACCTGGAATGCCGGTCAATGCCTGATAGATGGCATCACTGATCATATGCGCTGCCTGACGGGTGCGTGAGGCTGGAACAGTCAGCAATTCATTTAATAGATATTGTTTTTTTTCGACATCATAGAGCTGATACTGGATTTCAAAAGAACCATCGGCTGTGGCCTTGGATGAACCGGTGACCACATAGGGAACACCAGCCGATGCCCAAGCTTCTGCATTCGGATTATTCAATGTCGCTGTTGCAGGCAGGTTTTTTGAAGCACTGGTAAAGCGGCCAGAACGATTCAGGTCATTTTCCACAATAGGATAAATGCTCTGATCCTGGCTGAAAGGTACAACGGCAATTTTAGGTGCTGCCTCAGGTGCCTTGGTAATTTCCAGATGCAATTGGGCATAGGACTGGGTTGCCAATACAGGGCTTAAAGTGCTAATGATTGCGAGGCAGAGTAGATGTTTGCGAGTCTTTTCCATCATTCGTTATTTACTCAAATCAACGGATTTATTGTATAGGTGCTTGGGCTACATCATCGCATGGATTTAATAGAATAAAACCATGAATTTATGACCAAACTGTTATGACACTGTGAAAAGTGAATATTATTCAATCAATTTGAAGTGAAGTTTAGCTTAAAAAATAAAAGCCATCACAACATTATTTATGTGATGGCTCCGTTTTTATTGTGCAGTAAAGGTTGAGGTAAAGCTTCGTGCTTCACGGCGTGCATCTGGATCGGAAGGCATTGGATAAGGTGCAGCAGCACGGACTGCAGCTTCTACACTGGCTTTCATGTCTGAATCATTTGAATTCACAATGACCGAGACCACACCGCCATTATCATTCAGGGTTACACGTGCAGTCGCACGCTGGCCTGATGATCCGACTGGTGTATCCCAGGCGCGTCTGATCTTATTTTCAAAATCGCGCTTCGCAGTGGATGCAATCCGTTTTGATTCCGCTTTTTTCTGTGCAGCTTCTTCAGCAGCCTGTTTAGCGGCTGAAGCTTTGGCCTCTGCATCAGCTCTGGCTTTTGCTTCGGCATCTGCTTTGCGCTTGGCGTCTGCATCCGCTTTTGCCTTAGCGTCGGCATCTGCCTTGCGTTTGGCATCAGCGTCGGCTTTTGCTTTAGCAGCCGCATCCGCTTTGGCTTTCGCATCAGTGTCCGCTTTGCGTTTTGCCGCTGCATCATTTTTAGCCTTAGCTGCCGCGTCTGCTTTGGCTTTAGCCGCTGCATCGGCTTTAGCTTTCGCATCCGCATCTGCTTTACGTTTCGCCGCTGCATCATTATTGGCTTTTGCTGCCGCATCTGCCTTTGCTTTAGCAGCAGCTTCAGCCTTACGTTTGGCATCAGCCTCTGCTTTGGCTTTTGTTGCAGCATCCGCTTTTTGCTTGGCAGCTAAGTCAGCTTTTTTCTGTGCTTCCAGTTTGGCTTTTTGAGCAGCATCGGCTTTGCGTTGTGCATTCAGTTCAGCTTGACGTGCAGCTTCGGCTTCCGCCTTGGATTTTTGCGCTGCATCCGCTTTGGCTTTGGCCGCTCCCTGTTTCGCCTGTTCAGCAGCTTCGGCTCGTTTCGCTGCTTCAGTTGCTTGCTGCGCAGCCTTGGCTTGTGCTGTCTCTGCCGCTTTTAGTTCCTGCTGGGCTTTTTGTGTATCGACTTTAGGAGCAGGCGGAGTCACAGGTACAGCAGGGGCTGCAGTTGGAATGACAGGAGCCGGTTCTATACTAGGTTCAGCAGTCTGGGTAATTTCTTCTGCGACATTTTCATGTGCAGTTTCCTCAAATTCGGTTTCTTCGCGAGTCACCGGTTTAAGGTCTTCTGGCTTGATCAGAACGGTTTTGATCTGTTTTGGCGGTTCAGGGGGTTTACTCATGCCCAGATAAAGTAAGCCCACCAAAGCCACTGCATGGATACCTAAGGTGAATCCAAGTGCGATGGCTTTTTTCTGAAATGGTGGCTTTTTATAGTCTTTCATACTTTATTCTAATGGCTTGGTCAGTAAACCGACTTGAGAAAGGCCAGCATCCTGCAGGCTGGACATCAAAGCCATGACATCGCCATAAGGGCGGGTATTATGGCCATTGATCACGACATTCAGCACCTTGTTGTCATTTTGCGCCTGGGTTTGAGCATCAACAAGCGTACGCGTCAATTCTTCCAGTGTGACTGGGCCAGTCGCCTGATTTTTATATTCTAGATAATATGAACCATCTTCTTTGAGTGTGACGATGGTCGGAGCATCCTTGGATTCGATCGGCAATCCGTTGGCCTGAGGCAAGTCAACCTTGATGCCACTGGTAATCATCGGAGCGGTGACCATAAAGATCACCAGAAGTACCAGCATGACATCGATATATGGTACGACATTCATATCACTTTTCAGTGGCTTTTTAATACGCTGAAAGCGTCCTGAACCTTGAATCGCCATTAGTCTTTGTCCTGAGTTACGCCCACAGACTGACGTTGCAATAGCGCCACCATTTCTTCAGCAAAAAGTGCACGGTCAGAGTAGACCGTTTCACCTTTGGCCGTGAAGTGGTTAAAGGCCAATACTGCTGGAATAGCTGCAAACAGACCGATCGCTGTTGCAATTAGTGCTTCTGCAATACCGGGTGCGACCGTCGCCAGTGTCACCTGATCAACATCTGCCAGGCCAATAAAGGCATTCATAATGCCCCAGACCGTACCAAACAGACCGACATAAGGCGCGACCGAACCGATACTCGCCAATGCGCCCAGACCTTGTTCCAGATGACCTTGGTCACGGCTTAAACCGACACGCAGAATACGCTCTGTTCCTTCAATCGACTGGGCAGTCGGCGCATGGCGTTTTTTCAGTTTCAGGAACTCGCCCAGACCCTGATAGAAAATATCTTCAAGGCCGGTACGTTTAGAATTGAGTTGTGCATTGTTATACAGGGTATTTAACTCAGCGCCAGACCAGAAGATTTTCTGGAAATGTTCATCATCGGCCTGGGCTTTTTTATAACTCATATAGAGCCTGGCAATCAGATACCAGCTATATATTGAGGCTAACAGGAGAGAAAGCATCACCAGTTGTACGACAGGGCTTGCTTGTAAAATAAGATCTGAAACTTGAAGAGATGATTCTAACTGAGTCGCCATAGTTGTTACGTGTGCCAATAAATTTTTTTAGTCTTGTTCCAATTCTTTTTGAATTAGTTCGCGGATTTCATCCGGGAGTCGACGTGGTCGCATCTCTGCACTGATACATGCCAACTCAACCTCACCTGATGCAAGCATGATTTCACCACGATAAATATTTTGTTGCAATACAAATGATGAAGCTTTACATGAAATGACACGTGCCGTAACAGTAATTAAATCATCCATCAGGATCGGACGCATATATTTGACATTAATTTTATGCACCACAAAATTGTAGTCTGTCTGATGCCAGTAATGGCTCACTCCAGCGGCACGTAACCATTCGGTACGGGTACGTTCCATATAGCGAATATGATTGGCGTGATAGACAATGCCACCCGCATCAGTATCTTCAATATAAACGCGGATATTGAATTCAAAGTGATTCGCCATAGTTTTGTTCCATGCAGATTTTCGAAATTTTTGCTTGTTTTTAGATGCAGGAAAGGGGTTAGAGTTTGCCGGATTCCTGCCAACAGTCAAGCAATTTAGCGGTTCAAAGTTTAGCATTGTGAGTCTTGAGACCAATGGCACAAGGTGTCAAATCTGGAGAGAAGTCACTAAGATGAAGTACTAAGCGCTTAACAGCTCATTTATAAAACAGCAGCAGATACTAAAATGCGCGAGTCTATTGAGCCGCGCATTTTAGTAATAGAAGATTAGCCTTTATTTTTCTGTTTCCAGTTGGCCTGAACCTGCTCGGCCACTTTTGGATAGTCCAGAATAAAACGGACATGGCTTTCGACCCCGGTTTTCAAGGTCGCATCATCGACAATGAAATTCGGGTTGTGGTTCGGTGCGGCTTTTGCCGGATCCTGATCTGCTGGTGTGGCACCGACAAACACGAAGAGCGATGGCATGAGCTGGCCATAATAAGCAAAGTCTTCACTGGCGCTGGCATTGTTGTCTAAAACATGCAATTTATCTTCACCATGCACGTTCGCCAAGGTTGGACGCATCAATTCAGTCAAGGTTTTATCATTGGTGGTCACTGGTGCATAAGGTGCAATTTCGACTTTCACCTTAACGTCATTGGCTGCGGCATTGTGTTCCAGCATTTTCGGCAAGTCTTTTAAAATGCCCTGACGTACATCTTCACTATTGGAACGAATAGTCCCGACCATATTGACCTGATCTGGAATGACGTTACCGGTGGTGCCGCCCTGAATACTGCCAATACTGACCACCCCCATCCCTTTGGTCAGGTCGGCTTTACGGCTGATCAGGCTTTGTAAATTGGTCACCATCTGGGCAGAGGCATAAATCGGGTCTTTACCTGCCCAAGGCATGGAGCCATGTACCTGACTGCCATTCACCTGAATACGTAAATGATCGGCACTATTCAAAATCGCACCATCTTTGTAGAAGATATTGCCACTTGGCATGCCTGCCATGACATGCATCCCGAAAATCACTTCAGGTTTTGGATTGTTCAAGGCACCGTCGGCAATCATTTTGCGTGAGCCAATCTGATCGCCATGAGTGAAGTTATCGATATCTGCACCGCCTTCTTCAGCCGGCTGGAATACGAATACCACTGTCCCCGCAATTTTATCTTTATTGGCGGCCAGAACTTTGGCTGCACCCAATAACATCGCAGTATGTGCATCATGTCCACAGGCATGCATCACATAAGATTCTTTGCCTTGATAAATGGCTTTTTGTTTGCTGGCAAAAGACACCGGTGCTGTTTCCTTAATTGGCAAGGCATCCATATCTGCACGTAAGGCCATCACAGGGCCGGGTTTTGCACCTTTCAATACACCGATTACACCGGTTTTGGCATAGCCTTTACGTACTTCAATGCCGTAGGATTTTAATTCTTTCTGGACCAGCTCCGAGGTTTTGAATTCCATGTTGCCCAGTTCAGGATGCTGGTGGATATGCTGGCGTAATTTGATGGTGTGTGCTTCAGCAGCTTGTACAGAATCATCAATCCAGTCAGCCAGGCTGAATTGGCTGCAGAAAAGAAGAGGGAGACAAAGGGATATCTGCTTATACATATTCATACTTCGGGAGAACCTTAAGAATTTGAAATGGTTAAAGTGATTCTTTAGGATGGCATACTGATCTAAATTCAACCAAAACTCTCTAAGTATTTTTTAATACTTTAAAGGTATTGTTGGTGTTAATATCTGTTCTCAAAGAGCTTTATTTGTTCTTTCACATTGTAATAATATGTATCTAAATTGATTTTTTATATTTATAAGGTATGAAAATTATAAAAATTTCAGGCTAAAAAGGGATAAAAACGATTACCTCTATATCAATAATCTGAATGAAGTGAAGATTTTTTAAACCTCTTAAACTTATTTTGGCACTTAGATTGCATTCACTCTTTCGTAATATTTTTTATGACGGAAATTGAACACATGTCAAAACCTTTGGCTTTATCTCTGGCAGTGGCTTCAAGCTTAAGTTTTATTTCGACAAGCCTATGGGCTGAAGACTTTAAGATACTGAAACAGCTGGAAAATAAACCGACATTACTCAAAAGTGGTGAATATAAAGGTCATTATTATGTGCCGAGTACCTTAAATACGATTACTTGGGGTTATCTGCCAAATAAAGATGCAAAACCTGTCTTGACTGTCCCTTCAGGTAGCACAGTTACTTTCGATACAGTTTCGCATGAAGGGCTGCTGGAAGATCAAGGCCGCAATGCAGAGAAATATTTCACATCAAAAGGCGTCAAGCCTGAGCATGTATTGGATGAAGCCAAGCTGATCACGAATTCCAAATTGAAACATGATTTCCATAAAGATGGACCACACATTATTACCGGGCCTGTCTATGTAGAAGGGGCAATGCCGGGCGATATTCTAAAGGTGGAGATTTTAAAAGTTGAACCGCGTGTACCTTATGGCGTGATTTCAAACCGTCATGGCAAAGGCACCTTACCCGAATTCCCGAAACGTCAGAAACATGAGCATGCATCTCCAGCCAATCCTGATGCTTATGGCAACGTGTCCATTTTTACCCCAATTGAGAAAAATGCGGATGGTGTATGGGAAGGCGTTTTAAAAACTGAATCTGGTAAAGCGATTCGTTTCCCGCTTAATCCGTTTATGGGCACGATGGGTGTTGCACCAAATACCCGTGAGCCTGTGCACTCTGTGCCACCATCATTTTATGGCGGGAATATCGACATCAATGAATTAGGAGCAGGGGCTACGGCCTATTATCCTGTACAGGTGCCAGGTGCTTTGTTCTATACAGGTGATAGTCACTTTGTACAAGGTGATGGTGAGGTGGCTTTAACTGCCTTGGAAGGTTCGGCACGTGCGACTTTAAAATTCACTTTACTTAAATCTGGCAAGGATAAAATTCCAGGTGCAGAGATTAAACAGCCGCTGGCTGAAAATGCTGAATTCTGGATTACGCCGGGTCTGGATGAAGACTTGGACGAAGCTATGCGTAAATCCACCCGTGAGGCGATCCGTTTTCTGGTCAATGAGTATGGAATCTCTGAAGAAATTGCCTATGCCTATTTAAGTGCAGCAACCGACTTTGAAGTGTCTCAAGTGGTCGATCGAACCAAAGGTATTCATGCGATGATTCGCAAAGCGGACTTTAAGGAGTTTAAGAAAGAAGAGAAGTAATTTTTTTTTATTTAGTTTTTTATTTTGTGCTTTTGCCAACTGATTCAGGCATGGTCAGTTGGCTTTTTCTTTTGTGATACTTTGAAAATGTTTAGAATGCGAAGAATAAATAGTCGATTTAAAATAAGAAGGGCAAGTTGTGGTAGTAGAGGAAAAACAAGCAGTCGTTTTAGAACAGCCAAAAGATCAGAAAGTGTATTTAGATATTCAGCACTCTACAGATTTAGTGGCTGTAGGCTCAATTATCATATCTTTATTAGCTTTTGTGGTGACTATCTTTATTGTTTGTCTAACAACTAAAGCACAAATGAAATCTAATTTATCTTTGATAAAAAGCCAAAAGCAACGTTTAGATGAAGAATTAATATTTAAAAATAAGCAGCTTATAACTCAAAATATTATTCAGTATGCTTCCAAATTTATTAGTGGGCAAACTAATCTCATTATAAAGATAAGGGACTTTGGCGTGTTTTATGGATATGCTGATCAGAAAGACAAGTTAGATAGAGCTTCACATGTAGGCCAGTTATATCAAGAATTAAGAGATATCTCAAACCAAGTATTACAAGACTATCATGTCTTAGAATTATTTTTACTGAGTAAAGGTAGAGCTATACCAAATCTAGAAGTGAAAAATAGATTATTTTTTAACTTCTTGTGGAGATATTTGGAGCTTTTATTAGATCAAGTTGGGTCAGAGACAATGTTGAAAAATCAAGATACAACAATAGTAGAAGTGTTAGAACACAGCGAGTTTAAAAATATAGGCCTAGAGCTTAAGAAGGCTTTGGGCGAAGATAACCTTACAATCTACTTAATTTTAAATGAACTTAATAGACAGATGAGTAAGATGATTAAAACTGAAATAAAAAAAGCAGCCTAAGCTGCTTTTTTATTTATTTATCTTTAGGCTCAGGCGGTGTCAACCCAAACTGCAAATACGCCATATTGGTGGCAATACGACCACGTGCAGTGCGCATCACATAACCTTGCTGAATCAGATAAGGCTCAATGACATCTTCTAAAGTGCCTGAATCTTCCGCCATGGCAGCAGCCAAAGCTTCAACACCGGCAGGACCGCCATCAAAACGCTCAAGCAACATTGATAAATAGCGACGGTCGAGTGTGTCTAAACCATCTTTATCGACTTTGAGCATGTCCAAAGCACGTTGGGCCATATCCTGATTGATTTCACCTGTACCTTTGACCTGAGCGTAATCACGGACACGACGCAATAAACGGTTAGCAATACGCGGTGTACCTCGTGAACGACGGGCAATTTCTTTTGCGCCGTCTCCCGTCATGGGTACATCCATCAGGTTGGCTGAACGCTTGACAATATGGGTTAAATCTTCAACCGAATAAAACTCTAAACGTTGCACGATTCCGAAACGGTCACGCAGCGGAGAGGTGAGTAGACCGGCACGTGTGGTTGCAGCTACCAAGGTAAATGGCGGTAAATCCAGTTTGATCGAGCGCGCAGCAGGGCCTTCACCAATCATGATGTCGAGCTGATAATCTTCCATTGCCGGATACAGGATTTCTTCAATCACGGGTGAAAGACGGTGAATCTCGTCAATAAACAGGACATCGCCTTCTTCCAGATTGGTTAGCATCGCGGCTAAGTCGCCGGCACGTTCCAGAACCGGACCAGAAGTTGACTTAAGATTGCCACCCATTTCTCGGGCAATAATATTGGCCAACGTTGTTTTACCCAGACCTGGCGGACCAAAAATCAAGGTGTGGTCGAGGGCTTCTTCACGGCCGCGGGCTGCACCAATGAAAATTTCCATCTGCTCACGAACCACGGGTTGACCGATATAGTCATCTAGGGAAGTCGGGCGAATGGCACGATCGAAGTGATCTTCGGGTTTTTCAGAACCACTGATGAGACGGTCTTGCATAACGTTTATATACCAATATTTTAGTGATCCTTTGAGCTGGTAATTTTGACACGGTCTCAAATATGGATCTGAATCCTAAGATTTTCGCCTAGGCGAGGAATTGAATTTTTGCAGAGTCTTTCCAATCAGATTTATATCTGAGTATTAACCTGCGGTTCGCCTTACTTTTGTTTCGGCAAAAGTAAGCAAAACCACCGTCATTCGCAAAACTCGTCGAATATTGATTCTTATCGAATATATCGCAGAAACATTTAACTATAAATGTCTCCTGCCTCAAACAGTTGCGAATGACTTTTACGCGTATCAGATTTTATCCTGTAACTTGGATATCATCTCTATTTGTTCATCGACTTTAATGCCGCGCGAATGATATCACTGGCTTCAGTAAATTCACCTTTGGCAGCATTCACCAGTTTTTGTGCTTCAGCAGGTTTATAGCCCAAGGACTGTAATGCAGCTTCCGCTTCAGCCACGGCTGAATTGCCCATAAACTGAATTTGTGGTGCAGTTGAATTACTTGGGGCAGCACCTGAAGCCATGGCTTTAAAGCGGTCACGCAATTCAATCATCAGGCGTTCTGCAGTCTTTTTACCCACTCCCGGAACTTTAACCAGAGTGTTGATATCTTCATGTTCAACGGTATGGATCAGCATTTCCACACTTAAAGTTGAAAGAATACCAAGCGCCATTTTCGGACCTACGCCGTTCACCTTTAATAAGGTACGGAAAATGGTTTTTTCCTGCGTATTGATAAAGCCATAAAGTAACTGGGCATCTTCACGAACAGCCAGATGGGTCCACAGGGTAATTTTCTGGCCTTTTTGCAACTGGCAGAAAGTGGTTAAAGGGGTATCAATCTCATAACCTACGCCGTTCACATTTAATAAAACAGTCGGTGCTTCCAGCGCCAGCACTTCCCCAATCAGGCATCCAATCATTTTTTATACATACTCAAATTTAATACAGGCATAGTAGTCAGCATTTTTGATAAAGGCAAAACTCTATCATTCAAATCCAGTGATTTTGCTGAGATTATCATCAGGCGCTCGTTCGTGTTAGAGTAACCCGGCTTTATTGCCATGCAGTTCCTGCGCCAGATTATAAGCCTGATGATCCGAGAACTTGGAGACAATATCTAGCACCTGCATAATGTTGTCATAATGATCAGCGCTAAACTGCGCACCCGAGCGTTTTAAAATAGCCATCAAACGCTGCTCTTTAAAGCTTAAAGTTTTGTGCGGCGTGGTCAGTGGAATAAAGGCATCCAGAATCGTTTGCAGACTTTGATGCGCGATAATTTCCAGACCGGCTTTTTGCGGATGTTCGAAGATTTTGTCTCGCGCCAGTTCTTTGGCCCGGTTAATGCCAATCTCAATGTCGGCACTACAATAACCCAGCAATGAGCCTTGCAATTGGCCCATCAAAATTTCCTGCTGATGTCGGGCAAAGGCCGTGGTGACTTCATCTACCAGACGTTTCATGACCCGCCCACGCAGCGCGGCAATTTTTTGTTGCCAGGTGGTATAAGGCAGGTTGATTTCTTCAGGTGTGCCATATTCACCCAGCAAGTTTAGAAAGACTGGTTCAACTTCCGCGTAGCTGAGCATATTCAAGCTGATGCCATCTTCCAGATCAATCAGGGCATAGCAGATGTCATCCGCAGCTTCTAAAAGATAGGTCAGCGGATGACGACAATAATGATATTCACCGAGCTGAATCAAACCCAACTGTTCAGCAATTTCCTGCAAAATCTCTTTTTCAGACTGGTAACAACCGAATTTTGGACGTCGACTGGCCGGGGTGTTACCAGTCGGGTCAATGGCCTCAGAGAGCCATGGGTATTTAAGATAGGCACCAAGTGTGGCATAAGTCAGGCGCATGCCGCCATCATAGGGATGGTAATCGATCTTGGTCAGCAGGCGCAGGCCTTGGGCATTGCCTTCAAACTGGCGTACATCGGCTTCCTGTTCAGGACTCAAATCTTTTAAAAAGTCGGTATGTGATGCATCGTCAAACCATTCCCGAATGGCGTATTCACCGGCATGACCAAAAGGCGGGTTGCCAATATCATGTGCCAGACAGGCAGCCTGAATGATGGCGCCAACATCAGCCGGAGAAATCCAGGCAGGTAAATTATCTTTGATTTTCTCTGCAGCCAGCATACCGAGTGAACGGCCAATACAGGAGACTTCCAGTGAGTGGGTTAAACGGGTATGAATGCCATCATGCTGGGTCAATGGATGGACTTGGGTTTTGCGGTTTAACTGCCGGAAGCTTTGCGAAAAAATAATACGGTCATAATCTTTATGAAACGGGCTTCGTGCCAGTTCAGTGCTCTGCTTTTTACTACCAATCCGAACTGTCGAAAGCAGTTCTAACCAACGCATTTGAGTCATTTATCATTATTCAGTGATCCACTATTTGCATCATGCCAAAAAACTAGCTCCTGCACTAGGGCAGTGCGACATGAATTGTCATGCTCCCTATTGTTATTTTAGTCAGCTGGAAAAGACTGAGATTAAAAATCGAAATCATCAAATGAACAATAAAAAAGCAGACTCAATGGCCTGCTTTTTGTTTAGGATGAAGAATCAAATTAGCTCTTCGCCATTTTTCTTGGCCTGTTGTGTGTCTTTATAGACATTCAGGCAAATCGTGAACAGGACCAGGCTTGCCACCAATGGCCAAAAAAGTACATATAGGGTCAATAATTGACTTGTCATCTGAAATCTCCTTATTTACTTTTCTCAGATAGCTGGTGAAATTCAATCACCATCTTGTTGATTTGTTTAAAATCAAATCGTTCTTTACTGTAGACCAGCGTCAACACCGTACATACCAGTGCACTACTGCCATAAGCTGTTAGTGAGCTTAACAAGGTGCCGTATTCACGCAAGAAACCGATGGTCCATGGCAAGAAGCCAATACTGGCCAATATGCCAACGACCAGACCCACTTTCTTGCCGAAGAAACCAAAGGTCATCAAACCCAGCACCACACCAATCCCCAGGGTCGCAACGAGTTCAAAGCCAAGTGCGATCAATCCCTGAATCGGAAGCCATTCAAAACGTACTATCAGAAAGCTGAAAAATGCGAGGCCCACTGACCAGTTAAAGGCCCGGGCATTCACCTTGTCCCAATACAGGCTGACAATCACCGGGAATACAATAGAGCCCCAAAGCGCACCCACAAAAATCAGCATCGACAAAATGTCAAACTTCAAGGTGGCAATCACAATCCCCAGCATGGTGGCAACGATCATGGTCATACGGCCAATAAACAGCATTTTCTTTGGATCAGGACGGTTTTTCGCAATCTGTTTGCCATAAATGTCCGTCATGACAATCGCAGACAGGGCAGACAGATCCGAGTCAGCGGTAGAAGACAATGCTCCAATCACCATGATGAATAACAGCGCGACCATAAATGGAGAAAGATAAGTCGCTGCCATTTGCGGAATCAGGTTATTCAGGTTGCCATCAATGGGCTGAATACCTGCAAATAGTGCCAATAACCCCAGCATGCCTAGACCAATAACAATTGCAGCATAACCAATGGTTGCAGTGATAAAACTCGGTTTGATCAGGTCTTCACGGACTGCAAACAGGCGCTGGGCAATGGTCTGATTACCAATCGCGTAGGCCAATACGGCAACAAAAAATGGTGCACCTTGTTCCAGAAAGGCTGTTTTAGAGAAAAAATCCAGCTGTTCCGGCTGCAGGTGATGAATCCCGCTTTGAAACAGGGAAGGTCCGCCTAAGGTAAAGAACAAGGTTGGAATAATGATCACAGCCGCGACAATCATCGCCACCAGTTGACCAAAATCGGTAAACACCGAAGAACGGAAGCCCGACCAGAGGGTATAGGACAGCACACCGATACCGGTAATCAGCACGCCATGGATAAAGCTTAAAGGAGATAAAATCTCAACCAGTGCCCCAGCGGCGGTAAAGTTCACCATCAGGCTGATCACGCTGCCCACAATATTGGAACCTGCCAGAATCATCTGGCTTTGGTTGCCATGCCGGGCATGCATAATTTCTGCCAAGGTGTGGGCATTAGGCGCCAGTTCACGAAAGCGCTTGCCAAAGGGATAGATAAATAAAATCATCAGCGCACCCCACAAACCATAGTGTAGGGCACCGGAAACGCCGTATGTATATCCGGATGAAGCTGCTGCATAAAACGAGGCGGCCCAGATCCAGGTGGCGGTCATACTGGCCGCAGACATTCCAAATCCGATGGAGCCATTCGAGACCATGTAGCCATCAACATTTTCATTTTTCTGTTTAATACGTAACGATAGTAAAAAAGTGATGCCATAGAAAAGCACCATCAATAGTACAGTTGCTGTACTAGTGAATTGAAACATACATACTCCTTAAGCGGGCCACCTTTTGTTTTTGAAAATTAAATCATTGGTGACAGATTAAGGCTCTAAAATAGACAGAGCAGTGAAGCTATAGAACATCAAAAAATTAGTGTCCGAATATAGAATTTATATTCATCTCTACAGCAGAAAGGAAAAACCATTGCCAGGCCCAGAATTTGGACAATTCCTCAGCAATTCGGCTAGAGCTTAACATAAAATCATCAAATTTACTGATGAAGTATCTATTTGGTAAGATTCTTAGCTGATATAGACGTGTGAGTCTGTTGCTTTATTAGTTGAATAAAAAAGAAAATTTTAGATATTTTTTTAGCAATTACAAATATTTGTTTTAAATTTTTCGAGTTAAATAAAACCTAAGATTACGGATCAAATAAAAAAGGTAACAAAATTTTATTATTAATCATTTCTTCATTATTTTTTTATATAGGCCTCATAATTCCTGGTAAATTTTCTCATAAATACAAGTGGTGTTTTGCTATTTATATTGTGCTTTTTATGCATAATAGAGCTCATGAATAAATGATGAAATTTCAAAATATTGGATATGGTGGGGGATTTTGTCGATATATTTTTTGGTCTTTTAGATGAGTAAATTTCGCTTAATTATGATCTGAGAAGATAAACATCAAATATGAAAAAATAAAGGGATCAAATAAGGAATTTTATTTTTATTCTTTTAGAAGATGAGAATAGATGTTTGGTTTTTATTTTGAAGATTATGTCAGATTAAAATAAAACTCAGTATTAATTATTCGTTTATAGAGGGTAGTAATTTTCCTCTGGTGCTGTAATGGAGGAGATGAGCGGAGAACTGTTCCTTGTGGTGCAGAACGGCAGAAGATCTTTAACCAGTTTTCTAATCTTAGAAGTCCAAGTTAAGAGTCAATCAAAAGAATTAAAAAACAGTCTGCAAAAAAGACGACTTCATGAAATCTTGTAATCAAGTATTTCATTCTGGCCTAAATCGAAACTTTGACAAGTCATGATAATAAAACCTGAATTTGATTTTGCACTGATTGTTGTTGAAAAATAATACAATTTTTATGCAGAAAATTATTCTGAACCGGTTTTGATTTTTCTTTTAAAAAATGTGATAACCTGTGCGACTACATTCAATTTTCTTGACTGAAAATAAACGAAATATTTTAAAAGTCCAGTATATTTCAGACGTAGTTTTCTGATTTGGCATCTAGCCGATTTCCTTATTTCACAGTAGAATATGCGCTCTCTCAAGTCACATTGTGGCATGGTTGTTCAGACCATCCCGTGGAGCCAAAATCAGCATGTTTATCGTTGCCGGTGCACCCGCACATTCTTCTTTTAAGAAAACTCAACTATTATCGCGTTTGACGTCAATTAGTTCTGTTCAATCAATTGAAAGTCAATGGGTCTACCTCTTTGACCAAGCGCTCAGCGAGCAACAACAGCAATCAGCTTTACAGCTTCTCAACGATGGTCAATCTTTTGAATTGCACCAGGCTGCAAGTGATGAAATCCAGATTTTAGTCACACCGCGCGTCGGAACCATCTCTCCTTGGTCCTCTAAAGCGACGGACATTTTCAAAAACTGTAATACGCCGGTTCATCGACTTGAACGCGGCTTTTTATTTACTTTGAAGGGCGTAAAAGAGCTTTCTAAAGAAGCATTGCAAGTACTGCATGACCGTATGACCGAAAGCGTATTCAATGCGATTGACGATGCTGCGGTATTATTTGTGGAAACGGCGCCAAAACCACTAAACTCGATTGATATTCTGGGTGAAGGTAAAGAAGCACTGGTAAAAGCCAACAACGAGTTTGGTTTTGCATTATCAATGGACGAAATTGATTACCTGACTGAAGCTTTCATCAAGCTGGGTCGTAATCCGAATGACATCGAACTGATGATGTTTGCGCAAGCCAACTCTGAGCATTGCCGTCATAAAATTTTTGGTTCGGAATGGACGATTGATGGTGAAGTTCAGCCATTATCATTGTTCCAGATGATCAAGAACACCTATAAAGAATCACCAACAGATGTATTGTCAGCTTATAAAGACAATGCTTCGGTGATTGTCGGTTCGGATACCCAGCGTTTTTATCCAACTCAAGAAGACAACGGTCATCAAGTTTATAAATACAAGAGTCAAGCTGCTCACATCCTGATGAAAGTGGAAACCCACAACCATCCAACTGCGATTGCACCATTTGCCGGTGCAGCGACAGGTTCAGGCGGTGAAATCCGTGATGAAGGTGCGACTGGTCGTGGTGGTAAGCCTAAAGCAGGTTTAACTGGCTTCACGGTATCTAACCTGAATATTCCAGGCTTTGAACAGCCTTGGGAAGAAAACTACGGTAAACCATCGCGTATGGCATCACCGTTACAAATTATGATTGAAGGCCCATTGGGTGGTGCTGCATTCAATAACGAATTTGGTCGTCCAGCTTTAAACGGTTACTTCCGTACTTTTGAACAAAACGTCAATGGCGATGTTAAAGGTTTCCATAAGCCAATCATGATCGCGGGTGGTTACGGAAATATCCGTCCAGATCACGTTGAAAAAGATCCGATCTTACCGGGTGACTTATTGATCGTGCTCGGTGGTCCAGCCATGCTGATCGGTCTTGGCGGGGGTGCTGCATCTTCTGTAGATAGCGGCAAATTGGGCGAGAACCTTGATTTTGCCTCAGTACAACGTGAAAACCCGGAAATGGAACGCCGTTGCCAGGAAGTGATCGATACTTGCTGGCGCATGGAAGACCACAACCCAATCGTGTCGATACATGACGTGGGTGCGGGTGGTGTATCAAATGCTATGCCTGAACTAGTTAATGACCACGAGCTTGGTGCGGTGCTTGATCTGCGTAAGATCCCATCGCTTGAGCCAGGCATGTCACCAATGGAAATCTGGTCAAACGAAGCGCAAGAGCGTTATGTGCTTGCGATCCGTCCACAATCTCTACCGTTATTCGAATCGATCTGTGCACGTGAACGTTGTCCGTTTGCAGTACTCGGTGAAGCGACTGAAGCACGTCACTTAACTGTTGAAGATCCATTGTTCGGCAACAAGCCAGTGGATATGCCAATGCAAGTCATGCTTGGTGGTACACCGCGTATGAGCCGTTCATATGAAACTGCTCCGCGTAAAGGCGATGACTTTGATGCGTCTAAAGTGACTGATCTGAAAGATGCGATTTATCGCGTGATCAAGAACCCGACTGTGGCTTCTAAATCATTCCTGATCACCATTGGTGACCGTTCGATTACCGGTATGGTGGCACGTGACCAGATGGTAGGTCGCTGGCAGGTTCCTGTCGCGGATGCTGCTGTGACTACAACAAGCCTTGTTGGTTACACTGGTGAAGCAATGGCAATGGGTGAACGTCCTCCAGTAGCCTTGTTGAATCCTGCTGCTTCTGCACGTTTATCTGTGGCTGAATCGATCTCGAACATCATGTCTGCGAAGATTGAAAAAATCAGTGACATCAAATTGTCTGCAAACTGGATGGCTGCTGCGGGTCAACCGGGCGAAGACCAGGCATTGTTCGAAGGCGTGAAAGCCATCGGTATGGAAATGTGTCCTGCACTCGGAATCGCGATTCCAGTCGGGAAAGACTCATTGTCTATGCGTACGACGTGGAATGACGAAGGTGAAGACAAGTCTGTAACTTCTCCAATGTCAGGCGTAATCACTGCATTTGCACCAGTGACTGATGTACGTCAAACACTGACTCCTGAATTAAAAGATATTGAATCTGTACTGGTTCGTATTGATCTGTCTAAAGGTCAATTCCGTTTAGGTGGTTCGATCCTGGCGCAGGTGTATAAAGCAATCGGTTCTGTGACTCCTGATGTAGATAGCTTCGATGATTTCAAGGCATTCTTCGCATTGGTTCAAGACTGGAACAACCGTGGTCTGATCAAGGCATACCATGACATCGGTGATGGTGGTTTACTAGCGACTGTTGCAGAAATGATGTTCGCATCACGTCTGGGTGTAGCACTAGAAGATCAATCAACTGCAAGCTTATTTGCTGAAGAAATTGGCGCAGTCCTTCAAATCGCGAAAGCAGATTGGGAGGCACTACAAGCTGAAGTTGCAGCATCTACGCTTAAAGATGCAATTGCAGTGGTTGGTACTGTAAATACTACTGACCAATTGTCTGTAAACGGTCTGGTACTTGAACGTGCTGATCTGCAAGTGGCATGGACTGAAGTTTCTCATCAAATCCAGCGCCTGCGTGATAACGTACAAACTGCGGATCAGGAATTTGCCTTAATTACCGATAAAGCACACAAAGGTATTATCGCCCAACCAACATTCGACTTGAACGAAGCGATTGAAGCACCTTTCATTAACTTGCGTCGTCCAAATATGGCAATTCTGCGTGAGCAGGGTGTGAATGGTCATATCGAAATGGCGGCAGCTTTCGATAAAGTTGGCTTCAATACTGTTGACGTCCATATGAGTGACTTGCTGGCAGGTCGTATCAGCCTGGATGATTTTGAAGGTCTGGTGACGTGTGGTGGCTTCTCGTATGGTGACGTAATGGGCGCTGGTGGTGGCTGGGCGAAGTCCGTATTGTTCAATGCTAAATTGCGTGACCAGTTTGAGAAATTCTTTAACCGTCAAGAAACCTTCTCGCTGGGTATCTGTAACGGCTGTCAAATGTTGTCTCAATTGGCACCATTAATTCCGGGTGCGGATGCTTGGCCACGTTTCCATCGCAATACGTCTGAAGTATTTGAAGCACGTGCAGTGAACGTTCGTGTGGAAAAATCGAATTCAGTCTTGTTGCAAGACATGCAAGGTTCGATTCTGCCGATCGCTGTGGCGCATGGTGAAGGTCGTGCAGTTGCAACTGCGGAAAACTTTGCTGCATTGAATGCATCGAATCAGGTGGTTTTACGTTATGTAGATAGCCATGGCAATGCAACTGAACAATATCCGTTGAACCCGAATGGTTCACCAGAAGGTATTACCGGTGTAACGTCTCAGGATGGCCGTGCAACGATTATGATGCCGCACCCTGAACGTAACTTCCGCGCGATCCAGCATTCCTGGAAACCAGAAGGCTGGGATCAGGATGGTGCTTGGTTACGCATGTTCCGTAATGCACGTAAATTTATTGGCTAATTGATATAATCAAGAATTAAAAAAGCCCCGAAAGGGGCTTTTTTAATAAGCAAATTATAGATTTATAGGTGATTAGATATAGAATTGAAAAAGATTAAAAAATGACTAAAGAGTCCTCAAATGTCCGATTTAATTGAAAAAGTTTTACTTTTACAAGAATTGCTAATAGCTAGAGCTACTGATACTTATGAAAAAGGTTCTTCAGAGGCATTTATGCAGCTTAGACAAGAGTTACTGACATTTAAAAACTTTTATGAATATATTCCATTTTTTATTAAAGACACACGCACATTAGATGAATTTGAAGCTAGGATTAAGTGGGGTTTTGAATCTTACGCTGAACGTGAAAATTATATTTATTCGGAATTTAAAGAATTCTTTAATGTATTAGAAAGTCTAGATGTTCCTCCATTGGATCAGGTAGTACAGTTGAAGATTGCTGAATTAAGCTCGGATTATATACATCAAATATGGCAGAAAGCATTAGAGCGAAGAAGTACAGATCCCGAAGGTGCGATTACATTAGCTCGAACACTTTTAGAATCGACCTGCAAATATATTCTTGATGAATACGAAGTCGGTTATGGCAATGCTCCAGATATAAATCAACTGTATAGATTGGTGAGTAAAGAATTAAACCTTGCTCCATCTCAACATACGGAGCAGACTTTCAAACAAATTCTCGGAGGATGTAGTTCCATCATTGAAGGTTTAGGATCATTGAGAAATAAAGTGGGTGATGCTCATGGGCAAGGTAAAATAAACTTTAAACCTTCTCCAAGACATGCAGAATTAGCAGTGAATTTGGCTGGTACAATGTCCGTGTTTTTATTCTCATCTTGGAAATTAAAACAAGGTGAATGAATTTTTTATTATAAATATTGTTTTTAAATAGTATCTTAATTTTACTGTATGGAAAAATTAAAATAAATTCACTAACATAGGATTATTCAACCACCAATTTGGTGGATTTTTGCTTTTTAAGCATTCTGATTTTTTAATTTTTTTTCTTCCTGCTGAGTTGGTTTAGATTTTGCTTTTATATTGTCTATAAAGTGCTATGGTATGTTTTATGCACAACTTTATTGCACTATAAAAGAAAGATGGAATAGATCGGTTCAGTATCAATTCTCAAAGATGAGGTGATGACATGGCTAAAACACTTAGAATAATGGATAAGGCGGCAATGCGTCAGAAAGGCTGGATGTTGTTTTGTATTGTTGTAGGACTACAAATATTGTTCGTTGTGGGCAGTTACTTGCTGCAGGGTTCTTGATCATCAGCTTTAAGAAAGCCACCATTAAGGTGGCTTTATAATTTAAATAACCAATTGAATCTGTTTCAACACCGCCTTTAACGTATTTTCATAATCAAAAGCTTTATTGGTACTGTCCTGATAACGCCAAGCCACATAACCATCCGGACAAACCAGTACTGCACCAGATTCATGAATTTCAGACTTGGCATTCCAGGTTCCATACACATCACGATAGTCACGTGAACCAATTTGAATCACATCCAGATAAGGTAAGTTCAGTGCTTCAGCAGCTTGCTTCCATCCTTTACCGGATAAACCTGTGAGCAGGGTAAAGCGACCTTTACCCGTAATATCCAGTGTCGACTGCTTTTGACCTTTGGCATTGATCAGCCAGGTATGCGGAACTTTAGCACCCGGGCGAGTCGTTGCCTGTAAATAAAGCTGTTGATCTCGCTCAAATCTTTCAGGCTCAGATTCGCTAATCACTGCATTGGAGCTATATCGCTGGTTCAGCTCTACACCTTGTGCATTAAATTCGAAGTTTTTAATTTCCAAAGCTTCAAACAGCTTTTTGCGGATTTCAGCACCTTGCTCATCTTCTGAAAAAATACGTTCCAGCATTTGTTTTTGTGTAGTCACACCATTGTCAAAACCAAAGACTTCTTTCAGGTATTTATAATCAAAACGTGATTGATTCGCTCGCGCCACAATTTGCTTGCCGACCGGTGCACGCTCAGTCGTATAGGAATCCAGCAGGGAAGGTGCAGCCCAGCCTTTTACCGCGTATGCTAGTTTCCAGCCTAGGTTAAAGGCATCCTGCATGCAGGTATTTGAACCTAGGCCACTCGATGGTGGATGACGGTGTACCGCATCACCACCGCAGAATACGCGACCTTTAGAATATTCAGTTGCCCAGGTCTGGTTCACATACCAGTACGACAATTTCTGGATTTCGACTTCTTCAACTTTCGCACCGACAAAGGCATTCAGGCGGGCACGTACCTGTTCTTCAGTCACTTGTGGTTCGCCTTTGGAAATGTCAAAGCCCCAACCCATAATCCATTCATGCCATGGCGTAATGGCACGTAACAATCCCATGCCGAGGTCGCCAAAGCTAGCTTCAGGATTCACGATCCATTGCAGAATCGCAGGACGGTGCTGAACGTATTGAGAAAGATCAGCTTTAAAGGTCACATAGACGGTACCGGCACGTGCCATCACGCCTTCCAGTGGCAAGCCGAGCTGTTCCAATACACGAGATTTAGCACCATCCATACCCACCAGATATTTTGCTCTTAAGCTAAATTCAGTATTGGTAATGCGGTTCAGGAAAGTAGCAGTCACGCCATCTTCGTCCTGCACATGTGACAGGTATTCAGTATTGAAGTTATAAATTGCACCACGTTCACCGGCATTTTTCACCAGTAAAGCTTCCATTTTTGGCTGAATCAGATCGACTAATGGACATGGACTGCCTTGGATATAGTCACCATGACGTTCATCACCGGTACCCCATGCACTTAAACGGGCGATTTCTTCGCCGACCAGACTGGTGGTAATCAGGCTTTCACCCATCTGTTCCCATGGTGTTGCAATCTCTTTAACCTGTTCTTCAATACCTAAATCACGTAATACTTCCATGGCACGTTGATTGGTAATATGGGCACGTGGACTATTGGCCAGCCAGCTAAACTGGGTAAACAGTTGTACCTTGATGCCATAATTGGCTAAGGCCAGACCTAATGTTGAACCTGCAGGATCGGTACCAATGATCAGAACATCAGTGTCATAGTGTTGTGTCATACAAGACTCCATGTATATGCGTGAAGAACAAGCTATCTATATGATCAGGCAGTCTAGTAAAACAGGATCTGTTGATATAGCGATATTCATATAAACTATCGACCTATTCTTATTTGCAATACGTGGGTCATAATCTTAAGATGCTGACCTGATCAGAAACCGGGCAGGCTATGGAACTTCGACATTTACGCTATTTTATCACCGTGGCGCAGCAACAAAGTTTTACCAAGGCCGCCGAAAAGCTGTTTACTGCCCAGCCGTCATTAAGCCAGCAAATTAAGGATCTGGAACAGGAAGTAGGCGTTGTCCTGTTTGATCGTTCATCCAGAAAAGTCAAACTCACCGATGAAGGACGGGCTTTTCAGGTCTATGCCGAAAAAGCACTGGAAAATGCCAAGCTGGCGGTGGCAGCAGCACGTCAGGTTGCACAGCAGAAAAATAACCAGATTCATATTGGCTTTCTAAACGTGGCAGAAATCAAAGTGATGCCTCAGATTCTGGCCCAGCTTAAAAAAACCATGTCGGACTTGAAAATACATCTGCATAGCCTGACCTGTATGGAACAGATTCAGCGGCTAAAAAATGCTGAACTGGATTTATGTATTACCCGTTTTCATCTCGATCATCCAGATTTTGACAATATTCATTTATTAACCGAGCAAATTTATCTGGTTGCCGCTCAGCATTTACATCCTACAGATCGAATCCTGAAATTACAGGAACTGAAAAATCACAATATGATTATGTGCGAGCAGAATGCTTCGCTCGTATTTTATGAGAAGCTGGATAAACTGCTCTGCATTGATCAACTCGAACATGAGCAGCTGTTGTGGGTGACCAATGTCTTGCAACACATCAATCTGACCAATATGGGAATGGGCTTTAGTTTTGCGCCCGAATATTTACTGCGTTTTTTGAATGAGCATGTAAAAATTGTCCAGACTGATCAGGCACTGCCAAAACTGGGCTTGTATGCAACATTTAACAAGAATTCTCAAAATCCTGCATTGAAGATGATTACCCAAGCCCTTAACAATACGACAAGTATCTGAATTGCAGGAAGGAATATATGTTAAAGCTGATTTATTACGTACCGGATGAAAATTTGGAAGACACCAAGAATGCGATATTTGCAGCAGGGGCAGGCGGCATTGGTGAGTATACGGACTGTGCCTGGCAGGTTTTAGGAGCCGGACAGTTTAAGCCGCAGGAAGGTGCAGATCCGCATATTGGTGAAGTGGGTAAACTGGAACAGGTAGAAGAATGGCGGGTAGAAATTCTGGTGCCTGATGAAAAGGCAGTCGATGTGGCCAAGGCGCTGAAAGAAAGTCATCCTTATGAAGAGCCGGCCTTTGAGTTTATTCAGCTTCTGGATATCAAAGTCTAAAATTATAAAATTGATGCTCTGCTGCGGCGCGTTTGACTTGGCGCGCCGTTAGTCTAGATTCAGAAACCACCCAACCTGTTTTTGTTATTATCATCTCTGCCAGAATAATCCAAAGAAAAAATATAATAAGGAAAATAACAATGCCGTGGCCAAAACCGCTGAGCAGCGTGCTTAAGAATACTCTCAGCAAATCTATCCAGTACGGTACAGAAATCCTGCATCAGCGCATTCCATATTCGCCAGATAATCCCTATCTGGAAGGTATATTTGCACCAGAGCGGCAGGAACACTTTTCCACAGATTTAAAGGTTGAAGGGCAGATTCCTGCAGAACTGGATGGCGCATTAATGCGGATTGGTCCAAATCCTATTACAGTCAAAAACCCACGCAACTATCACTGGTTTACGGGCGATGGCATGTTGCATGCGCTCAGACTGAAGGGTGGTGAGGCACATTGGTATAAAAGCAGTTATATCGGTTCTGCCAGTGTGCAGAAAAAACTTCATCGACCACAAATTCCCGGTAAAACGCGAGGTGTCGCGGATGCAGTCAATACCAATGTCATCCACTTTGCCGGAAAAATCTGGGCACTGGTAGAAGCGGGTGCATATCCAGTTGAGTTGAATGCTGCACTGGAGTCAAAACGACATCATTTATTTGAAGATGATCAGGATTTTCCATTTACTGCCCATCCGCATATTGATCCTGAAACGGGCGATATTCATGCGATTTGTTATGATGCTTTAAGTCAGAACAAAGTTTTTTATTTGCAGAGGCTTTGTTGCACAAAGATTTAAAATTAAAGCTACTCTGAGCTAGTCAAATTTAAGACACAACTCGGGTATGAGGTCGGCCTAATTCCGTAAATTTATTTAATACTGCCACACGTGCATGAATCTCATTGACTTGGCTTTGAAAGTTTCTCGCACTGAGTTTATCCCCCAATAATTTGATGCAATGCATCTTGGTTTCAACCAAACTGCGCCGATGGTAACCTGACCATTTTTTCCATATTATTCTTCCTAAATGCTTAACTGTTCGAAGTAATTCATTTCGCTCTCGCGAATGAACTTTTGTATCTTTCCAAGGTCTCGCATTTTTCCTAGGTGGAATCACTGCATGCGCTTGCCGATCTGCAATGACCTGACTGCATTGTTTTGTGTCATAAGCCCCATCTGTATAGACTGAATCAATCTGTTCATCCAATGGGATTTGATTTAGTAAATCACCAAGGACTTGCGAATCACTCACATTGTTGGTCGTGAGTTGAACTGATCGTATTTGTAGGGTTTCAGCATCTATACCGATATGAAGTTTTCGCCATTGGCGACGATATTCAGGCTGATGTTTCTTGCGTTTCCATTCACCTTCACCTAAAAACTTTAAACCAGTAGAGTCGACAAGTAGATGTAGTCCATCACTACTTTTTTGATAGCCAATTACAAGATCAATATGCTTTTGTCTTCTGCAAATGGTGGAATAATCTGGCGCTGTCCAATCTAAACCACAAAGCTTAATGAGACTTTTCACAAAGCCAGTGACCATACGTAAAGAGAGTCGAAATAAGGATTTAATCATTAAACAGCATTGGATGGATGTATCTGAATAAGTTTGATTTCGACCATGTTTACCTTTGGGTTGAGCGTACCATTGAGTCTTGGGATCAAACCAAATCGAAATGTTTCCTCGATTAATTAAGGCTTGATTGTATTTGGACCAGTTGATTGTACGGTAGATATTAGGTGGAGGCTTCTTCATTCGGAAATTATATTGCTGAATTAGACCTTACGAACAGCTTTGTGCAACAAAGCCATTTTTAGCGCATAAAGAGTGAATGATGTGACATCCATGTCACAAGAGATCTACCAGATTTAAGGTATTTAATTTCTATAGGTGTGAAGCTTAAACCTTCTGAATAAACAGTTCACGATCAAAACGGTACTGCGGGAAGAATACTCCATCTTCAGCGCGTTCACCCGCACCAATTACCATGACTGGATACTGTTCATCATTTAATTTCAGAATTTCACGAACCATCGGCTCATCAAAACCTTCCATCATACAGCTGTCAAAACCATAAGCACGTAAAGCTAAGACCAGATTTTCACAAGCGAGCGCCGTCGTTTTGGTCGCCCACAGTTTTGCATCAGCCGGACTGAAAGCAGACACTGGCATTTGTTTGTCCAATGTACGGGCAACTTTGAAAGCCACTTTCTTAAAGTTACCAAAAGCATTCAGATAACCAGTCTTATAGTTGTAGGGAATATATTTATAGTATTTCTTAATCGCGGGCGGTGCTTCTGGAAATGGAAATTCATTTACATTACGTTTCGCCATTTCATCGATACGGTCGGTACGTGCGATACAGACAATTAGCTCAGAAGCTGTTTTGGCTGCCAGTTGACTCATACAGGCTTTGACCAGACGTTTTTTCTTGCCCGGATTTTGTACCACATAAAAAGTCCACGGCTGCAAGTTCGACGAATTTGGTGCCAACAACGCTAGATCCAGACAGGCATCCAGAACTTCGACAGGAATTGGCTTTTTGGTAAATTTACGCACTGAACGTCGGCTTTCAATCACCTTACGAAAATTGTCTATATCTATATCTTGAGGTGCAGGTTCGTAATAACGTTTCTTTTCTGGATTTGAACTATCTGTTGTTTGAGAAGAGGTTTGAGAGTTTTGATTTGGCATACTTCAGATTCTTGGAAAAATAAAAGATTGAGGCAGTCTAAACCACCTCGTTGAACTCATAAGTTTGAAAATTAGTTGAATTGTGTGAAATCAGGTTTACGTTTTTGCATAAAGGCTTGAACCGCTTCCAGCATTTCTGGCGAGCCAACACGCTGCATGAAAATTTCTGCTTCATGGTCAATCCATTCCACAATTTCATTCACATTATGTTTCATCAAGGCTTTAGATTGCACCAGTGATGCCAATGGCAGGGCAGAGAGCTGGGCAGCTTGTGCTGCTGCTTTAGTATAAACATCTTCTTCAATGCTATTCACCAGACCTGCGTCGAGTGCTTTTTCGCTATTGAATTTTTGCGCAGTCAGCAATAATTCGGCCGCTTTATGATAACCCGCTTGCTGAATCAACAGCTTGCTTGAAGCACCTTCAGGCGATAGACCCAGACTGACAAATGGAATCTGGAACAGGGCGGTATTGTCACTATAGACCAGATCACAATGCAGTAAGATCGTCACGCCAATGCCGATTGCAACACCACGCACGGCTGCAATCAATGGCTTGGAAAATTTTGCAGCAGATTTCAGTAAAACAAACGGTGGGCCTTCAGCGGCGGGTGCCTGACCTTTCTTCGCAGCAGATTTCATAAAATCCTGCATATCATTGCCCGCACTAAAGTCTGCATCCTGACCACGTAAAACGACCACACGAACTTCAGGCGCCTGATCTGCTTCATCTAAAGCTTTCGCAATCCAGAGATAAAGTTCGCTATATAACGCATTTTTCGCTTCCGGACGATTGATGGCTAAAGTGAGTACACCATGTTCTAAATTCGCATTCAAATGCTCATGAGGTTGTTGAATACAGCTCAGTGTCATCGTACTATCCTTGCTTTAAAACTTAATTTGATTTTATGGGAATGATTATGTCGCATATTTATTGGGGCAGCACAACTCATGAGTCATAAAAAACTGATCCCTTATGAACTATACATTTGATTATCTGGTTTTCATTGGCCGCTTTCAGCCTTTTCATCTGGCGCACATGCAAACGATTAACATTGCCCTGCAACACAGTCAACATGTGATTTTGGCTCTCGGCTCTGCGCAAAATGAACGCAATATCAAAAATCCATTCTTGGCTTCGGAGCGTGAAGCCATGATCCTGTCAAATTTCAGTCCTGAAGATCAAGCTCGGATCAAATTTGTAGATGTCATTGATGTTTATAATGATGAAAAATGGCAAAAACTGGTGAAATCGCTGGTGAATCAGGTTATTGAACCGGATGCCAAAGTTGGGCTGATTGGGCACTTTAAAGATGATTCTTCTTATTATTTAAAGTTTTTTCCAGAATGGGAAATGGTCGAACTTGACAGCCTGGAAGATGCCTTATCCGCCACGCCGATGCGTGAAGCTTATTATCGTGGCGAAATTCAACGAGATAAATTTCCACAAGGCACGATTGATTTTCTAGAGAATTTCCAAAAAACCACGACCTATCAGCAACTCAGTGAAAAATTTGCCCAGAATGATAAAACCAATCTGCTTTAAAAGTATCAGGTTGTTATGGGTTGATTCATGGTAGTTTGAGCATGCTGTTTCAAACATTCGCCTAAAATTTCCAGGGCAGACGACTGTTCTTTCCAGTGATGCCAATACAAGGGTACTTCAATTCGCATCTCACTCGAAAGTTCAAGCAGTTCACCTGACTCCAGCAAATCCCTGGTTTGATAGTCCGGCAGCCAGCCATATCCTAGACCCATGACAATCGCATCAAAAAATGCATGGGTCGATGGAATAAAGAAATGAGGATATTGAGCAAGGTTCAGGCCAAATTCGTGCTGAATAAACTGGGTATGTAGCTGGTCTTTTTCATTAAAAATAATGGCAGGGGCAAGGCGTAGCGCATCCCGATGTACCCCTTGATGAAACCAGTTTCGGGAAAAGTCAGGGGTGGCGACCAGACGATACTGCATCTGTCCGATCAACTCAGCCCGGCAACCTTTCATTGCCTTACTCTCTGTACTCAAACAGGCATTGACGAGACCTGCTTCTAACAGATGATGAGTCTGTGATTGATCATCCACCTGAAAATGCAACACAATTTTATGCTGGATCAGCTGGGCTTGTAAGGTTGGTAATAGCCAGGTCGCGAGCGAATCAGCATTGGTGGCAATATTCAGACAATAGAAACCTTCCTGTTGCAATTGTCCACCCAAATCCTGCATCAGATTCTGTTCTAGCAAACGTTGATGCTGTAAATAATGCAATAAGGTTTGTCCGGATTGAGTCACACGGCAAGGCCGATCTCTCACCAGAAGCAATTGTCCCAATTTTTTTTCCAGACTTTGAACACGAAGGGTCACTGCCGAGGCAGTAATATTTAGCTGCTCGGCAGCCAGATCGAAACTTCCCGTTTTTGCAACTGCGTAAAAAGCATCACATTGTTTCGCATTCAGCATATCTGTTATCTAAAAATAATTTAGTTAAATTGATATTAACTTAGTTTTAATTAATCGCATCCATTTTGTTGAATAATTCATTTATTCAAAAAAAGGGGAATGTGATGTTCAGTTATATGATGAGTGGTTTTGCAGTGGGAATGAGCCTGATTGTCAGTATCGGTGCACAGAATGCTTTTGTATTAAAACAAGGTTTAAAACAGCAGCATGTGTTCTGGGTCTGTGTGATTTGTGCCTTGTCTGATTCCATTTTAATTCTGCTTGGCGTACTAGGCTTTGCGCGTATCATTGAACATTATCCAGATATTGTTATATTTTCTAAATATATTGGTGCAGGATTCCTGTTTTATTATGGTTTGCATCATGCGATCAGCGCATTTAAATCAACAGAGGTTTTGGCACCAAGTGACCAGCTAACAGAGCATTTTCTACAAGTACTGATGATCTGCCTGGCTTTTACCTGGCTGAATCCACATGTTTACTTAGACACAGTCATATTGATTGGATCAATTTCAACCCAATACGCCTTAGGAAAATGGTGGTTTGCTTTAGGCGCTGTCTGTGCTTCCTGGTTTTTCTTCTTTAGTTTGGGATATGGGGCAAAGATATTGACACCTTGGTTCCAACATCCAAAAGCATGGAAAATACTGGATGCTATTATTGCCTGTACCATGTGGGGCGTCGCAGTGTCATTAATTCTCAGTATTTGATTCAGGCTACGAAAGCGGATAGATCGGTTAAGAGTTGTCTAAACGTGTCATTTTAGATAGTGATCAAGAATAGGCAGCGCAGAAAACAACTCTTTTCATTACTACGAGCACATGGATATTTCCAATATAAATTGAGCTTAAAATCAACGATCTGTCTTATATAAAAATTTATAAAATCAGAATTTTATAAGATGAAAACAGTCTCCTGCTAGCCTAGCAGGGCCACTTATAAGAGAAAAATCAGCGCAAGTATTTTGTCCGTTAGTCATGAATGATTTTACAAAAACTTCAATAAACTGGTATAAAAATAACGAAAACCTGTTCGCTCAAAAAACAAGAAAATTTAGTTTCAGATTAAGCCGTGTACTTAAATCCGATCAATAAGAAATTAAGCAAGGTGGATTTAAAATTGAAAACAATAATAAAAACTGGACTCCTTAGCCTAGCGATCTGTTTAGCTTTGACCAGTCAGTCTTTTGCAAGATCATGGACCTTAACTCCCAAAAGTGATGTCGGTTTTGAGATCAAGTCGATGGGATTGACTGTGGTTAAAGCCAAGTTCAATCAGGTCCAATCTACAATGCAGTTTGATGCTAAAGCACCGCACAATGCCTCAACCCATCTGGTCATGGATGTGGAAAGTTTAAGCTTTAGTAAACCGCTATTTAAACATATGATTTTGGGCGAAGACCTGTTTTATGTAGAAAAATATAAGACTGTAATTTTTAAAAGTATCCAGTTTAAAGACTTGGGTAATGGTAAATACAATGTTTTAGGTCATTTAACCCTACGTGGTGTGACCAAGCCTGTGATTTTTGAAACCACGTTTAAACCCAGTATGTCAAATGCCAACCTGCTTGATGTTCAGGCATCAGCCGTCATTAACCGTAGGGATTTTGGTATGAAAAAAGGAATTGCCGGGGTAGGGGATAAAGTTAATCTTCATCTATCAGGCCAGTGTGAAATGAAATAGGGTAGATATAAAATACTTGATGATATGAAAGTTATTGTAAAAAAAGCTCGAATATTTCGAGCTTTTGTCTATACGGTAAGCATGCAATTAAGCAGCTTGCAAAGCTTTTAAATCTTCCAGAACTTGTTCTGCGTGACCTGCTGCTTTGACCTTACGGTATTCTTTGACCAGTTGACCGTTATGGAAAATGAAAGTCGAACGCTCAATGCCCATCACTTGTTTACCATACATGTTCTTTTCTTTAATCACATCAAAGTGATTGCACAACACCTCTTCTTTATCGCTGATCAGGTTAATACTCAGGTTCTGCTTTTCAGTAAAGTTCTGATGAGCTTTTACCGAATCACGGGATACGCCAAGAATTGTGGTATTTAAAGCATCGAACTGATCTTTTAAACAGGAAAATCCTACTGCCTGAGTTGTGCAGCCCGGTGTAGAATCTTTAGGATAAAAATAAATCACCAGCCATTCTGTATTTAACTGGGTTAAATTGATTTCGCCTGTCGTCGCAGGAAAATTTTGGTCAAGCAAACTCATTTCAGACATAAAAACTCCTGTTTTCTTGAAATTTTTTCAAAAAAAATAAGCCACATTATTATAGTGGCTTATTTTATCAAAGAATAATCAGATCTTATTTCTTTGGTGCCGCTTGAGCTGATTTCATCGCTTCTTCAGTCAAAGTTTTCAGTTTGCCTGTTAACTGTGGACCAAAGCATGCTTGAAGATCTTTATTCTGCTTCTGTACAAAAGCTAAAGTGCCTGGGCTTTTCTTCTGGTTAATAGTGCTTTGAATTTCCCATTTTTGTGCATTGGTTAATTTGCCATCTGCTTCAATAGCACAACCACAATATTTGCTGACTTCAGCAGATGTCAATTTTTTGCTTTTGCCAGTTTCATTTTTACAAACATTGATCAATGCAGATTTTACATTGGTGCTTTTATAAGCTTGTTGTAATTTGTCATCAGCCGCTTGAGCCGTAGTTGCGAACATAGCAGCAGCTGAGACAATTGCTGAAAGCACGATGCTTGATTTTAAATTCTTCATAAACTCTACCTTGTTATTACGGTATATAACGTGTCGGGTCTTCAACACCTGCGTCCACAAAACCCTGTTTACGTAAACGACAACTGTCGCATTTGCCACAGGCACGTCCTTGGTCATCTGCTTGATAGCATGACACCGTTTGACTGTAGTCTACGCCATGTTCAATACCTAAGCGAATGATATTTGCTTTGGATAAATGTAACAAAGGTGTTTCAAATTTGAGCGCCTGACCCTCTACGCCAACCTTGGTCGCAAGGCGTGCCATGTTGGCAAATGCGTCAATAAATTCCGGACGGCAATCCGGATAACCGGAGTAATCAACCGCATTAATTCCGATGACAATCGCTTCAGCTTCGAATACTTCTGCCGCGGCCAGAGCGTAAGACAAGAAGATGGTATTACGTGCCGGAACATAGGTAATCGGAATACCAGCCTGTTCATGGTCGGGCACCTCAATACTATGATCGGTAAGGGCTGAGCCACCCAGATTACCCAGATCAATATTGATCACTCGATGTTCCACACCCGCATGTTGCGTTAAAGCTTTTGCTGCATCCAGCTCGGTCGTTGAACGCTGACCATATCGAAAACTAAGTGCGATACATTCATAGCGTGCCTGCGCCCAAGCCAGACATGTTGTTGAGTCTAATCCGCCAGATAACAGGACAATGGCACGAGGGCGCATAAGCTGATTCTCCAAAAAAAATACTTTACAAAAAATTAACGACCAGTTTCATCATTCCATAACAACTTGTGTAGCTGTAACTGGAAACGAACAGGGAGATGGTCTTCTAAAATCCACTGAGCCAAATCACGTGCCAGTGGTGGTAAACGAACCGCACCTTTTTCAACCGCAAATGCAGGCGAAAACCAAACTGTACTCACTTTGTCTTGAAGTTGGTACAGTTCTAACTGCTGCTTTGACCATTCATAATCTTCACGATTGCATATCACAAACTTGATTTGATCATGTGCAGTTAAATGATCGAGATTAGAAAGCAAATTCCGTGCAACTTCACCTGAAGTTGGTGTTTTTAAATCGAGGACTTTGGAAACACGTGAATCCACTTTGGACACATCTAAAGCGCCACTGGTTTCAAGTGAAACTTCGCATCCTAAATCTGCCAGTCGCTGCATCAGGGGTAGGGCATTGGGCTGCGCCAGTGGTTCACCACCGGTCACACAGACATAAGGGGTTTTAAAATCAAGCGTGGTCTGGATAATATCGTCCAGAGACTGACGCTCACCGCCTTCAAAGGAATAGGTGGTATCACAATAGCTACAACGTAATGGGCAACCGGTTAAACGGATAAATACTGTTGGCAGTCCTGCGGCATTGGCTTCACCTTGCAATGAATAGAAAATCTCCGTAATGCGTAAACCCGCAGACGGATCAGAGACAGGAATTGCGGAAGATCGAAGCGTATTCATAACAAAACTAACCAATGAGAAATAAATAACCGGGTATAAAAATAAAAATCCCTACGATCATTACTAATCGTAGAGACGAGGAGCAGTTGAAGCTCCGAGGAACACAAATGTGTCCTCTAAGTTAAGACATCTTAGTCTTCGCGTAATAGATCGTTCAGGCTTGTTTTAGAACGAGTTTGTGCATCAACTTTTTTCACGATAATGGCAGCATACAAGCTATAAGTACCGCATTTAGATGGAAGGCTACCAGCAACAACGACTGAACCTGCTGGTACGCGACCATAATGAATTTCGCCAGTGGCACGGTCATAAATCTTGGTCGATTGACCAATGAATACGCCCATTGAAATCACAGAACCTTCTTCAACGATTACGCCTTCCACAATTTCAGAACGTGCACCGATAAAGCAGTTATCTTCAATAATGGTTGGATTCGCTTGAAGCGGTTCAAGCACACCACCAATACCGACACCACCTGACAAGTGAACATTTTTACCGATTTGTGCACATGAACCTACAGTTGCCCAGGTATCAACCATCGTGCCTTCATCTACATAAGCACCAATGTTGACATAAGAAGGCATCAAGATCACGCCTTTAGCCTGGAAAGAACCTTTACGTGCAACAGCAGGCGGTACAACACGTACGCCAGCAGCCTTGAATTGTTCTTCAGTCCAACCTGAGAATTTAGTCTCTACTTTGTCATAGAAACGAAGATCACAAGCTTCCATTGGTTTGTTGTCGTTTAATTTAAATGATAACAATACCGCTTTTTTAATCCATTGATGAACAACCCATTCACCATCGATTTTTTCAGCAACACGTAAAGTACCATTGTCTAGACCAGCAATTACTTCCTCTACTGCTTGACGAATTTCAGCAGAGCAATCTGCAGCTGTAAAATTCGCACGGTCTTCAAACGCTTGTTCAATGATTGTTGAAAGCTGCGACATGATCTTCCTTCCAGAAAAAATTTTCTAGATTTTACACTATATTGCAGAAAAAATAGTTGAAAGCACTAAAAATAGATGAAAAATAACTAAAAGTGTAGAAAGCGTGAAATTATTAAAGTGATAAGTGTACTTTTTTATTATGTTGAAATGTAGGAGAAGTGTTAGAAAACACTTGGTTCTCAACAAGAAAAATTAATTTGTATCAAAAAATAACAAAAGATGAGCAAAATGTGAATAAAAAATATTTTTTAAGTCCTTTATATTGAGCCTATCACGAATAACTAATGATCAAAATAAGTTCTTTTGAGGAGAGAAATAATGAAAGCTTTATATCAACTTTTAGCAGTATCCGTTCTAGCTGCCACAGCTGGATCTGTCATGGCTGCTGATGAAACAATCGTAACAGATGAAGGCGTTGCTGAATTCTCTTTCTTTAAACCCGCGGCTGTTCGTGCTGAAGTGGGTACTACCGGTTATGGTGGTGCAATTTCTTGGAATGCCAATCCATATGTTGGCGTGACTTTAGGTTATAACGGTGGTGATATTTCCTGGTCTGATGATATTTCAGTAAATGGGACTAAATATGACCTGGATATGGACAATAACCTGACCTATTTAAATGCTGAAATTCGTCCTTGGGCGAACTGGTTCTATATGGCAGCAGGTGTTGCTTACATGGACAATGATTATGGTTTACGTGGCCGCCCTGGGACAGATGGTGAAATCAGAATTGATGGTTCAACATTTGGTGCAGATGTAGGAGATGTGGTAGGTAGTTTATCTTACAAAAATAATATCGCACCTTATCTAGGCATTGGCTTCTCACCGGCAATTACCAACCGTTGGGGCGTCTTTGGTGAGATCGGTGCCTACTATAATGGTAATCCTACTGTAGATTTATATAACACAGGTAGTCAGACAGCAAGAAGTGCAAATGGTCGTCTAATTACAGATGCAATTGATACAGAAAGAGATAAAATTCGTAATGACAATGAATACGAATGGCTACCAGTAGCGAAACTAGGTGTAAGCTTCCGCTTCTAAGTTTTAGTCTCATAAAAAAACGGGCTTCGGCCCGTTTTTTTATTTTTTAGAACAATTTTAAAAGTGATAACCCAGTTTCAAACCTAGGATCAAGGCACTGTTATCGGAAACTGCAGATAAACCTGCAATCTGTGGCGTAATAGGTTCGGATGAGGAAATTTCAGGTTTTTGGAACTTTAAATAATAGAGTCCTGTAGCAATATCCCAGGTTTCTTGAATCTTATAAAGATGACCTAGTCCGATGCCCCAATAGCCATCACTCGGATTCAATGTTGAAGCCGGATTTCCTGTACCAGAATCCCATAAAAGTTCGATGGAATTTATGCCAAAAGATGGCCATTGATGGGCAAGTCCGATTTTTCCAGACCATTGATCTTCACGATAATCAATCATTCTGATTTCTTCTACTTCCGGAAACTGTAAGGCCACATAGTCAATTACAGCACCAAACTTGGGGGGCTGGATCACGAAATTTTGCCAGTTTGACCAACGCAGCGTGCCATAGAGCGCATTTTGATCAGTTAAAGCTGTCTGAAAATCCAGATTCACTGACTGAGGAGTTTGAATTTCTGTATAAGGTGCTGGATTCGTACCTACAACAATCGATTCAGTGGTTTTATTATGATGAATGATTGCAGAACGATAGGTCAGTGCAGTTCTAAAAAAATATTCTGGGATCTGATAACTGATTCCAGCAAGCCAGCCCCAAGCGGGATCTCGTTCAAATGTGGCTCGATAACCATTGAATATATAAAATGTCTGCCCGGATAAATATAAATTTCCCTCTAAGCTTTGATAACTTAGCCCTGTATAAAAATTCCAGTCAGCGTCTGGTTGAAAGCCAATTAATGAGGTCAAATTATGGCTCTTAAACTGAATGGTAGCAGCCTCAATTGGAAGTGTTGCACCTGCAAAAACAGGATCATAATGATAAGCGATATCTATAGAATAAGGCTGATCGTAAATCAGTCCCCACGACATTTGAGGATTCAATTGGACTTTTAATGCGGCATTGGAAACCCATTCGCTATGGGTAAGATTTCCTGTAGAAAAATCAGTGATGCCTAATTGTTGCAGCTCTTCGGTATGTTGTACCTGACCGCTGATATCAGGGCGGACCCAAGCTAGAGAAACTTCAGCATAATGATTTTCTTCAAAAAAAGATTGAATGGACTGACCAGATTGTTCAAACGCTGCTGCATAACCTGACTCAGAGAAAAACAACCCCATGCAGAAAAGAGCAAATTTATGATTGATCATCTTGGTATAATTCAATTTATTATGCATGTGATTATGCTTGAAATTTGTACTCTTTATCTACTCAAAAATAAAAAAGAGGCCAATGAGCCTCTTGAGTTTAAAGCCTGAATTTAGTTCAGTCGTCTGGATAGGCGACTTTTTTCAGTGCCTTAATATCTGCGTCTGGGGAACAGAGTGAAATAAACTCGTAGCCATAACCTCGCAGTAAATGACCTTTACGCACTGCAATCCAAGTGGTATTTATGCCGAAAATATCGGTTTCAATCTGCTTTAAACGGTAATCACGCTCCGAGTCATAGGCCACATCGTTGACAATGCCGATGCCCATATTCATTTCTACATAGGTCTTGATGACATCGGCATCAAGCGCGGACATCACAATATCTACATCAAAACCAGCTTCTTCAAAGGCGGTATCAATCTTGGAGCGACCGGTAAAACCACCATGATAGGTAATAATCGGGTAGTGCGCCAGATCTTCGATGAGCACGTGTTCTTTGCTTGCCAGTGGATGATTCTGCGGGGTAATAATACTGTGTTGCCAGTTATAGTAAGGTACGCTGGCCAGATTATCTTCAGTGGTGAGTGCTTCGGTCGCAATACCGATATCCGCTTGACCTTGCAGTAGCATTTCCGTGATTTCAATCGGGCTGGCCTGTTGCAAAATCAAATGTACTTTAGGGAATTCTTTTTTGAATTGGCTGACAATTGGTGGCAACACATAACGCGCCTGGGTATGCGTCGTGGCAATCGTCAATGTGCCTTCATCGACTTTATTGAAATCATCGGCCAGACGTTTGATATTGTCGGCATCGACCAGCATGCGTTCCACAATGCCTAAAAGTGCCTGACCTGGTTCGGTTAAGCCCAGTAGACGTTTACCTTTACGGATAAATAACTGCACCCCCAGTTCATCTTCCAGATCTTTAATATGCTTACTTACCCCGGACTGTGAAGTATAAAGCGCAGCAGAAGCTTCAGTTAAATTAAAGTTTTGTCTAACCGTTTCTCGTATAATTCTTAATTGTTGGAAATTCATAATTCTCTTACCCTAGAAGAGGATGGGGCATTTTAAAGCCCCATCTTTTGATCTTAAGCGACCTGGTTTTCAAATAAATGCAAATTCACCGCACTTAACCACACGGTTTGATTTGGGCGGAATTGATGCGCTCTCGCTTCATCAGGTGTTAGTAAAATTTCGATCAGGTTGCCTTGACGGTCATTTAGCTCTGCAACGACTTTACCCGCGATCCATAATTCACGAATGAAGGTCGCTTGAATGGCATTGTCGTGTGGCTGTGCATGAATGCGGAGCTCATCTGGACGTGCGAATAAAATCACTTCACCTTGAGCGGCATTTTTTGCACCCTCGAATTGAATGCGGTCTTCACCGAGCTGGATGAGGCCGCCATGGTTCTGACCTTCAAAACGGTTCGCCTGACCCAAAAAGTCGAATACAAATGGAGTTTTCGGGGTTTCATAGACTTCACGTGGAGATCCGATCTGTTCCACATTGCCTTTGTTCATTACTACGATCTGATCTGCAACTTCGAGTGCTTCTTCCTGATCATGGGTTACAAAGATCGAGGTGATATGCAATTCGTCATGCAGGGTACGTAACCAGCGACGTAGCTCCTTACGGACTTTGGCATCCAGTGCACCGAAAGGTTCATCCAGTAATAATACACGCGGTTCAACGGCCAAAGCACGTGCCAAGGCAATACGCTGGCGCTGACCACCAGAAAGTTGAGCTGGATATCGGTCAGCCAGGAAACCAAGCTGAACCAAGTCGAGTAAACGTGTAACACGTTTTTTAATTTCCGCTTCTGATGGACGGGTTTTGCGTGGACGCACACGCAGACCAAAGGCGATGTTGTCAAATACCGTCATATGACGGAATAGGGCATAGTGCTGGAATACAAAGCCAACTTCACGCTCGCGCACATGAACATTGGTGGCATCCTGACCTTCTAAAATCACCTGACCGCCATCCGCAGATTCCAGACCGGCAATAATCCGTAGCAAAGTGGTTTTACCACAGCCGGATGGGCCAAGAAGTGCGACCAGTTGACCATCTGGGAAATCCAGCGAAATGTTTTTTAGTGCGTGGAATGCACCAAAGTGTTTTTCAATATTTTGTACTTGAATACTCATGTGGGCATTCCTTAAGAAACTGTTGAATCTTCATTACGTTTGTCTTGTTTTTCCTGGCGCAGTTCCACCCATGTTTTTAAAATCAGGGTCACAATTGCGAGGAGAGCCAGAAGCGAAGACACGGCAAACGCAGCACTAAAGGTATATTCGTTATAAAGAATTTCGACGTGTAGCGGCAAGGTATTGGTTTCACCACGGATATGGCCGGAAACCACCGACACCGCACCAAATTCACCCATGGCCCGCGCATTACATAGAATCACGCCGTAGATCAGACCCCATTTGATATTGGGCAGGGTCACTTTCCAGAAAGTCTGCCAGCCAGACGCACCGAGTACAATCGCAGCTTCTTCTTCTTCGGTGCCTTGTGCTTCCATTAACGGAATCAACTCACGTGCAACAAAAGGTACAGTAATGAAGATAGTCGCCAAGACAATTGCAGGCACCGCATAAAGGATCTTGATATCATGATCCATCAGCCAAGATCCCATCCAGCCTTGGGTACCGAAAATCAGCACCAGCATCATACCCGCGATCACAGGTGAAACCGAGAAGGGGAGATCAATAATGGTCGTCAGGAATGATTTACCTGGAAAGTTAAACTTCGCCACAGACCAGGCTGCTGCAACACCAAATACGACGTTAAGCGGTACTGCGATTGCAGCCGTCAGCAAGGTAAGTTTCACTGCCGACAAGGTATCCGGATGCACCAGTGCCTGTGTATAGACACCAACTCCCTGTTTAAAGGCTTCCACAAATACCAGAATCAAGGGCAGAATCAGGCAGCTTAAAAAGAAAATCAGCGCAATCGTGAGCAAGGTATAACGTACCCAAGTCGGCTCGCGGGTTGCATCGCGGGATTGCAGCTTTTCAGCCAGCGCATTGCTGTTGGTATTTAAACTCATCGCGCAGTTCTCCCGGTACGACGGCTGGCCCATGCCTGTAATAAGTTAATCAGGAATAGCATCACGAAGGAAATCAGTAGCATGACGACAGCAATCGTGGTTGCACCGGCATAGTCATATTCTTCTAGGCGAGAAATAATCATTAAGGGTGCAATTTCCGTTTCAAAAGGCTGGTTACCAGCAATAAAGATCACTGAACCATATTCACCGACACCACGGGCAAAGGCTAAAGCGAAGCCAGTGATCAGCGCAGGCAGCAGAATTGGGAAAATCACTTTGGTCACAATCTGAAAACGGTTGGCACCCAATGCAGATGCAGCTTCTTCCAGTTCGGTTTCCAGATCGCTAAGGACTGGCTGAACGGTACGCACCACAAATGGCAGGCCAATAAAGATCAATGCCAGTGTAATACCAATCGGGGTATAAGCGACTTGAATGCCAATCGGTTCTAAATATTGACCAATCCAGCCGGTCGGTGCATATAAAGAGGTCAGGGCAATACCCGCAACCGCAGTGGGTAAGGCAAAAGGCAAATCTACCAGGGCATCGACAATACGTTTGCCCGGAAAGCTGTAACGTACCAGACACCACGCCAGTAACAGGCCAAACACTACATTGACCAGTGCAGCGACAATGGCCGCGGTGAAACTTAACTGCAATGATTTCAAGATACGTTCAGAGCTCAGGATTTCCCATAAGCCATCCCAGCCAATGCCCAGTGATTTAATAAAAACAGCTGACAGCGGGATCAAAACGATTAATGACAAATACGCTAGGGTAAAGCCTAGAGAAAGACCAAATCCTGGCAGCACTCGGGATCGCTGCGACATGATTACTCCTCAGAAGAGAGAAAGCTGATTGAAGTCAATCAGCTAAAATAAAAAAACAATTTGGGCACAAGCATAATTTGCAGCGACTAAAATGCAAATTTAAAATAACACTTGCTCTCATCAACTTTGTTGATATGGGGCATAGTGTTTTCTGAAATCAAATAGTGTTCAATTTCAGGAAAAGGGCCAAAACCAGAAGCGACATTGACATGACCGACTGCATCCAGATTAATTGGTTTGATTTTCCAGGTTTGGGCCAGTATGTGCGCATCTTCAAAACTTAACCAGGGATCATTTTCACTGATCAATAACGTGGTGGGCACCTGAAGCTTGAGCTGTTGAAAATAGGTGCTGTAGTCAGTCTGACTGTCGCGCGAAAAACCATTTTCCCCAAATCGTGCCGGATTAGCTGGTACCACCAATAGCAGATTTTTTACTTTTGCATTGAGTTCGGGATGTTGGGCAAGGGCCGCAATACTGGTCAGACAGCCAAAGCTGTGTGCGACAATCTGAACCTCTGCTGGAATGGCTTGCAGAGTTTTGACAAATTCTGCTACCCAGATATCCAGTACCGGATGATTCCAGTCCTTTTGCTGCACACGGGAGCATCGCATCAGCCGGTGCTGTAAGCAGGTTTGCCAGTGGTTGTATTCACTGCCACCTACACCAGGAACGATAAGCGTATGAATCATGTCGATGCTCCTATATCAATCAGCTTGGAAAATTATTTCGCGCTGTTGGCTTTAACGATCTGGTCAAATACACCACCATTTTCAAAGTGAGCCTTTTGTACTTTGTTCCAGCCGCCAAATTCCTGATCAACCGTCACCAGTTTTAATGGCTTAAATACTTGGCTGTATTTGGCCAGTACTTTGGCATTACGTGGACGATAATAATGTTTGCCTGCCAGGTCTTGACCCAATGGCGAATACAGGAAGTTCAAATAACCTTGAGCCAAGTACTGGTTGCCTTTTTTCTTGGCATTTTTTTCTACAATCGCCACCGGTGGCTCAGCCAGAATAGATAGAGAAGGGGTAATAATTTCAAATTTGCCCGGCTGTTCACGAAGGGCTAAATGCGCCTCATTTTCCCAAGCCAGTAAAACATCCCCGATGCCACGTTCAGCAAAAGTCGTGGTTGAACCACGTGCCCCAGAATCCAGAACTTTGGTATTTTTATAAATTTTACGGACAAATTCTTGCGCAGTCTTATCATTACCGCCCGCCTGATGTTTGGCCCAAGCCCAAGCCGCCAGATAATTCCAGCGTGCACCGCCTGAAGTTTTCGGGTTTGGGGTAATGATCGCTACGCCCGGTTTGACCAGATCACCCCAGTCCTTAATCTCTTTCGGATTGCCTTTACGCACCAGGAACACGATGGTTGAAGTATAAGGCGTCGAGTTTTGCGGCAATTTCTTTTGCCAGTCCGCAGGTAACAGTTTAGCTTTTTCTGCCAGCACATCAATATCGGCAGCCAATGCTAACGTTACGATATCTGCATCCAGACCATCAATCACGGCACGTGCCTGTTTGCCTGAACCGCCATGCGATTGCTTGAAATTGATTTTTTGACCGGTACGGCTTTCCCAATATTTGCCAAAATTCTTATTTACATCTTCATACAGTTCACGGGTCGGATCATAGGATACATTGAGAAAATCACGTGCTGCTGCACCAAATGAGGTTGCCGAGATAACAGCTGCTAAAACCCCAAGTTTTAATGTGTTTGAAATGCTCATCTGGACTGAATCTCTGATATGTTCTGTAACATAAGCGCAGAATAAACTTATTCTTTATGCATAAAAAATAATTAAAAATGAATTTTATATGAAAAAAAGAGATAAATAAGCTCTTAAGTGTTTGAAATAAGAATGGCCTTATGAATAAAGGCCATAATGAACTGCATTTAAAGTATTATTTTGCGTGATTGGCTTTGACAATCTGATCAAACACACCGCCATTGTCAAAATGCTGTTTCTGAACCTTGGTCCAGCCACCAAATTCTTTATCAATGGTGACCAGTTTTAATGATTTGAACACACTATTGTATTGCTTCAAGACATTCGCATTACGTGGACGGTAAAAGTTTTTCGCCGCCACAGTCTGTCCAGCAGGTGAATAGAGGTAATTTAAATAGGCTTTGGCCAGATGTTCATTACCATCTTTCTTGGCATTTTTTTCTACGATTGCCACGGGTGGTTCAGCCAGAATAGACAGAGAAGGAGTAATGATTTCAAATTTTCCTGGTTGTTCGCGGACAGCTAAATGTGCTTCATTTTCCCAAGCCAGTAATACATCGCCAATACCACGCTCAGCAAAAGTCGTAGTAGCACCACGCGCACCCGAATCCAGTACTTTGGTTTGTTTGTAGATTTGACGGACAAAGTCTTGTGCTTTGGCATCATTGCCACCTTTCTGGTGTTTGGCCCACGCCCAGGCAGCCAGATAATTCCAGCGTGCACCACCTGAAGTTTTTGGGTTCGGGGTAATAATGTCTACGCCTGGTTTAACCAGATCTCCCCATTCTTTGATTCCTTTTGAATTGCCTTTACGTACAAGAAAAACGATGGTTGAAGTATAGGGTGTCGAATTCTGCGGGAATTTCTTTTGCCAGTCTTTAGGCAGCAAACCACGTTCTGCAATTTCATCAATATCTGCTGCCAGTGCCAGTGTTACAACATCGGCATCCAGTCCGTCAATCACGGCACGTGCCTGTTTGCCTGAACCGCCATGTGACTGTTTATAGTTAATATCCTGACCGGTGGTTTTTTTCCAGTATGCGCTGAATTCCTTATTGAAATTGTCATATAATTCACGAGTCGGGTCATATGAAACGTTTAGGAAATCTTTTGCAGAGACACTAAAAGCGCTTGCTGATACCAGTGCTGCCAATACCCCAATTTTTAATTTACGAATGCTCATTTTTTCCTCAAGTTTTTTAGCTTTTGTTAGATGAGGCAAGAATAGCTTGAGTTTTTTTGCATAAAAAATAATTAAAAAAGAATTGGATGTGAGTAAAAGAGATATATAGGTGAAGCCTGGATATTACTGCTCAATTTATATTTTAGAGACCGTAAAAATATGCTGTATTTAAAAAATGCCCAACAGGTCAGCCAGATAGATGTGCTGGATCGTGGCTTTCATTATGGTGATGGCTGTTTTACCACGGCCCGGATTCGGCATAACCGGATTGAATTATATGATCGTCATCTGGCACGTTTGCAAATCAGCAATCAAAAATTAAGCCTGAATGCCAATCTTGATCTGATTTCAGAAAGTTTACAGATTTTACGGCAGTCTGAACGTGAGCTGAATGGAACATTAAAGATTGTGCTGAGTCGTGGAATCGGTCAGCGCGGTTATAGCCTGCCGGATCATCCTGGAGATCTCTGGCTATTTTATTACCCTCAAACTGTACAGGAATTTAAGTTTGAGCAGATTCAAAGTGGCATCTTACAGCAGGCATTAGGGTTGACGATGCCGAGTCTGGTCGGGCTAAAAACCTTAAACCGTCTGGAACAGGTTTTACTGAAACAGGAAGCCGATCAACGTGGCTGGACTGAGGCCATGGTGACAGATGTACAGGGTGGTGTTGTCGAAGGGGTGAGCAGTAATTGTTTCATTCGTATAAACAATACATGGATTACGCCAGAACTTCGTTATAATGGCGTCTTCGGTGTCATGCGTGCAGAAATTCTACAACGTATGCAAGATCAGGGAATTACCTGTCAGCAACGCTGTATCGATATGGATGAAATCAACCATATTCAAAGCCTGTTTTTCTGCAATGCACTCAGCCCGATGAAAATTGTCACGCAATTTGAGCAGCGCGCCTTGGATGGCGATGCTTGTATTGAACTTTTTAACCGTCTTCGATTAAATCAGATGTCTTAATATGTCAGCTTCCAAACCTAAAGCCAAAAAGAAAAATAAAGCGAGATTCTCCTCATCTTTCAAAGGAATTGCCTTAGTCCTGATTGGTATTGCTTTGATCTTGGCGTTGATCCTGAAAAGCAGTTTGTGGAAGGATTATCCTGTAGAAGGAAAAAAACAGCTGCTCGCGATTGAATCTGGTCAAACCTATTCCGGTTTTATTGATCGTCTGGCCACAGAAGGTCAGGTGAGTTTCCCGATTATTCTCAAGCTGTATCAGCGCATCATGATTCATGACACCATGAAAGCGGGTGTGTATGAAGTGCGTCAGGGCATGAGCATCCGTCAAGTCTTGGAAATGATTTCCGATGCAGATAATGCACAGATGAGCCGGATTCTGGTAATTGAGGGAACGACCTTTAAGCAACTGATTGATGCCCTGAAGAAAAATGATCTGGTCACCAAAGAAGTACTGCATCTGCCTACCGCGCAACTACTCAAAGAATTGAATATTCCATTTTCACATCCTGAAGGACTGTTTGCACCGGATACTTACTTCTTTGCCAAAGGTGAAACTGACCGTAAAATTCTGACCAATCTGTATCAGCGTCAGATGAAAGCGCTGGATGAAGCGTGGGCGAAACGTGCGACTGATCTGCCGTATCAGAATAAATATGACGCGCTGATCATGGCATCGATTGTTGAAAAAGAAACCAGTGTGGATCGTGAATTGGAACAGGTTTCTGGGGTATTTGTACGCCGTTTAAAAATTGGCATGCGTTTACAGACCGATCCAACGGTGATTTACGGAATGGGTGATAGCTATAACGGCAATATTACCCGCAAGGATTTACGCACACCGACGCCGTATAACACCTATACCATTTCAGGTTTGCCGCCAACGCCAATTGCCTTGCCAAGCAAGAAAGCCATTGAAGCAGCCATGCACCCGGATAATTCTGACAACCTATATTTTGTCGCTACCGGTAATGGTGGACATAAGTTCACGAGCAATCTGAATGACCACAATAAAGCCGTACAGGAATATCTGACGATTTTACGCTCGAAAAATAAGGAATGAGTATGTTTATTAGCTTTGAAGGCACAGAAGGTGTAGGTAAAACCACGCTCATTCGTTCGATCTATGAAGATTTCATCGCACAGGGTAAAGATGTTATTTTGACTCGTGAACCGGGTGGAACCCCAATGGCTGAGCAGATTCGCTCACTGTTGCTGGCTGTGAACCATGAAGAAGCCATGGCGCATGATACCGAGCTGTTATTGATGTATGCGGCGCGTGCCCAGCATCTGGCACAAGTGATTCTGCCTGCATTAGAAGCCGGGAAAATTGTCCTGTGTGATCGCTTTAGCGATGCCAGCTTTGCCTATCAATGTGCAGGTCGGGGGCTGAGCGAAACCAAGTTGCAGTTGCTGAATGACCACTTTGTCGCACGCATGCCGGACATTACCTTCTGGTTGGAAGCGCCTATTGAACTGGGGATGAACCGAGCACGTGAACGCGGTGCGCTGGATCGCTTTGAACAGGAAAAAGTCACTTTCTTTGAGAAAGTGAGAGCAGGCTATGAAAGCTTGTGGCAACGTCATCCTGAACGGATTAAACGTCTGGATGCGACTCAGACTCCTGAGCAAGTATTTGAGCAAGCCTTAACTTATTTAAAATAAGCTGGGTCTTAAAATACTTTTTATTTAATTTTTCTCTAGGTTTATCTGTGAAGAATCTTCTATATTAAGACAGATATAGAAGATTTTTTAATCATATGAAAACGACCAAAACAGAGATTGAACAATTTTTACAACAAGAATTTCCACAAAGCTTGGAGAAGTGCCGGATTGAGGCCGTTTCTCCGCGTGGAGCCACTCTGCTTTATCAGGTGAGATCAGAAGAATTGCGTCCAGGCGGAACAGTTTCTGGCCCAACCATGATGACCTTGGCGGATTTTGCTCTTTATGTCGCTATTCTGGGTGAAATTGGATTGGTCGGTTTGGCTGTCACGACCAATCTGAATATCAACTTCTTACGTAAACCTTCAGGTGGAACAGATATACGGGGAGAGTGTAAGCTGATCAAGGTCGGCAAGGCACTGATCGTGGGAGAAGTCTGGATTTATTCGATAGATCATGAAGAACCTGTGGCGCATGTGACTGGAACATATTCAATTCCACCACGACGTTAATTAGCTGAAAAATAGAAGACTGATTGTAAATAGCCTAAGCTAAATTTGAGCAGATAAAAATCTAAAAAGAAAAGGAGATATCACCCAAGGATGTTATCTCCATCCACTTTTAACAATTCACCAAAGGTGTTTCCACTTCAAAATTTGGTGGGACGAGGACTGTTTTACGTAGTTCTGGTAGCAGCTCGGGATAATCCAAGGTGAAATGCAGACCGCGAGATTCTTTGCGGTGCATGGCACAGCGCACGATCATCTCAGACACTAAAACTAGATTGCGCAGCTCGATCAGATTTTTGCTGACCTGGTAATCCTGATAATACTCGGTAATTTCTTTTTTCAGCATTTCAATACGATGTAGTGCACGTTCCAGGCGTTTGGTCGTGCGGACAATGCCAACATAGTTCCACATGGTCTGACGTAGCTCATCCCAGTTTTGCAGAATCACCACATCCTCATCGGGGTTGGTTACCTGAGAATCATCCCAAGCTGGGACTGCAGGAGCTGGCTGATCGGCCTTGAAATTTTCCTGAATGTGCTTGGCCGCACTCATTCCATAGACAAAACATTCTAAAAGTGAGTTACTTGCCATTCGGTTAGCACCATGCAGACCCGTATAAGAGGTTTCCCCAATCGCATAGAGCCCAGTAATATCCGTCTGACTGTTTTCATTGACCACGACGCCACCGCAGGTGTAATGGGCTGCTGGAACGACAGGAATCATGTCCTTGGTAATATCAATACCCAGCTCGAGCAAACGGGCGTATAAGGTAGGAAAATGCTCTTTGACAAAGCTTTCATCTTTATGGGTAATGTCCAGCCAGACATGACGAATACCGAGCCGCTTGATTTCATAGTCGATGGCACGTGCCACGATATCACGCGGCGCGAGTTCGGCGCGCTCGTCAAAACGCAGCATAAAGCGTTCACCATCAGGCAGACGCAGATAAGCGCCTTCACCACGCATTGCTTCAGTAATCAGGAAAGAACGTGCTTGTGGATGATAAAGGCAGGTCGGGTGAAACTGGTTAAATTCCATGTTGGCGACCCGGCAGCCGGCACGATAAGCCATGGCAATACCATCACCCGTGGCAATGTCGGGATTTGAGGTGTAAAGATAAGCTTTCATAGCACCGCCACAGGCAAGGGCGGTAAATGGAGCCAAGAAGGTATGCACTTTTTCAGTTGTTTCATCCAGGGCATATAAACCCAGCGCACGATTATCGCCGTCTAAACCGAGCTTTTGTGAACAGATCAGGTCAATCGCAATATAATTTTCAAAGATTTTAATATTCTGTTTTTCTTGGGCCCGTTGTACCAAGGTGGTGGAAATGGCACGACCAGTCGCATCGGCCGCATGAATAATTCGGCGCTGTGAATGACCACCTTCACGGGTGAGATGTAACTGTTCCTGTTCATCCAGGGTAAATTGCACGCCGTGTTTCAGCAGGAAATCAACTGAAGGTTTGCCACCTTCTACCGTCTGTTTAACCGCATCCATTTCACATAGCTGTGCGCCTGCAATCATCGTGTCATCAATATGCTGTTCAATTGAGTCCATTTCATCCAATACTGCGGCCACGCCGCCTTGAGCATAAAAGGTACTGGCATCTGTCAGGGTGGATTTCGCTAAGACTGCAATATTAAAATGATCTGGGAGCGATAAGGCTAAACTTAAACCGGCACCGCCACTGCCCACAATAATGACGTCAAATTGATGGGTAAGGGATAAATTAGACATGTCCATCAGCTAATTTTAAAAAAGTTTGGTAATAACAGCGCTTTTTTGTACAAAAGGCAAGCGTTGAAGTGCTCATTTATTGATGAAAAAAATTAATCAAAGCCTTAACTTAATGCTTTAATAATGAGATATTGCCCAGAATAAAGTATTGAAACATATTATTACTTAAACTTTACAGTGTTTGTGATAAAACCTATTTACATAAATTTATCAATAATTTGAGTGAATAATTTATATGAAAATTCTAGACTTAAAAAAAGGATTATTTGCAGCCACTCTCACCATGAGTGCTGCACAGTTGCAGGCTGTAACGCCGGTTGATTTTTCAAATCTGGTCGAGCAGGTCAGTCCTGCAGTGGTCAGTGTCAATGTCGTTAAAAAAATGAGCGAAGAAGAGCTCTTACAACAACAAGTGCCGGAAATTCTGCGCCGCTTTTTTGGCAATCAGGTGATTATTCCGCAGCAGCGTATGCCACAGGAAAAAACCGGTTATGGCAGTGCATTCTTTATCAGCAAGGATGGCTATCTGCTGACCAATCATCATGTGGTTGAAGATGCTTCCAAAGTCACCATTACCCTGAATGACCGTCGGGAAATTGATGCAACTGTTGTTGGGAGTGATGCACGAACTGACGTAGCTTTGCTTAAAGTTAATGGCTCGAATTTTCCAGAATTACGGACAGGGGATGTAGGACGCTTACGTGTTGGTGAGCCTGTACTCGCCATTGGTTCACCATTTGGTTTTGATTATTCAGCTTCTGCCGGAATTGTCAGTGCCAAAATGCGGAATATGATGGGTGAAACTGCAGTACCTTTCATCCAGACAGATGTAGCATTGAACCCGGGTAACTCAGGTGGCCCTCTGTTTAACCAGCGTGGTGAAGTAGTCGGTGTCAACTCACGGATCTTTAGTGGAACCGGTGGGTATATGGGCTTATCCTTTTCGATTCCGATTGATGTGGCAATGGAAGTTGCAGATCAACTGAAGAAGAATGGTAAAGTGACCCGCTCTTATCTGGGCGTAAGTTTACAGGATATCGACCGTAACCTTGCTGAATCTTATAACCTGCCTAAGCCTGAAGGTTCCTTGGTGACTCAGGTTGCGCCAAATTCACCGGCTGCACGTGCGGGTCTGCGTGCCAGTGATGTGATCTTAAAATACAATGGTACCCCAATCTCACGTACCAGCGAGTTGTTGAACTATTTGAACCGTACTGCACCTCAGCAGCAGGTACAACTTGAAATCTTGCGTGATGATAAACGTCGTAGTATTGCAGCGACTTTAAGTGCGGCACCAGATGATACCCCAGCAAAAGCAAGCACACAGGCTCAACCCAGCAAAGGGCCAGTGATCGGGGTTTCAATTCGTGACCTCAGTCCGGCAGAGTTAGCGAGTCTGGAAATCAAAGGTGGTGTGGTGATTCAGGATGTACGTCCGGGTGGTATTGCAGCACAGGCACGAATCATGCCGAATGATGTGATCACGCAAATTAATAACCAGACAGTACTGAATTCCAATCAGTTTGTGCAAGAGGTGTCTGAACTGAAAAAGGGTAGCATCGCGCGTGTCACCTTGATTCGTCAGGGGCAGCTTGCTGTGGTCGGAATGCGTATCTCATAAGATTGCTAGATTTTCTTGAAAAACCGCTTGTAGAAGCGGTTTTTTATTTTTTGCAATTTATCCGGGCGATAAATTCGGTAGACTCTATAGCCTTAAAATCATGGAAAGGATAACAGCACAGTGAGCGGTATTTTTGATCTTGCATTAACGGTAAAAGCCAAACATATTGATGGATTGGGCCATGTGAATAATGTGGTCTATGTGCAATGGATGCAGGATGTCGCCACAGCCCATATTGAAAAGCTGGGATTGGGATTGAAGGAATATGTGGCACTGAAACATGCCATGGTGGCGGTTGAACATCAGGTGCAATATCGCAAGGCAGCTTTTGAAGGAGACGAGATTATTCTGCGCACTTGGCTGAATGATATCAATGCCCTGTATTCCTTTAGACAATACGCATTTTATCGACCACGGGATCAGACTCTGTTGTTTACTGGAAGTACCCAATGGGCCTGTATTGAAATGGCCACCGGACGTCCAAAACGCATGTCACCAACTTTTACCCAGGCTTATCAGCCACTTTCAGAACATATAAATCCTTTTGATTTTTCAACTTTACATCTGGATTAATGAGACAACATTTTCCAGTTTGATCAGTACATCTGGATAATATTGAGGAAGAAGTGGAGTTGGGGAGCTATTTTCTAATCATGGTGATCCAGACTTCATCTGATTGAGGTGTACGTGACCTAGGGAATAAAGGAAAAAATATAATTCTTTTTCTAGATCACCATTCTGCTATAATCCTTCGCAATTTCTATTCGGCTTTTGTTATGTAATATTTTTAAATTACATAGCGTGTTTTTTCTCAAGGTAACCCATGGCGCAAGCTAAAAAATCTGTTGATATTAAAAACATTCGTAACTTCTCGATTATTGCGCACATTGACCACGGTAAATCGACCCTAGCGGATCGCTTTATTCAAACTTGTGGCGGTTTGCAAGATCGTGAAATGCAGGCTCAAGTCCTTGACTCAATGGAGCTTGAGCGCGAACGTGGGATTACCATTAAAGCCACTTCGGTAACCTTGTACTATACTCATCCCAACGGTCAAGAGTATCAGTTGAACTTTATTGATACGCCGGGGCACGTCGATTTCTCGTATGAAGTATCACGTTCGCTTGCTGCCTGTGAAGGTGCCTTGCTGGTGGTAGATGCTGCGCAGGGCGTAGAAGCACAGTCTGTTGCCAACTGCTATACCGCAATTGAACAAGGTCTGGAAGTACTTCCGGTACTGAATAAGATCGACTTGCCGCAAGCCGAACCTGAACGTGTCATTCAGGAAATTGAAGACATTATCGGAATTGAAGCCACAGAAGCGCCGACCTGTTCTGCAAAAACAGGTTTAGGTATTGAAGGTGTGCTTGAAACACTGGTCAATGTGATTCCTGCACCTGAGGGTGATCGCGAAGCGCCGTTGCAAGCGCTGATTGTGGATTCATGGTTTGATAACTACCTGGGTGTGGTTTCTCTGGTTCGGGTCAAGCAAGGTCGTGTGCGTAAAGGCGACAAAATGTTGATTAAATCAACAGGTCAAACGCACATCATTACTTCTGTGGGTATCTTTAACCCGAAACATACTGAAACCGGTATGCTGGAAGCGGGTGAAGTTGGCTTTGTGATTGCTGGTATTAAAGATATTTTCGGTGCACCGGTCGGTGATACGATTACTCTGGCAGCGACACCTGAAGTGGCAACATTACCGGGCTTTAAAAAGGTGAAACCGCAGGTTTATGCCGGTTTATTCCCAATTGATGCCAGCGATTTTGAACCTTTCCGTGAAGCATTGCATAAGCTACAAATTAATGACTCGGCCTTGTTCTTTGAACCTGAAAGTTCAGATGCACTCGGGTTTGGTTTCCGCTGTGGCTTCTTGGGCATGCTGCACATGGAGATCGTACAAGAACGTCTGGAACGCGAATACGATCTTGACCTGATTTCTTCTGCGCCAACTGTAATTTATGAAGCGGTGATGAAGAATGGTCAGACGATTTATATCGACAGTCCATCCAAAATGCCGGATGGTTCAACCGTTGAAGATCTGCGTGAACCGATTGCTGAATGTCATATTCTTGTGCCGCAAGAATACCTAGGTAATGTCATGACATTGTGTGTTGAGCGCCGTGGTGTGCAAAAAGACATGAAGTTTATGGCGAATCAGGTTTCCATTACTTTCGAAATTCCAATGGCCGAAGTGGTGATGGATTTCTTTGATAAATTGAAGTCTTGTTCACGTGGTTTTGCATCACTCGACTATAACTTTGTCCGTTTTGAAAGCTCATCTTTGGTAAAAGTAGATGTCTTGATCAATGGGGAAAAAGTCGATGCCTTGGCGATGATTTGTCATCGTAATGATGCACGTCATCGTGGTATTGCACTGGTTGAAAAAATGAAAGACCTGATTCCACGTCAAATGTTTGATGTCGCAATTCAGGCAGCGATTGGTGCGCAAATCATTGCACGTTCGACTGTAAAAGCGATGCGTAAAAACGTATTGGCGAAGTGTTATGGTGGTGACGTGTCACGTAAGAAAAAACTTCTGTCTAAACAGAAAGAAGGTAAGAAACGCATGAAACAGGTGGGTAGCGTAGAAATCCCGCAAGAAGCCTTCTTAGCCGTATTGAAAGTCGAACGCTAAAATAATAAGGATATAAGCCCATGGATTTTGATTTTAATTTGATTCTTGTGCCTGCGACCCTGTTTTTTGTCGCAGTGTGGTTGCTAGACAAGTTTGTTTTGAAACAAAGACAAACCCGAGGTAAGGGCCATGAGAATTTCATTATCACCTGGGCTTATGACTTTTGGCCGGTACTGACCATTGTGCTGGTACTGCGTTCGTTTTTATATGAACCTTTTAATATTCCATCCGATTCGATGGTGCCGACGCTGGAAACCGGTGATTTTATTCTGGTGAATAAATTTGACTATGGCATCAAACTGCCTATGGTCAATACCAAAATTATTGATACCGGCAGTCCGGAACGTGGCGATGTGGCGGTATTCCGTTATCCACCGCAACCGACCATCAGTTATATCAAGCGTATTGTCGGCTTGCCAGGCGATCATATTGTTTATGATCATGGCCAGTTGAGCATTAATGGTGAAAAAGTAGCGAAAGTTCCAGTAGAATTTAGCCGCGAAAAAGACCGTTTAGATACTCCAAATGCCATTTATCATAAAGAAACCTTGGGTGAGCATACCTTTACCATGCGTGAGCTGGAAGGCGTAAATGTCGCTCGTCAGGCACCTTTTATTAACTATCTGGAAAATGGTAAATATTCAGGTGAAAATGGTTTATATTGGGAAGTGAAAGTGCCAGAAGGTCATTACTTTGCGATGGGGGATAATCGCGATCAGAGTGCTGACAGTCGTTTCTGGGGGCTTGTTCCGGAAGAAAACTTAACAGGTCGTGCCTTCTATATCTGGATGCATAAAGAGCCTGGCTTTAAATTGCCATCGTTTGGTCGAAACGGAACAATCGATTAATTGTTTCAATCAGGAAAATAAAAATGAGACATCAACAAGGTGCTTCTTATATTGGGGTTTTAATTGCAATCGTGGGCTTTGCATTTCTTGCAAAAGTGGCGATTGCGGTGTGGGGACCATACTTCGATGATCGTATGGTAGATGGTGAGATTGAAGCACTGTTGAAAAGTGCTCCAGCCAATATAACGCCAGAAACATTCCGTCAACAGATGAGTCAGCGTTTAGAAATGAATAATATTCGTGATCTGAAGTTTGACGAAATTGCCAAAGTTACCAATACCGATGGTTTACAGGTGCACAAGAATTATGAAATTCGTAAAAATTTCATAATGAATATCGATTTAGTGATGAAGTTTGAGAAAGAGTTTGATCAAAGCACAGTCAAAGCTAAATGATGAACGTCTTGCCAAACGGATCGGCTATCAGTTTAAACAGGCTGATTTGCTGAAACTGGCATTGACTCATCGTTCAGTCAGTCATAAACACAACTACGAGCGCCTGGAATTTCTGGGCGATTCTCTTTTAGGGATGATCATTGCGAATTATCTTTTTAATGCCTATCCAAGCGAAAATGAAGGCCGGTTGACGCGTATGCGTGCGACCTTGGTTCGTCAGGAAGCATTAGGAAAAATCGCCAATGATTTAAAACTGAGCCAGAATTTAATTCTCAGTACCGGTGAATTGAAATCTGGCGGTCATCATCGTGAGTCTATACTGGCAGATACGGTAGAAGCTATTATTGGTGCAATCTATGTCGACTGCGGTGATCTCACTGTGCTAGAACCGATTGTGTTAAAATGGTACGAGCCATATTTAGATCATATTGAGCCGACAGATCAGCTTAAAGATCCTAAATCTCGCTTACAAGAGTATTTACAAGCACGTAAGAAACCTCTCCCAGTTTACGAGGTTGTAGATATTCAAGGTGATGCACCCAATCAGCATTTTAAAGTGGAATGCCAGATTGCGGGATTGCCGACCATGCAAGGCGAAGGCGCGAGCCGGCGTTTTGCTGAACAAGCCGTTGCGGCGGATATTTTGAAACTTTTGGAGCATAAGTCTTAATGACTACTCATTCCGATCACATTGATGCTGATCACGAGTCGCAAAGCGACAGTCACGACCTTATTAGTCAATTTTTTAGTGCACAAGGCACCGAGATCCCATCGGATTATCGTAGTGGTTTTGTTGCCATTGTAGGTCGCCCGAATGTGGGTAAATCTACCTTAATGAACCATATTCTGGGTCAAAAACTTTCGATTACCTCACGTAAACCACAAACTACACGTCATAAAATCGTGGGGATTGATTCACGTGAAAAATCTCAGGCGGTATTTGTCGATACACCGGGGATGCATAAAAAAGAAGTCCGTGCCATCAATAAAATGATGAACCGTGCGGCACATTCGGCTTTACGCGATGTGAACCTGGTTTTATTCGTAGTGGATGCACAAAAGTGGACGCCAAATGATGACCTGGTTCTGGAAAAGCTGAAAAATGCTGAAATGCCAGTGATTCTGGTGATCAACAAGCTCGATACTTTTGAAAACAAGAACGAAGCTTTGCCGCTGATTCGTGAACGCGAAAAGCTGATGAACTTTGCGGAAATCGTACCGGTATCTGCGCTTCGTGGTGCCAATCTTGAACATTTACGTGACACGATTGCCAAGTATCTTCCGTTCCAGCCACCACTATACTCACTGGATCAACTGACCGATCGTTCAGAGCGTTTCCTGGCGTCTGAAATTATCCGTGAAAAGATCATGCGTCAGCTGGGGGAAGAGCTTCCATACGATTTGACCGTTCAGATCGAATCATTCAAAACTGAAGAGCCGGTCTTGAATGAAAAAACGGGTCGTATGAAAGCTGCCTGTACCTATATTGATGCCACGATTTTTGTTGATCGTCCGAGCCAAAAAGCCATTGTGATTGGCGAGAAAGGTGTCAAACTGAAGAAAATCGGTATGGATGCGCGTCTCGACATGGAAAAAATGTTCGAACAGAAAATCATGTTAACCCTTTGGGTGAAAGTCAAAGGTGGCTGGTCTGATGATGAACGTGCATTAAAAAGCTTAGGTTATAGTGATATCTAAGCGATAAGCTTGATAAGACCCTTCGAGGAATCTGTGATGATGAAAGTGTTGGCAGTGGTTGCATGTGTTTTATTTCTGCAAGGCTGTATTCATAAAGTGGTCACGGTTCCTGTCAAGGTGGCTTATAAAACCACAAAAGTCGCAGTGAAAGGTACAGCGGCTGTTGTGGGCGCAGTGATCCCGGATGGGGATGACGAAGAAGATGATAAAAAATCAAAAAAAGATAAGGATTAAAGTACCCGCTTATGCGTAACGAAGTACTGCATGGCTATCTGATTCATCATCGTAAGTACCGTGAACGCAGTCATATTGTGCATTTATTTACCCAAGAATATGGCAGGGTAGACGGCATTCTCAGGCAAATGCCACCACCGCAATATCAGCCCATTCGTTTGCAAGCTTCAGGTAAATCCGAACTCAAAAATTTTACTAAACTGGAAATTGTCAATCAGCCGATTTTCTTTTTTGGCGATGCCTTTTTTTCGGGTTTTTATCTGAATGAAATCCTGTTGCGGTTATGTCCTTTAGAAGTCGAAATGCCGCAAACTTTTGCCAAATATGCTGAGACCTTAACTGCATTACAGCAATTATCCGTACAATCTAATCCAAATTTATATTTAAAACAGATCTTGCGCCAGTTTGAGCATGTTTTGCTGGAAGAACTCGGTTATGGTCTGGATTTTTCACTAGATGCCAATCAGGCGCAGATTGATCCACAACAGCACTATTATTTTCAGCTCAATGCCGGCTTTATGCCATCGGCCAAAGCCTTACGCTCCACCCTATCCGGTCAACAGCTTTTAAGCATGTTGACGCATGAAAATGGTGGGGATTTTAATCCGGAACAGTTACAATTACTGACGAAACTGTATCGACAGGTGATCACGGCCTTGCTTGGTGATCGACCATTAAAAAGTCGACAACTCTGGATTCAAAACTCTCAATCTCAATCGTAGTTAGGAAAAGATTATGGCTGCATTACTTGGTGTCAATATTGACCATGTCGCAACATTAAGACAAGCACGTGGTACGACGTACCCAGACCCAGTCAATGCTGCATTGATCTGCGAACAGGCTGGGGCAGAAGGCATTACCTTGCATTTGCGTGAAGACCGTCGTCACATTCAGGATGACGATGTGCGTCGTATGCGTCCTGCGTTAAAAACCCGTATGAATCTTGAGTTGGCGGTAACGGATGAAATGATTGCCTTTGCCAAGGAAATCAAGCCACAGCATGTTTGCTTTGTTCCTGAAAAACGTCAGGAAGTAACCACTGAAGGTGGTCTGGATGTCGTGGGTAATTTTGATGCTGTAAAAGCAGCAACTCAAGAGCTGGCAGCTATTGGTTGTGATGTATCTTTATTTATTGATGCTGATTTTGCACAAATTGATGCAGCAGTTGCTTGTGGTGCACCGACGATTGAGATTCACACAGGTGCCTATGCCGATGCAGAAACTCCGGAAGCGCAACAAGCGGAACTTGAACGCATTATCAAAGCTGTAGAGTATGCAGCTGCCAAAGGTTTGGTGGTAAATGCAGGGCATGGCTTAAATTTGGATAACGTGACGCCAATCGCCGCGATTCCACAGATTCATGAGCTCAATATCGGTCATTCTTTAATTGCAGATGCGGTATTTGTCGGTCTGGCACAAGCGGTTCAGCAAATGAAAGCCGTGATTAAGTCAGCGCGTTAAGATCAGAGTGGTTATGTCGAATATTAATTATGATGAACTGATGCAGCCGGTGATTGCTTTCCTCGGTTGCGAAACACCGCAAGCATGGCTGGATATGGCGGTCGAAAATCTTGAAATCTTGATGCAGGATCATGCTAACTGTGAAAAAAAAGCAGCCAGCACGGCTATGAACCTGATGTTTCGCTATAGCTATTTTGTTGATCTGCAGGTGAAGCTTGCACAGCTGGTGCGTGAAGAAATGCTGCATTATGAGCAGGTACTTGAATTGATGAACAAGCGCGGTCAGGCTTGGCAGAACTTGAGTGCAGGGCGTTATGCCGGTGGTTTACGTAAGGAAATCCGGACTTTTGAACCTGAAGCCTTGATTGATGTCTTGGTGATTGGTGCCTTTGTGGAGGCGCGTTCTTGTGAGCGTTTTTACGCCCTTGCTTCGCGTGTTGATGATGAATTGGCACGTTACTATCGTTATCTGCTCAAGTCCGAATCTCGCCATTTTGAAGACTATCTGGCTTTGGCAATGGATGTGGCAACCACAGCGAAACTGAAAAATCCGAAAGAGGATATTCAGGAGCGAATCCTGCATATTCGTGAAGTTGAAAAACAGCTGATTCTCGCGCCTGATGATACTTTCCGTTTTCATAGCGGTGTTCCGGCTCACGCGGCTTAATCTCGGTGACAGTTTAAAAATCCTCCATCTATGGGGGATTTTTTATATCTCGAAATTTTGAAAAGAGGTGTATTTATATATCAAGATTTATGATGGAGTGAAAATAATTATTTATTTTCAATTTTTGAATATCATGGGTTTTTAAATCTTAAGAACATAAAAAAGCCCACTTCATTATGAGTGGGCTTTCTTGAATTTGGCTCTCCAACCTGGGCTCGAACCAGGGACCTGCGGATTAACAGTCCGTCGCTCTACCGACTGAGCTATTGGAGAATCTGAAAGCGATTATAGAGAGATTTTGACAGGGGTCAAGCAAAAATTATCATATTTATTATAAATACAGCCTGTCTGTTTTTAATTTAGGCAATTGCATAAATTTCACGAAAAATACTTGTCAGAATAAATTTCACTTGCTAGATTAAAACCATAAAGTCGTTTGACCAAATGGTCAAACAGTGTGGATTTAAACCTACTTGCCAGCACAAAAATGGCTAAACTGGAGACAGCGAATGAATACGCTCAGCATCCCTCAAATTTTCTCTCAACTGGCTTATTATCAAGAAAACTATCTGCAAATTATTGCCGATCCTGCACAGTATTATATCCCGGTTAAAGACGCTCATATCACGCTATGGCCCTTGGCGCAAAAATCACTTTATTTAGGTGATTTGCTGCAATTGTGGTTTGCAGAAAAATGGTTGGTAGAAACTGAACGTCAATTTAACTTTGAAGTTTTCCTGAATGCAGACTATCTGAAAGAGCAAGACAAAGATCTTTATATCTATGCCATTTCTGGGAATCTTTTGACGGGAACCAATCAGTCTAAAGCGTGGCAAGCCTCAATAACACAAACACAAGATGTGGAATTAGCCAATGTTTCCAAGCATTATTTTGAGTTTCAAGGCTTAACTCGACCACGCCTGTCATTTGTTAAAGCAGGGCAGGCGAAAAGTAATATTATTTAAATGAAGTGTCTGATGAATTGTACAGGCTACCAATATTCATTCAGTCCGAATAATCATACAGGTCGCAGTGGCATGAGCATACAGGCGACCTTCTTCATCCAGAATCTGACCTTCAGAAATACCTAAATTTCTACTGAGATTAATTGATTTTCCTACGGCTTTCAGTGGCTGATTCTGAGGTATGGGGCGGCACATCTTTACATTCAGATCAATGGTGCCATAACCGATACCTGCTTCAAGTAAAGTATGAATCGCGCAGCCTGTCACGGTATCCAAAACGGTTGCAGCAAAACCACCATGGACGCCGCCAAGCGGATTTAAATGTCGATGATCAGCTTTTACCTTAAATTCTACATGTCCGCTTTTAATCACTGCTGGTTGCATCGACATGGTTTCGCTAATACTTGGGGCCGGGATTTTTTCATCACGCATCGCTTCCAATAATGCTAAACCGCTCATTTCTTTTGGGTTCATTATGCTTTTCCTGTCATTATTCTTGAGTTGTTGAGATTTAATTCAAAATTGTGACATCGATAATAGCAATCTGGTATAGGAATGGCGGATTATTTTGTAAGAAGTGCATTTCCTGCACCTGAGTGAAGTCATATTTATAAAAAATGAGAAATAGAATAATTTGTGGCACGATACTGGTATACATTTCTAATGAAATATCTCAGATCTAAATAATCTGCCAAAAAACGAATCTTATAAAAGAATTAAAAAATCGAGTGATAGGGTAATGAAACAGTTTCTGCATCTTTGGGTGCCTATTTTTCTCAGTAATGCCATTATTATGCTCAGTAGTTTGTTCGACGTGATTTTTCTATCACATTTTTCACCTCAGCATGTGGCTGCATTGGCAGTCTGTTTGTCTGTTTATTCTTTGTGCTTTGTGACGGGTATTGGGGTGTTACAGGGCATGATGCAAGAGCTGGCAGAAGCCAATGGGCGTCAGGATTATGCGGACATCCAACGTATTGTGAAGCAAAGTATTTTGATTGTACTGGTGATTTCTGCTGTTGCGATGTACTTGTTTAATCATGCGACTCCTTTGCTTGATTTTTTAAAGGCAGATGCGGCCTTACAGACATTGATTCTGCCATGTCTGTGGCTGTTGGCTTGGACGATTCCAGCGCATTTATTTTGCGTATTTTATATATTTTAACCCCAGCCTGTGGACAGGCTAAGCGCGTATTCTACGCCAATATGATCTATTTACTGCTCAAAGTGGCTTTGGCTTATGTCTTGATTTATGGCATTGAAGGTTATGTTACAAGCTATGGGGTTGAAGGTGCATTCATGGCACATATGATTGTGCAGTGGGTACTGTTGTTTGTTTACTATTTTTTCTTCCTTGAGCAGAAGTTAAAGATCCAGTGGTCTGGTATTTTCTTTCACTGGCAGACTTTATTGAAAATTTTAAAAATTGGATTGCCCAATGCGGTGGTGACTTTTGTGGATGTATTTGCCATCAGCGCGATTGCTTTGCTGATCTTGCCTTTGGGTGACATTGTAGTGAATGCACATTAGGTGATGCTTGGTTTATTGGGCCTGATGTTTATGTTGCCGATGTCGATGGCATCCGCCTTCGGTATTTTGGTGTCGACTAAAATCGGTGCGGAGCAGATTGATGCTGCATGGCAACTCAGTAAGCGGGCACTGATGGCTGTGATGCTAATAGCTATCGTTGTCATGTTGACTATTTGGGGTTTAGATAGTTGGATTGTAGGGTTATTTAGCAATGATGCGCAGGTGATTACATTAGCCTTGGCATCGATCTTGTTAATGTGTTGGATGCATATCTTTGATGAGCTACTGGTGATTAGTTTGGCAATGCTACGTTGCTGGCGAGAATTGTCAGACCGATGTTTATTTTTATCAGTACGGTGCTGGTCGTGGGCTTGGGTGGTGGTTGGTATGTGGCGTATCATCCAATGACACTGTTCAATTGGCAAAGCAATGCATTGGGGATTCATGGTTTTTGGTGGATGTTGAGTATTGCGTACACGATTGCAGCAAGTCTATGTTTTGTTTGTTTACTCATGAAATACTTGAGCTATAAGCGAATAAGGCTCACTGTTTAATACATGTTGAAGAACATAAAAAAACCCGCGAAATTCGCGGGTTTTTTTATTTAGCAAGCTAGATTATTTTGCAGCTTTTTCAGCTTCGATTGAAGCAATCGCAGCATCAACGCCTTCGATAGAATCAGCAGCTTTCTTGATACGAGCAAGGGCATCTACCAGTACTTCGTCAGCAGTAGCGTAAGAGATACGCATAAAACCGCCAAGACCGAATGCATCACCAGGTACTACTGCAACGCCAGTTTCTTCCAGTAACCATGCAGAGAATTCTGTGCAAGATTTAAGACCTTTTGCACGAATCAACGGTTTGATGTTGGCATATGCATAGAATGCGCCATCAGCAGGCAAGCAAGAAATACCGTGAATATCATTCAAGCCTTTCACAACCAAGTCATGGCGACGTTTGAATGCTTCAATCATTGGCTCAAGTACGTCTTGAGGACCATTCAAGGCAGCTTCAGCAGCAACTTGCGAAATAGAAGTTGGGTTTGAAGTCGATTGAGACTGGATCTTCTTCATTGCACCAATCAGTTTAGCAGGGCCCGCTGCGTAGCCGATACGCCAGCCAGTCATTGCATAAGCTTTAGACACACCGTTTAACACAATCGTGCGGTCATAAAGGTCAGGTGCAACAGTTGCGATGTTGTAGAACTCGTCATCCCAACGGATTGGTTCGTACATGTCATCAGATGCGATAAATACTTCTGGGTATTTACGCAGTACGTCAGCAAGCGCTTCAAGCTCAGCTTTAGTGTAGATCATACCTGTAGGGTTAGACGGGCTGTTCAATACTACTAGACGTGTTTTGTCAGTGATTGCAGCTTCTAATTGTTCAGGGGTGATTTTGAAACGTTGTTCTTCACCACATTTCACAATAACAGGAACACCTTCAGCAATGATCACCATGTCCGGGTAGCTTACCCAGAATGGTGCAGGGATGATGACTTCATCACCTTTGTTTAACAAAGCAAGTGCCAAGTTAAAGAAAGACTGCTTACCACCACAAGAAACGAGAATCTGGTTTGCTGCATAGTCTAGGTTATTATCACGTTTGAATTTGGCAATAATGGCTTTTTTAAGACCTGGCGTACCGTCAACAGCGGTGTATTTGGTGAAACCGTTGTTAATCGCTGCAATTGCTGCATCTTTGATGTGTTGAGGGGTATCAAAATCTGGTTCACCTGCGCCCAAACCAATCACGTTATGACCTGCAGCTTTTAATTCAGCAGCTTTGTTGGTCACAGCAAGCGTAGGGGACGGTTTGATGGCATTCACACGATCAGAGAGACGTACGTCCACGGCAGTATTCCTTCTTATAGGGATTAAAAAATAAAAAGCACATTATCTTAGCCTAAAATGGTGCAGATAGGGCAAAAGAATTTGGAAAACTTTAAGGAAAAAATGGTGTATTGACCGAACTTTATCTTGAATTTCGATATGCCGGTGGCAGGAGAGAAGAGACTTTATACATCCCGGTCATGCATGTGGATGCATGAAATATAAAATAAAAATGGCCACTTTAAAGTGACCATTTTGTATTGCTGGTGTTGTTCTTATGCACTAAAGCGTGACAAGTCTTCATCCGGGCGTGCTGTTAAAATTTCCGCGCCAGTTTTAGTCACTAGAATCGTATGTTCATATTGTGCTGACAATGAGTGATCTTTGGTGACCACCGTCCATTTATCACCGAGTAACTTGGTTTTCCAGTCACCACCATTGACCATTGGCTCAATGGTAAAGGTCATACCTTCTTCAAGCACCATGCCAGTATCTGGCTGACCATAATGCAGCACTTGTGGTTCGTCATGGAAAGTTGTACCAATACCGTGACCACAATATTCACGAACTACGCCAAAACGCTCAGATTCAACATACTGCTGAATGGCATGACCGATATCACCAATGGTTGAGCCCGGTTTTACAGTTTCAATACCCCGGTACATGGCTTCTTGCGCTACCTTACATAGACGGTTGGCAAGAATAGTGGTTTCACCACCCACGATGTACATCATGTTGGTGTCACCATGGTAGCCATCTTTAATCACGGTCACATCAATGTTCAGGATGTCGCCTTTTTTCAATTTTTTACTGTCTGATGGAATGCCGTGACACACTACGTGGTTTACAGAAGTACAAATAGTATGTTGGAAGGCAGGTCGACCCGGTGCAGCGCCATAGCCTAAGCATGCAGGAATCGCCTGTTGTTGATTGACAATATAGTCATGACAAATCGTATCAAGTTCCAGAGTGGTGACACCCGGAACAATATGCGGTTTGATCATATCCAAAACTTCTGCTGCCAGTCGCCCTGCCACACGCATTTTTTCAATTTCGTCAGAGGTTTTGATGAGTCGACGTGGAGCTTGGTAAGTGTTGTTCATGATCTCTAAAAACTTTTGGAAATTTGTGTGTGACTATGGTATAAATAGCCGCCCATTTTATCAAATGCTTTTTCGTGAATAAATTTCACGGGCTTTGTGCGATGAGGCAAAAAAATCCGCACATATATCGACACATTACTCTGGGTGCCCTTTGGGGTGGAGAATGCGGGTATATGGAGGCCTAACCCAAACTTTAAGGTAAAGAAAATGGCAGATTACAACGTAAGCATGCGCGACCTTCTTCAAGCTGGCGCGCACTTTGGTCACCAAACTCGTTTCTGGAATCCAAAGATGCGTGATTACATCTTTGGTGCGCGTAACAAAATTCACATCATCAACCTTGAGCACACTGTTCCTGCGTTAAATGATGCTTTGAACTTTGCTAACAACTTGGCTAGCAAAAAGAACAAAGTTTTGTTCGTTGGTACTAAGCGTGCAGCTTCTGCAATCATCCGTGAACAAGCGCAACGTGCTGGTCAACCATATGTTGATCACCGTTGGTTAGGTGGTATGTTGACGAACTGGAAAACACTTCGCCAATCTATCAACCGTTTAAAAGACCTTCAAACTCAATCTCAAGACGGTACTTTCGCTAAGCTGACTAAACGTGAAGCTCTAGAGCGTACTCGTGAGATGGAAAAACTTGAGCGTGGCTTAGGCGGCGTTAAAAACATGGGTGGTTTACCTGACGCATTATTCGTAATCGACGTTGATCACGAAGCGATTGCTATCAAAGAAGCGAAGAACCTTGGTATTCCTGTAATCGGTATCGTTGATACAAACTCTAACCCAGACAACGTAGACTACGTTATCCCGGGTAACGATGATGCGATCCGTGCAGTAACTCTTTATGCTTCTGCTATGGCTGATGCGATTCTTGCTGGTAAAGAATATGCTCAATCACAAGCAAATGCACAAGCTAAAGCAGAAGAAGCTCCAGCTTCTGAGGCTTAATGCGTTTGACGCTAGCTTGTCATTTTTGCGACATGTGATGGTGGCAAAGTAAGCGTTATGTATGCAGGCGGCCCATGAGAACTCCTCTGGGCCGTTTCTGTTCTAAAAAGAATTCATTTTCTACCGAATTTAGGAGATAAACATGACTGCAGTTACAGCAAGCATGGTTAAAGAATTGCGCGATCGTACTGGTCTTGCAATGATGGAATGTAAAAAAGCTTTGACAGAAGCGGGCGGCGACGTTGAACTAGCGATCGACAACCTACGTAAATCTGGTCAAGCTAAAGCTGCTAAAAAAGCAGGTAACATTGCTGCTGACGGCGCGATCACAATTGCTCAAGACGGCAACAAAGCACTTCTTCTAGAAGTTAACTGTCAAACTGACTTCGTTGCAAAAGACGAAAACTTTGCTGGTTTCTCTGCGAAAGTTGCTGCTGCTGCACTTGCTGCAAACGTAACTGATCCTGCTCAAATCGCTGAATTGAAACTAGAAGATGGTACGACTGTTGAAGAAGCGCGTATCGCTCTTGTTCAAAAAATCGGTGAAAACATCCAAGTACGTCGTGCGAAAATTGTTGAAGGCGAAAACCTTGCAGTTTACAAACACGGTCTTAAAATCGGTGTTGTTGTTTCTTACACTGGTGATGAAGCTACAGGTAAAGGCTTGGCAATGCACGTTGCTGCGTTCAATCCAGTTGCTGTAAATGCTGAAGGCGTTTCTGCTGAGCTTATCGCGAAAGAGAAAGAAATTGCTGAAGCGAAAGCACTTGAATCAGGCAAGCCAGCAAACATCGTTGAGAAGATGGTTGTAGGTTCTGTTGAGAAATACTTGAATGAAGTTGTGCTTGAGCGTCAAATGTACGTAATCGACAACGACAAGAAAGTTGCAGACGTTCTTAAAGCAACTGGTACTACAGTTGCAAACTTCGTTCGTTTCGAAGTTGGTGAAGGCATTGAGAAAAAAGCAGAAATGAGCTTCGCTGAAGAAGTTGCTGCTGCTCAAGCTGCTGCAAAATAATTCCTTAGGAATTAGAAAAAGCCCTATCTGATTGATGGGGCTTTTTTATGCTGATCTATTCTTCATCAGCAATTCAACAACAGGATTTGGGTCTAGTGATAGAGTTCAGATCATGTATTTATCATTTAATAAAAAAGTCATAAAAAATGCCAAATAAAACCAATCTGGGCATCGGCGCAGTCATTGCACTGTTGATTGCTGCTTATCTGGGCCTGGATCTACAGCAATCCCAACCACTTGTTCCATCCGCATCTGATACCACAACTGAAACACTTCATTCAGAGCCTAACTTAGTACCTTCTCAAACGACTGATGATCTAGACCGAATTGCACGGGCGTTTCAACAGCGCCAGAGTAATCTACAGGTCCGTTCAAGCGGGCAGGTGGTTGCCGTTTTGCCAGATGATCATGAAGGATCGCGTCATCAAAAGTTTATCCTCGAATTACCAAATGGCCAAACTGTACTGGTTGCACATAATATCGATCTGGCGCCGCGTATTCAGAATATTCAAAAACAGGATCAGGTCGAGTTTTATGGAGAATATGAATACAGTGACAAGGGCGGGGTGATTCATTGGACGCATCATGACCCTGCGCGAAAACATGTCGATGGCTGGTTAAAACATCAAGGAAGAACCTATCAATAAGGTTCTTCCAATTGGATAAATCGAATATAGCGTTTAAACGCTCATAATTGCGCTGTTATGGCGTGATTTCCAGTTCGGTAGGATTTTACCTAAATAGGCATCCATGCACCAAATTGGGCCAATGAGGAGGAATTGGAGGTCTTTGAAGAATGAAGGCTTTTTACCTTCCACTTTGTGCCCATAAAATTGGCCAATCCAGGCCAAGACAAACAAGGCAATAAAGAAACCGGTACCGACTGGCAGAATCCAGATGAGCCAGGCCATGACCAAAGTCAACGTAACCATCGCTACTGCCAGAACAAGATCTAGGCGTGCATAGAAGATAAAAGCCAAAACCAGTAGCAGGGTCGTCAGCAAAGCGCTGAAATGCGCCAGAATGCCAATAATCGAAAAATAGATGGTTGGTACGCAGACCCAGTGAATCAGCTTGTTGGTTTTATTTTGATGGCTGTCACTATATTCATCAAACCATTCAGATATTGTTTTCATACTCCGCTCCATTCCATGAACACATTTTGCTTATCTGGAAATATAAAGCAGAATCCGGATGTGGTCAAAAGTTAATCATGCAAGCGAGTGAATTTTATCAGGCAGAATGAACCTACCAAAATTTTCTTGAAAGAACTTTGAGATAGGGCTGAGCAGGGACGTTTATATTCTTCTAGAAAATGAGCACAATAAAAAAGCCACATTACTGTGGCCTTTGTTAAATGTGTTGCAGGTCAAATCTTAAGAATTTGGACCAGCGACACGTTCAATACTGACTTTTGCAGTACCGGCACTGGTAATACCTAACTGTTTCGCAGCGCCGTAAGATAAATCAACAACACGGTTACCATGGAAAGGACCGCGGTCATTTACTTTAACCACGACGCTCTTGCCGTTATTGCGGTTAGTTACGCGAATATAGCAGTTCAATGGCAGGCTACGATGGGCAGCTGTCATTGCGTTCATGTCAAAGGTTTCACCGCTTGCAGTTTTACGGCCGTGGAATTGACGACCATACCAAGACGCTGTACCTGTCTGACTGAATTTACGTACAGTATTAGAAGCCACTGTATTCAGTTTTTCAATCACTGAAGGCTCTTCTGCAGGAAGTTCAATTTTCGCTGCAATGGTTTCACGGCGAACTTTATCGCCAGAACGCTCAGTGATTGAAAGGCTGTTCAAATTTGTGAAATTTGAATTGAAGCTTTGAGCTTCTTTATTGAGTACTCGCGTGGCAAGACGCGAATTGTCATTTTCATTGGTGAATGAAGATGACGGAACCATATCTGCCTGCGATTGCGTCAGCGTGACGATCGTGGCAATGGCCATAAAAGACTTCAAAATTGAAGAATGCATCGAATCAACTCCTAACAGCATATCTATTGGTTGTTCATAAATGGCTGAAAAACCATGTAAACATGCCTGATATTTAACTTATGCAACTACATTTAACGAAATGGATAATATTCATGCCGGCAATACCCTGTCTAGTGTTTAATTAAAATAGTTAAAAAAAGAACGCAAAATAAACAATGATTGATCAAAAAATAATCAATATTGTAACATAATATTAAAATTGCTTAAAATACGCACAAATTAACCCATAAAAATGTTGACTTTCATAATTTGTATTAATTTTTAGTGTTAACGGCTGGTAATTTCGGCACCTAATAACCACAAAGCAGTAGCATACATACGGCTGCGATTATAAGTGGTAATCACTTGAAAATTTGGATAAGTGATATAGTAAATCGAGCCATAATTCTCTTGTAATTGAATTACATTAACCAGATCCAGATCGTCAATTTTTACGATTGGATTCATTGGGCTGATGCCTTGAGTTTTTAACACACCATAAGGGATAGGCTGGGTGAGATCTTTGGCAATTACTGCATCTGGATTTGAACCGGTATAACGTGCCGGAAAGGCAATCGGCTGATTACGCTGCCAGCCATGCTGTGCCAGATAGTTGGCAATCGAACCTATTGCATCCACTGCTGAATTACGCAGGTCAATATGACCATTGCCATCGTAGTCCACGCCGAATTTGGGAATGTTGCTCGGCATAAACTGCGGATAGCCAACAGCGCCGGCATACGAACCCACCACAGAAGAGGTGGCAACACCATCTCTATATGACCAGGCAATTAAAGCAGCCAGTTCATCCTGAAAATATTGGGCACGACGTTCATAGCCAAACCCTAAGGTTGCCAGGGCATCACGAGTGACAAAAGAGCCCTTGTTGCTGCCAAAACCGGTTTCTACACCTAAAATGCCCAGAATGATCGATTGCGGCACACCAAACTGCTGTTCAGCACGGTTAAGCGTTTCTGCATATTGTTGTTTAAAGCGTACGCCGCGCTGAATGGTAGATTCAGCCAGGAAGTTAGTCTTATACGAATACCAAGGCTTACTTTCACCTGGGCGATTCATGATATTGATGATATTAGGCAGGTTACGCGTCCCGTTCATGGCGGAATCTACTTGCTGGGCACTTAGCCCATAGCTCTGCATGGCATTCTGCTTAAAAGCGGCATAAGAAGGGTGATATTGGAAATCGTTGGCCAGACTCAAACTGCTGAGACCAAATGCGGTAAGTGCGATTGAAAGCTGCTTAAACTTTTTATAAAAATCCGATTTCAACATCTTGCTACGATTTCCAGTTTTTTTGATGAGTTGCTGGCGATGTCATTTGAATCATGCCATGAAAAAGATTGATAAAATTTTTTCAATCGTGAGGCTTAAAGTGCCAGATTAAAGATAACATTCGGATGAATAAGAGACCTAGCCGCTTATACAAAAATAGCGATGGATTGGCTATTTTTACGGCAGTTTGTCTTATAGAGTCGCTTATCTGTAACAAGCTATTTCACTGATCATAAAAAAGCCTGACCGAAGTCAGGCTAATTCCTCAAGATTTGTAGAAAATCTTGAACTATTCTGTATAGAACAAAGTGTCGTGATATTCGGCCATGGCGCGCAGCTCATCTTTATTCAAATTCAGAATGATTTTATCTGCTGCCATATTGATGGCCTTGATCACTGCAGATGCGCCAATATCTGCTGCCTTGCGTTTGATCATGCCAAGATCCAGGGTTTTATTAAAGTCGACCATAAAATGTCGTACTGTCGCTTCACCAAATTGCTTGTACAGGTTGCTGAACGCTTGTTTATCAATAGTCTGACCGGCTTTAAGTTCTGCGTAATGATGTTTTAAATTCGTCACCAGACTGGCATCCAGTGATTCACCAATGCGGAAATGTCCTTCAGGATCTTTAAACAGACTGCGCTCAGAGAATGCAATTGACTCTCTGACCACATCGTTCGGCGCTTTACTCAATAGCTGCTTCAGTAAAACCGCAACAGTCGACTTGATATAGCCAGCCAGTTTTTCCGCAGTATCACGTTTATCGCTGGCAGGAAAGCGACGCACCAGCTCGGTAAGAATCGCATCAATAATTTCATCATTAATCATTAATGCGGTTTTATCACGCAATGGGTAAAGCGGCTCACTTGAATTTTTGTTTTTTTGTGCAGTCTGAATTGTATTTAAAAGCTCTGCAGAAGGAATAAACCCAAAAAATGGCATTGTTCAACCTCAATGTTTTTTATTGTCGCGCTAAACGAATAGGGCGAGGCATCCATGTTAAATCCGATACACGGCAAGGGTTGATATCCAATCCACCACGGCGTGTATAGGTTGCGTAGACCATCAGCTTTTCCGGTTTCAGTTGCTGCCAGATATCGGCAAACATCTGCTCCACACATTGTTCGTGGAACCCATTATGCTGACGGTAGGAAATAATATAAGCTAAAATACTCTTATAACAAGGTTTTTTACCTTGATAACGTATAAAAACTGTTCCCCAGTCCGGCTGGCCAGTGACTGGGCAGTTACTTCTGAGTAAATGTGAATACAGCTGGATTTCACCTTCTGCTGCATCATCCGAATCCAAAGCCAATAAACTGGCATCTGGATGATTTTCTAGGCGCTCAGGTGTCAGCTCGTCAATGCAGATGCCTTCCGGCTTGCTGATCTCTAATTCATCGACCTGAAACAATTGCAGTTTAACTTCAGCTTCAGCCGCAGCAGATAAATCTTTTTCGACCGTCGTGATAAAGGCATCTTGAGATTCAAACTTGGCAAAATTCAGGCTATTGAAATACAGTTTTAAGGATTTGGATTCAATCAGATTCGGCGAAGACGCTGGCAAGCTAATGCGGCCAATAGCCACTTGCGGCACACCGGTTGAATTTAACCAGGAAATTTCAAATACATGCCACCAGTCTGCACCTTGCTGAATCGCTTCGACATGTGCGTATTGTTCACGGGCAGGCGCGCGCGAAATCGGAAACAGAACATCAGGCTGATATTCTGTCGGGTAATTGGTGTCTTTACCAAGGAGAGATTGTTCTACACTCATTATTCACGCATTCCTGAACCACGGGAGAGTAAATGATAGGCCACTGCATACAGCACGGCGCAACATAAGGTAATCACTGTCAGTGAAATGGCAACATTGACATCGCTATGTCCTAAAATGCCATAGCGGAACGCATTGACCATATACACGACAGGATTAATTAAAGATAAATTTTGCCAGAATGGGCTTAAGCTCGAAATAGCATAAAACACACCACCTAAATAGGTCAGTGGTGTTAAAACAAAAGTCGGGATGATCGAGATATCATCGAAAGATTTGGCATAGACGGCATTGATAAAACCACCCAAGGAAAACAGCAGGGAAGTAATCAAGACTGTATATATAGTCACAAACCAGTTAGTGATGTATAAATCGGCAAAAAATAAGCTCACGGCACTGACAATGATTGCCACCAGTATCCCACGAATCACACCGCCCAATACATGCCCCCATAAAATGGCATGCATCGGTACCGGACTCATGATCAGTTCTTCAATGCTTTTCTGGAATTTTGAGCTGAAGAAACTAGACGAGACGTTGGCATAGCTGTTGGTGATCACGGCCATCATAATCAGACCGGGCACAATGAACTCCATATAACTATAGCCGCCCATTTCCCCGATACGTGAGCCGACCAGATTACCGAAGATCACGAAATATAAGCTCATGGTAATGGCAGGTGGCAACAGGGTCTGCGGCCAGATGCGCATAAAGCGACGCACTTCTTTATAGATAATGGTATATAAAGCTACGCTGAGTTGATTAATGTTCATTGCGCAGCTCCATCCAGATTTTTCTCGACCATTTTCACAAAAAGTTCTTCCAGACGGTTGGATTTATTGCGCATACTGCGTACCTGAATATTTTGTGATTGCAGCAATTGGAACAGATCATTCATGGTATGTGCCTTGTCCATGGTGATTTCTAAAGTCATCGGATCGATCAGGTTAAAACGCACGCCGATGATATCCAGATGCAAAGGTTCAATCGGTTCGGCCAGATCAAAAATAAACGATTCTTCATTGAGCTGACTCAGGAAGCTTTTCATGGTGGTGTCTTCTTTAATCACACCGCGATCAATAATCGCAATACGGCGACACAGCATTTCTGCTTCTTCTAGATAATGTGTGGTCAGAATGATGGAAGTGCCTTTTTCATTCATCTCGTTCAAAAATTCCCACATCGAACGACGCAACTCGATATCAACACCAGCCGTCGGTTCATCCAGAATCAGCAGTTTCGGTTCGTGCATCATGGCACGCGCGATCATCAGGCGACGTTTCATCCCGCCCGATAACATGCGGGCCTGAGTGGCACGCTTTTCCCATAAACCCAGTTTGGTCAGATAAAGCTCCGCCCGTTCCTGTGCAATTTTTTTAGGAATGCCGTAATAGCCTGCCTGAGTCACCAAAATATCAAAGGTTTTTTCAAACTGGGCAAAGTTGAATTCCTGAGGTACTACACCTAGGCACTGTTTGGCCTGGGAAGGGTGGGTATCCAGATTATGACCAAAAATTTCGACTGTACCGGAGGTTTTTTTTGTTAATGAGCTGATAATACCGATGGTAGTAGATTTTCCTGCGCCATTAGGCCCCAATAGCGCATAAAATTCACCTTCTGGTACATTTAAGTTAATCCCTTTCAATGCCTGAAAGCCATTGCGATAGGTCTTTGACACATCCCTTAAGATCAGTGCATCAGTCATGAATATCTCAAATGGTGAAAAGTTGAGATATTGTGAGTGATCTCGCAAAATAAGCCAAGTGATTCACATGCAATTCTGTGTTGCTGTTTTGGAACATTGTATAAAGCTTAAGCATAAAAATGATGAAGTTAGAGATAGTTGCTTTACCTTATGCTTTTTTTTGTTATGATGTGCGCGATCCAAAAAAGATGCGCTCATAGCTCAACTGGATAGAGTACAGGTCTCCGAAGCCTGTGGCGTGGGTTCGAGTCCCGCTGAGCGCACCATTTATTTAAACTATAAAACTGAAAAATAAATCAAATTAGTATCGCACACAGTTGCGGCCATCATCTTTCGCCCGATAAAGATTGTTATCGGCAATTTTCAAAACGTCTAGAATATTTTTAGAACTGTCTGGCCACGAAGCAATACCAATCGAAATACTAATGTGACCTATGTCCTGAATTTCTTTACCTGCAATCTCTTTTCTGAACCTTTCTGCACTTTCATACACTTCAGTGAGATTGCTGTTCGGTATAATAATGATAAATTCTTCACCACCGTAGCGACAGCAAATATCATCTTTACGAAATTTTTGCTGCATCGTCTTGGCAATATGCTTTAAGACAACATCACCTTGATCATGACCATAATTGTCATTAATGTTTTTAAAATGATCCACATCCATCAGAAGGACTGAAAAAGGGATGTTCATTTTCATGTTTTGAGTCATGACATAATTCAAACCACGACGATTCATCAAGCCGGTTAAAGGATCTGTATTAATATGATGATCCATCTTGCTCATTTGTTGTGAAAACTTTCGAACACTAAGTAGTAGAGCTAACTTGAATTTTGTGACTTCATAGTACCAGGGCTGGATATCCTTAATTTTTGAACCGATTTCTGCCTGATTTAGCAAACTCGCCATATCTGCCAGTTGATTCAACGGGGCCGAGATAGAATCAGACAGTCGCCATACAATAGATCTCTTGCGAAAGT
>NZ_DCLL01000036.1:0-39010 GCF_002321025.1 Acinetobacter lwoffii
GTCAGTAGAGCTAATCCACCCGATCGCAATGGACCCAGGTCTACGTTTTGCGATCCGTGAAGGCGGCCGTACAGTGGGTGCTGGTGTAGTTGCTAAAGTAACTGCATAATCGCTGATTGTGTAAGAAAAGCGCCTCTTTGAGGCGCTTTTTTTTGATCTAAACTTTTATAAAACTAAAAATAAATTGTCTGACAATGATTTTAAAAGCTGTCCTTATCTGATATCGGCTTGACCTAAACTGCACTTATGTAAAAAAAATTACCACGTAATATACAGATAAGAATATGAATATTAAATTTTCGGGCCTGGATTGGCCTGATGGGAGTGGTCACATGAATGCGAAAGTAAATATTACCAATCGTGCGGGTGCAAGTTTTCCAGTTCGTCGCATGAACTTTGATTTTGATGCTGTACCGGAATATTGGATGAATGGCTCAGCAGGTCTCACTCATTTTATGACGGCATTATCTGCGCTATTTCCAGCAGGTGAAAAGTTTTTTATAGATTCAGTCCGTGCGGTGCGTAAACATCCTGCAATTGCCAATAATGAAGCATTACAAAAAGAAATTTCCGCTTTTATTGGTCAGGAAGCGATGCATACTCACGAGCATATCGGCTTTAATGCATCTGCGCAAAAACATGGGCATGATGTCGAGACGCTTGATCGTTATACCGATAAAGTCATTCAAACGACACGTAAAGTCATGGCTAAACTGGGTAAGCCTGTGGGAATTACCCAAGAAATGGTAGATTTGACTGCAACCACGGCACTTGAGCATTTCACTGCAACCATTGCCTCACAGCTTTTGACCAATAGTCACATTCAGGAATTGATGACAGATGAAACCATGAAAACCATGTGGTTATGGCACGCCATCGAGGAAAATGAACATAAGGCAGTGGCTTATGATGTCTTCGAAGGGGTTTTTGGCAAAGGATTAAAAGCCTATGCACTGCGTACTTCATCCTTGGTCATCGCAATGGCAACCTTATTTGTGGTGCAAAGCTATTTCCTTGCCCGTTTGCTCAAACAGGATCAGCAGCTCAATTTTGAGTCCTTAAAAGCCATTTATACCTATGCCTATAGTCCTTCTAAAGGTGTCATTACGGGTATGGCGAAAGAAATGCTGATGTATTTTAAACCGGGATTCCATCCGAATGATCATCATACAGATCAACTGTTGGCGACCTGGAAAGCCAAATTGGGTTTGTGACAGAACTGAAGATTGGAGAGCGACTTAAATCGCTCTTTTTTTTGCTCGATTTTTTGCATGAACTTTCTATAATGCGGAGGTTGATTCTATATAAGATGAACGAAGATGATTCGTTTAATGAAAGCAGCGGATGTAGAAGCCGTTGCAAAGATTGAGAGATCGGTTCAATCACACCCCTGGACTTTCAAACAGTTCGAAGATGCTGTAACAGCTTATCAAAGTACCGTGATTGAAGTGCAAGGGCAGGTGGCCGGATTTTGTATTTTACAACCGGTGCTAGATGAAGCCAATTTATTGCTGATGGCGATTGATCCGGCACAGCAAGGTCAGGGCTTGGGCTATCAGTTGCTGGAGGCTTCAGTGGTGATGCTAAAAAACAATCCGGTACAGATTTTCCTGGAAGTGCGCGAGAGTAATCAGGCTGCGATCAAGCTATATGAAAAATCAGGCTTTCATCAGATTGATCTGCGTAAGAACTATTATCCAAATGCCAACGGAAGCCGTGAACATGCCATCATTATGGTGAAAGCATGTACGGATGATTTTGCTAGTCTATTTAAATAATATAAACTGACGACCTTATTTAATAATCTGGTGATTCCATCCGCTGGGTAAGGTCGTCATTAATGAGTTTCCCAGGTGCTGAATCTCCGTGGCACTTAGGGCATGATTTAAGCGTCGCCATTGTCCATCGATCAAGAGTTCCAGTGGCAGATACTGAGATTTGTAATTCATTTTGCTAGAATGCGGCACCCAATATCCCAGATAGATAAATTGTAAGCCCAGCTTTTGTGCATGTTCAATCTGTTTCAAGATTGCAAAAGCACCAAGTGAGCGGCGATTTTCATCTGGGTCAAAGAAGGTATAGACGGCAGAAATGCCATCATCCAGCAAGTCACAGGTTGAAACACTGATTAGACGCTCACTTTGCCATAATTCTAGAAAGAAGCTGTCGGCACAGCTTTGTAATAAAAATTTTTCGAACTGATCCCGAGTGGGTGGGAACATGTCGCCATCTGAGTGGCGTTCATTAATATAGCGTTCATACAGCGCATAATGTAGGTCCCCGGCGTGCTCTGGACTGGTAATTTTTATCACCAGATCCTGACTACGTTTCCAGGCTTTTTTTTGTGAACTGTTCATGCGGAATTCAGCAACAGGCACACGCGAAGACAGACATTGACGACACAAATGACATTCGGGGCGATACACGAAATCACCACTGCGACGGAAACCGGTACGTGACAGTTCCGATAAAGTGACTACATCAATTCGATGTGCGGGATCCAGAAAAACCATGCGCGCCGACTTGTTGGGCAGATAGCTGCAATCATGCGGCGGCGTAATATAATACTGTAAATCGTTCAGTAGGGCCTTTGGCTGATAAGAGTTCATAACAACTACCCTCTGTTATTTTCATTCACTTAAGCGCGCGTTTTGCGCTATTGTTTTACTTGAAAATACACCTTCCTGATACTTTTTCCAATCAATCGCAGGCTTTTTTACAATATCTTGTAAAGAATTAAGATAGGCTTGGCGAGAAAGTGTGCAGGCACCTAGGCTTAAAAGATGATCGTTGACCAGTTGGCAGTCGATCCAGGGTAGTTTATTTTCCTGTCCAATCAGCATTAAAGTATAGAAAGCCATTTTAGAAACATCGGTTTGCGTACTAAACATGGATTCACCAAAACAGCCTTGACCGATGGTCACACCATAAAGTCCCCCCACGACGCGATCTTCATCCCAGACCTCAATGCTGTAGCCATATCCTGCGTCGAACATGTCGCAATAGCCTGCGATAATATCTTCACTGATCCAGGTATCGTTTGCATAAGCACGAGGCAATGAACAGGAACGAATCACTCTTTCAAAAGCATGATTGACCGTAATTTTATAGTCCTGCTTTTTCATATTGCGTAGCAGGGATTTGCTTGGGTGATAATCTTCGGGGCGAATAATGCAGCGCGGTTCCGGACTCCACCAGCAAATCGGATCACCTTCTGAAAACCAAGGAAATAATCCATGTGTATAGGCTTCATAAAGTGTAGAAGGGGAGAGGTCGGCACCAATACAAATCAGTCCTTCACCTTCAGGATCAACCTCGACCGGATTGGGGAAAATGAATTCTGAGCGAGGAAGTAAAGACATAGCAGACCCGACATAAATCTATAGATAAATCATCATCTCATTCTAGCAATAAAAAAGCCGCCTATAATGGACGGCTTTTTTATTCTTGCTGCTTAGTCTAGTTTGCCCATCGCATCAAGATATTTTTCTGCATCAAGCGCAGCCATACAGCCTGAACCCGCAGAAGTAATGGCTTGACGATAAATGCTGTCCGCAATATCACCGGCTGCAAATACACCCGGTACAGAAGTTTGAGTTGCATTACCTGCAGTACCGCTTTGCACCTGGATATAACCATCACGAAGCTCTAACTGACCTTCAAACATGCTGCTATTTGGCTTATGACCAATCGCCACGAACATACCCGTCACATCAATGTTTTGAGTAGAATCATCTTGAGTTGATTTAATACGAACTGAGGTCACTCCAGATTGTGCATCACCTAATACTTCATCAACTTGATGATTCCAGATAATACTGATCTTGCCTTCTTTTTCTTTGGCAAATAAATGATCTTGTAGGATTTTTTCAGAGCGTAATGAATCACGACGGTGAACCAGAGTCACGTGAGACGCAATATTGGATAAGTACAATGCTTCTTCAACAGCGGTATTACCGCCCCCTACAACCATCACTTTCTGGTTTTTATAGAAGAAACCATCACAGGTTGCGCAAGCACTGACACCTTGACCCATATAGGCTGCTTCAGATTCCAGACCGAGGTATTGGGCAGTTGCACCGGTACAGATGATCAGAGCATCACAGGTGAATTCTTCCATATCGCCTTTTAACACGAAGGGGCGCTGGCTAAGATCCACTTCATTGATATGGTCATACACGATTTCAGTGCCAAAACGCTCTGCATGTGCCTGCATACGTTCCATCAATGCTGGACCAGTCAAACCTTCGGGATCACCCGGCCAGTTATCGACGTCAGTCGTCGTGGTCAGCTGACCGCCCAGTTGCAAGCCTGCAATCAGGGTAGGTTTCAAGTTTGCACGCGCTGCATACACTGCTGCGCTATAGCCTGCAGGGCCAGAACCTAAAATAATCAGTCGTGAGTGACGTGCGCTCATCAGCTGTATCCTTTTTTATTTAGAAATTTATTGAATTATACGTGAAACTGTATAACAGTGGTGTGAGATTAAAGTCGATATTATTGATCATTGAAATCGATTTGGGCTATATAGCATAAGTAACATTGTGCTTGCACAATAGTGCATCTTTTTTCACAGAACAGGTGCATAATATGCATTTTATTGCGTCGCTTTTTTCAAGCATTGAAGCAAAAGAATATTCATGAAGAATTGGTTACAGGACAGTATATGACAGCGGTGTCGAGTGCCTATGCACAGCGCTTAGTAATGACATTATTTTTAGTCTCATTTGGGATTTATCTGTTTCTTGCAACAGTGACCTATACGCCATTTGATCCGGGGTGGATGCATATCTCCAGTGATACGCAGACCGTTTCGAATGCCAGTGGGGTAGCGGGTGCCTGGATTGCAGACCTTTTGTTTGGCTTCCTTGGTTGGGCAAGTCTGCTGATCCCTGTCTATCTGTTTATGGAAGCAATTCAGGTCTGGTGGCCGCGTAGCTTCCTGAACCGGCCATTTCGCTATGCTGCGCAATTCTTCCTGTTGCTGACCACCTCAGCGCTGTTGTTTTTATTTTGGCAAGTCCCTGCTGATACGCTGGATAATTCTTCCGGCGGTATTATTGGCTATGAATTAGGCCAGAGTCTGGAACAACTGCTGACAGTATACGGTGCAGCATTCTTCCTGCTGGTGCTTTGGGTGGTGCTATTTACCTTGGCGTTTGGGGTGAAATGGAACAAGACCTGGAGCAGCCTCAAAGCAACCCCTGCTTATTTACAAGACCTATTCTACCGCAATGTGCCTGAAGGCATGTCTGATTTTGACCGGACTGCACCTGTCGCCAAAAAAGAGCCAGTCATTAGTGCAAAAAAAGTAGCGGTTGCAGTAACACCTGCGCCTGAGCATCAACTGGTAGAAATAGATCCGGTGGTGCGCGATCAGGTGGCTGAACGCTTATTTGATGATTTTGCCGATAAAGAATCACAACAACCGCAGTTTTATGAGGATATTCCTGAGGCTGAGCAGCAGGCTCCTGAGCCAGTCGAGACATTTAAGCAAGTACAGCAAGTGCCTCAACAGCCGGATCGTGTGGTAGCCACAGGCGAGGTATGGCGTGCCTTACATTCAAATGAAGATCAGCGGCATAAACAGGATATTGATGCCTTACTCAAAGCAGCCGAAGAAGAACAGCTTAATTCTCCAGTCTCACATATAGCCGCTCCTCAACCTGTTTCAGCACAGACTCATGCTCACACCAGAACCGCATCGGCTTCACATACAGGCTTGGATTGGGATGATGATGAAATCTTTGATGAACTTCTGGCTGCAGTTCCGCAAGGCAAAACTGCGACAGATGTGCATAGCCCATTCAATACCGCGCCGCCTGAAAAAACGTCAAGAATTGTAGAAGACATGACCAATGTTGCACCTGTCATGGCATCTATGACAACGGCACATGTCGTGAAAAATAGCGCATTACAGGCCGATCTGGATGACCTGGGTGATTTGCTGATTGAAGAAGAGCCAAGCCAGCCGGTACGCAGCTCTAGCTATGCCCAGTCTTCTGCTTTTGTTCAGGCCCCGATTCAGCATCAGGGTATAGAGCGACCAGCATCTCCTCCTTCTGCAACTCATGCAGCAGTACGCGAGGCTTTATCTAAAGAAGAATTTGTAGAAGCTTGGCAAGAAACGGCTGGTAAACCACATGATGAAGACGAGTTTGATTTTGATGCACCTTTAACCGATGCTTCAGGCCGTCCGATGTCACGTGCCATGCAGGTGGCAGAGCGCCGTAAAGATTTATCGCCGCTTCCAGGCCTGGATTTACTGGATGAGGTCGATCCTAATAAAAAAGTGAATTTTACCGAAGAGCAGCTGGCACGTTTATCTGAGCTGCTTGAAATCAAGTTGCAGGAATTCAACGTCAAAGCCAAGGTGGTAGAAGCACAGCCAGGCCCAGTCGTGACACGTTTTGAACTGGATCTGGCGCCAGGGGTAAAAGCCTCTAAAGTGACGAATATTTCGCGTGATCTGGCACGTTCGATGTCGATGGCATCGGTTCGTGTGGTTGAAGTCATTCCAGGCAAGCCGTATATCGGAATTGAAGTACCAAACAGTACCCGTGAAATGGTCCGTTTAATCGAACTTTTGACCATTCCCGCCTTTACTGATCCGAATAGTATTCTCTCTATGGCAATGGGTAAGGATATTTCCGGTAATCCGGTAATTGCTGATCTGGGTAAAGCGCCGCATATGCTGGTGGCAGGGACCACGGGTTCCGGTAAATCGGTGGCGGTCAACTCGATGATTCTATCGATGTTGCTGAAATATACCCCAGATGAATTGCGTCTTATTCTGATCGATCCAAAGCAGCTGGAACTGGCGAACTATAATGATATTCCGCATTTGTTGACGCCTGTAGTCACCGATATGAAAGATGCGGTCAGCGCATTGAACTGGTGTGTCAATGAGATGGAACGTCGTTATAAGCTGATGTCTTTCTTGAAAATCCGTAAACTAAGCGACTATAACCGCAAGGTGGAAGAGGCGATTGCCAATGGTGAAGACCTGATCGATCCAACCTGGAAAGCCAGCGATTCTGTTGTGGGTGAACGTGCGCCGCGTTTGACGCCATTGCCTTCCATTGTGATTGTCGCGGATGAGTTCGCGGATATGATCATGCAGGTCGGTAAGAAAGCTGAAGAGATGATTACCCGTCTGGCACAAAAATCACGTGCTGCCGGTATTCACCTGTTGCTTGCGACCCAACGTCCATCGGTGGACGTGATCACCGGTTTGATCAAAGCCAATATTCCAACACGTGTCGCGCTACGGGTTAACTCCAAGATCGACTCGCGTACTATTCTGGATGCGGGTGGTGCAGAGGACTTGCTCGGTCACGGTGACATGCTATTCCTCGGCCCGGGTAAAATCGAACCTGAGCGTGTACATGGTGCCTTTATTGCCGATGACGAAGTCAACCGGATCTGCGATGCATGGCGTGAACGTGGTTCACCAAATTATGTCGACGAGATCCTGACACCATTTGATGAAGAACCATCCAGCCGTGGTTTTGAAGATGGTGGTGAGGGCAGTTCAGACCGTGATGCACTGTATGACCAGTGTGTAGCTTTTGTTTTGGAAACCCGTAAGGCTTCTACTTCATCCTTGCAACGTAAATTCAGTCTGGGCTATAACCGTGCTGCACGGATCATTGACCAGATGGAAGAAAACGGCATTGTCAGCGGTATGGGTGCCAATGGTAAACGCGAGATTCTGGTTTAATTTCAGTCTACCTACAATAAAAAAGCCTGCTTTCAAAGCAGGCTTTTTTATGTATTTTGACTCAGGCAAATTTTGCCAATACATCCAGAAACTCGGCACTTTGACGCGGGAAAGTGGCAATCACGTCATGAATCCGTTGTCCTTCCGGATTGGTTGCATTGACATCACGGCCATCAGCGACAAATTTCGTCAACAGGCGTTCATAATCAAATGGACGCATATGCTTGAAAGCATGATAGAGCACGTGAAAATCAGCATTAACACCTGCAGGAGGAAGCTGATTCAAGTAGGCAAATACACGCTCATCTGACCATTCTTCGTTAAAGGTCGCTGGTTGAGATAATGCCATCGCAATTTCCTTGATCTAATGTAGTTTTTTCGGCATGAAAAAAGGCAAAATATGAGACTAGATTAGCAAAGCACTGCTTTGCCTAGTCGCAAGACTTGAAGCTATGCTTCAAGTGGGCGGAATATAGCTAAACTACTATTTCTACCACTCTCATATTTTGCCTTGAATCAATTTACTTGACCAATCAAAAATCAGATTATCGTTCTTCAGGTAAATTGATATTCATTTCAAGCATTTCAATATTGGCTTCAGAACGGACCTGCATTTGAATATGCTGTTCATCGACACCGCGAACATAACGATTGACCACTTGCATGATTTCAGTCTTCATCTGGTCAATTTTGTCCTGGCTCAAGCGACGACCCAAGCCTTGTTCGGATGCAACGATCACCTTCAAACGGTCTTTAGCAGTCCGTGCGCTTGATGGTTTATCCTCGCCACTAAAAAGTTTACTCCAGAATCCTGCCATGTCTACGCTCCAAATAGTCGTGCTAACCAGCCCTTAGGTTTTACCTCGATATGACGGTAAGGACGCTCTTCGCCAAGGAAACGCGCAACCAGGTCATCATAGGCCTGACCTGCTGCAGCTTCAGTGAAAAGAATCACTGGCTTACCTTCGTTTGATGCTTGTAAAACGCTTGGACACTCAGGAATAACACCTAGGGTCGGTACACGTAAAATATCCTTAGAAATATCGTCAATCGTCAGCATTTCCTGTTTATCGGCACGTTCCGGATTGAAACGGGTAATACACAGATGCTTACGAATGCGACCTTCGTTTTGTTCTACTTTTTTAGTTTTACTGTCGAGCATACCAATGATACGGTCAGAGTCACGTACTGAAGAAATCTCAGGGTTGGTCACAATGATGGCTTCATCCGCATGATACATGGCCAAAATAGCACCACGCTCAATACCGGCAGGCGAATCACAGATAATATAATCAAATTCCTGCGAAAGCTCATCCATTACACGAGCAACACCTTCATCGGTTAAGGCATCTTTATCACGTGTTTGTGATGCAGGTAAAATATATAAATTTTCAATATCTTTATCGCGAATCAGTGCTTGTTGTAATCGTGCTTCGTTATTTAAAACATTCACAAAATCATAAACTACACGGCGTTCACAGCCCATAATCAAATCAAGGTTACGTAAACCTACATCAAAATCAATAACAACAGTTTTGTGACCGCGTAGGGCTAAACCTGTTGCAAAAGATGCACTTGTTGTAGTTTTACCTACACCACCTTTGCCTGACGTTACGACAACAATTTTCGCCACCGAATCCACTCCTGTTATGGTTCAAATCCCCTGTTTAAAATGGGGTTTTTGGTGTTTATTTATACATTAAAATTGTAGAGCTTCAAATACAAGCTCTAGTTGATCATTCAAGTAAATATGCACAGACTTTTTAACTACATGCGGTGGAATGTCATCCGCCACACAATAGGTTCCTGCAATTGAAATCAGTTCAGCTTCGAGGCTATGACAGAAAATGCGTGCTGCAGTATTACCACCCGCGCCCGCAATGACACGGCCACGTGCGCTGCCATAGACATGAATATTGCCCGAAGCAATCACTTCTGAACCACTGTTGATGCCGGCATTAATAATAATGTCGCCATTATGCTGCACGATACATTGGCCGGTACGCAGGATTTCATCATGATATGAGGTGATATGCGCGACGATCGGGGCAGCAGGGGCTTGATCATCACTCACCGCAGTAGGTTCTGGTTTAACTTCCACGACCTGTTCTTTGGTGGCTTTAACTTCTTCTAACTGGCGATCAGGTGGCAGTACCGGGAACTGAATAGCGCGCGCCTGATCTCCAAGTAAGCCTTCAGTAACAGCCATGGGCTGTACATCCAGACTGATTAATAGTTGAATCAGCGCAATGAGTTCCTGTTCAACTGAACTTTCAATGACTGCCAAAGTGCCGGGTGGAAATGCTGCTTGTAATTTTGGGCTAAGTTGCTGGCGGATGGCATCATGATCATTGGTATCTAAGCTAATGCGTATCGCATTGACCATTCTGCCTTTTATCCGTATATCAGCCATAATTCTTCCTTAAATACTTCTGACGTGCTGGTTTTGTGTCGAAGCAATGTTGTAAATAGTGCAAATCCTAGAACAAATTGCAGTAATTCTCTAGCGATCTCAGTTATTTTTTTATGCGAACAGGACCGGACGGATTAGTCTGATTCTGTACTTTAAACTTTACTTATCTATTGAGCTCTGATTTTGCTCATGTTCTTCTAAAATCTGTTGCCATTGTTTGACTTTTACCTGTTTTCGGATTGCTTCAAGTGTTTCAAAAACAGCCGATTCGACCAATTTATCAATATGTGGATTATGTTCAATCTGAATCTGGCTGATTTTATCTGAAATTAGGGTAAAAGTCGGATTTTCTTTTTGACCTGTGTGGGTAAATGGTTCAATCAGTCCTTGCGTGATATTTTCCCCCAAGCGTTGACCAATACTTTGAATTTGCTGTTCAATCCGGCTGCCCACAATTGGAATCAAACGTAATAATTGGGTCAATTCAGGAGTGTCTTCAATCGCCTGATTCACTACTTGCCCTACATTTTTAGCGATCATGGAACGTTGTGACTGTAATTCCTTGCCTAAAGATTCCTGCAAGATATCTGCCAAAGCAATGGCCAGTAATTTACGATGATGTTCCACCAGATCATCAATTAACTGTTTATGTGATGTGCTTGTGGTCAGTTCACGCTTGATGCCGTCCAGTACGGTCAGGACCACCCGGCTGGAAAGCTCTTCCATCAGCATGTTGTAATAAAAGTTGCCTTGGCGATACCAGCGATTGGGAATTACTTTATAACCATGGCTATGCAGGTTGTAGCCAATCGCGACCGCACGCAGCAGGCGCAGGAAACGTAGCTGAGGGATAATGGATAAAATTTCATACCAGTGTACAAAAGGGAAAAACCACCAGCGCCGATGATGACGTAGAACAATTGCGATAACCCAGCGTGCCAGTAATTCACAGACCAAGAAAGTGGTAAACCAGCCCTCGGTAATGATGACCCAAGGGCGTAAATCACTTTTATAAAACTGCAAAATTTCCGGTAAGCGAATGAAGTCAAACAACCACTGACCAAAATCGCTCATTAAAATGGCGTTGGCACTCAGACAGAACAGATTGATGATGATTAAAACCATCATGAAAATGTCGTAAATCAGTGCAATTTTCCAGCCCCAGGTTCCTTTACGAACAAATTTAAAGGAGCTGGACGTTATGTCCGGGTTGTCGTTCTTCATAATTACTCGGTTACAGATCCGACTGGGGCTTGGGTAAAGTTCTGCTGCATGTGTGCGATGAGCTGATCTTTTTCAGTCCAGATCTGATCAATCCATTTTTGAAAACGTGCACGATATTCAGCATCATCTTCATAATTGCCGCCCAGTACCCAATCAGGAATATCAATTTTTCTTAAATTTACCGCAATACGTGGTACTTCACCTAACCAAAATTCACCATAGCCCGGAATACCGTCAGGATAAACAATGGTCATGTCGACCAGCGCATCAATTTTATCGCCGAGAATACTGATCGCCAATGCCAGACCACCGGCTTTAGGTTTCAGTAAATGTGTATAGGGCGACTGCTGCTGATCATGCTTTTCCTGGGTAAAGCGGGTGCCTTCCAGATAATTTAACAGGGTAAAAGGCTGACTGATCAGCTGTTCACAAGATTTGCGTGCTTCTTCCATATCCCGGTATTTCAGTGCAGGATTTTTGGCAATCTGTTCCTTGCTATGCCGCTTCATCATCGGGAAGCCCAAAATTTTAAAGGCCTGTCCAACAAAAGGAATAAAAATAAGTTCCCATTTGGTAAAGAAACGCGTCAGGGGCATACGGGTCAGACCGAAGTACTGGTTGACGGTGGTATCGACCCAGCTTTGATGATTACAGGTCATCAAATAACGTCCCTGCATATTCAAATCCAGTGATTCATCTACACTGATTTGCCATTGCGTGTTTTTCAGCACATGCTCAATCAGCCAATTATTGACCCCTAACCAGCTGTTGGTAATCTTGATATTGGTTTCATCCACTTTTGCGGATTTTTTAAAAAGTTTGGTTAAACCCAAGGCCAGCACCGGGGGACCATGAAAAAAAGTACTGCCCGTCATGACGGATGTGACCGTCAGGCCACGCGCCAGTTTTTTTAAAGTCGGTTGCTTGTTGCTATTCGATGACATATCCAAACAGTCCCCAGAGATTAATCACTTAAATTTTTTCATATTTTGAGTAATATAGAGACAGTTAGGCAAATAAAAAAGCCTGAACAGGAAACTATGAAGATATTGTGACGAACTACTTGGTTTTAGTTACATATAAACATTACAAAATATTACTAAACAATTTATTATTAACAAAAATTCAATGGTTACACCATTCAATTTAAATCATCATCTCGCTTATACAACAAAGCATACAACAAGGAGTCATGCGATGCGTGCACTAGTAATTTCAGCAGCTGTAGCAGGGGCCGTAGCACTTACAGGTTGTCAATCAACTGGCAGTAACATCGGTGGTGTGGAATATGATAAAGCGGCTCTAGGTACTTTAATTGGTACTGCAGCTGGCTACGGCGTTTCTAAAAGTAATGCAAATACTAGCCGTCAAAATAACCGTGCAGCAGCAATTGGTGCTGTGGTAGGTGGTGCAGCGGGTGTCTATCTGGATAACAAAGAGAAAAAATTACGTCAAGCAACAGCGGGTACTGGCGTAGACGTTAACCGTAATGCAGATGGTTCGATTAACCTTGTAATGCCAGGCAGCATTACATTTGACACCAACAAGTCAAATATCAAACCAAACTTCTATGGCACTTTGAACAAAGTGGCGCAAGTATTAACTGAAGATAACCAGAGCGGTATTCTTGTAACTGGTTATACAGACAGCACGGGTAATGACTCAATTAACTTGCCATTGTCTCAAGCACGCGCAAACTCTGTAGCGACTTATTTAGCAGGCCAAGGTGTTTCACGTACACGTATTAACGCACAAGGTTTAGGTTCAGCGAACCCAATCGCAGATAACACGACTGCTGCGGGTAAAGAACAAAACCGTCGTGTAGAAATCGCGGTATATGCAGTTCAATAATTCTTGAACGCTTAAGAAAAAACCACCTTCGGGTGGTTTTTTTATATCTGAATATTGACCTGATTAATCGTATTTTAAATTAGGCAACTGACGCAGAGATGACTATAATCGGAGCCGAATCTAGAAGAGGAAGCCCTATGTCACTCGCCAGTCAGTTAAATGACAAGCAACTTGAAGCCATGAAATACACTCAAGGGCCCTTGTTAGTACTTGCAGGAGCGGGTTCAGGCAAGACTTCAGTCATCACGCGAAAAATCGCATATCTTGTCAAGCATTGCGGGATTCCTGCACATCGTATTACCGCAATGACCTTTACCAACAAAGCAGCACGTGAGATGAAAGAGCGTGTCAGTAAATTATTGACGCGTGAAGAAAGTAAAGGGGTTTCAGTTTCGACTTTCCATACTTTTGGCCTGAATATGCTGCGCCTAGAGTTGAAACATACCCCATTGAAAAATAATTTCTCGATTCTAGATGCTGACGACTGTAAACGCATTCTGATGGATTTAATGCAGCGTGACAATTTATCCGGTGCAGAAAGCAAAGAGCTGATTGCCAAAGCCATGAAAATGATCTCGGACTGGAAAAATGATCTCATTCCACCCGAGCAGGCACATACTACCTGTGAAACTGCCGAAGATGTGCAGTTTGCGCATTTATATCAATTATATGAACGTAATTTGCGTGCCTATAACGCCGTGGATTTTGATGACCTGATTGTGATGCCAACGCGCTTGCTGCAGGAAAATGCCGAAGTTCGTGACAAATGGCAAAATCGCGTGCGTTATTTGCTGGTCGATGAATATCAGGATACCAATACGGCGCAGTATATTCTGGTGAAATTACTGGTTGGCGTGATGGGACAGTTCACCGCCGTAGGCGATGATGACCAGTCGATTTATGCCTGGCGTGGTGCTAAACCGGAAAATATGGCCTTGCTGCAGCAGGATTTTCCTAATTTAAAAGTGATTAAACTGGAACAGAACTATCGTTCGACCAGTCGTATTCTCAAAGCAGCCAACACCGTGATTGGTAATAATCCGCATATTTTTGATAAAAAGCTTTGGTCGGACAAAGGCCATGGTGAAGTGATCCGTGTGATTACCTGCCGCAATGATGATGATGAAGCAGAACGCGTGGTTAAAGACCTGATCACGCATAAATTGATGAACGGTAAAAGCTGGAAAGATTATGCGGTGTTGTACCGCGGCAATTTCCAGGCGCGTATTTTAGAAACCCATCTGCGCCAGATGCAGATTCCGTATAAATTATCTGGCGGACAGTCCTTCTTCGCACGTGCCGAAATCAAGGACATGATGAGCTATTTACGCTTGATCATTAACCCTGAAGATGACAGTGCATTTTTACGAATTATCAATACGCCAAAACGGGCAATTGGTCCGGTAACGCTGGAAAAGCTCGGTCTATTTGCTCAGGAAAATAATCTGTCGCTTCTGGCTGCGGCTGCGGATCAGCGTCTGACCATGGCGATTCCGAAAAAGGCCACGACTCAATTGGCTGAGTTTGCCGATTTTATTGAGGGTTTTACCCGCAATTTACTGGATGATGATGAACCAGTGCCAATTATCCGCCAGATGATGATTGAAGCCGGTTATATCGATTACATCAAGGAAACTGCAGCCACACCAGCGCAGGAAAAGACCAAGCTCGACAATATCGAAGTGCTCTATAGCAGCATTCAAAGCCTGATTAACCGCACTGAAGATGTTGATGAAAAAAATATTGAAAGTGTGATTCGTAAAATGGTGCTGCTGGACATGCTCGAGCAGCAGCAGGAAGAAGAGGACACCGATAAAGTCAATTTATTGACTTTGCATGCGTCTAAAGGTCTGGAATTTCCTTATGTCTATCTGATCGGGCTGGAAGAAGAAATTCTGCCACATAAAAACTCGATCGCTGCAGAAACGGTCGAAGAGGAACGCCGTCTGATGTATGTGGGGATTACCCGTGCACGTCAGGGACTGACCATTACTCTGGCAGAACAGCGCAAGGCCGGTGGGCAGATGAAGCAGATGACCCCAAGCCGTTTTCTGGATGAATTACCAGAAGATGAGCTGGAATGGTTAGGTCGTAAGAAAAAGCTGGCAGGCAACATCGATCCGAAATTACAAGCCCAACATTATCTGGATAATTTGCGTAATCTTATCAAACGATAAGGCGCAAGGCTTGCTCTTATTTTAAATGAAACAACAGGAATGAATACATGAAAGTTCAGGTGAAAGTCCTTGACTCGCGTCTTGGTCAGGAATGGCCATTACCGACTTATGCTACGACAGGTTCAGCGGGGCTGGATTTGCGTGCGTGTGTTACAGAAACTACGATCATTGAACCAGGCCAGACTGTTTTGGTAAAAACTGGTTTAGCAATCTATATTGAAGATCCTGCATTTGCTGGTCTGATTTTGCCACGTTCGGGTTTGGGGCATAAACACGGGATCGTGTTGGGTAACCTGGTGGGTTTAATCGATTCTGATTATCAGGGTGAATTGATGGTATCTGTGTGGAATCGTAACCAGACGGCTTTCAGCTTAGAGCCAGGTGAACGTTTGGCGCAGTATGTCTTGGTTCCTGTGATGCAGGCTGAATTCGATCTGGTGAATGAATTCGAAGCCACTGAACGCGGTGTTGGCGGTTTTGGTCATACGGGTAAAAACTAAGTTTTAATCGTGACTTACATTCATTAACTGGATGTAAGTCATTTTTAGTTGATTAGATTCAATATTAAAAAAATGAGTGGGTTGAAATATATTTAAAAATAAAACCTTATTTTCTGGCCAAATAGAGTTCTTTAAATCTAAAATTGATGTAGTGATCAAATATCTAATCAGATGAAACTCAAAATAAATATAATTAAATAATCATTATTTAATTACAAGAACTCTATAATTCTAAAGTTGTAGATTATATTTTTATAATTGATTGTTACATTGAAATCGTTTAAAAATAGCAGGTCTTAAAACAAAAACAAATGTTTAAAGTCATTATGATGAAATCATCATTTTAAATCTCCTTATTTTAACGAATAGTGAAAAGACAGTTTTATGGGATCTATGAATCATCCATTCCCCATGCATATCTTTCGTGCCTATGACATACGCGGTAAAGTCAGTCTATTAGGTGCCGGGATCATTGATGCAATTGCCCACGGTTTAGCCCAGCAGTATCAGGCTGCGGGACAGACACGTGTCGCCATTGGTTATGATGCACGCATCAGTAGTCCGGCTTTTGCCGACATCATTGCCCGTATTTTTAAAGACTATTCGCTGGAAGCCACTATTATAGGCTGTTGTTCCAGCCCGATGCTGTATTTCACCGCACGCCAGTTTGATGGCAATGGCATTATGGTCACCGCCAGTCATAATCCTAAAGAAGATAATGGGATTAAATGGATTATTGATGGTGAACCACCTTGTCCTGAGATGATTCAACAGGTGGCCCAACTGGCAAAGTCGCATTGTGATAGCCAGCTACTTGGTTTAGCCGAACTGCCGCATCAGATTATTCCAGAGTTTTGCCTGCAGTATCAGCAGGGAATATTAGAAGATATTCAATTAAAGCGCTCATTTAAAGTGATTCTGGATGGTCTGCATGGCTCCGCCGGACGTTGTGCCGACTTGGTACTCAGAAAAATGGGCTGTGAAGTGACTGCTTTACGTTGTGAGGCCAATGGACATTTTCCGGATCATGCGCCGGATCCTTCGCAGGACAAACATCTTGAGACTTTACGCCAAACTGTCATGCAACAGCAGGCTGATCTCGGTATTGCCCTGGACGGTGATGGCGATCGCCTGGTTCTGGTTGATGAACAGGGTCAGATTATCACAGCCGATCAGTTATTATGTCTGTTTGCCGAAATTTGCCTAAGCGATTCAGCACCACGCCAATTTGTTTATGATGTGAAATGTTCAACTCTGGTTCGCGATACAGTGCAACGTCTGGGCGGGGAACCGGTGATGATTCGTACCGGCAGTTCATTTCTCAGAACTTATCTGAACCAGTCTCAGCATCAGGCGATTTTTGGTGGGGAATATGCCGGACATTATGTCTTTAATGATGGTCGCGGCTGGGGCTATGATGATGGCCTCTATGCAGCGCTCAGAGTCATGGAATATCTCGACCAAACGGGGCAAACTCTCGCGCAGGCCTTGGCGGCTTATCCAAAACGACATGGTACTGAAGATCTTTATATTTCAACGCGTCAAGTACGTCCTGTTGAGCTTTTAAACTTCGTTGAACAACAATCCGCAAGAATTAATGCGCAAATCAGTAAAATTGATGGGATACGTCTTGATTTTGAGGATGGTTTTGGCATCATTCGAGCATCCAATACAGGTGAGTATTTCACAGTGCGCTTTGATGCCAATAATGCCCAAGGTCTAAATGAAATTCGTCATCTGTTTGTAGCCATGTTGCGTGACCGTTATCCAGAGATCGCTCAAGACATTTTAGATGCTCAATAAGGAGAGGCGAATGCCAAATCAACAAACAGGCATCGACAAAGCACAGATTTTGACAGAAGCTTTGCCGTATATTCAACGCTTTGCGGGTAAAACCCTGGTGGTAAAATACGGCGGTAACGCGATGACCGATCCTGAGCTGGAAAGTTCATTTGCACGTGATATCGTATTATTAAAAACAGTCGGTATTAATCCGATCGTGGTACATGGTGGTGGCCCGCAAGTCGATTCCATGCTGAAACAGCTGGGCCGCGAATCAGACCGTATTGACGGCATGCGCGTGACTGATCCTGCGACCATGGAAGTGGTCGAGATGGTACTTGGCGGTAGCGTTAACAAATCTATCGTGAACCTGATTAACCAGCATGGTGGTCGTGCGATTGGTCTTACCGGTAAAGACGGCAACCTGATTCGTGCGCAAAAGCTGCTGATGGAAAAAGTGGCTGAAGATGGTTCAGTTGAGCAAATTGATCTGGGTCTGGTCGGTGAAGTCGTTGGCGTGAAAACCGATGTTCTGGAAATGTTTACCAATAGTGACTTTATTCCAGTCATTGCCCCGCTAGGTGTCGATGAAGAAGGCAATACCTATAATATCAATGCTGATTTGGTCGCTGGTAAAGTCGCTGAAGCCCTAGGTGCAGAAAAACTGATTCTACTCACCAATATCACCGGTGTCTTGGATGAAAATAAAAACCTGTTGACTGGTTTGACCACTCAAGAAGTCGATCGTCTGATCGAAACTGGCGTGATTTATGGCGGCATGATTCCAAAGGTCGGTTGTGCGCTGGATGCGGTAAAAGGCGGCGTCGTAAGTGCACATATCGTGGATGGCCGTGTACCTCATGCCAGCTTACTAGAAATTTTCACCGATCATGGTGTGGGCACCCTCATTACCAATCGTGCCAATCCGCATCGTTCATAATCGATTTTTTGCCAAAAAGAGTCTCAATAGAGGCTCTTTTTTATTTGGGTTTATCAAACCCAGATATTTGAAATGACAGGAACAGTCATGCACAATAAGCTTCTAAGTAAATATAGAGCTGAAACCAGACCATGTGCCAACTGCTCGGAATGAATTGTGCCACCCCGACGGATATTACTTTTTCCTTCCGCGGATTTTCCCAGCGGGCGGGCATTACCTCTGATCATGGGGATGGTTTCGGGATTGCTTTCTTTGAAGATAAAGCCTGCCGTCTGTTCGTCGATAACCAGTCTGCGGTTGAATCGCCGATTGCTGAACTGGTACGTAATTATCCAATCAAATCACGTAATGTGATTGCGCATATCCGTAAAGCGACCCAAGGCAAAATTAATCTGGAAAATTCCCATCCTTTTAGCCGTGAACTTTGGGGACGGCAGTGGATTTTTGCCCATAATGGTGATTTACATGATTATTTTCCTCAACTGTCAGGGCGCTTTACCCCAGTCGGAAATACCGACAGTGAGCGTGCCTTCTGCTATCTGCTCGATCAACTGGTGAAACGCTTTGGCTATCATGAGCCGAAACTGGATCAGGTTTTCGATCTTCTAGCTGAAATTTCACCTGCAATCGCGGAGCATGGCACCTTTAATTTCTGCCTGTCGAATGGTCAGGCACTGTTTAGCTATGCGATTACCAAACTCCACTGGCTGGTACGTGAATACCCGTTTAGACCGGCTCAGCTGATTGATATTGACGTCGAAGTGGACTTTAGTCAGGTCACAACCCCTGAAGATCGCGTCGCAGTGATTACCACTGAACCATTGACCCAGAATGAAGAATGGACTGCCTTCCAGCCCGGTGAAATGATCCTGTTTCAGCATGGGGCGAAAGTACGTTCTCAGTTGACGCATGTTGAACGTCTGGAACGTGAACGTCTTGATCCTTCCTTAAAACGCGTCACGCGAGCTGATCAATATTGAAATGCGATTAAAGACGGAGTTTAAACTCCGTTTTTTTATATTTAAAAAATAAGAGAAAATCTAAGAATAAATAAAGGTTTATTGCGGATTTTGGTTAATTAATATCTTAGCCTTTTACTCAGGATAAATTATTTTTAATTATATATAACAGAAACTTAAAATGAAAAAGCCGGATTTAGGCGGAAAGCCGACTAATTTGCTTCATTTTTATTTGAATCAATACGCTATATGCTCATTTTCACGTTATAAGTCCTTAATATTTATAGGTGGTCGTAATGAAAATGAAATGGGTTCCAGATTATAATACTGGTATCGATGTGATTGACGATCAGCACAAACGAATTCTCGATTATATCAACGAAATTGATGCCAATACCGAGCGTGCCCGTATTAAACAGATTCTCGACAATATTATTGATTATACCCAGTCGCATTTCACCTTTGAGGAATCTCTTCAGGAAGAAGCCGGCTATAAATATCGGGTGCCGCATAAACGTGTGCATGACCTGTTTATTAAAAAAATCGAGTCTTATCGTGACCGTTTTGAACTGGGACAGTCCATTGAATCAGAGCTGCACGAAGTATTATCGAAATGGCTGATTAACCATATTCAGCACGATGACGCCGATTATGTCGGTGCCGTAAAAGAAAATATGATGGGTATCATCAAGGAAAAAGAAAAGAAAACAGGTAAAAACTGGTTCGCTCGTTTCTTCTCATAATAAAAGACGTAACGAGATAACAAAAATTAAAATCTAATTATAATTTTTGCGCAGCAAATCACTGTCATGGTGGTTTGCTTTTTGTTTTTGATTTTCACCGCTCCACAAGGCAAAATAGCGCTAGATTTTTATAGGAATGCATCATGCAGGACAATGCTATGTCAAAATGGTTATCGCCGCTGATGGCTTTCTGTTTATCGTTTATTATCATCGCGACGCTCGCACCGATAACCGGTATACAGATTGATCGTCAGCTGGATTTCTGGATGCTCTGGTTAGCCACCATGCTGATTCTGGCGCTTCCAGTCTGCTACTTGGAAATTGCTTTGGCCAAGCGCTCCAAAATAACGCCATTACAGGCGCTGTCGACGCTGACCCGTGAAGCGGATGCGTCACAGAAATGGCGTATTGTTGGCTGGTTAAGTGTGATTTTTATTCCGTTTTTGGCCGGTGCCATGCTGAACAATGCCAGCAATGTTCTGGCGGTTGCTGCAATTGATCTTGCACCGAATCTTCTATTTATCGGATTGGCGATAGCTGCTTTAGCCTTGTCACTACTGCCACGTCAAATTTTATTAGTGGTTACAGCGATTGGTGTGCTGGCGTCTCTGGTTCTGGCCAATGTGATGGGAACTGCGCTACCTGCATGGCAAGTCACACCAGTCGAGTTCTTGGAATGGGGCAATGCCACCGTATTGGCTTTGGTCGCAAGTGGTCTGGGCATGGGCTTGTACTGGCAATCTAGCCTGAGCGCTGTACAACAACAGGATGTCGCCAGCAAGACGGTATTGCCGATCTGGATTGCGCAGCTAGTTGCTGTCATTGCATTTACTTTCTTTGCCGTACAAGCACAAATTCCTGCATTTACTCTGGTCGCAGCAATGGTGGCAGCTGCCGCATTAATTCTGCAAATGGCACGTGAACAATTACAGCAACGCCAGCTTCATCCTGCAATTCAATGGGCAATTGTGGTGGCGGTCACGCTGATCTGGGCTATTCCAAATCTAAGCCCAATTTTCAATGTGGTCTTGCTCGTCTGGGGCTTATTGATTTGTTTGATCTATGCATTATTTGCTGGCTGGATCATGAAGATCAGTCATTTGCGTAAATCAATGAATTTCAGCTCTGAAGCGTTTTATAACATCTGGCGTATTGCAGTGCGTGTGGTGTTGCCGGTTGGGATTATTCTGGCAATCATTGCTGTCTTAGGACAATTCGTCTGATGAGTGAGGCGATGATTTGGGTGGCATATGCGACGCCAGAAAAACAATTTCATCTAGCCGTGTCATTTCAGCCTGGCATGACGGCACTGGACGCGATTGAGCAAAGTGGAATCCGTGAGCAGGTCGACTTGCCTGAACCATTATTTTTGGGCATTTTTGGCGTGCGCTTGCAAGATCAGCAGCAGCCACTGGCAGCAGGTGATCGGGTGGAAATTTATCGGCCACTGACCATCAATCCTAAAGACATCCGACGTAAACGCGCCGAGAAAAATCCGGTGGGTCGTTATGCCAGAGGCAATCTTTTAAAAAAGCTGAAACCATCTTCCGAATAGAAAGCGGCTTGAATGAGCAGTAGCCTCAATGATCTGCTCAATCAATCAGCTTAATCAAAAAAGCCCCTGATGATTCAGGGGCTTTTTCATGCGAAACCGACTATAGTGGAGGAGCATTTAAAATTGCTTCTTTTGATCCTGGTAAACCGGGTTGAGATTCTGGAATCGTCTCCAGACCTTCAACACGTTCCACGATACCAGACTGGTTAAAGTAGATTTTCAAATGCTGGCCTTGAGCTGCCGGGATCTTGGCTTTTTTAGCGTAGGTTCCTGGGGTATAGTTATAGATGTAGTCCCAACGTAAAGGATTCAGTGGATCGCTTACTGTTGGACTGCCCAGTAAGAAACGCACCTGTTGATGGCTCATTCCCACCTGAATTTTAGCGGCTTGTGCTTGGGTTAAAGGGGTTCCTTGTGGAATATCTACCTTATAAACACCTAATGTCGAACAGCCGACGAGCAATGAAGTGACGAATAACGTCAACATGATTTTTTGCATTTTGCTAAACTATCCCAAATTAATTATGATGCATTTGATCCAAGGATAGATCATACTGCATCTAAACTTTGTTGCATATTCCAACTTTGATTTTGTTGAGAGACCTTTTTACATGACTATTTCAAACCAAGATTTACGAAAAGCTGGGCTGAAAGTTACCCTTCCACGAATTAAAATATTAGAATTACTAGAAAATTCAAAACAACATCATTTAAGTGCGGAAGATATTTACAAGACTTTACTCGATCAGGGCGAAGATGTAGGTTTAGCAACTGTGTATCGTGTGTTAACGCAGTTTGAAGCAGCGGGCATCATCGAACGTCATAATTTTGAAAATAATCATTCAGTTTTTGAAATTATGCAGGAAGATCACCACGATCACCTAGTATGTTTAAATTGCAGCAAAGTTGTTGAATTTATTAATGACACGATTGAAAAAGAGCAGCATGACGTTGCTGAAAAATTTGGTTTTGAATTAACCGGTCACTCACTGAATCTGTATGGCTACTGCGATGCGCCTGCCTGTCAGGAAGTTTTCCGTAAAAAATAATTTGAGCGCTGGTTCAAACAAAAAACAGGCTTCATGGGAAGCCTGTTTTTTTATGCCTTCAAGATGATCAGGACTGACCATCAAAGGTAATGTTGGAATGCGCACGTAATAAGTGACTACCACCTTCTTCTGACAGCTTGATTTGCAGACGCAGGTCGTTTGGTGAATCTGCATGTTTCAGTGCATCTTTATAGCTGATCTGTTTGGCTTTATACAGATCATACAGCGCCTGATCGAAGGTCTGCATGCCCAGTTCACGGGAACGCTTCATCAGATCCTTGATTTCATGCACATCACCTTTACGAATCAAGTCGGCAATCAGTGGTGAGTTAATCAGAATCTCAATCGCTGCACGGCGACCATTACCATCGATGGTTGGAATCAGTTGCTGTGCCACAATGGCTTTCATGTTCAGGGACAAGTCCATGAACAGCTGATTATGTCGGTCTGCTTCGAAGAAATGGATAATCCGGTCAATCGCTTGGTTGGCGTTGTTGGCGTGCAGGGTAGCAAAGACCAGATGACCGGTTTCGGCAAAGGCAATCGCATAATCCATGGTTTCACGTGAACGGATCTCACCGATCAGAATCACGTCTGGTGCCTGACGCAGGGTATTTTTCAGGGCAATTTCAAATGAATCAGTATCGATGCCGACTTCACGCTGGGTGATAATACAGCCCTTATGCTGGTGAATAAATTCGATCGGATCTTCAATGGTAATGATATGACCTTTGGAATTTTCATTACGATAACCGACCAAAGACGCCAGCGAGGTTGATTTACCGGTACCCGTCGCCCCGACAAAAATAATGATGCCACGTTTGGTCATCGCCAGTTCTTTTAGAATCGGCGGTAACTTGAGTTCATCCATCGTGGGAATAACAGTTTCAATCCGACGCAGCACCATCCCCGGTTGATCTCGTTGCTGAAAGGCACTGACACGGAAGCGGGCACTTTTATCCGGCGTGCTGATGGCAAAGTTACATTCACGACTGTCAGCAAATTCTTTACGCTGCTTTTCGGTCATGATGGAATGGAGCAGTTGTCCTACTGCCGCACCGGGTAATTTTACCGAACCAATCGGTAAAATCTGCCCATTAATCTTGATGGACGGTTCGACATCGGCAGTAATGAACAGATCCGATGCTTTTTTCTCCACCATATAATCGAGTAAGCCGTTAAAATCCATGTATATAAACCCCAATACAATTCAATTTTTTTATAAAAATGCTTCTGGCTGTTTGGCTGCAGTACGTGCAACTTGCGGGCTGATCAAACCTTTGGACACTAGCGTTTTTAGTGTCTGATCCAGCGTGGTCATGCCATAGTTGGCACCGGTCTGAATTGCTGAGTACATTTGTGCGACTTTGTTTTCACGGATCAGGTTACGGATCGCCGGAATACCGATCATTATTTCATGCGCTGCGACACGCCCACCGCCATTTTTCTTCAGTAGAGCCTGTGAAACTACGGCTTGTAGGGATTCAGATAACATGGCGCGTACCATGTCTTTTTCTTCGGCAGGGAATACGTCGATCACACGGTCAATGGTTTTGGCCGCTGAGGTGGTATGCAGGGTGCCGAAAACAAGGTGACCCGTTTCTGCCGCAGTTAAAGCCAGACGAATGGTTTCAAGGTCACGCATCTCACCGACCAGAATAATATCCGGATCTTCACGTAATGCAGAACGTAATGCTTCATTAAAGCCATGCGTATCACGATGCACTTCACGCTGGTTAATCAGACATTTCTTGGACTGATGCACAAATTCGATCGGATCTTCGACGGTCAGAATATGGTCATAGCGGTTGTCATTAATATAATCCAGCATCGCCGCCAAGGTGGTTGATTTACCCGAACCGGTAGGACCTGTCACCAGTACCAGACCACGTGGATATTCACAGATGTCTTTAAAAATTTGTCCCATGCCCAGATCTTCAAGGGTCAGGACTTTAGAGGGAATGGTACGGAATACCGCACCGGCACCGCGGTTCTGGTTAAATGCGTTGACACGGAAACGCGCCACGCCAGGCACTTCAAAAGAGAAGTCAGTTTCCAGATTTTCTTCAAAATCACGGCGCTGTTTATCGTTCATGATGTCATAAACGAGTTTATGCACTTCTTTGTGTTCTAATGCTGGCAGGTTGATGCGACGAACTTCCCCATCGACACGAATCATTGGCGGTAAGCCCGCAGACAAGTGTAAATCCGACGCACCATTTTTAGCAGAAAATGCCAACAATTCTGTGATATCCATAAGGTCCCCGAGTTCATTAAAATGTTAATTATTTTGATAGAATAATAAGGCTTTCCCACAGCTTAACCAACACTTAGTTCATGGGCAAGGGAAAAAAAGATGAATGAAATGAGAACCCCATCAATGAATATGTTGCAACAGTCACGAAATCAGGTCTTAGTGCAAATTGAAACTGCCTGTGTTGAGGCCGGCCGCGAAGCAGATGCGGTGCAACTGCTTGCCGTTTCCAAGACCCAGCCGAGCAGCGTGCTGGCAGAGATGTATCAGGCCGGGCAACGTGCTTTTGGTGAAAACTATTTGCAGGAAGCGCTGGAAAAAATCACGGCACTGAAAGAGCTGGAGATTGAGTGGCATTTTATTGGACATGTGCAGCGCAACAAAACCAAGGCTCTGGCAGAAAATTTTGCCTGGGTACATGGAGTCGATCGCCTAATTATTGCCGAGCGCTTATCAAATCAGCGTGGAGATGATCAGCCTGCACTAAATATCTGTATTCAGGTGAATATTGATGGTCAGGATACCAAAGATGGTTGCCAGCCGGCAGAAGTTGCAGATTTAGTGGCACAGATCAGTCAACTACCGAATGTGCGTTTACGTGGCCTGATGGTGATTCCAGCACCAAATAATCCTCAATCCTTTGGTGATGCCAAAGTTTTATTTGATGCAGTCAAAGTTCAGCATGCACATCCTGAAGATTGGGATACTTTAAGTATGGGCATGTCTGCGGATATGACCGAAGCGATTGCTGCGGGTTCTACCATGGTTCGTGTTGGCACAGCCCTATTTGGTGCACGGCCTAAAAAAGATGTATAAACTACTAATGTCAGTTTTTTGCAGCAAAACGTTATCGCAGGGTATTGGATAACGCTTTTTTTCTGGCTGGTTCGAGCCATTTAGCCATCAGCCAGGCAAAGACTATTATGCCGAACATACTCGTAAGCAAGGCTAAAACTGCTCCACCCAGACCATAGCCTAAAGTTGCCGGAATACAGCCCAAAATAAATAAAAGTAAGGGGAAATGGGTGACATACAAGGTATAGGAAAAGTCTGCGGATTGAACCCAGACCGCATGATAATGACTGCGTTGATACTGGAGCTGTACCAGCCAGCAGCTAAAGGCCAGACCCACACAGAAATTAAAAGGGGTGAAATTCGCAGCGCGGTATTGCTGGGTTTCATCGATCATCTGAAACTGGTAAGCATCAAAACAGGCAATTAGAAATGCCAAGCCGAATAGGGCTAATTTGACCGATTGTAAGCGGTTTAAAAAACGTAGCTGGATATATTGAAATGAACAGGCAAAGGCACTAAGCCAGACCAGAAAATAAATAAAAAACTGGATGTTCAGTAATGACAGTATAGCCAGAACTATAAAAAATCCGATTTTGGCGATTTCCGAATTTTTTAAAAAAGGTAGGAATCCGGCCAGCACATAAAACCACACTTCATAGCTCAGGCTCCAGAGCGCAGCATTGGCTGAAACCGTTGGTGTTACAAAGCCATTCAAAAATAGCAGCGAACCAATAAATTCCATCATGTCTACACTATAGTCAGTCCGGATCATCATGCCAAAACTGTGTTGAAAAGCATGAGTATGACTGGCAAATAATAGTGGAGCAAGCAGATATAAAAGCAGCGTCAACCCCATGGCAAACAGAAAGGGTGGTAAAATTCTGCTGCAACGCTGTCGGGCATAACGGTGCAGATTGAACTGACCATGCTGATGAATGTTGTGCTGAATCGAATAGCCGATCAGATAGCCACTTAAGGCAAAGAAAATCATGACTGCAGCCTGCCCAAGCAGGCGTATCCATGAATAAATGCTGGTATCGAAAGGCGCAATAAATGCCTGAAAGCAGTGACTGAATAACACCACAATGGCACTGATACCCCGTAGGCTCTCAAGCTGTAGGCTGAAATAGTGCGAGAGCGTATTCGGGGCAGTGTTCATGATCCTTAGCCTATAATCTGAATGGTACTTGCACCTGCACCAACCGGTTTGACCTGAATCTGTACCGGAATACGTTCATGCATTTCCTGCACATGCGAGATTAATACAACTTTACGACCCTGACTTTGTAAATGATCCAGTGCATTCATCACCATATGTAACGAAGCAGGATCTAGCGTACCAAAACCTTCATCAATAAACAGTGATTCCAGTTTCATGGAGCCGGAGGCCATATTGGCAATCGCCAAAGCCAAAGCCAATGAAACCAGGAAGGTTTCACCACCCGATAGGGACAGCACAGGGCGGACTTCACTATTCATGTCCAGATCAATAATCGCCAGACTCAGGCTATCCGGAATACGGTGTAACTGATAGCGGGGTGCCAACGGTTGCAACTGCTGATTTGCATATTCCACCAGAATATCCAGATGATGTTCCTGGGCAATTTTCTGGAATTTGGTACCTTCCTTATGTCCGATCAGGTCGTAAATACGACCCCAACGGTATTCTTCGGCTTTGATCTGCTCAATTTGCTGCTGATATTTGGCATAGGTGTTTTGATTATTGGCATTCATACGCAGTTTGGCATCAGTTTCATTGAGCACTTCCTGCTGCATTATTTTTTCCTGATGCAGCATGCCAAGTTTTTGTTCAATTTCCTCAAATTCATGTTCTGGCTGTAGTTTTAAATGGGCCTGATATTGTTCTTCAAGTAATTGCCAGGCTGTTCTGGCATTTTCGAGTGCCTGTTTCTGGTTGGCCAGATTCTGACGAATGCGTTGATGGTTGCTCAGATCAATACTGAGCCATTGTTCAATTTGAGCTGCCGTCACTTGAGGATGTGCTGCTTGCCATGCCTGAATATCTTGCTGATATTGAGCCAATTGCTGATCGATCTGCTGAAGTTGGCTGATAAATTCTTGCAGTTTTAAGTGGGTTTGATGCCACTGTTTTTCGGCCTGCGCCGTGCATTGACGCTGTTGTTCTAAAGTCTGCTCTAAGGTCTTGGCTTGTAGCTCTAGTGCATTGCGCCATTCTGCAGCGACACGGTAGACTTGTCCTGCATGTTCTTGGGTCAGTTCAGCCAGTTGTTGACGCAGGTCTTTGCCTTGCTGAATCAACTGCTCTACAGACTGGCTCAATTGAGCAAAATTTTGCTGTTCCAATTGTAGTTGATACTGGCTCTTTTCCAATATCTGCTGCTGTTGATGCAGGTCAGATTCCAGCTGCTTTTGTACTGCCAAGTGCTGCATGCGGTGCTCTACTTGTCGTTGCAACTGAGGTAAGCAGAGCATAGGTGGCTGCGACTGGTACTGCTCGGGCAGTATGCTTAAAACTGGGTGTATCAGCTGGTCGAGTTGCTGACGTTGCTGTAGAGCCAGTTGTAATTGGTGCAATTGCTGTTGTTGTTGACGCCATTGTTGTAATTGTTGCTGGAGCTGTTGTTCCTGCTGTTGTGATAGTTCTAGCTGCTGGACCAGACTTTGAGTGTGATTCGCCAGTAACTGGATGAATGTAGGAAGATCATTGTGCTGCTCGGTAACCACTTCCAGTTTAAGTAGTTGAGATTTACAGTCAGCAGAGGATTGTTGAATCTGGTTTTGCAGGATCTGGCAACGCTGTTGCTGTTGCTCAATTACTGTTTGTGCTTTAGACATTTCAATGCGTTGCTGCTGCTGAGATTGCAGTTGCTGATCGAGCTGCTGTTTTGCCTGCCGTAACTGTTGCTCCTGTAGCTGGTTCAGGCTCTGTTCCAGATGTTCATGGACGGCATCGACAAAAGGATGGGCTGGGCTTCCACAGACCATGCATGGCTCATCCGGTTTTAACTGGCCACGAAGATCCTGCACACTTTGCGCATGCAATAAACGTTGCTGGGCAAGTATTTGTTCCAGGTGTTCATAGGCCTGTTGTTCAGCCTGAATCTGCTGATGTAGTGCCTGTTCGGCCTCTTGCTGCATTTTTAGTTGCTGCTGTTGGCTATTTACAGCAGATTGCAGTTGTTCAAATTCTTGTGATTGTTGAACGATTTGTTGTACCTGCTGTTGCAGCAGGTCGAGCTGACGCTGTTCCGCTTGGCGTTGCTGACGCATTTCCTGAATGGTTTTGAGATGCTCTTCTAGCTGTTCCAGACTATGATGCTGTTGTATCCACTGGTTCAGATTTCCTGAAAGTACTGTAACGGTTTTTTCCAGTTCAGGTAAAGGCTGCTTCAGGCTGTCCGGATTCTGTTGCTGCAGTTGCTGATACTGACGCATAAAGTCTTGTATGCGTTGCAAGGTACTTTGCGGCTCCAGATCGAACACATTTAAAAAGCCAGATTCAGCCAATTGTTGTGCAACCTTTTCTTGCCGAGCTTGTAGCTGATTCAAAGTCTGTTGTTGCTGTCGCAGTTGTTCTTCTAAAGGCTGTAGACGAAGGGTTTGAAACTGGCTTTGCTCTGCATGCAGTTTTTTGTACCGCTCTGATACCGTATCAATTGCATGATCCAGCCTTAAACCTGCCTCCAGATGCGGTTTCAGGTTTGCCAAGTGTTGCTGAAACTGGTGCTGCTGTTGTTGTAAGGCTGTAAGTTTGGCTTCTTCTGCTACAAAGCTCTGTTTGAGCGTTTCAAATTCCAGCGTAAATTGGGTGTGCTGGTGCTGAATCTGCTCTTTTTGAGGGGCTAGACGGGTACGACTCACAAACTGATCCCGAATCGACTGGAATTCATCCAGCTGCTCCAGTAGCTGTTGCTGTCCTGCAGATTTATTTACTGCATCTTGCTGTACTTCGTAGACTTCTTTTTTGGCATGGACTTCTGCATAGAGTTTATGTCGGTCCAGATGCCATTGTTTCTCATTTTCTAGCAGTTTTTCTGATTGCTGCAAATTCTGAAGTTGCAAAGACAAAGAGTTCTGCTGCTGTTGTAAAGCGCTGATGTCTTCTTCAGACAGAATTTCAATATGCCCGATCAGCTTTTCCAGATCGTTGCGCTTGTTTTTGACTTCGCTGAATTTCTCTGCGGCTTTCTGACTAACTAGACTGAAAATCTGCGAATTGGTGAGATATTCCAGTAAATCTGCACGCTCATTATCTTTGGCTTTTAAAAATGCGCCGACTTCCGACTGTGCGAGCAACACTGCGCGGGTAAACTGCTCAAAACTTAAGCCCACCAGTTTTTCAATGAGCGGGGTGACTTCCGATATTTTTTGCGTCAGTGTCGTGTCATCATCCAGACATTTGACGTAGCGGTCTACTTTTAGATTGCCATCGACTTTCTGGCGTGCCCGTTTAATTTCCCAGCGTGCCATATAGCGTTTGCTGTCGAGTGCAATAAATTCCAGTTCGGCAAAACCATGCACGCAGCCACGGCGCAGAATATTCTTGGAATCCTTGATGGAAACATCCTGACCGCCAGCATCTTTCAAGCTGCCTGTCGCACCTTTTAAACGTGGAATTTCATTGTAAAGCGCCAGGCACATGGCATCGAGCAGGGTAGATTTTCCGGCACCAGTTTTGCCGGTGATGGCAATCAGGCCGGCATGAGCCAAAGGACTCGATTCAAAATCAATATGATGGGTGCCGGTGAGGGAGGCCAGATTATGAAGACTTAGACGTAAAATTTTCATGGCCGATCCTAGGCTTGTTGTTTTTGTGCAAGTTCGTGTTGGGCTTCATTCAGTAACTCCTGAAAATCCCGTTGTACCGAGTGATCCTGCTCATAGCCCATTTTTTTCCAGATATTGAAAAATAGCGATTCCGGAGTAGGGGGTGCCAGATCAATTTTAGACTGGCTTGAACTAAGGTCGACCTGTTGCTGGTAAATCCGGCTGATGCGCAGCAGTCGGTAACGGTTAGCAGGTAGGGCCTGTTCTATTTGCTGACGCAGATCTACCGGAGGCGGCGCATCGGTCGTGTATTCCACCTCCAGAAAATGCCGTGCAGAAAGCTGCTCGATTTCTCCGGCAGGCAAGGCCTGAATTGTAGTGATTAAATTTTCCAGCTTTTCACGAATGCGGAACAGCTCGACAGTACGCGGAATGCTTAAGGCATCGTACTGAAAGCGGTTTTCCGGGTTTTGTTCGGGATCAATCCTGACTTCAACTATTTGATGCTTATAATTAATCTCACTAAATGACAGCGGAATTGGGGAGCCACTATAGCGAATATGCGGCTGACCAACCTTTTGTGGTTTATGCAAATGCCCTAGCGCGACATAATCAATCATGTCATCAAACAGCGCCGTCGACAGGGCCTCTTCATTGCCGACAATAATCGGACGTTCAGAGTCGGAGGTCTCACCACCTTGCATGTGCGCATGTGACATTAAAATTAGTGCCTGATGTGGCTGTTTGCGGGCTCTGGCTTCGGCAATCAGTTGTTGATGCAGATAACTGATCGCGTTCTGGTTATTGCTGGTATGTTCATTCAGTCCGGTAATTTCGGCACTGCGTAAATAGGGTAGGGTCAGACACCAGGCGATGATATTTTTATCCCGATCATAAATAGGAATAAGTAGACGATCCAGGTTCAGGGTATTTTCTGCAGTGCGGCCTACGATTCCCACAGCTTTGGCATTAAATTTGGCCAGCAAGGGTTCAACCTGTTCGATCCGGTAACCGGAATCATGATTGCCTGCAATCATTAGGGTTTGCATATGCGGCGCCAAGTCATGAGCATCGGCCAGAAACTGGTACAGCTGTCTTTGCGCACTGGAAGCTGGATTGATCACATCAAAAATATCGCCGGCAATCAGCAGAGCATGCGGCTGCTTTGTTTTAATTTGCTCAAGTAGCCAAGTCAAAAACTGTGCATGTTCAAATTCACGGTCATGGTTATGGAAAAATTGTCCCAGATGCCAATCGGAAGTGTGAAGAAAATGAACTGCCATGTAATGAACCCCAAGATATCTGCCTTGCTACTATAGGAAAAAGCACAGGTAAAAATCTACTTGTAAAACGATATTTCAGTGAATTGTTGGTGATGTTCAAGCTGAATTTATTTTGATCAGTATGGATATTAATGGACGGTTGTATCCAGATCATCAGATATTAAAGGTTCTGCAAGCCCTCAGATTTTAGAAATAGGGATTTTAAAAAATAAAAACCGACGATTCGAGTGATGATGAAATCGTCGGTCAAATTTGTGTTACATGAAGATTTTGGCTGCTATTCAAAATTTCCCTGTACACTGGACTTATTGCTTTAGCTCTAAAGGTCAGCAAAAATTCGTGGATGCCAGTCCAAATTTTTGTACCTTGTACCCTATATAACGTCACCCTGTAGTGGATGGTTGACAATAAAATGAAAAAAAACCTGATTTTTTTTATACTAGCTTGTTGAAGATCACTGAGTCATGCATATGTTGCCGCTAAGTCGTTATTTTATCTGGTTTTTCGTTATATGTTTTATTTTTACCTGTATTTGCGGTGTACTCGCAGCCTTGCTGCCGATGGGCATGGGTGCAGTCTTGACGATTGTTCCGTATCTGGTAGCCATGATTTGGGTGCTTTTTAAATTTTTAAAACAGCAAAAACGTGCCCCGACCCAAGCAGAGCGTAAAAAATTCACCCTCAGGTTTAGCCTGATTTACTGGGGCTATAATTTATTATTTCTCTTGCTCGGTATTGTGATCGCCACCCGTTCCAATCCGAATGCCTGGCAGGACTTTCTGTTGTATCTACAGCAGCCACAATTTATGAGTATTGTGCTGATCATGTTCCTGATGATCGCAATTCCGCTGTATCTGCTGACCTACTGGTTTTATGGCAAGCAGGCCCAGCGTATGGCAGAGAAAATGTTTGGCCATCCACCTCAGTGAGTATAGATGAATCATTGTGTGACGACTGATCTTCATAAATTGATTGAATGATGAAAGATACAAATTCTCCACTACAAAGATCTTCTCGGTTTAAAAAGCTAAAGATGAGTGGCGTATAATTTAAATCAAGAAAATAATAAGGTGAAGAATGACGAATGTATAAACCTGTAGTGCTGTTGACGGGAGCGAGTGGTTTTATTGGCAGTCATCTCGTGCATTTTTTACTGGAACGGGATTATCGGGTGATTGGTCTGACCCGTCAGAAAAATAAACGTGAACCACATCCGGACTTTCATTGGATTAACCAGCTGGATGAATTAAAACAGCATCAGATTGATTATGTGGTCAATCTGGCTGGCGAAAGTATTGGCCAAGGCCGCTGGACGGCAGCGCGTAAAAAGAAATTGCTGAATAGCCGTTTAGATACCACCAGACATTTATTTGATTATTTAGAAAAAAATCAGCTTAGACCGAAACGGATTATTTCAACATCGGCCGTTGGCTATTATGGCATTGACCCCAATGAGCGCTGGGAACAGGTCTGCACGGAGCAAAGTCCGCCACAAGATATTTTTATGTCCGAACTCTGTGCGAAGTGGGAGCAGCTGGCCTTGTCCTATGCTAACCAGAACACCAAGATTGTTCGCTTTGCGGTGGTGTTTGGCAAAGGTGGTGGGATTCTTCCGCAGATGCTATTGCCGATTAAGCTGAATCTGTTCGGGCGGATTGGTCATGGACGTCAGCCAGTGACCTGGGTATATCTAGAGGATGTACTGCGTGCGATTGAATTCTTGATGCTCGATGATACGACCGAGCAGATCTTTAATGTGGTCGCGCCAGAAAAAAGCAGTCAGGCCCAGTTTGCACGAACCGCGGCCCAGATTCTGAAGCGCAAACCCTTATTCCCACTGCCGGCATGCAGCCTGAAAATGATGCTGGGAGAACAGTCACAACTGGTATTGAATGGTCAGTATGTACAGCCCAAAGCCTTGCAGGAGGCCGGATTCCAGTTTCATTATCCAACCCTGAAAGAGGCGCTGGATAATATCCTAAAGCACTAAGCGACTGGGCTCTAATAAACGGACAGGATCATAAGGAGCTGGATCAACGATTGGCATTTGTTTAAGGATGAGTTGAGCGAGTAGTTTGCCTGATGCCGGCCCCATGCATAAACCATTCCGGAAATGTCCAAAATTGGCCCAGGCATTGTGTAGCTTGGGAATTTTGCCAATATAGGGAATACCATCGGGTGAGCTGGGTCTTAATCCGGCCCATTGCTTGACCAGCGGAAAATCTGCCAGTTCCGGTACCATCTCGATACACGCCTGTAAAATATCCTGCCGGATTTCGCTAGAAGGCGAGGTGTCAAAACCGACCTGACGCATACTGGAACCACATAAAACATGTCCATCCTGACGTGGAATCAGGTACATCACCTTATGCATGCACATGGTCGGCAGCCAGTTTTCTGGCGTTTTAAACAGCAGCATCTGGCCCTGAACCGGCTGTACCGGAATTTCCAAACCAAGTTGCTGTGACCAGTGTTGCGACCATGCTCCGGTTGTGAACACATATTGATCTGCCTGAAAAACCTGGCTATGTTCATCTGAGATACTTTTTACACAGCCTTGCTGAATATTGAGCCGAGTGATTTTACAGTCTTCTTGCCAGGTGACACGAGGATGCTGCTTCAAATAGTGAATGATCGACTGTAATAACCGTGGATTACGGATATTCGCCAGTTCAGGGAAATAAATCGCCTGCTTGAATTTGCTCTGATTAATTCTTGGATTGATCTGTTGCAGTTTAGCCTGATCAAGCAATTCTGCCTGTTGCTGCGGATCCTGATGTGTTTTGGCATAACTTAAACCGATTTCAAAATCGGATTCATCAAAAATCAGCATACCTGTTTCATGAATCTGGAAATCGATGCCAGTGAAAGGTTGCAGTTTTTGATTCCAGTTCTGATACATGGGTTTGGCATGTCGAGCCAGAGCATTTACAGCAGCGGGATAACGCCACGGATACATCGGGGAAAGGATTCCTCCTCCAGCCCAGGATGCAGCCTGTCCGGCGGCCTGTTGATCAAAAAGGGTAACAGAACATCCCTGTTCAAGCAGTTCCAGCGCCGACATCAAACCGGTGATGCCAGCGCCGACAATGGCAATATGCATTGCGCCGAAATCCTTTTACTTCATGTCTTTCAGTTTAAGCGCAGCTTCTTCAGCAAAATAGGTCCAGATACCATCTGCACCGGCACGACGACAGCTCATCAATGATTCTAAAATGACGCTATCAGATAACCAGCCATTTTGAATTGCCGCAGCCAGCATCGCGTATTCGCCACTGACCTGATAGACAAAGGTTGGTACGCCAAAAGTGTCTTTGACTTCGCGGACGATATCCAGATAAGGCATGCCCGGTTTAACAATCACCATGTCTGCACCTTCCTGAATATCCAGCGCAATTTCATGCAGGGCTTCAGCACGGTTACCGACATCCATCTGGTAATTGTATTTATTGCCGCCTTTTAAATTGCTGGCAGAACCGACTGCATCACGGAACGGACCATAGAAACTTGATGCATATTTGGCTGAATAGGCCATGATGGAGGTATAGATATGACCATTTTTTTCAAAGGCCTGACGAATCGCACCGATCCGGCCATCCATCATGTCACTTGGAGCAAACACATCTGCACCGGCTTCGGCATGGCTCAAGCCCTGTTTAATCAGGCACTCGACCGTTTCATCATTTAAGACATAACCGTTCTCATCAATAATGCCATCCTGACCATGTGTGGTATACGGGTCTAATGCGCCGTCAGTAATCAGCACCATTTCTGGCAGTTCTTTTTTCAATAAACGCAAGGTGTTTTGTACCAGACCATCTTCACGCCACGCAGCTTCTGCAGTCAGGCTTTTATCTTCTTGTGGGGTGACGGGGAATAGCGCCAGTTTATTGACACCGAGTTCCAGCAGACGTTCTGATTTTTTTAACAACAAGTCCGCTGACAGGCGCTGGATATTCGGCATACTTGGAATATCTTGGGTCTGGTTTTGTCCTGGCAGGACAAATACTGGATAAATGAGATGATCTGCCGCGAGATGGGTTTCACGAACCATCGAACGTAAATGTTCATTTTTACGAATACGACGCATGCGAGTTGCAGGAAATGCGGGACGATTGAACGTATAAGTCATAAAAATCTCAGTAATCAGTATTAAACTAGGCCTCTATTGTAGCCCTAACTCAAATTTTTGGGCATAAATTAGCGGTTTTTATTGTGGTGGATTCGGGCAGAGTGATGAGTAAGACAGAGAGAAACTGGACAGGTAATATACATCCGGGCTCGAAAGTGGATATTGATGTAGTCCTGAACCAGCTGGTACATGCTTTTAATAGCTCTCCTTTTTTTAACTATAACGGCATGACCATGCGGGTGGTCGAGGGCCAGATTGAGGCCTATGTTGAAATGCAGGATTTCATGATTGGTAATGTGGCTTTCCAGATTCTGCATGGCGGTCTGGCTGCAACTGTACTGGATAGTGTCGGTGGTATTGTGGCTATGGGCGAACTGTATAAAAAAGCCGAACCGGAAACCATTGCCGAGACTATTAAAAAGGTATCGCGTCTGGCGACGGTCGATATGCGGGTGGATTATCTGGCGCCTGGACGTGGCAAATATTTTATTGCACGTGCAGAAACCTTACGTTTGGGGCGTAAGGGCTGCACCATGCGCATGACCATGGTCAATGATGAAGATAAAGCGATTGCAACAGCGATTGCGTCTTATGCCTATTAATGAAATCGTGAATTGAGAAAGTTAAAAAGCACTGTTTAACAGTGCTTTTTTTATAATGATCAAATATGAACCTAGAGGATTTAGAGATCAGATTTAGCCCGTTTCAAGGCATTTTGCCATTTGGCTAAATGCATTTCTTTTTCGTCATTTTGCATTTTGGGTTCAAAAGCACGGTCCAGCTGCCAGGACTGGGAAATTTCATCCAGGTTTGAAAATACGCCAGCTTTTAATCCGGCCATAGCGGCCGCGCCCCAAGCAGTAGCTTCCAGCATTTTCGGACGCAGTACCGGTACATTCAGAATATCGGCCTGAAATTGCATCAGCATGTCATTGCTGCTGGCACCACCATCAACCCGCAGTTCTTTAAGGGGATGTGCAATATCAGATTGCATCGCACTGAGCACATCCGATACCTGAAAGGCGATTGATTCTAATGCGGCACGAGCGATATGCGCTTTGGTCGTACCGCGTGACATGCCACAGAGTAAGGCACGTGCTTCACTATCCCAATGCGGCGCGCCCAGTCCGGTAAATGCGGGAACCAGAACCACGCCGTCACTATGCTCGACCTGATGCGCCAGTTTTTCCACATCACTGCTTTTTTGAATAATTCCGAGGCCATCGCGTAACCATTGCACTACAGCACCAGCCATAAATACGCTGCCTTCGAGCGCATAGGTAGTTTGGCCCTGGGCTTGCCAGGCGAGAGTAGAAAGCAGCTTGTTCTGGCTAAGCTGAATGTTATGTCCGGTATTGAACAGCATAAAGCAGCCAGTACCATAGGTGTTTTTAGCACTGCCCACCTCAAAACAGGACTGGCCAAAGAGTGCAGACTGCTGATCCCCCAAAATTCCGGTAATGGGAATATTGGCCCCCAGTAAGCCAGAAGCCGTGTCAGCGACATAACAGTCAGAAGAGATAATTTTCGGTAAGACCGAAACCGGGATATTAAACAGCTCGAGTAGCTCTTCATCCCACGATTGTTGCTGCAGATTCATTAACATGGTACGAGAAGCGTTACTGGCTTCAATGACGTGCTCTGCACCTTGGGTCAGATTCCAGATCAGCCAGCTATCGATAGTGCCAAATGCCACATGGCCCTGTTCAGCAAGTGCCCGTACCCCCTCGACATGCTCTAAAAACCAGACCAGTTTTCCCGCACTAAAATAAGGATCAATCCGTAGGCCGGTTTTTTGCTGAATTTTGGACATCAGGCCTTGTTCAATCAGCCGGTTACACCAGTCAGATGTACGACGGTCCTGCCAGACGATTGCCGGAGCGAGCGGTTTGCCGTTTCGACGATCCCAGACTACGGTCGTTTCGCGCTGGTTAGTCAGGCCAAGGGCTTTAATATCTTTTGCCAGAATACCTGCAGTCGCCAAAGCTTGTTGTACCACGGCAATCTGTGAGCTCCAGATTTCTTGAGCATCCTGTTCCACCCAGCCCGAATGTGGGGTGTGGATATGCGCTTCACGTTGAGCCGTTGCCTGAACTTGTCCATGTTCATTAAAAATAATGGCCCGACTTGACGTAGTTCCCTGATCTAGTGCCAGTAAATAGCTCATAATTTTTCTGTTATTTGGCTTGAAAAGTAAAATATTAGCGCAATAATGTAATTAAGCGCATCAAGTTGTGTAAATGTTCAGAAAATACATCGTAATTTTTGACATTTATGCTATGATTGCCTTGTACTTTGGGGGTGTTTCTGGCTTCGACGCTGGTGATGAAACTCATAGATGCATGCCGAGAGCGCATTTTCTCTCGTAAATCAAATTTGCATTTTTTAGTCGCAAACGACGAATCATACGCTCTAGCTGCCTAAGGGCAGCTTGTCCGCCTCTCCGAATACTTGTGGTTAGAGAGTCCGACTGAAGCGCACGCACACAAGTCCGTATAAAGCCAAGCCTCGGGGCTTTGTACTAAATTAAGAGGATCGCGATTTGTACCCTGTTCGTCGGGTCACAAAGAGTTAAAACAATAGACGATATCTAAGCATGTAGTATTCTCGAGTGTAGTGCTGGCGGACGCGGGTTCAACTCCCGCCACCTCCACCAAAATTCTTTCCGAAGTAATTCATCGGAATCTAAAAAAGCCTTTAAACTCAATGTTTAAAGGCTTTTTTTATGCCTGTTTGTCCGATATTATCTGATCCTATTTGACCCCATATTTGCTCTTTGCGGGTAAATATTGGGAAAATTTACCCAGAAATTAATACATCAATTATGGGTAATCGACATGCCACTTACAGATACTGAATGCAGAAAAGCACAGCCGAAAGA
>NZ_DCLL01000036.1:39129-46939 GCF_002321025.1 Acinetobacter lwoffii
GAGCTTAAGCATCGATACTCACGTTCAGTATTGCATGAAGACTTAAAGCCCTATTTCAAAGAAGTTGCAGAAGATTGGTTTAATAATCAAAAAGAAACCTGGTCATCCAAACACATCAGTAATGTTCGAGCTTCATTGGATGAGCTTTATATTGTTCTTGCTAATAAGCGTATTAATCAGATTCAGGCACCTGAGATTCTGCAGATCATTAAGAAAATTGAGGCAAGAGGCTCGCTTGAAATTGCAAAACGTACTTTGTCTCGTTGTGGCATGGTCATGAAATACGCTATTGCCCATGGATATCGCTATGACAATCCGGCAGGTGATTTAGTCTATGCCCTCAAGAATAAAAGGGTCAAAAACCTGGCTTCGCTTTCTGCCTCTGAGATGCCTGAATTTCTTAGACGTATTAAGGCTTATCCTGCCGATGCTCAAACACATCATGCCATTGTCCTGATTATGCTGACAGGCGTTCGGGTCAGTGAGTTACTGCAAGCACGTTGGGAAGAGTTTGATTTGGAGGGGCGTAAGTGGGATATTCCTGAAGAGCGAATGAAGAACCGACTTCCACATCGTGTACCGTTGACGGACATGATGATTGAAGAGCTGCAATCTTTAAGACTGACTCATAATCAGGAGTTACTTTTCCCACATCGTTTAAATAACAAAGAACCTATGCGTAGCGAGTCTATTTTGGCTGTGATCAAACGTTCAGGCTATACGGGACGAATGACCACACATGGTTTTAGATCTCTATTCAGTACTGTCGTAAATGAATCGAATCTGTTTAATCCAGATGCCATTGAGCGCCAGCTTGCTCATGTGCCGCAAAATAGAATTCGCTCGGCCTATAACCGAGCGCAATATTGGGATGAAAGGGTAAGGTTGATGGAGTGGTACGGGGAGCAGGTGAGGGAATGGATGGCTCAGTAAAGAGCCCTCCCTTCATCATCACACATTTCAAGTAAATACGATTCATTAATTAATTCTTCAAGTATTTCGCTCTCACTCTTGTTTTTAAAGAGCGCAAGTTTTTTTAGATTTCTTTTCGCTTGTTTTGTGAGAGGTAAGTGGTGTTTTGTCTTGGTTTTTCCCGCATCTCTAAATTTTTGCATACTCCATGATTTTGACATTCTTTGAAGTAATGGTTTTTTTTCTTTTGCTTCAAGGAATAGGCAGTCTAAAGAGGAGGTAATAATAATAGATGGTTGATCCCTTAAGCTAAAATTTCCCAAAAATAAACTTAGTAGCAAGTTTTTTGATTCGAGATATTTAATGATCCAACTTGTCTGGTGTGAATTTTTAAAATCTATCCATTTAAGATCATTTTCAGGGGTGGCGTGGTTTTGGTATTTCCACATGTGAAATGATAAAAAAGTTGCTTTCTCTCTAATTGATTTGTTAGTGGTATCTATCGTAAATTGTAAATACTCGTATAAATTCGTGCTTGGTAATCCTCTCATTTCCTTGGGTAAGTGCTTATACAATAAATAGATTATTTGTCTTAAATCATTAGAATGAAGACAGCTAAAGTATTCTTCATCAATCAGGTTTTCCATTAGTCTTGTATTTAATTCATTCAGATCAATTTGAGAATAATCAATTTGAGTCCTTAATTGAGATATTTTTACGCTTTTGTTTAAGTGATTGATATATATAAATTCACTATTGTTATAAATATTTAAATTATAGCATAAGAAGTTAAGTTGCCTATTTGAGTATTCATATAATGTTTTTTCAAGTATGTCTGAATAATTACGGTGTACTGTCATGATACAAAATCCTTGTTGGTAATGAGACTTTTATCCTTTTTTTTAAAAAAAATAAAGATATTTAAGGAATATTTAAATATTATTTTAGTGATATTTTAGTGATATTTTAGTGATATTTTTTATTTAATTTTTTATTTGTGTTTTTCAAAATCAATCACTTGTGAATTTTTTATTTATTTTTTAAGGATTTTTACAAGTGTATCTTGTAGTTAGGGGTATGAACATACAGAGAACTAATCTTGGCAGACTATCTCATAATCCTTAGTTCGGTTCTAACTTAAAAATAAATGGTGGACTTGGTCCATGATCATAGATATATATTCTGCAATAACTCAGTTGCTAAAAATGTACAACATACAGTAAAGAACACAAACTCAGCATTGAAAATGCCTGCAAAGATCCTAATATCTCGGTCGCCCTGAGGCACGGTCTTCTTGCCAACCTCGTCAGTCTTTGGATCAGGAACTTTCATCAACATGATAGGTGTCGTACATGATCCTGCTCATGTTAAGCTCGCATTTATTGCTTTGCCTTATACGGCTGCAATCAGTTAACTTATTGATGTGATAATCACACTGCAAATAACTGTGCCTCATACCAATAACGCGATCCAGATAAAATGGCAGGCATCAGAAATACCCGCCTTGGCAGAATTACTCAAGGCGCTGCCAACATGATCCGTATCAATGAAATCTGGTTCTCTCTACCAAGAGTCCCTAGATATGTGTGCAGGGATGGATACTGCCACGGCTCAGGTGAAAGTCTTTAGCTATATCAAACCACATTGCGCCTACCTTGTTCTGTAATAAGCATGGTCATCGCGAAAGTGTTGGTGCATGATGGACAGGGGGCTGGCTGTGTGCCTGGCTGCTAGTTACTAGTTACTAGAATAAAGTAAATTTCACTGGGCTAAAGTTCACCAGATTGAAATAGTGGCGATTAGCTCGGAACAGTTACAACCCTTGATCCAGGGGTTGCTCTGGCAGAGAATCGTATTACAGCGGAGGGTGAATATGCTCTAAATCAGTCTATTCAGCCGTCCTCCAAACCTTCTATCTGCCAAACAATGCGGTCACTACTGGGTCTGCCTTAAATCGGTCATCAAAGAAATGGCACAGCCGCTATATTCTGAAGCTAAGTCATCGGGTATGGAAGCGTCCGCTAATATTTAGATCTACTACTTGTACTACGCAAAGGAGTACGTAATTTTTGAATATTAAGGAGGGTATAACCGGGTGCTGAAATGCGCCTTCGTAGAGGATTAGGCTGTGTGCTGGAAAGCTCATATGCATGGTTCCTAGGTTTGCGTAGGTAATTACGTCTGATGATCTAACGATCAGATACGTCCCTGTTGCTCTGCATTAACTGCAGCTCATGGGGCGTAGAACTAGTTGTTTGTTGCTCACTACAAAGTGGTCAGCTAGTGGCGAATATCATGACCTTGATTCAGTCAGTAAAACTGAATGGGCTAAGTCCCTATGTCTATTTAAGTGATGCGTTGAAAAGGTTGCGTACACATGATTGGCAACTATTTTGACACCACATGAGGTTTACCAAACGCTTGTCTTAAAAAGTTAACTTTAGCTTCAAAAAAATTATGAATGACAAGGATGAGCTGGGTTGCCTTTCTTTTGATCGTTGGCCACCCCGTGTTCTTAAGCTATTCTCTTAATGGGTTTTTATAATTATATATTTAATTTAATAAGAATTTAAAAATATCTAATCTATTCATTTTCTTACATAGAGCTTTACCATTGAACTGGTCTCACTGCTTATGGCTAGCAGTGATAGATAAGAAGCTCATAAAAAAATACATAGCATGCTTAGGTATGATTAATAACCTAAGCGTGATGAGCATGTTTGATACTTCATTATTTTACAATGAGTCCTATGTGATGACTCAAATTGATCTTTTTATAAGAAAAATCCCTTACCACGGGATTTTGTTGAAAGAGTTCAGGAAAACTCTATCTGAATTAATTGTACCCTTTAAATTTCATTATAAGTTAGGACTATCTTATTGCCTATCTATCAGACTATTTTCGGATATAGTTGTTTTAATTGATAGAAAGTTGGAACTAGATGGATTTGGTATAAATTATAATACAATTATGTACTTAGATGATAATTTAACTAAAGCTCTTATTGGGGGCATAAAGGACCAAACATCTGCTCTGAAGGCAGATACAGAAAAGTTAGAAAGACAGGAAATCTCAAACCGTGAGTCTTTAAAAGAATATATAAATCAACTTATACAGCATTATGCAAAATTACTTTTTGTGAGAGTTGATCTTTATTTTGATGAGGAGGGAGCAAGAGACGTATCAATGATTGAATTTGCTCAACATATGAAAACCTTGAGAAGTAGAATATCAAATCAGGATGGTTGTTTTTCTGGTCTACAGGGATATGCTTGGGCGGTAGAGCAGGGGGAGCGCCGAGGATATCATTGTCATTTATTACTGATCTACGATGGCCACAAGCGTCAAAGTGATTATTACTTGGCTTCACAGGTAGGTGACTGTTGGAAAAATCTTGTCAATGAGGGGGGTGATTGTTATACATCCAACCATTCTAAATCTAAGGCTAAATTTAAAGCTTCTGATTCTTTAGGGGTGGGTATGATTCATCGTAACAATCTTGAGGAAGTTAGTAAGGCAATCAGTGTAGCAATGTATCTCGTGAATCCTGAGAAGACCGATCAATTTTTAAAAGTCAAATTGCCGAAAATGAAAACATTTGGGAGAGGTCAATTTAATGTTGGCTGGAGAAGAGGAATCTAAAGCTAAATTATTTCAAATATATAACATCACTATGAACGTCATGGCTCTTTTACTTTGAGCTATTAGATCAATGAGTTTTAAGCCTGCCTTCAAAAGCAGGCTTTTTCGTTATTTGGAGCTATATATTATGAAACAATGCCCATCTTGTAATTCTAGTCAGATCGGCTTGATTGAGATTAAGTCACGAGTGCCAGCAGTATCCGATGTTCCAACTTTACTGACTTCTCCTGCCACAATGTCAGCATTAGGGGTAAACCTAATTCGTTCAACCAATTTACCCCCAGTTATTGGTGCAATTGCAGGGATCGTTATTAGCGGGGTGTTTATGGTGTTAATGAATGATGAGACTAATCAGCCTATGTACTACTGCCATGCATGTAAAAACCATTTTAATGTCAATTTACGTCAATCCCCTCAAGTCTATAACGGATATTAAAAGGAGACTATGTATGGCACATCAACTTGAACAAATGGCTTATGTCGGAGAAACCCCTTGGCATGGTCTAGGAAATCAACTGACTCAAAATCAGCCGATTGAAGTCTGGGCCCAGCAAGCAGGCATGGATTGGCGGATTGAATCCTCCGATGTTAGCTACATGGCAAAGAATGAACGCGGCCAAAGCATCATCATGCCCTATGAAGAACAGCGGGTGCTGTATCGTTCCGATACTCATGCGCCTCTGTCTGTGGTCAGTCAGCGCTATCAGGAAGTGCAACCGATGGAGATTCTGGAGTTCTACCGGGATCTGACTGAGCAATCCGGCTTTGAATTAGAAACTGCGGGTGTACTCAAAGGCGGGAAGAAGTTCTGGGCATTGGCACGTACCGGACAATCTACGGCATTGAAGGGCAAGGATGTCAGCAATGGTTATATTTTATTGGCAACTGCCTGTGATGGGACACTGGCGACAACAGCACAGTTCACCAATATCCGTGTGGTGTGTAATAACACCTTAGCCATTGCCCTGCGTGGACAGAGTAGCAATGCTGGTGTGGTGAAAGTGCCACACAGTACTAAGTTTGATGCGGACAAGGTCAAACAGCAATTGGGCATTTCAGTTCGTGCCTGGGATGAGCATATGTATGAGATGAAACAGCTGAGTCAACGTAAAGTCACTCAAGGAGAAGCAGCTGCCTATTTTGATGCAGTGTTTAACAATACCAGCATGAGTGTTGCCGATCAGGAGGAGAACATCATTCAATTCTATCGCAATATCGCTACTCCAACTCCAGCCAAAGAAAAGCCTGAACCGAACGGACGTGCCATGGCTAAAGTCATGGACATGTTTAATGGACAAGGTCGTGGTGCAGAACTCAGCTCAGCCAAAGATACTGCGTATGGTCTACTGTGCAGTATTACAGAGTTTGCCGATCATGAACGTCGTGCCATGAGTACCGATCATCGTCTCGATTCTGCTTGGTTTGGTGCAGGTGCTGCATTAAAGCAGCGTGGACTGGAACAAGCACTTCGCTTAGTGGTTTAAGTTTCATTTAAGCTAGTGCTATTACAATAATGGTCAAGGGTCATGTAGATGATCCTTCTCCAGTGAAAATCCCCTTTTGCCACATCTCCAGATGTGGCTTTTTTTATGCCGAAAATTTTTACAGACCTCACTCTTTATAAGGATCAGAGCATGAATCAGATTGCACCGATAAATATCCCTCAACGAACTCATTTCCCAATTCAGAATGAGAGCAATGAATCAAATACAGCCGCTAAAAGAACAACGACTGCCAAGCGTTTAGCCAATACTAAAAATATGGATTACCAGGAATGGCTGGAAGTACGTAAGCAAGGTATTGGCAGTAGTGATGCCGCAACCGCCTGCGGCCTCAACCCTTACATGTCGATGCTGGAACTTTGGATGATCAAGACTGGTCGAACTCAGCAGAATGTTGATGATGACAGCTCAGGCATTGCACCGTTGTATTGGGGCAAACAGTTAGAGCCGCTGGTGGCTGAGTACTATAGTCTGCACACCAATAATAAAGTCCGTCGGGTCAATGCCGTGCTTCAGCATCCCGACCCAGACAAAGCTTTTATGTTGGCAAATCTGGATTATGCGGTGGTGGGGAGTGATGACGTCCAGATCCTGGAGTGTAAAACTGCCGGAGAGCATGGTGCCAGGCTATGGCGAGATGGTGTGCCGTTGTACGTGCTGTGTCAGGTGCAACACCAACTTGCAGTGACAGGCAAGCAGGCAGCGCATGTCTGTGTTCTGATTTGTGGACATGAAACCAAGATCTTTAAAGTCAGCCGTTCTGAATCAGTCATTCAACACATCATTCAGGCAGAGCGTTATTTCTGGGAGTGTGTAGAAAACGATACACCGCCATCAGTCGATGCCAGTGAATCCGCAGCCAAAGCCATTCTGCAACTCTATCCAGCGCATGTACCCTTGACTGTTGAAGATCTCTCGCAAAATGAAAATGCCAATTTGATGTTCGATCAGCTCATCAAAATGAAAGAAGAAATTCAACACAAGCAGGAACGTTTTGACCAGCTCAAGCATCACATCCAAATGCTGATGAAAGATGCTGAACGAGCCACCTTTGCTCATGGCTCGGTGGTCTGGAAGAAAGCCAAGGACTCCATCAGTCTGAATACCAAAGCATTACTTCAGCATCAGCCTGAACTCATTGAGCTTTATCCACTTCAAAAGCAGGGTAGTCGTCGATTCAATATCTATACCGACTAAGTCTGTTTCAGCCCATTCAAATAGCGATACACAAAAACCGCTCCCCGCCCTCCATTCGCTAGGAATAGAGGGCAAACGGTCGCGGCTTTTGTAGCGAGCTATATACATATTTCTTGAATCAGGTGATCTGCATAAAGCTGGATGATCTGTACAAAATCAAATTGAGGAAAATAAAATGATTAAAGGTTTAGCGATTACACCACCGGCTCTGGGGCGTATCAGTATTGGTCGGGTAGTAGAAAAGAATGGAAAACGCCTACCTGAAAAAGATGATCAATTCACCATTACGTCCCAAATCCAAAGCAAAGAAGGATGGGTGAAACATCCACTGGATGAACAGCTTCGAGCCAATACACCTAATCAAAAACTCAGAACTATACCCGTCCGAATGATCTTCAATGATCCTGACTTAAACCTACGTGCAGAATACAGCCTATTTGACCGCCAGACTGGACGGCCAGTTTGTGTCGGCAACGGTGAAACCTGCCAGCGCTTAACCAATCAAGGCGTAGAGCAGCATCCTTGTCCATCGCCAGATTTATGTCCTCTGGCACAA
>NZ_DCLL01000036.1:47093-60294 GCF_002321025.1 Acinetobacter lwoffii
GCAGATTGATGAACAGAGTAAGCAGGCCGGATTCTATCAAGAAGCTGTAGATCATATTGCCAGACGAGGTTTTGCGAATGCGCGATTTGAAACGGATATAGAGGAAGGATTGGATGTGCTGGAAGAATATTACCCTGAACAAGAACAAAACCGGGTGGTGGAGCAACAAGCTTCGCCTGAAGAGTTTGTACAGGATATTCAGCAGGGGTTACAGCAAAGTGTACGAGCTGTGAATTAAGCGAGAGGAGAGAAGATAGCTAACGTTAAATTTTACAGACCAGCTCTATTATTTGAGCGAATAGCCGCTCGCATCAATGATTAGGAGCTAGCCTCATGAATGCGTTTATCGGTCAAACATTTCAAATGAATCAACTCATCAGCATTAAGCAGGTCGTAGAATTTGTCGGTGTGGGGCGTTCTACCATCTACGAGATGATGGATGAGGACTCACCTTACTATGATCCAACCTTTCCAAAGAAAGTTAAAATTACTCAAAATCGTATCGGCTGGTCAGCTTATGAGATCCATCAATGGATTGAAAGTAAGTTGGCGAGTCGAGAATAAGGGATGCTCTTAGCTCCCTTATTTTTTTGTTTTCTTGTAGACTGAAAATGTCTTTTAGCCTAAGTGTCCGTAATGAAAACAATAGACTACTACAATAAACATGCAGAAGAATTTACAGCTTCAACGTTTGAAGTTGATATGGAAAGCCTATATCAGCCATTTCTAGTTGAGCTGCAGGAAGGTGCTCGGATTCTTGACGTTGGCTGTGGTCCAGGACGAGATACTCTGGCTTTTAAAAATAAAGGCTATCAGGTCGATGCAATAGACTATTCAGAAGAACTCGTTAAAAAAGCATCTCGACTTACAGGTATTCCTATTAAGTTGAAGAGCTTTTATGAGATTGATGACTATGAAGCTTATGATGGGATTTGGGCATGTGCATCGTTGTTGCATTGTGAGCGTAATCATTTAAAAGAAGGGATAGGAAAACTGGTGAGTGCGCTAAAGCCAAATGCTGTGCTTTATATGTCTTTCAAATATGGCAACGGCGATAGACAGAAGGAGGGACGGCAGTTTACTGATTTAGATGAGGTTCAGGCAGATGCTTTACTTGGACAGTTTGATAATGTTCAACAGATCCAGCAATGGATTACTATTGATCAAAGGCCAGATCGTCAGGAAAAATGGCTTAATCTGCTTTGGAAAAAATATGCCTGACTTTATTCCTACGGCACAAGAACAACTCAAGTTTCTTAAAAATATTCAGCTAATTTTACAATCAGGTAGTTTTAGCAGTACCTATAAGTTTGCCTTACTCATTAGCCTGAGCCGTTTGGCGATTGAGAAAGGCGAAGACACAGGCGAAAGCTTAGCCCTTGAATATACCGATATTGCTGAGAAGTTTATTGAGCTGTATTGGAAACAGGCTGTACCGTATGTATTTAACGATGATGGACAACTGATCTTAAATCAGAACAATGGTAAGCAAGCAGCCATTGTGAATCGAATTATTGAACTTCGGCAGAGTTACTCATCTATTGGGCTGTTAAGACGAGACTCTCTGATATGGTTAAAGTTAGTTAAAGATGTCACCCGAACTGTCAAAGAGATGCCTGTCCGTTACCTGCAAAATATCAATGGTCAGAATTTTGAGTTTTTATATCAGCTTAATCAGTGTGGAAAGAAACTTATTCTTTTGCCTCAAGTGATGTATTGCTTACGCCAATTCAGCGAGATTATTGAAGAGCTTTGTCAGAAACGTTGGATTGATTACATTCGTAAGAACAGCACTAATGCCCCAATTTTAAATAAGCTCCCAAATCTTGAGCAATTCATGTTTGAGCCGAGTCGAAATCAGTTAAATGCTGTAGCAAATGTTTTAGTTGAGCTACAAGATTGCAAATGCTTCTATTGCAATAAGCCGATGCGAAAAGGCAATTATGCAGCCGATCATTTTATCCCTTGGTCGATGTATCCCTCAGATACAGGTCACAATTTTGTATTGGCAGATTCCAGTTGTAACTCTAAGAAAAGTAATTTACTTGCATCAGATGAGTTTTTGCATAAGTGGCAGGAACGGAATGAAGAACAGGATTTGGTCATTGTTGATCGAATTTCTGTGCTTGGATTTTTAACGGATAAGGTAAGGTCGCATAAGGTAGCGGAGTGGGCGTACGTTCAGGCAAAAAATAATAACTATTCATTGTGGGTGGGATAGATTTAAATTGGACTTTAAGATTCCTTTTTATCTTTAAATCCATTTTGATAGTGAGATGGTTGATGAACTTTATCACCTATGTAATAAAGCGTGATAATTAAAACAAACAGCATTTGAAAGACAAATGTAAAATATACTAAAGCTGTACTTAGATATCCAAATTTATACCAAGATAGGCCAAATTTAAGTATATTGGAACTATATGCATAATTGATAAAAACAGTAGTTATCAGAAGTACTAAACTTAAAAATGTTAGATACGAGAAAGCATTAGATAAATATCTCCGTCTGGAAATTTCATGGCCATCTTTGTTGGTCGGAGGATTAACTTTTGCAGTAATGTCGAGTTCTTTATTGCCAAAAGAAACAACAGCTGTTAGTGCTGCGAATAAAAATCCAGGTAAAGCCAATATAAAATTACCGAGTACTTCAAATCCTTTTGATTCAAAAAAAATTTTGAAACTTGCAGACTCTAAATCCAAAGTCAGATATAGAAAAGAGGTCGCAAGGATTGCGAAAGTAAAAGGTAAAAACCAATCAAAAATTGGTTTTTTATTTTTACCATTTACATCATCAATAGCCCACTTAATAGATAAATATGCTAATGGCTTAAGTATTAGTTCCATCATTAGCTAATATCTCCGAGCGATTGTGATGAGATAGTATTGTAGTCATTCTGTCGAAAAGTTTGCGATCAGCTACAACATCTTGAGTCACAGATTGACGTTCAAAGTTTTCAATGAATTCAATTTTGACACCTAAGTCCGATTCTATAAAATCACCTTTGATATCAATACTCATTAAACGCGATTTTTCTTGACAGCGTACTCGATAGAATATGTTGTCACCCAAAGCTGCATCTTTTTTGATTTTAGCCAAAACCTTACCGAAGGTACTACTCAGCAAGCTTTTTTCAAGGGGTTGGCCATTTTGATCTAAAAAAGTTGCAGGATCAGGTAAATATTTACACTCTTTCTTTGCTATAACTAGCATAGGATCGTTTTCAATTTGTTTCTTTGTCTTTTCTTCAATTACACTGACATTGAGTAAATTGCCTTGAGCTGCCCTATCAAGGAGAGATAAACCACATACATTATCAACTTCTGCTTTAGTAGCAAATTCAACAATTCGAGGTGAACCATCTTCGTTGGTTCCGCCACCTTCATAAGGTGCTTTAAAAAAGTCAGGTTGAACTTGTAACTCTCGGAGTTCATGCAACATTTTTGTGAGTATATATGCGAAAGTGAAACCAGTGCCTCCAGCATATTGTTCAACAAGGATTGTTGCAGAGTTCTTATTTTTAGGATTAAGTTTTACCACGACATGGAAAAATTTTTGCAGTTCATCTCCATCCTCGAATGGAACTAATTTGGTTTCTGATTTAGGTCGGTTATAGATTCGCACATCTTCACTCTTGGTATCTGATCGTTCAATCAATAAATACAATGTGTCAGATTTTTTTGTTATTTCAGCTATCGAATAAACATAGCGTCCTCTTATTGAGGAGACTGTCAAATTTTTATTATTGTGTTTGGCAATAAAATCAAAAACCTGTTCAACACTAAAGAAATAGCTAAATTTACCACGAGGTTGGTTTGCTAATTTCTCATTTTTAAAGCTAAGTCTATAAAATGTACATGCTATGTCATGCACTACTTTGCGTGAACTTTTGGTCATAATGTAAGTATTTGGTTGAGTTTTTATATTGTTGAAAATAATATAAAAATAATCAATCAATAACAATCTTCATTTTAGATTTAAGCTTATTTTCGAAGTAAACATACAATTTAGAAAGACTATAGTCAGTATTCTTTGATCAAAATATGGGAAGTATTTTGTTGAGAACATTCTAAGAATTGTAGAGAATGCTTAACACTCATTTCTTTGCTAATGCAAAGATGGTCCGTGCCTTTAAATTAATTGATACCAATTGTAGACTACCTATGAATAAGCAACAACTCGCTTCCAAAATTTGGGATTCCGCAAATAAAATGCGCTCAAAGATTGAGGCAAATGAATATAAAGACTATATCCTAGGGTTCATGTTCTACAAATTCCTCTCTGATAAAGAATTAAGCTTTTTAGAGGCGAATGATTTTACACAAGAAGATATTGAAGCACTGACAGAAGAAGATGCTGAGACCGTAGAATTTATTAAAAATGGTATTGGCTATTTCATCGCGTATGATGACTTGTTCTCAACATGGCTCAATAAAGGCCTAGACTTTACTGTTGCTGACGTTCGTGATGCACTTTCAGCTTTCTCGCGCCATATTCATACTTCTCACAAGAAAGTTTTTGATGGCATTTTTAAAACGTTAGAGACAGGTCTTAGTAAGCTAGGTGATAACTCAAATAGCCAGACCAAAGCGATCAGTGATTTGTTGCAACTGATTAAAGTCATTCCAATGAATAGCAAGCAAGACTATGACGTGCTTGGCTTCATCTATGAATACTTAATTGGTTCATTTGCTGCGAATGCTGGTAAAAAAGCGGGTGAGTTCTATACACCGCATGAAGTTTCAGTGTTGATGTCTGAAATCATTGCACATCATTTAAAAGACCAGCCTGAAATTAAAATTTACGATCCAACAAGTGGCTCAGGGTCATTGCTGATTAATATTGGTAGCTCGGTGGCTAAGCATGTCAATGATGCCAATAAAATCAAATACTACGCACAAGAGTTAAAAGAGAATACTTATAACTTAACCCGTATGAACTTGGTGATGCGTGGTATTTTGCCTGCCAATATTGTGGCGAGAAATGCCGATACTTTAGAAGATGACTGGCCATTTTTTGAAGACAATGATCCAATCAATACTTACGAACCACTCTATGTAGATGCAGTGGTATCGAATCCACCATATTCGCAAGCATGGGATCCAGCAAATAAAGATGCAGACCCTCGATACAAAGAATTTGGTTTAGCCCCTAAAACTAAGGCGGATTATGCGTTCTTGTTGCATGATTTATATCATTTAAAACCAAACGGCATTATGGCAATTGTCTTGCCGCATGGCGTTTTGTTCCGTGGTGGTGAAGAAGAACGTATCCGTACCAATCTGATTAAGAAAAATCATATTGATGCGATTATTGGTTTACCTGCCAATATTTTCTTTGGTACAGGTATTCCAACGGTCATTATTATTTTAAAACAACAACGTCCAACCACAGACGTGTTGATCGTTGATGCGTCTAAAGGCTTTGTGAAGCTCGGTAAAAACAACCATCTACAAGCATCGAATATTAAGAAAATTGTCGATACGGTAATTGAGCGTAAAGACGTTGAACAGTTCTCACGTGTAGTGACGCAAAAAGAAATTCAGGATCAGGGCTACAACCTGAATATTCCTCGTTATGTAGACTCTTCAGCAACGGCTGAAACATGGGATATTTATGCCACTATGTTTGGCGGTATTCCGAAAAAAGAAATTGATGCACATGCAGCGTATTGGGCAGCATTCCCACAGTTACGACAAGACTTATTTACAGAAAGCGATACGCCTTATGTTAATTTAGCAACGGCTGAAATTAGCCAAGCGATTAACACCCATCAAGATGTTCAAAAGTTTGTTGGTCAATTTAATACTGCATTTGCTGATTTTAAGGATTACTTAAAGGGTGAGCTCATTGGCAAAATGCAAAGCTTGCACATTGCCCAGCAAGAAAATGTTTTAAGTAAGGACATCTTTAAGCGTTTAGCAGATATTCCACTGGTGGATAAGTATCAGGCGTACCAAGCTTTAGATGATCAATGGCAAGGTATTGCAGGGGATTTAGAGATTATTCAATCTGAAGGTTTGGATGCTGCTAAAATCGTTAATCCTAATATCGTGATTAAAAAGAAAGATGGTAAAGAGCATGAAGTACAAGAAGGTTGGGTAGGCTATGTATTGCCATTTGATCTTGTACAGCAACGTTTATTGTCTGAAGAATTGGAAGCATTAAAAGCTAAAGAGCGTGAACTTGCACAAGCGAGTGCTGAGATTGAATCTTTGATGGAGTCTTTATCTGAGGAAGATAAAGAGCAGTTGTTAAATGAAGCCAATGATACATTTGTTCCTGGTCAAGTCACAAAAGTCCTTAACCAAGCTTATGCAGATGTAGAAACGCCTGAAACTATTACATTACGTGATTATTTAGCATTTAATGGAACTAAGCCTGCTCCAAATAAAGCGGCTAAACTTAAGTATATTCAAGAGCATCCTGAAGTTAAATGGTCAAGTATAGAAGCAAGTAAAGATGGGACATATGCTAAGGCAAAAGTAAATGCCTATCTACGTAGTTTACAATCCTCAATTACTTTTGATGAAAATACCTTAGAAGCGACATTAGTAAGAGTTGATGAATTACTAACTTTAGAAAAAGAGTTAAAATCTCAGATCAATGAAGATGCTAAAACACTTCATCTTTTAACCAAAACCACGATTGAAGCTTTAGAAGAAGATCAAGTCAAAGCGTTGTTAGAAGCAAAGTGGATTGAACCAATTGTGTCTGCGATTTTGGCATTGCCGAATGAAGTGATTGAACATTTGACTGATACGGTACAGGCCTTAGCAGATAAGTATGCAGTGACCTATACGGAAACCACACAAAAGCTGACTGAAGCAGAGCATAGCCTTGCAGACTTGATTGATGACTTAACAGGTGATGAGTTTGATATGAAAGGCTTGGCATGGTTTCAAGCATTGTTAAAAGGGGTGTAATGTGGAAAAGCAAAAATGCCCTGAATTAAGATTTAATGGATTTTTTGAAGTATGGAACATCAAGAAGCTTAGTGATTTAGGATCCATTCAGACAGGCTCTACACCATCGACATCTGATGAATCCTATTACTCTAAAACTGGATTAATGTGGGTAACACCAACAGATATCAATGGACAGTTGATTTTAAATACTGACAAGAAACTTTCTATTCTTGGTCGAAAAAAAGCAAGAGTTGTACCTCCAAATACAATCCTAGTTACGTGTATTGCCAGTATTGGAAAAAATGCCTTGCTTCTTGAAGAGGGAAGTTTTAATCAGCAAATTAACTCATTAACTCCATTTGAACGAAACGATCCATATTTTTTATTAAGCCAATCATATTTTTGGTCTAATGTAATGCAACAATTTGCAGCTAAGGGCACAATGCAAATTGTTAATAAAACTCAGTTTTCAAATATTGAAACATTTGTTCCTTCTAGGTTAGAGCAGAGTTCTATTGGTAACTTCTTCCAAAATCTAGACCAATCCATTGCTTTACATGAGAAGAAACTTACTCAAACCCAAAACTTTAAAAAAGCGATGTTGGAAAAAATGTTTCCAAAACAGGGAACTCAACGTCCTGAAATTCGTTTAAAAGGGTTTAGTAGGAATTGGAAAATTGAAGCTATTGGAGATGTACTTAAAGAAGTCTTTCGTCCGATTAATTTAGATAATCAAACTAAATATCGTCTAGTTACGGTTAAAAGACGAAATGGTGGTATTGCAGAACGAGCAATTTTAAAGGGTAAAGATATTCTTGTTAAATCGCAGTTTGAAGTGAAAGCTGGTGATTATATTATTTCGAAACGTCAAGTAGTTCATGGTGCTACGGGGTTGGTTCCACCAGAGCTAGATGGTTCTGTTGTTTCTAATGAATATTTGATCGGACAAGGCACAGATCAATTAAATATTGAATTCTTTGCGCTTTTATCAACATTACCAGAAATGTATCAAAAATTCTTCTTAAGCTCTTACGGTGTTGATATTGAAAAACTATTTTTTGATGTGAATGATTGGAAGAAAAGAGAAGTTTTATTGCCATCACTAGAAGAACAAGTTCGGATTAGTTCTTTCTTTAAACAAGTTGATGAAACTCTTAAATTGCAAAAACAACAGCTCCAAACCTTAAAAAATCTTAAACAAGCATTGTTAGAAAAAATGTTTGTTTAGTAACTTAAATACGTATATCCCCCTTTATCTAAGGGGGATTTTTAAAATCAACATACTAACTTTATAAAACCAAACAAATATGACTTTTAAAAGCGAAACAGCATTTGAACAAGCCCTTATCAGCCTTCTTTTAAAAAAAGGTTGGCAAGATGTCATTAAAAACCCAACAGAACAGGATCTCATCGATAACTGGGCAGAGATTCTTTTCCAAAATAACCGAGAAATTGATCGACTGAATAATCAGCCACTCACCGATGGGGAGATGGCTCAGATTATTGAACAGATCAATACACTACGCACGCCTTTTGCACTCAATGGATTTATTAACGGTAAAACGGTATCCATTAAACGTGACAATACAAACGACGAAATACATTGTGGTAAAGAAGTCAGCTTAACCATTTACGACCGTCAAGAGATTGCCGCAGGTAAAAGCCGTTACCAAATTGCGCAACAACCGAAATTCCCAACCAAATCTAAAATCTTAAATGACCGTCGTGGCGACTTGATGCTGCTCATTAATGGTATGCCAGTGTTCCATATTGAGCTAAAACGTTCAGGCGTGCCTGTCAGTCAGGCTGCGCATCAAATCGAAAACTATGCACGTTCGGGTATCTTCACAGGTTTGTTTGCATTGGTACAAATCTTCGTGGCAATGAACCCAGATGAAACATGGTACTTTGCCAACCCAGGGCCTGATGCAAAATTTAATTCAGACTTCTATTTCAATTGGGGAGATTTTAATAACGAACCAGTGAACTATTGGAAAGATATTGCAGGGAATTTGCTTTCTATACCCATGGCACATCAACTGATTGGTTTCTATACCATTGCTGATAAAACCGATGGTGTTCTCAAAGTCATGCGCAGTTATCAGTGTTTTGCTGTACATGAAGTCACGGATCGGGTGGCAAGTATTGAATGGGATGGTCGAGATCGTTTAGGTGGTTACATTTGGCATACCACTGGATCTGGTAAAACCATGACCAGCTTTAAAGCAGCACATTTGATTGCCCTGAGTAAAGATGCAGATAAAGTGATCTTCTTGATGGATCGTATTGAGTTGGGTGTGCAGTCACTTGAGCAATATAACAACTTTGCTGAAATTGAAGACTTTGTTCAAGCCACTGAAAATACCCATGCCTTGGTCAGTAAACTCAAAAGTAAAAACCCAAATGAAGTCTTGATCGTAAGCTCAATTCAAAAAATGAGTAATATCAAAGATGAAGATGGTGGTTTAAATGCACATGACATTGAACTGATTAATAAAAAACGGATTGTCATCATTGTAGATGAAGCACATCGTTCTACATTTGGTGAAATGCTGATGACCATTAAAGATACCTTCCCACAGGCTGTATTCTTTGGTTTTACAGGTACGCCGATTCAAGAAGAAAACGAAAAAAATATGAATACCACGGCTACGGTATTCGGGAATGAATTGCACCGTTACAGCATTGCAGATGGTATTCGAGATAAAAACGTTTTAGGCTTTGACCCTTATTTAGTTTCAACCTATAAAGATTCTAAATTGCGTAAAGAAGTTGCACTGTATCAAGCAAAAGCCAATACAGAAAAAGAAGCTTTCGATGATCCTGACAAAAAAGCAGTCTATCAACACTTCATGAATAGCAAGCAAGTTGCAATGGCAGGACATACGGATAAGACGGGTAAATATATTAAAGGAATTGAGGATTACCTGCCAACGTCACAATATCATCGTACTGAACATCAAAACAAAGTGGTCGAAGATATTAAAGAAAATTGGGTGCAGTTCAGCCAAAATAATAAATTCCATGCCATGTTTGCGACCAGTAGTATCCCTGAAGCGATTGAGTATTATCGACTGATTAAAAAGGCGATGCCAGAGCTAAAAGTCACAGCCTTATTTGATCCGAATATTGATAATACAGGCAATGCAGCTTTTAAAGAGAAAGGTTTAGAAGATATTATTGCAGATTACAATACACTTTACGGTATGGACTTTAGCTTAGCCAATCACGCCAAGATGAAGCGGGACATTGCAGATCGCTTGTCACACAAAGAAGCTTATAAACGCATCGAAAATACGCCTGAAAAACAGCTTGATCTTTTAATTGTAGTAGATCAAATGCTGACAGGTTTTGACTCAAAATGGGTCAATACGCTGTATTTAGATAAGGTATTGGGATATGCAAATCTGATTCAAGCCTTCTCACGTACCAATCGCTTGTTTGGCAAAGATAAGCCATTTGGCATCATTCGTTATTATCGTCGTCCGCACACCATGAAGCGTAATATCGACGCTGCGGTAAAATTATATTCGGGTGATAAGCCATTGGCTTTATTTGTTGATAAATTGCCAAGCAATTTAAAAAACATTAATGACATCTTCGAAAAAATTGATAGCGTATTTAAAAGTGCCCATGTGTCTAATTTTGAGAAGTTACCAGAAGATGATCAGTCCTGTGCTTTATTTGCAAAACTGTTTAAACAACTCAACGAATATCTTGAAGCGGCTAAAATTCAGGGCTTTAAATGGGATAAATTGAGTTATGAATTTACTGATGAGCATAAAAAGAAATTTACGATTCAATTAAAGTTGGATGAGCAAACTTTCTTAGTTCTGGCACTGCGTTATAAAGAACTGTTCTCGAATGGCGGTGGTGGCGGTTCAGGTGGTGGGAGCATACCTTTTGAAGTAGAAGGCTATTTAACAGAAATCGATACGGATAAAATCGATTCCGACTACATGAACAGTCGTTTTGATAAATATCTGAAAGCACTGCGTAATGGTGATTTAGAACTTTCTATTGAAGATGCGTTAAATGAATTGCATAAGAGTTTTGCAATGCTCAGTGCCGAAGAACAGAAGTTTGCTAACATCTTCTTGCATGATGTACAGAGTGGAGATGTGACTCTTGTTGCTGGTAAATCGTTCAGGGATTACATTACTGAGTATCAATTCCAAGCACAAGAAGATGGAATTCATGATCTTGCAGAAGCACTAGGACTCGATGAAACGAAGTTAAGACAACTCATGAATACGCAGGTGACTGTAAATAATATTAATGAGTTTGGACGTTTTGATGAACTTTTAGCCACGGTAGATAAAGTCAAAGCAAAACAGTATTTAGAAGCTAAGGATGGAGCAACCATTCCTCCTTTCAAAGTGAATATTCGAGTGGATGCAATGTTGCGAAAATTCATCTTAAGTAACGGTAAAGATTTAGCATAGTGATATAAGACAAGGCCATATGGCCTTGTCTTATTTTGATTCTATTGTTATTGCTTCAGCTTCTAGTAGGTATAACTCATTGATCAATAAAAACTCCCGGTACTGATGAATTAAGTTTTCATCTTTCTCTCGATGTGCACGAGCGTTCCGAAAAGCCATATATGCACCTGTAAATAAATTTACTCGACCTTTGATCTCAGCACTGTCTGGTACATCCCAAGTAAGCAGAGCATTTTCACCTTGAAAGGCTTGTGCAAAAAGCTTGGTACTATGCTCATGAATACCTGTACGTGTGCGAATAATATCTTCAAGACGCTTATATGCTTTTGTTAAAGCAGAGTCGGGATCTTGTTTAAAGAGTAGAGCAAGGTCAAAAATTCTGTCATCAATAATGGAGTAGGGTAGTTCTAAAGGGTAGTAACACTTTGACTTGGTAGTTTGAGTTACTTCATTTTCGAAAGGATAAATATAATCATGCAGACGAATAGGACGAATGATTTTTTGCTGATAAATAAAATCGATATCCTGATCATTTAATGATGAGTTATTCAATCTATTGAGAAGCTTCGTAGGTATTAGAATTTCTTCAGTTTCAATTCTATGTTTGCTTAAAAGAGCTAATGCTTTTGCTAGACCCTTTGGTCCTTCACCTGAATAACCAGATGTAAAGCCAGAGCGAATGACATAATAGGTTCCAGAATCATCTTTAAGTAGAAAGGCATGCACTTGGTCATTTGTAAGAAGTAAAGCAGTTGTAAGATCAGAATGGGTTTGAAGGGTTTTGCAAAGACTTTGAAGGCATGACAGGGTTATGCCTGCATCTCCTAAATATTCAACATAGTAATAATTTTGAGTTTGGAACATGATTGATGATTTTGTTCTTATGGCGGATAGCATAGATGATGGGGTAATTATGGGTAAAAATCTACACCTTATAATTCTTTAACAAACAGATTTAATTGGGGATTTTTGGTCAGTTAAACTGTCACCATCTCAATCTTGCTCTTATCAACTTATTGACTTTTATTAAGAGAAATACAATTAAAAAAAGTCCTTAAGATATTCAGTTTGTTAGATGATGGATATTCCTAAGGTGAGTTGTGAATCCGAGAAGATGCTTTAGCTTATTTTTTAATGATCTTTATGCACCTATACAGCTGAGAAATTTCAATTATTAAAAGTTGGCGCGCAGGTTTTAATATAAGCTAATGAAATACAAAAGGCTCCGACAAACCCGGTACGATTCAATTTTCAAATGAAGAAGCCTACACACAAAATCTACCGCACTACCAATTGGCCCGCATATAACCGAGCACTCATGAGTCGCGGAAATATTGCCCTTTGGTTGGATCCTGCTACGCAATGGTATGCTCCATCAAAAGGCAAACAAGGGCGAAATCAAATCTACTCCGACGTAGCCATCCAATGCTGCTTAATGATTAAATCCTTATTCCGTCTGTCTTTACGTATGGTTACTGGCTTTGTGCAAAGTCTGATTAAGCTTTGCGGCTGAGCAGCCCCGAATATCAGTGATATTCGTATTCCACCATTTGTAGAAAACAAAAGCATATTGATATTGCAAGCAGCTACCAAAAAAGTAGCGATGGGCTGCATCTACTCGTAGACTCTACAGGCATGAAGCTTCTAGGTGAGGGCGAATGGAAACGCAAGAAACATGGACCTGAATATCGTCGCAAATGGCGTAAACTACATATTGGTATCGATGCTAAAACCCTACAAATACGCGTTATTCGGCTCACAACCAATAATGTCAGTGATTCACAGGTGCTTGGTGATTTACTTAATTAGATTCCACAAGATGAGCAGATTGACTCTGTTTATACCGA
>NZ_DCLL01000036.1:60322-60556 GCF_002321025.1 Acinetobacter lwoffii
GTCATTGCAGATCGGCAAGCGTATGCGGTGATTCCACCTAGAAAAAATGCGAAACCGTGGAAAGATACAAAGAGTAGCTCGCTAGAGCGAAATGAATTACTTCGAACAGTTGCACGTTTAGGCAGGACACTATGAACAAAATGGTCAAGCTATCATCGGCGAAGTTTGGTTGAAACTAAGATGCACTGCATTAAATTATTAGGAGATAAACTCAGTGAACCGTACCGGGTTTGT
>NZ_DCLL01000059.1 GCF_002321025.1 Acinetobacter lwoffii
TTAACTGACTGGCATTACTCAGTTGAGGGCTTTTTTATATGCATTTTTTATTTTTTCTGAAACAGGTAAATCTGATATTGCGCCAGTAATTCAAACTGATCCTGCTGTTCAAGTGCTAAACGACGTTCAGGTTTGGCCTTATAAGCATATGGCGTCATCGCAATCAGGTTTTTTAAATCAGCCTGTGGCAAAACCATTGGCGCATCAATCACCTGCTCACTAACCAGATTAAATTCATCTTGCAACTGCTCAACAAACTTCTGCGGCTCGTGTGGTTTCACTTCTTCAAATAAAGCCTCACGCATAGCATATAAATGTTGTGGTGCCGGCGTCACTACCATCAAATAAGACTTCGGCCTTAATACCCGCAGGATTTCCTGTTTGGGAATCGGACTAAATAAGCTGGTACAGAGATCAATTGACTCATCCAGTACTGGTAAGGTTGCCCCGGTTCCCACCACCCAAGTCACCTCTTTATTCAGCTTGGCAGCCACCTGAACTGCATTTTTGGCAATATCAACCCCGACGCATTGCAGCACTTCCGCCTGCATGGCATTCGTATAATAGCCTTCGCCACAACCAATATCTAAAAGGTTCTCAATCCGCAACTCGCGAATCTTTTCCACGACAGCCTGTTGCAAAGGCGCATAATAACCTGCACTGAGAAATGCGCGACGTGCCTGCACAGACTCAGGCGTATCTCCCGGGTTTTTGCTGTGCTTATGCTGAACCACATGCAGGTTCACATAGCCCTGTTTGGCGACATCGTAACTATGATGATTCTCACAGCGCCATGTTCTTTCATTTAAGCTCAACTGCTGGCGACAGACTGGGCACATGAGTAAATTCATCATTTTCTCCAAAACAAAAAAGCCGGCATGCGCCGACTTTTTCCCATGCATTTCTTAGCGCAATTTTAAGGTCATTAGACCCAAAACTACCAGCATAATCGTAATAATCCAGAAACGGATCACCACCTGGGTTTCACGCCAGCCTTTCTTTTCATAATGATGATGCAGCGGCGCCATCAGGAATACGCGTTTATTACGCATTCTTAATGAACCAATCTGCAGGAATACTGAAATCGCTTCCACTACAAAAACACCAGCCATAATCGCAAATACGATTTCCTGACGCACCATGACGGCAATCGTACCGAGCATTGCACCGAGAGATAAAGCACCGACATCACCCATAAACACTTGGGCTGGATGGGCATTGTACCAAAGAAAAGCTAAACCGGCTCCGATCATGGCAGCACAGATCACCACCAGTTCAGACGAGTATTTTACATAAGGAATATGCAGATAATTGGCAAAACGCACATCACCGGCCAGATAGGCAAATACGCCCAGACCTGTAGCCACCAGCACGATTGGCATGATCGCCAGACCATCCAGACCATCGGTCAAGTTCACGGCATTGGATGCACCGTTAATGACGAAATAGGTAAAGATAATAAATCCAATACCCAGCGGAATCATTGACAATGGAATGCTTAAGTCTTTAAAGAATGGAATCAGCAGATCCAGCATATTCGCAGTATGCACCGGATTGGTCTGTTGCTGCGCAATCACATACAAGGCTATACCAGCACCCAACGAACCCACTGAAGTCCAGAAGAATTTTTTCTTCGCAGGCAAACCTGCATTGTCTTTATAACGGATTTTGATCCAGTCATCGGCCCAGCCCACGGCACCGAAAATCACCATTACACCCAGTACAATCCAGACATAAGGATTAGACAGATCCGCCCAGAGTAAAGTCGAAATCCCGATTGAAAGCAGGATCAGCACCCCGCCCATGGTCGGTGTACCCATTTTCTTGGCATGGTTTTCAGGGGCATACGAGCTGACTGCCTGACCATATTTCAGCGCCTGCAGCTTGCGAATCATGATTGGGCCAAGCACCAGGCCAATGGTCAGTGCCGTCAAAACACTGAGTAAAGCACGTAAAGTTAAATAACGAACCACCTGAAACGTGCTGTCAAAGCCCGCCAGAAGGTCAAATAGCCATAACAGCATTTAGAGTTTCTCCATCAATGCAGCCATCAATGTTTCCATATGGGTAAAACGCGACCCCTTAAACAGGAAAGACATTGGCTGGGGATGATGTGTTTCAATCAAATCAATTAAAAATGGCAAGGCCTGCTCCTGATTCAGGAAAGCCTGCATTTTTTTACCATATTGTGTACTACGAGCACCTTCTTGTGCGGCAGGCGCAAATTCACCCACAGCCACCACAAAATTAATGCCTTTGACCGAGACCAGATCCCGACCGAGCTTGTAATGCTCGATTGGGGCAGATGAACCCAGTTCACCGATATCGCCGGTGACCATGACCCGGATGCCCTGCTGCTGCGCCAACACTTCTGCTGCTGCACGCATCGAACCCGGATTGGCATTATAGGTGTCATCAATAAACAAATAGTCTTTGTGTGGAATAAAGTTCAGACGACCTTTGGCACCCACGGCCTGTTCCAGACCGGCCACGATATCATCCAGACCAACACCGATCGCCAGGGCGAAAGCTGCTGCTGCGGTCGCATTTTCAACATTATGTTCGCCGGCAAATGGCAACTGAACTGTTTTCGAGCCTTGCGCTGTATTCAGGGTAAAGGTTGAAGATTGAGCATCAAGGACTACATCGCTGGCATATACATCACCACCAGCACCAAAACTCAAGCTTTTTTCGGTTTTTACTGCGGCACGAATCGTTTCAGCAAAATCATCGGCAGCAGGAATAATCGAAATTTCAGAGATATGCGCATAAATCTCGGATTTTGCACGGCAAATCCCGTCACGGCCGCCAAATTCACCTAAATGTGCAGTCCCGATATTAATGATTCCGGCCACATGCGGCTGTACCATTTTTGAAGTGTAATCAATTTCACCCTGATGACTTGCACCGAGTTCCATTACTGCATATTGATGTTCAGGACGTAGCTCCAGCAACATTACCGGCACGCCAAGGTCATTATTCAAATTACCACGCGTCACCAAGGTCGGTGCCAGACGTGACAGAATGCTTCCCAGCATTTCCTTAGTCGTGGTCTTGCCACTGCTGCCGGTCAAGGCAATGACTTTAAGTTGAGAATTCTGCTGACGGCGATAAGCTCCCAACAATCCCAATGCCAGACGGGTATCTTCTACCACCAGCTGGCAAATATCAGCATCCACCGGACAGCTGACAATGGCAATTTCACAACCTTGAGCCGCCACTTGTGCAATAAAGTCATGTGCGTCAAAACGCTCACCTTTCAGCGCAAGAAAAGCATCACCTGATTCTGCATCACGTGAATCAGTCAAAATCCGCTTGATCTGGCCTGCAGGCTTTTTATCATTCAGCCAGTAGCCTTGGGTGGCCTGCTGTAATTGTTCTATGCTCCACGGCTCCAGCGCCGCAGTACTTGTTGTTGAGGTATGCATATCTGAATCCTAATGCGCTGAATAGGCTGAATCTGTGTTGCAATGCTGGGCATCAATCGCAGCCTGCACTTCGACCACGTCATCAAACCAGTGACGTACGCCATCAATTTCCTGATAGTTTTCGTGACCTTTCCCTGCAATCACGACAATATCACCCGCCTGTGCGTGTTTAACCGCAAACTTGATCGCTTCACGACGGTCATGAATTTCATGATAGATTTTGCCGGAAAAGTCGATATCATTTTTCATATCAGCAAAAATTTGTGCCGGATCTTCGGTTCGTGGGTTATCAGAAGTGAGTACTGCGATATCTGAACCCTCCAATGCTGCCTGAGTCATCAGTGGACGTTTACCACGGTCACGGTCGCCACCACAGCCGAAGACTGCCCAGAGATTTTGTGAAACATGACGTTTCAAGGTCACCAGAACCTGAGTCAGGGCATCCGGGGTATGGGCATAATCCACCACAAACAGGCGCTCTCCATCACGCAGCACCTGCATCCGACCGGGCGCACCTTTGAGCTGTGGTACAGACGCAATCAAACTGTTCAGGTCAAACCCAGCCTGCTCCACCATAATCAGACTGGCGACCAGATTTTCAATATTGAAATGGCCCAGCAATGGACTGTTAACCATATATTCAGCAGAAGCAGTTTTTAGTTTAAAGGTCGCACCTGAAATGCTGTACTGAATATCCTGAACCTGATAATCCGCTTTTTGCTTGGTGGAATAAGTCAAAATTTTAGGCTGTGCCGGATTAGTTTGTGCAGCATCCAGCATGATCTGTGCATGTTCATCATCGATATTGATGACAGCCACTTTTAATGATTCAAAACGGAATAAACCAGACTTTGCTTCCGCATAAGCTTGCAGCGTACCGTGATAGTCCAGATGGTCACGACTCAAATTACTATAGCCCGCAATCTCGATATCACAACCATTCAAGCGGCCTTGTTCCAGACCATGCGAACTGGCTTCAATCGAGGCAAACTCCGCATCGGCCTGCACATAGCCATGCAAGGCATTTTGCAGTTGCAAAGCATCTAGGGTGGTATGCGAAGATGCTTCCAGATTTGGCAAAATCCCGTTACCTGTAGTACCCATCACTGCACAGGCTTTACCTTGCAACATGATGAATTCAGCCACCAAGCGAGAAATCGTGGTTTTACCATTGGTGCCGGTAACTGCCAGAATTCGAGCAGCTTGCACAGGTTGAGTCGCTTGCAAATACTGCTTTTGCCATTGACCCATTAGATGACGTACATCTGCTACCACCAAATTTGGAGATACATCCAGTTCAGTTTCTGAAATCACGGCCAATGCACCCTGCTCTAAGGCTTTCTGGGCGAATTGAGCAGTTTTTTCCGGTTGAGACAGACTGGTCAGGGCAATAAAAATTTGTCCCGGTTTGACTTTACGACTATCCAGCTCGAAGCCCTGAAAGGATTGCTTCATCCAGTCAGCGACATCGTGAGGGGTGTAGAGATCTTGAAATGTAATAGACATTGATCACCTATTTACTGGACTTTGGGAGGTTCTAAAGGTTTGTCCAGAGGGACATTCAGCAGACGCAAGGATTCCTGCATCACGCGGGCAAAGACCGGTGCAGATACCGTACCGCCATAGTAAGTGCCTTGTGGGTTTTCTACCACCACCACCATAGCGATCCGTGGATCACTGACTGGTGCCACGCCGGCAAATAAAGCCCGGTATTCACTGGTTGAATAACCTTTACGGTCGGCACGCAATTTATGTGCAGTACCGGTTTTACCCGCCACGCGGTAACCTGGAATGGTGGCGCGAGTCGCCGTACCACCTGGCAAGGTTGCGGTTTCCATCATCAGCAGGACCTGATCGGCAATATTGGCATCGATCATCTGTTCACCCTGGGGCTGTTCTTCCAGCTTGTACAGGCTCAGCGGCATTTTCACGCCTTTATTGGCCAGCATGGCATAGGCATCAGCCAGCTGTAGTACCGTCGCATTCAGACCATAACCATAGGACATGGTTGCCACTTCTGACACATTCCATTTGCTAGGAGGCAGAATCAGACCGGCACTTTCACCCGGGAATTTCACCGCTGAACGCTGACCAAAACCCAAGCGTTTATAGAAGGTTGGCAAGGTTTCATACGGCAGCGACAAGGCCAGTTTCGCCACACCGACGTTAGAGGATTTCTGCAGAATGCCGCCGAGCGTCAACTGACCATAGTTATGCGTATCACGAATGGTATGATTACCGACTCGCATACTGCCCGGTGTGGTATTAACGACTGAATTCGCCGTATATTTGCCACTTTCCAAGGCCATCGCTACAGTGAGCGGCTTCATGGTCGAGCCCGGTTCGAAAGAATCGACTGCACCGCGGTTACGCATGGCATCCTTGTTGAGCAGGCTGTTTTTGTCATTCGGGTTATACGATGGCCATGATGACAGCGCCAGAATTTCACCGGTTTTGACATCAACAGCAATCGCAGTCGCTGAACGGGCATTATTGGCGACACCAGCAGCCGTCAGCTCACGGTACATAATATATTGCAGACGCGAGTCGATACTCAGGGTAATATTTTCACCCGGTTCAACTTCTTTAATCACTTCCGGTTCTTTGACCCGGTTGCCTTTTTTATCGCGAATGATCTGCTGTTCGCCATCCTTTCCGGAAAGACGGCTATTCAGCTGCATTTCCAGACCTTCAATCCCGCTGCCTTCGCTATTGGTCAGGCCAATAATCTGAGAGTTCGGCTGTGGCTGCGGATAATAACGTTTATAGTTTTTCTCGGTATATACGCCCTGAAAATTACGTTTCATGATCAGTTCGGCCTGTTGTGGCGGAACTTCTTTTTTCAGGATCAGATAACGTGAACGCGGACGTTCTTCCATTTTTTTACGTAGTTCTGCCCGATCCATACCGACTGCATCCGCCAGCTCATCCAGATTCAGGTTTTTATCCGGTAGCTGACGTTTGAGCTTGCGGCTATTCGGTTCTTTTTCCAGCGCCAGCATGGTCTCGTCATAGAGTTTTTTATTGTCAAAATAATCACGTGGATCAATCACAATTTTCATGATTGGGGTACTGATAGCCAATGGAATGCCATTACGATCATAAATTACGCCACGCATTGCCTTGATGGTATTGGTTCTTAAAATATTGGCATTGGCTTTGTTTTGCAAAAAATCTTTATTAATAATCTGTACATAGAAAGCACGGCAAATCAGTGTCACAAAACACAGCAACACCACCGCCCACATGATGTAAAAACGATTGATATAAACATTTGAGGCATTTTTGTCGGTGACCGATTGTTTTTTACGTACCGGTTGCTTCTTTCTCTTGTCTACCATGTCGGAACGCTAGCCTTATTTTTTCTCATCTGAAGTTTGTGGTAAGGAAATCACGACACTTTGTGAAACCGGAGGTGAATACATACGCAGCTGTGTCACTGCACGCGTACCGATCTGTGCCGTCGCGCCAAAAGTTTGCTGCTCAATCAGCAAACGCCCCCACTCTGCATTCAGGTCATCCCTTTCACGCAGATAGGTACTCAGCTTTCTGTTATCCTGACGGTATTCAAATACCTGAAATACCACAAATACTGCACTGATGAAGACCATCAATATCAGCATGAGATAGATTGTAACTTTTTTCAGCCACAATTTTTCTGTTTTTTTATCAACCACTTCCGTTTTCATGATCTGCCTATTAAGCTAAACGTTCTGCTACCCGGAGCCATGCGCTACGTGAACGAGGATTGGCTTTGACCTCCTCATCACTGGCTTTAACACGAGAAACTTTCTTTAAACGTCGCGTATCTTTCTGTTGTTGTGGCATTCCCCAGCCTGAATCCTCTTCAAGCGTTGACTCTTTTTGAATAAATTGTTTAATCAAACGGTCTTCCAGTGAATGGAAGCTAATCACCGCCAAACGTGCTTCAGGTTTCAAGATTTCAACGGCCTGAGGCAAGAAGATTTCAATATCTTCTAATTCCTTATTAATAGCAATACGAATTGCCTGGAAAGTACGGGTCGCAGCATGCTTATTTTTTTCCCATTTCGGGTGCGCTACTTTTACGATCTCAGCGAGCTTTGCCGTGGTATCAATATATCCAGCAGCTTTAATCGCTTTGGCAATACGGCGACTATAACGCTCTTCACCATATTTAAAAATGATATTCGCCAGTGCTTCTTCTTCAATCTGGGTCAGCCATTCTGCTGCGGTGGGACCTTGCGAGTTGTCCATGCGCATATCCAGTGGGCCATCTTTCATAAAACTGAAACCACGTTCAGCCTGATCCAGCTGCGGTGAAGAAACACCAAGATCCGCCATCACCCCATCGACGTGTTCAATGCCCAGCTCAGCCAATGCCTCTTTCAGATCAGCAAAGCTGGCATGAATAATTTTAAAACGTGAATCTTCTTGTTCGAGTTCAGCCGCTACAGCCAGTGCTTGTGGATCTTTATCAAAGGCATAGACGCGTGCATTTTCATCTAATTTGGACAGCAATAAACGCGTATGTCCACCACGGCCAAAGGTACCATCCACATAAGTTCCCGTATTGCGACCCGCCAACAAGGCATCAATCGTTTCGTGAAGTAATACAGAAATATGTGACATAAAAACTCAATCAATAGGGGGGAAAATTTAACTGCACATTATCACCCTGTTTAGGCAAAGCTCCAAACGACTTTTTGTAGATAAATATTACTTTCCATAGAGAAAACCGTTTTAGCATTTTCTGCCACAAAAAAAGCCTCCTGTTCAGGAGGCTTTTTTACCAGCAAGAGGACTTCGCAGATCAATTAACGTTTGCTGTTATAAATCTGGTCGAAAATTGCACCATTCACAAAATGGGTTTTCTGTGCATTGGCCCAACCACCAAAGACCTCATCAATGGTAAAGGTTTTGATTTTCGGGAACTGTGCCGAATATTTCGCTAATACTTTTTCATTACGTGGACGATAGAAATGTTTAGCTGCCATTTCCTGACCCAATGGTGAATACAGGTAATTGATATAACCTGTTGCTAGCCATTTATTGCCATTTTTCTCTACGGTACGATCCACAATCGCCACTGACGGTTCAGTCAAAATGGTAATTGATGGATAGACGATATCAAACTTGTTTTTACCCAAGGTCTTTTGCGTGACCAAGGCTTCATTTTCCCAAGTCAGCAATACATCGCCAATCCCACGCTCGGCAAAGGTGGTCATTGAAGCACGTGCAGCAGAATCCATCACTTTCACGTTCTTATAAAGTTTGCCAACAAAATCCTGTGCTTTAGCTTTATTGCCGCCTGGCTGTTTCTCGGCATAACCCCATGCAGACAGATACACCCAACGCGGCAAACCGCCCGTTTTCGGGTTTGGCGTAATAATTTGCACGCCTGGTTTTGTTAGGTCATTCCAGTCCTTGATGCCTTTCGGGTTGCCCTTGCGGACCATGAATACGATCGTCGAAGTATAAGGTGCCGAGTTGTGTGGGAATTCCTTTTGCCAGCCCGGCTGAATCTGACCAGATTTCACAATTTCTTCGATGTCATTGGCCAGCGCCAAAGTCACCACATCACCTTTCAGGCCATCGACCACAGAACGCGCCTGTTTGCCCGAACCGCCATGAGACTGCTTGAAATTCACATCCAGACCGGTGCGGTTTTTCCAGTAAGTCCCAAATGATTTGTTAAATTCATCATAGAACTCACGCGTGGCATCATAGGATACATTCAGAAACTGACGGTCTGCTGCTTGTGAAGCAGTCGCGGTCATGCCTAAACCAGTCGCCAACAAGGCAGCACTAAATAACGATTTTAATTGAGTTTTCATGGCAGCACAGAGTTTATCTTCATTAGATATAACTATATGAAATAAAATCATTTATCGCAATTCACCCTACAACATCACAACACGATAAAATGAAAGGTTTTTCTGACTTAATATTTTGTTTTTAAAAGGAAAATACAGTTTATTATTCTACTTATATCTAAGATATAGAATTTTATGCATTAGATATAAAGAAAATGGATAACACTTTAGCCATTTTCTTTATTCCATCTGGACTACAGCTTACTTATCTTTTTTCATTGTAAATCTGGTCATAAATCGCCCCATTCACAAGATGTGTTTTTTGCGCTTTGGCCCAACCACCAAAGACTTTATCAATGGTAAAGGTCTGGATTTTCGGAAACTGGGCTGAATATTTGTTAGCGACTTTGGCATCCCGCGGACGGAAGAAATATTTCGCAGCAAGCTCCTGCCCTTTCGGTGAATATAAATAGTTCAAATAGCCTTTTGCCAGATGGGTAGTGCCATTTTTATTCACGTTCTTATCGACAATCGCTACCGATGGTTCGGCCAGAATTGAAATCGATGGATAGACAATATCGTACTTGTCTTTACCCAGACCTTGCGTCGCCAGCAAGGCTTCATTTTCCCAGGATAAAAGCACATCACCAATGCCGCGCTCGGCAAACGTCGTCAGTGAACCACGGGCACCGGAATCTAAAACTTTGACATTTTGATAAAGTTTTTTCACCAGCTCTTTGGCTTTCGCATCATTACCGCCTGGCTGTTTCAGTGCATAACCCCAAGCAGACAGGTAGATCCAACGTGGCGCGCCACCAGTTTTCGGGTTTGGGGTAATAATGTCCACACCCGCTTTGGTCAGATCATTCCAGTCTTTGATTTGCTTTGGATTGCCTTTACGCACCAAGAATACAATCGTAGACGTATAGGGTGCCGAATTACTCGGAAACTCTTTTTGCCAGTCTTTCTCGATTAAACCGGCATTGACGATTTCTTCGATATCATTGGCCAAGGCCAAGGTTACGACATCGGCCTGCAAACCATCGACCACTGAACGCGCCTGCTTGCCTGAACCGCCATGCGACTGTTTAAAATTAACCGTTTGTCCGGTTTTCTGCTTCCAGAACTTGCCAAATTCTTCGTTATATTCCTGATAAAATTCACGGGTCGGGTCATAAGAGACATTCAGGAAATCTTTGGCGACGGAATTCTGTACAGCTGTTCCAACTAAAATTGTCAAGATTGCGGATGCTATTATTTTTTTCATCTGATGTAACTCTTTGTTTATATGAGCTGCACTATACAAATCAAAAATAAGCATAACAATCATGCATTTATAACAATATCTACAATCTATTGATGATTTTGAGATATCTTCTAACAATTAAATCCGGATACATATTCTGCTAGAAAAGTAATCTTCTGCTACAATATAAGACAGTTCTTCACGCTCTCTTCACAGTTGTCTGTTAAAAATAGGCCACCAAAACAGGAAATTACGATTTTTGGTAATTTTCCACAGAGTTATATTATTTCTTTTGTAAAAAATGTGACTTGGTTCTACTTCTTTATGATCAACTGTGATTAAATTGTAGGCAGAGTATTAAAAAAACATTTTTAACAAAATAAAACCAACCCGAAGTAAGGAGGAAGTTTGGATATGAAATTTACATTATTCACAGCCAGCATCCTAAGCCTGATTATGTTGTTCTCGATTCAACTCGGTCATGCCGTCGTTGTGAAGACAGATTTGCCGAAGCCTACAGTAAGCACTGTTGAAAGCAAGACTTCGCCGATTGAAAAAGCGATTCAGCAACAAAAAACTGAAAAAACACTTCAAACAGAAGATAATCTCAAAGTCTTGACTGCATTTAAAGTCGCACCTTCGCAAAATTTCTTTGCAGAACAGAATTACCGCTTCACCCGCTTTGTCCAAAGTATTTTTTCGAGCGCTCATTCTTAATCAGCCTCAACAGCGCTGAATATTCCCGGATTTAAAAGCCACATCATTCAATGTTGAATAAAGCATTAAGTGATGTGGCTTTTTCGCTATAATAGCTGCAATTTTATATCTAAGATTAGATCCGGCTATGACTGTTCGTACTCGTATTGCACCTTCTCCTACTGGTTTTCCGCATGTAGGTACTGCCTATATCGCCTTGTTTAACTTATGTTTTGCTAAACAGCATGGCGGTGAATTCATTCTTCGTATTGAAGATACTGACCAACTGCGCTCAACGCCTGAATCTGAAAAAATGATCCTGGATTCATTGCGCTGGTTGGGTCTGAACTGGTCTGAAGGTCCTGATGTCGGTGGCCCGCATGCGCCGTACCGCCAGTCAGAACGTATGGATATCTATAAAAATTATGCCTTGGAACTGGTAGAGAAAGGTCATGCCTTCTACTGTTTCGCAACTGCAGAAGAACTGGATCAAATGCGTGCAGAACAGCAGGCACGTGGAGAGTCGCCACGTTATGATGGTCGTGGTCTAAATCTTTCTGAAGAAGAAGTGGAGCGTCGTTTGGCCGCTGGTGAACCACATGTGATTCGCATGAAAGTACCGACTGAAGGTGTATGTAAATTCAATGACATGCTGCGTGGCGAAGTCGAGATTCCATGGGCGCAAGTAGACATGCAAATCCTGCTGAAAACCGATGGCCTACCAACCTACCACTTGGCTAACGTAGTAGATGATCATTTGATGCAAATCACCCACGTAATTCGTGGTGAAGAATGGATTCCATCTGCGCCGAAACATCAGTTGCTGTATCAATATTTTGGTTGGGAAATGCCGATACTATGCCACATGCCACTGCTGCGTAACCCGGATAAATCTAAGCTGTCTAAACGTAAAAACCCGACCTCAATTAACTATTACAGAGACATCGGTGTACTGCCTGAAGCCTTGTTGAACTACTTGGGTCGTATGGGCTGGTCAATGCCAGATGAAAGTGAAAAATTCACTTTGGCTGAAATGATTGAGCATTTTGATATCAAACGTGTATCCCTCGGTGGTCCGATCTTTGATGTTGAGAAATTGAACTGGTTAAATGGTCAATGGATCAAGGCACTCAGCCCGGCTGAACTTCTAGACACCTTATTGGCCTGGAAAGCAGATCGTGCCAAATTAGAAGAAATTGCAGCTGCGATTCAACCGCGTATTAACCTGCTGTCTGAAGCTGTGAACTGGTCTGCACATTATTTCAACCATTTCCCGACCCTGTCTAAAGAACAGTTTGAAAGCAAGAAACTGTCGGATGAACAGGTACGTCAAAGTCTTCAATTCGCAATTTGGCGTTTAGAAAGCCTGTTTACTTGGAATAACGACACGGTGAGCCAGACCTTGATGGACTTGGCGACACAGATGGAAATCAAGCTACGTGATTTCATGCCTGCGTTCTTTATTGCGATTGCCGGTTCGACAGCCTCTACCCCAGTCATGCAAACGATGGTGACCATTGGTCCGGATTTAACCTTTGCACGTTTACGTCATGCGCTAGAAATTGTCGGTGGTCCAAGCAAAAAAGAGCTGAAAGTCTGGGAAAAACTCAATGAAAGCTTAAAGTTGCCGAAAAATGAAGCAATTGATCAAGCTTAATTAATTTTTGTGTTGACGTGTGAGCGCGATATCCCTAATATAGCGCTCACACAGACTGGGGTCATAGCTCAGTTGGTAGAGCGCTACAATGGCATTGTAGAGGTCAGGAGTTCGATCCTCCTTGACTCCACCAAATCAAGTCTTGCTTTAGCTGTGTTATTTGCCTCAATTGTCCCTATCGTCTAGAGGCCTAGGACATCGCCCTTTCACGGCGGTAACCGGGGTTCGAATCCCCGTAGGGACGCCATATTCAAGATCATCGTAATATATATGGTGATCTTATAAAAAACCCAAGCATTGCGACTTGGGTTTTTTATTGCCTGTATATTTTATGTTGGGCAATATTTCGGTTTCTTCGCATCTTCCGATAAAATAATCAGTAATTTAGAATTTTGGAGTTGTAATGCAATATCGTTGCCCTAAGTGTCAAAGCCCGAAAATCATGCCAGTGGCCCAGCCAGGTCAAGCAGCTCCACGTCCAGTGGTTCCTAAAAGCTTAATGTTTCTGGTCCCTGCCCTGTTCCTTTTGCTATTACTGGTTATTATTAGTATCGCGATGTGGATTTTTGGCGATGGTGCAGGTACCACTTTACAGACTGCCACTGTGATCGTCTTTATTTTTTCCTTGATCGCAGGCTTTATGTTCTATAAGGACTTACCTGATTTTAAAATTTCAATGCAGGCATTCATGCAAACCCAAAAGAAATGGAAATGCCGTGAATGTAATCATGAGTGGGAAATCTAATTTACCCTCCACCCTATAATAAACATAAAAAACCAGCCCTGAGGCTGGTTTTTTTATTTACAAAAGTCGGAGATGATTAAACACCGATTTTGCGATATTTTTGACGCTTCGCTACAAGATCATCACCATCACGCTTACGGCGATATTCTTCAAACTCAGCATAGTTACCGGTGAAGAATTCAGGTGTTTCACCTTCGAATGACAAGATGTGCGTTGCAATACGGTCCAGGAACCAACGGTCATGCGAGATCACCATCACAGTACCTGGGAATACCAGAATGGCATCTTCAAGTGCACGCAAGGTTTCGATATCCAAGTCGTTTGATGGTTCATCGAGTAGGATAACGTTTGCGCCCATTTGCAGGATTTTCGCAAGTTGTAAACGGTTACGCTCACCACCTGACAATTGACCTACGCGTTTTTGCTGATCTTGGCCTTTAAAGTTAAAGCGACCGATATACGCACGAGATGCGATTTCGTAATCACCAATCTTCAAGATGTCTAGACCGCCAGACACTTCTTCCCAAACGGTTTTGTTGTTATCTAAGGTGTCACGGATCTGACCGACATAAGCCACTTTAACCGATTCACCCAGCGTTACCGTACCGGTATCTGGTTGCTGTTCACCAGTCATCATACGGAATAGCGTGGTTTTACCTGCACCGTTCTCACCCACGATACCCACAATTGCAGCAGGTGGTACTGTGAACGTTAAATCTTTGTACAGTAAGCGATCACCAAACGATTTGCTGATGCCTTCAACTTCTACAACCTTGTTGCCCAGACGTGGGCCAGGTGGAATGTAGATTTCAGAGGTTTCGTTACGTTGCTGGAATTCGCGTGAGTTAAGCTCTTCAAAACGCTCCATACGCGCTTTGTTTTTCTTTTGCTGACCTTTGGCATTTGAACGAACCCATTCAAGTTCTTTTTTCAATGCTTTAGCAAAAGATTCTTCCTGCTTGTTCTCTTGCTCTAAACGGGCATTTTTTTGCTCAAGCCAAGAAGAGTAGTTACCTTGATACGGAATACCCATACCACGGTCAAGCTCAAGGATCCATTCTGCAACGTTATCCAGGAAGTAACGGTCATGCGTAATCGCAACGATGGTACCCGGGAAGTCTTTCAAGAAACGTTCCAACCAAGATACAGATGAAGCATCTAAATGGTTCGTCGGTTCATCGAGAAGCAACATGTCTGGTTTAGACAGAAGTAAACGGCAAAGTGCCACACGGCGGCGTTCACCACCTGAAAGCTTAGATACATCTGCATCCCAAGCAGGCAAGTTCAATGCTGCAGCTGCTTGATCCATCTGGTTCGCAAGGTTATGCGCATCCCAAGTCTGGATAATCGCTTCAAGCTTCTCTTGCTCTTTCGCAAGTGCATCGAAATCCGCATCTTCTGCTGCATATTCAGCAAAGACTTCATCCAGACGTGCCAAGGCATCAAGCGGTTCACGTAAACCATCTTCGACGTTACCACGAACGTCTTTGCTTTCGTCTAAAGGTGGTTCTTGCTCAAGATAACCGATTTTTGTACCCGGTTGCGCACGCGCCTCACCAGAGAAATCTTTATCTACGCCCGCCATAATACGAAGCAAGGTAGATTTACCTGCACCGTTTAAACCAAGCACACCAATTTTAGCGCCTGGGAAAAATGATAAGGAGATGTCTTTCAGGATTTCGCGCTTAGGCGGAACCATCTTCGACACTCGGTTCATCGTGTAAATATATTGGGCCACGTAGGACTCCTCAACTGAAAAACCAAATGGGGTTAAAACAACCACCCCAGCTCAAAAAAGAGCGAAAAAATAATCGGCTATTATACGCAGAAAGCAGCGAAAACATAAGCCATTGCCATGAACTTCAATGCATTGTTACAAGTTTCTTGCTGATGTTTTTTTAAACAACTGTTTTCAGTAAAATAAATGACTCAAATCCAGGTCGATATATGAATATTTCATATATTTATTTCAATAAAATTGCACTTTTACTCATATGTGAAAATGCTACACTCAAGCCATAAACTTAAACAAGAAGATCAAACAGAATGAGCTATAAAGCAGAAACCCTTGCGATTCATGCAGGTTATACCCCTGAAGCAACCACCAAAGCTGTGGCAGTACCGATTTACCAAACCACGTCTTATGCCTTTGACAATACTCAACATGGGGCCGATCTCTTTGATTTAAAGGTTCAGGGCAATATCTATACCCGAATTATGAACCCGACCACTGCGGTTCTGGAACAACGTGTTGCAGCGCTTGAAGGTGGAATTGGCGCCCTGGCTTTGGCCTCTGGCATGGCTGCGATTACTTATGCGATTCAAACCATTGCTGAAGCCGGTGACAACATTGCTTCTGTGTCAACGCTTTACGGCGGTACCTATAACCTGTTTGCCCATACCCTGCCAAAACAGGGTATTGAAGTCCGTTTCTTTGATTATGAACAACCGGAAAGTCTGCGTGACTTGATTGATGAAAAAACCAAACTGGTCTTTGTCGAATCGATTGGTAACCCGCTGGGTAATATTATTGATCTGGAAGCCATTGCTAAAATTGCACATGAATATGGCGTGCCGGTCATTGTCGACAATACTGTTGCCACCCCAGTACTACAAAAATCTTTCGATTTCGGTGCGGATATTGTAGTGCATTCCCTGACCAAATATATCGGTGGTCATGGCAATTCCATTGGCGGCATCATTGTGGATAGCGGTAAATTCCCGTGGGGTAAATACCCTGAACGTTTCCCTGCCCTGAATACGCCTGACCCAAGCTACCACGGCGTCAACTACGTCGAGGTTTTGGGTGAAGCTGCTTATATCGCTCGTGCCCGTGTGGTGCCGCTACGCAATACCGGCGCTGCGATCAGTCCGCAGAATGTGTTTTTGATTCTGCAAGGTCTGGAAACCTTAAGCCTACGGATGGAACGTCATACCAAAAACGCACTGAAAGTCGCTGAATATCTGCAAAAACATCCGAAAGTGAAATGGGTCAATTACGCTGGCCTGAAAGATCATCCACAGCATGCCTTGGCACAAAAATATGTGAAAGGTAAACCGTCTGCCATTCTGACCTTTGGGGTAGAACATGGTCTCGAAGGCGGCACACGTTTTATTGATGCCCTGCAATTGTTCACCCGTCTGGTCAATATCGGCGACGCTAAAAGTCTGGCCTGCCATCCGGCGACTACTACGCATCGTCAGTTGAATGCTGAAGAACTGAAATCTGCCGGTGTCAGTGAAGATATGGTTCGTCTTTCCATTGGTATTGAACATATTGATGACCTGATTGCCGATCTGGAACAGGCGCTGGCGACCGTTTAAAAACGGTGCCCGAGCCGATTCGAAACCTCATCATTTTGGTGAGGTTTTTTTATTTATTTTCTAAAACAGCCACTTGCTTTGCTTTTTATTTTCATGTTAAAAGTTAAATGAAAGAGTGAACACAAATAGAGCAATTACTCTAATTTTTATTTTAATTTCAATAGTTTAATTTATAGATTTTCCTGAAGAATTGGTTATCATATCTGGACTCACCTTCGCTCTCATCTTCTGTTAGAGCGCCATAGACCTTTAATAAAAATAATTTGAACGCTGACTTCAAATTAGGGATAACAAATGTGAAAACTAGACTACACAAACAACTGGAAAAATCTGTTGCAGGTAAAACCGTCCTGATCACCGGCGCATCCAGCGGTATTGGGTTAACGACGGCACATCAACTGGCCGATGCAGGTGCGCATGTTTTACTGGTGGCCCGTACTCAAGAAACCCTAGAACAAGTAAAAGCAGACATTGAAGCCAAAGGCGGCAAAGCCTCAATCTTTCCATGCGATTTAAACAATATGGAGGCGATTGATGAGGTCTCCAAACAGATCATTGCCTCAGTCGATCATATTGATATTCTGATCAATAATGCGGGTCGTTCGATTCGTCGCGCCGTGCATGAATCGGTCGACCGCTTCCATGATTTTGAACGAACCATGCAGCTGAACTATTTCGGCGCCGTGCGTCTGGTCATGAATATCCTGCCGCAAATGATGATTCGTCGCGCGGGTCATATCATTAACATCAGTTCGATTGGCGTACTGGCCAATGCCACCCGTTTTTCGGCCTATGTTGCTTCAAAAGCTGCGCTGGATGCCTTTAGTCGCTGTCTGTCTGCAGAAGTACATTCGCATAAAATCGCCATCACCTCGATCTATATGCCTTTGGTACGCACTCCGATGATTGCACCAACCAAAATTTATAAATACGTCCCGACACTTTCTCCGGAACAGGCAGCTGACCTGATTGCCTATGCCATCGTGAAACGTCCGAAGAAAGTTGCGACCGGTTTGGGTCGTCTGGCCTCGATTACTTATTCGATTGCTCCGGATATCAACAATGTTCTGATGTCGATTGGTTATAACCTGTTCCCAAGTTCAAGTGCCTCTGTGGGTCAACCACAAAAATTAAATTTGGTGCAAAAAGCATATGCACGGCTGTTCCCGGGCGAACACTGGTAATTTTTACTGGGATAATTTCCTGAAAATACGAGCCGCCGATCGGGCGGCTTTTTTGATGTCTCAGTTTTAAATCTCTAGGTGAAAGCAAGCTCATCTGGATCACACACGACATAGCCTGTCTTTATCGACACAGATTTTTGCCGCAAATGCTGCGAGATCACGTACACTATCTGCGGATATTTCCTATCCGTATTTTTATATTTTGATTGAAATGATGGAAACCCTTATGAACAACGCGCAATGGCTCGATGAAGTAAAATTTAACGAACAAGGATTAGTCCCTGCCATTGCCCAGCATCATCAAACTGGTCGTGTCTTGATGGTGGCTTGGATGAATCGTGAAGCGCTGGCACTGACGGCTGAGAAAAACCAAGCCGTGTATTTCTCCCGTTCACGTAGCAAGTTATGGCATAAGGGCGAAGAATCAGGACATTTTCAAACGGTACATGAAATCCGTCTGGACTGTGATGCCGATGTAATTGTGCTGCAAATTGAACAGCATGGCGGCATTGCCTGCCATACCGGTCGCGAATCCTGTTTCTATCGCAAACTCACGCCAAATGGCTGGGAAATTGTCGATGCACAGTTGAAAGATCCCTCTGCGATTTATGGCGAAAAATCCACGAATCCGCATACGCTGGCGATGGAAGCGTCAACCGCCCAATCTGAACAGGTCGAAGTCTTGTCCTATCTGGGTCAGATGATGGCAGAACGCAAACAGGCCGATCCAGATTCATCTTATGTGGCCAAGTTGTACCATAAAGGCCTGAACAAGATTCTGGAAAAAGTCGGTGAAGAAAGCTTTGAGACCGTGCTGGCTGCCAAAGATTTCAACGCTCAGGTCTCTGAAGACAATAAAAATGATCTGATTTATGAGGTGGCAGATCTGTGGTTCCATACTATCGTCATGCTCGGCTATTTCGACCTGGATGTGCAATTGGTATTAAATGAACTGGCACGTCGCCAAGGCTTATCCGGCCTGGTTGAAAAAGCCAACCGTCAGCATTAAGCCTTGAATTCATCTGTGTCTGATTTAAAAAAACCGACCGCGACCTATGAGCAGGCCACTGCCATTGATAACGCACGTCTGGGTAAATCCTTTAAGGTGATTGCCTATGCGGGCACAGGTAAAACCACTACCCTGCAAATGATCAGTGATGCCATGCCACAAAGACGTGGCATGTATCTGGCTTTTAACAAGGCCATTGCCAGTGAAGCGCAGGCCAAGTTTCACCGAGGTGTCGATTGCCGCACTTTTCACTCGCTGGCGTTTCGCAGTGTTCCACGTGGAGTCACTGACAAACTGCGCTTGCCACGCTTGAGTCCAAGTTTTATTGCCAAAGAATACCGGCTTGAACCGATGACCATGCGCCGTATGATGGGTGGGCGTTATGAAAAATATGTATTGATGCCTTCTCGTCTGGCAAGTTTGGTTGCCAATGCGGTCGGCTATTTCTGCTCGACCAGTTCGCAGTATCCTGCCCCGCGGCATATTCAGGCGCCAAGCTGGCTGCATTCGGATGATATCGAGACTTTACAGAAGAAACTTTATCCGGCAGTCGAGCGACGCTGGTTAGAGTCGATTGATCCAAATCATCAGGCCGGCATCGGTCATGACATTTACCTGAAACTCTGGGCGCTGTCTGAACCGAATATCCCGGCCGATTATGTGCTATTCGATGAGGCACAGGATGCCGATCCCTTAATGCTGGGGATTTTGCTGAAACAGCGCAGCACCCAGGTGATTTATGTCGGAGACGCGCATCAGCAGATTTATGCCTGGCGTGGTGCAGTCAATGCCATGCAGCAACTGCCCTTACCAGAATCACGTCTGACCACCTCATTTCGTTTCGGTCCTGAAATTGCCCTGAATGCCAATGCCATTTTAGGTGCCTTAAATGAAACTGTGCCTTTACTCGGCAATCCGCAATTAGACTCTAAAGTCGTGAATAAACCGCATACCAAAATGCGCGATGCAATTTTATGCCGGACCAATGCCCGCGCCATGGAATTGTTATTAGCGGGTTTAGTTCGTGGTGATAAAGTCAGCCTGCAAGCCGACCATGTCAAACTGAATCGTTTTGTCGATGCGGCTGCCATGCTGAAACAGGGCAAACGTGTGGTTGATGTGCCGGAACTAGCCTGGTTCAACTCCTGGCATGATGTCCATGAATATTGTGAAACCAATGAAGGTAGTGACATCAAGCCACTGGTCAAACTGGTGGACGAACATGGGACTGATCCACTAAAGAAAGCCCTGGCTAAAATCACCCCAATTGCCCAAGCCGATTATATTATTTCCACGGCACACAAGGCCAAAGGTCTGGAATGGGATCGGGTTCATATTGAAGATGACTATCAATTTAAGCTGAATGAAAAAGACCATAAAATTAGTGATGAAGAATTAAGATTACTTTACGTGGCCTGTACACGTGCTAAAGTGAGTTTAAATATTCATCACATTTATGACCTGATTCAGCAACTGAAGATCAAAATGCCACAGTCGCTTCGGCAGGCAGTCGGTTAAAGTGCATGGCATGGATGTAAACCTCATAGGACAGGTGATCTATGCACATCCAAGCGTTTCAACTGAAACATACCCTGCATTTTTCCGACATTCAGCTTCAGTTTAATTATCCGCAATGCCCGGTCACCTTGATTCTGGGCAATCAGGGAACTGGCAAAACTACGCTTTTACGTTTTAGCTATCAGGCACTGACCTGGTTTGCAGCCCGTTATCGCGACAGCCGTGCTGCCGGTCTTGTGATGCAAGATCAGGACATCATGCAAAACCGGCTGCAATCCAAAATTGACATCCGGATTGGTTTTCCTGAAGAGATGGGCAGCTTGCCAGAATCCAGTCAGTCTGAGCCTGCGAACCTACAAAGCTGTTCATGGCAAATCTACAAGACCCTAAACAGTCAGGGTCTGGGTTTTAGCAAAGCAGAAACCTCACAGCTTGAAAGCATGCTCAGCCTGTATCACAAAGCCCGCTTGCACGATCCCCTGCTCGGTTTGCCGCTAATTGCCTATTATCCTGCTGAACGCTTTACCAATGAAGTCAATCTGCTCAGCAAAAATAACCCGGCCATTCTCCAGTCCGCACATGCTTATGAAATCGCTGCGATTCCTTTCACCACCTTTGCTCGTTTTTTTGAATGGTTTCGTGAAATCAGTGATATTGAAAATGCGCAAAGTGCCAAGATTATGGACCAGATTTTGGCGCGTGCCTTGCAGCAGCCTGAAAACAGTCGCGGAGATGAACTGGCTCGGCAGATCGAGAAAGCCCAGGCACATCTGCATGCACCAAATCTCACCGCTTTAAAACAGGCCCTGTCGCTGATCATGCCAGAAGTCAGCCAGATATATTTAAAATACCAGCCCAAGCTGCAACTGATGGTAACCTATCAGCAACAGACCTTTAGCTTCCAGCAACTGCCCAACAGTATCCGCAACTGGATTGCGCTGGTGGGTGATATTGTGCGGCGTCTTTGTCTATTGAATCCCAATAGTTTATTTCCATGTCAGGAAGGTACAGGTGTTTTACTGATTGATGCGATTGATCATCAACTGGATCAGGAGATGGCAGCAGTAATCCTGTCACGCCTGCATCAGGCTTTTCCTAACTTGCAGATTATTGCGACCGGCAACCGGCCTGAATTACTGGAACAGGCACACGCCTTTCAATGTCTGAAACTGGAAAATAAACAGCTGCACCCCATTCATCTTGAAAGTATGAAAACCCAGTTTGATCAGATCTACGCAGAGCTGGAACTGCAGCGAAATAAAGATATCTCGCCCGAAGATACTTTATTGGAAACGGTCACCGAACCCATCACACCGCTTGCTGTATTGCAAATGATTCAACAACAGTTAAATCCGGAACAGCAACAAGAATTGCTCGCTTTACTTGCTCAGGAGCATCATCCGACGCTACCTCAGTCGCTCTAAACAGATTCAAAAAAATAAGAGCGACTGTTTGAGTAAACAAGGAAGCCTTTTCAGCATTCTCTTTTTGCCCTGATTAAACTATTTTGAGTCAAATTTACAATCAATGCCTGCAATTTAATCTTAATTTTCGGTCACTTCTGGATGATCTGTTTAAGCATGCAGCGCCTGTTAAAACCGAGCCGGCGTATAATTTATAAGTTCTACATAAAAACGTTGATGTTGTTGTTATCCTGTAATATGATCGGTTTTATTTGCGAATTTCATTGTAAAATCGGAATTTGCTATCGTTTATAAGTTGCGCAATACAACTGTTTTATATTCTTTTTGAATATTCTTTTGGCTTTCAAGATTGAGAAGTTTGGGTCGCTCCTTGTGGTTCTGTAGTCCTTGAAAGATAAAGATTCACCTTAGGTTGGTCAAAACCTAAATCATGACAATGGATACGAGTGTGCTGCCGATTATTATATTGTTACCGTTAGTATTAGGCACAACCCTTGTCTCGTGGCTGAAGCAATTTTCGCGCGGGGTAACGGCTTTAGGGGCAATTGGTGTCAGCCTCAGCAGTTTCTTATTATTATTGAGTCAGGCGCCTGCCATATTTGACGGCGCAGTGATGACCCAGACCTGGTCCTGGCTGCCCCAGCTCGGCATCGATTTCAGTTTTCGCCTGGATTCTCTGGGACTGCTGTTTGCCTTGCTGATCAGCGGAATTGGTACCCTGATTTATATTTATGCCTATTATTACCTTAATCCAAAAAATTCACTGAGCAAACTGTATCTCCTGCTGATGCTGTTTATGGCGGCGATGCTCGGAATTTCATTGTCGAATAACCTGATTATCTTATTGGTTTTCTGGGAACTAACCAGTATTTCCTCCTTCTTGCTGGTAGGTTACTGGAGCAATTACGAAGCGGCACAACGTGGCTCACGTATGGCCCTGACCATTACCGGAATGGGTGGTCTGGCGATGCTGGGCGGTTTTGTCCTGCTCGGTCAAATTACCGGCACCTATCAGCTTGATCAAATCCTGATGATGACTGAACAGATTCAGTCCCATCATTTATTTGTTCCAACCTTGTTGCTGATTTTACTCGGCGCCTTTACCAAAAGTGCGCAGTTCCCGTTTCACTTCTGGTTGCCCAATGCCATGGCTGCACCGACACCGGTCTCTGCCTATTTGCACTCGGCCACCATGGTCAAAGCCGGTTTATTCCTGGTAGCACGTTTGCTCCCGATCTTTGCCGGTGCTGCACTGTTTCATAATATTGTGACCTTTGTTGGTCTGTTTACCCTGTGCATGGCCGCCTTCTTTGCCATTTTTAAGGAAGACCTGAAAGGCTTGCTCGCCTATTCCACCATCAGCCATTTAGGTCTGATCATGTGTCTGCTCGGGATTGGTTCACCATTGGCTGTTGCAGCAGCGATTTTCCATATTATTAACCATGCCACCTTTAAAGCGGCACTGTTTATGATTGCCGGCATCATCGATCATGAATCCGGGACTCGTGACTTACGTAAACTGTCTGGCCTATGGCAATTACTGCCATTTACCGCCACGCTGACCATGATCACGGCAGCATCCATGGCGGGTGTACCGTTGACCAATGGTTTCCTGTCTAAGGAAATGTTCTTTACCGAACTGGTCGCCAGTTTAAGTGGTCCACTTATGGTCGGCTCTGCTATTGTCGCGACACTGGCCGGGATTTTTGCGGTGGCTTATTCCATTCGACTGGTGCATGGAGTCTTTTTCGATGGTCCGCTAGGCAAGCAGGTCCCGAATAAAGATGCACATGAACCTGCCTTTGGTATGCGCGCACCGGCCACTTTGTTAGCAATTTTATGTATTTTAGTCGGTCTATTACCGGCTCTTCTGGTGGAAAAAATTGTCAACAGCACTACTCAAGCCACCACCCAGAATTTTGCCTTTGAAGGCACTCATCTGGCGCTTTGGCATGGTTTCAACCTGCCCCTTCTGATGAGTGTGATTTCTCTGCTCGGCGGAATAATCTTTTACTTTTCTCTCGCCAAAGGTGGCGCCTTACGTGAAATCGACCTGGATCCAAAACTGGGCCGCTTACAGGGCCGAGTGCTGTTCGACCTGTTTTTGAAAAATTTGCTGCTGAATTCACGCCGTTTCCGCCGTGCCACTGAAAATGGCAAATTGCAAAGCTATTTATTGTGGATTGTAATTTTTACCGTCGGGCTGGTGGGGTTCCCATTACTCAGCAATGCAGTGGGTACGGGTACACGCGAGCTGACCCATGCCCCTGCCCTGGCGATTATCTTGTGGTTACTGCTGTTCTCTGCCTGCTGGATGCTGCTGTGGTTCCATCATGAGCGGATTAAAGCGGTACTGATTAGCGGTGCAGTCGGCCTGGTCGTCACCATGGTCTTTATCGGCTTCTCGGCGCCCGATCTGGCATTGACCCAGATTACGGTCGATGTGGTCACCACGGTTCTACTACTGATGAGTTTATCTTTACTGCCTCAGTTAACACCGTATGAATCGAGTCCGACCCGTCGCTGGCGTGATGCCATTATTGCCTTGGGCGGCGGTCTCGGGATTGCGGCAATTGCCTGGCTGATCATGACCCGTGATCACAATTCCATTTCATGGTTCTTCCTGCAACAGTCGATTCCACTGGGCGGCGGAACCAATGTCGTGAATGTAATTCTGGTCGATTTCCGTGGTTTCGATACCTTCGGCGAAATTACTGTACTCGGCATTGCAGCGATTGGTGTACTCAGCCTGATGGATGGCATGCGTGCGCATGGCACCACCATGACCCAGGGCCTGACCTATCGTTTTAACCCATCCCCGCTGATGTTGCGTATTACCGCATCCTGGATTTTGCCGGTCGCGCTGGTAGTCAGCCTGTATATCTTTATGCGTGGCCATAACCTGCCGGGCGGTGGTTTTATTGCCGGACTAGTGACTTCACTGGCACTTATTATTCAATATATCGCAGTGGGACAGGACAAAACCGAACAGTTGCTTGGCGCCAAATCCGGTCGCCTGTATGAAATCTGGATCGGGATCGGCTTAACGATTGCAGGATTGACTGGAATCGCAGCCTGGTTCTGGTCACGTCCATTCCTGACCAGTGCACATATTTATGTCTCTCCGCCAATGATTGGAGAAATGCATTTGGCTTCGGCTGCGCTGTTTGATGTTGGCGTCTATGTCACTGTTGTGGGTGCAACGATGCTGATGATTTCAGTCTTGGGCGATTCACGTCACTCAAGCATGACTGGCCCTGTACCAAGAGGATAATAGAATGATCAGTTTAGAATTTTTATTAGCCTCTGCGATTGGCCTGCTGACGGCCACAGGCATTTATCTGATCCTACGTGCCCGTACCTTCCCGGTAGTGTTGGGTCTCGCCATGATTGGTTATGCAGTCAACCTGTTTTTATTTGCCATGGGCCGAATTCAGATGAATTCGCCTGCAGTATTGACTGAAGCCTCGAAAGTGACCGATCCCCTTCCTCAGGCACTGGTGCTGACAGCCATCGTGATTGGCTTTGCCACCACTGCCTTTATTGTCCAACTGGCATTGCGTAGCCGCTACGAATCAGGAACAGACCACGTTGACTCCAAAGAAGAAATACCAAATCTTGACCCGCGCGAGGATGAGCCTTAATGACTGATCTTCTCAATTTCTGGAATCAACATACCCCTATTTTCAGTATTCTTTTACCGGCCTTTACCGCTTTTGTCCTGGTTCTTTTAGGCAACCCGGGTTCAGGCTCTCTGGCGACGGACTGGCGTCAGCCCTGGCGTCGGGGTATCAGCTATGTCTCAAGTATCTTGGGCCTGATCATTGCTGTCAGCTATTTAGTAGACAGTAGTCAGGGTCAGATCAATGTTTATACGCTGGGCGAATGGGTCGCACCTTTTGGTATTGTACTGGTTCTCGATCAGCTCTCTGCGATGATGCTGGTTTTGACCTATGCCCTTGCAGTGCCGGTGCTCTGGTATGCCAGTAAAGAATGGGATATGCGTGGGCGTTATTTCCATGCCATGGTGCATTTCCTGCTCATGGGTTTGACCGGTGCCTTCCTGACCGGTGACCTGTTTAACCTGTTCGTGTTTTTTGAAATATTGTTGATGGCATCCTATGTACTACTGCTACATGGACAAGGCAAGGCCCGTTTCCAGCTGGGAATCCATTACGTCACCATCAACCTGTTTGCTTCTGCCCTGTTCCTGATTGGACTCGGGATGATTTATGGCAGTGTCGGCAGTCTGAATATGGCAGATGTGGCCCGCTTGATGCCTACCCTCGCTGAAGATCAGCACAAGCTGGCGGTTGCTGGTGGATTAATGCTGTTTGTCGTGTTTGGAATTAAAGCAGCGATGTTACCGCTCGGCTTCTGGTTACCCAAAACCTATGCCGTAGCCACCACACCTGTGGCAGCACTCTTTACCATTATGACCAAAGTCGGGGTGTATGCAATTTTACGGATTAATGGAACTGTTTTTGATGATGAATACAGCCACCAGATTCTGATGAATTGCCTGCTGGTGATTGGTCTGATTACGTCGGTTTATGGCGTGATTTGTGCAATCGGCACAGAACGTCTGCGCCGTTTTATCGGCTTTATGGTGCTGTCTTCAGTCGGAACAATTCTGGTAGCAATCGGTATGAATACGACTGCAGCCTGGGCCGGTGCATTGTATTATATGGTGCACAGTACCCTGATTGGCGCAGCCTTTTATATCCTGTCAGGCTGGATTACCTCACAGCGCGGCGAATTTAAGGATCATTTTAAAATCGCGCCACTGATGAAACAGAACAAGCTGGTTTCGATTGTCTATTTCATCATTGCCTTGATGATGGCAGGCCTGCCACCGTTTAGTGGTTTCTTCGGTAAAGTCTTTATTTTGCAGGCTTCTGCCAATTCAGACTATCAGATGATTATTATCCTGACCATTTTATTGGTAAGCTTCCTCAGTATTCTGGCCTTTACCAGGGTTGGTTTCGTGCTGTTCTGGCGTTCGACCAGACCTGAGGATGACCTTAATTCTGAAGATTTTCACAAATATGAAGCTTTACCAAGTAAGGCACCGGCACGTAATGATCGTGTAATCTATCTATTGCTTGCTGGCCTGACTGCCTATGTGGTGTTTGCCGGACCGATCTATCAATATAATTATCAGACTGCGGAACAGATTAAAAATAATCCGGTTTATGAAGCTGCCTTGTTAAAACGCGATGCAGAAGGCCAGTTTATTAGTGTGCAACCTTTTGATCCAAGCTATTTACCTGAAACCAAGTACGGTGGTGAGACAGTCGATCCGAATGCACATCTGGTTCCTTATACGATTTCGGAAGCCACTCTGGAAGGTGAAAATATTTCTGAATTCAAGCAACGCCAGATTGATCAGCAGTATGTTGAACAAAACAGATATGATGATAATCAACTTAAACCGGTGGAGGGACCTTAATGGCTGTATCATTCCTGCAACGTTGGTTCCCGCATCCGCTAGTTTCTGTGATCGTTGGGCTAAGCTGGATTCTACTGGCACATAATCTGGAAGCTGGAACATTGCTTTTCGCGCTGGTTCTGGCGATTGTCATTCCGAAAATGGTTGCACCTTTTATTGACTATACCCCGAATATCCAGTGGGCTCCTGCCGTGCGCCTTTTCTTTGTCGTGGTTTGGGATATTGTAGTAGCCAATATTAAAGTCGCAAAACTGGTACTTGGTCCAACCAAGAACCTGCATCCAAAATGGTTTCGCGTGCCTTTGGAAACCGAGCATGAGGAAGTCAATGCCTTGCTGGCAATGATCATTACCACAACGCCCGGTACAGTATCTGCAGGCATTGATCAGGATCGTGGTGATATTCTGGTTCATGCCTTAAGCACAGAGGATGAAGCAGCAGAAATCGAAACAATCAAACAGCGCTACGAACAGCCTCTGATTGAAATTTTCAGCGCACAGACAGGAGAAAAAGCATGACTATTCTGCCTTATGCATTAATGATTTGCCTAGGTGCTATCACTGTCTCGATGTTACTCTGCCTGATCCGACTCATCACTGGCCCTTCTATCGTGGATCGTCTGTTGGCACTCGACACCCTGTTCCTGAATGCCACCTGTCTGATTGTCATTTTAGGGATTTACTGGAGTAGCAGCTTCCTGTTTGAAGGGGCCTTACTGGTTGCGATGCTTGGCTTTGTTTCGACTACAGCCTTGGCACGTTATTTCACCACTGGCCATGTGATCGACTAGGAGTTTTTAAATGTCCTTAATTTTAGAAATACTGGTGTCGATTTTTTTATTGATTGGTGCTTTCTTTATGTTGGTCGGCGGGATCGGTATGGTCCGTCTGCCCGATCTGTTTATGCGTCTGCACGCCCCGACCAAATCCAGTACTTTGGGCCTGGGCAGCTTTTTGATGGCCTCAATTCTGTTCTCGGCCATATATGGCCGTTTCGGTTTTGCTGAAGTGCTCATCACCCTGTTCGCCTTCATTACCGCACCGGTATCTGCCAATCTGATGGCACAGGCTGCATTACATTTGCGTTTACGCTCTTTGAGTGGCGAGGTTCCGGAAACGCTGGAACGCCCTCTGCCTTGGCAGCGCTCACGCCGTCGTACCTTTTATGAAAAGAAAATCAATCGTAATGATGATTTCGATTAATTGAGCAAGCAATTCAAGTTCTTTTAAATCTAAAAAAATCTAGAGATAAAAAAAGCCACCCGAAGGTAGCTTTTTTAGTCCTAAGACTTATTCATCATCTTTTTTTGCTTCAGCTTCAGGTAAGTCCTTCACTGCTTCAGCGATCAGACCAAACATATAGTTACCATATGCATTGGTCTTATCATAATGGAAACGTAGACGAGGCGTAATACGGGTTTTGATACGACGACTCAGCTCATGGCGCAAGAAACCAGATGCTTTGTTCAACACATCCAAAGTTTCTTTATTGGCTTCTTGGCTTTGCTCATCGCCAAGTTCACGTCCCATCACAGTGACATAAACTTCCGCATATCCCAGGTCTGGGCTCACCTTCACCGCAGAGATGGTCACGAGACCACCTAAGCGTGGATCTTTCAGCTCCTGACGGATCAGTTCTGACAACTCGCGTTGTACTGTATCCGCCATACGCTTCAGACGTTGACTACCCGCCATTAAAGACTCCGTTTAATCAGTTGAACATCGTACACTTCGATCTTATCAAGTGCTTTGATGTCTTTATAGCCTTTCACCGCAAGACCACATTCCATACCGGCACGAACTTCTTCAACCACTTCTTTGTAGCGACGAAGAGATTCAAGCTCGCCCTGGAACACAACCACATCATCACGTAATACGCGAATCGGTTTGTTACGATGCAATACGCCTTCAAGTACCATACAGCCCGCAGCCGCACCAAACTTACTTGAGTGGAATACTTCACGTACTTGTGCAACACCCAGAATCGTTTCACGATGTTCTGGTGCAAGCTTACCGCTCATTGCTGCTTTCACATCATCAATCAATTGATAGATGATTGAGTAGTAACGAATGTCGATACTGTCTGCATCTGCTTTTTGACGCGCAGCGTTGTCCGCACGTACGTTAAAGCCGAGTAGAACTGCTTCTGAAGATTCAGCCAGTGTCACGTCAGACTCAGTGATCGCACCTACACCAGAACCGATGATACGTACTTTAACTTCATCAGTCGCAAGCTCAGCAAGTGCTACATGCAAGGCTTCCAAGGTACCGCGTACGTCAGTTTTCAACACAACATTTACGATAGGCACATCTTTCTTGCCCATAGACGCCATGATGTTTTCAAGACGCATTGCAGATTGACGCTCAAGACGTTTTTGACGTTCACGATCCATACGCGCATCGGCAACTTCACGTGCTTTCTTCTCATCGCTGACCACAAGAACTTCGTCACCTGCCATTGGCGCTTCTGGAAGACCCAGAATTTCCACTGGAATCGAAGGACCTGCAGATTTGATACGCTGACCATTTTCATCCGTCATCGCACGAACGCGACCATAAGATGAACCGGCAAGAACAAGATCACCTACTTTCAATGTACCGTTTTGAACCAGAATAGATGTTACTGCACCACGGCTGTTATCTACGCGTGCTTCAATTACGACACCTTGTGCAGCACCTTCTTCAGATGCCTTAAGCTCTAGAAGTTCAGCTTGAATCGAAATAATATCAAGAAGTTCATCAATGCCTTGACCAGTATGTGCAGAAACCATTGCCACTGGAACGTCACCACCCCATTGTTCTGGCACGATTTCTTTCACAGTCAATTCATTCAATACGCGATCTGGATCAGCAGATTCTTTATCCATCTTGTTGATTGCAACAATGATTGGTGTACCTGCAGCACGTGCATGGTCAATTGCTTCTGCAGTTTGTGGCATTACACCATCATCTGCTGCAACAACCAGAACCACGATATCTGTTGCTTTCGCACCACGTGAACGCATTGCAGTAAATGCTGCGTGTCCCGGAGTATCAAGGAATGTAATCATACCTTTATCAGTAGTTACATGGTAAGCACCGATATGCTGTGTGATACCGCCCGCTTCGCCAGCAGCCACTTTTGCACGACGAATACGGTCAAGCAGCGATGTTTTACCATGGTCAACGTGACCCATAATGGTAACAACAGGCGCACGCGTAGATTGCGCACCACGTGCTTCTTCAGCTGCTTCAAGCAAGTTATCTTCAGCTTGTGTATCAGAAACCAGTACCGGATTATGGCCCATTTCTTCCACAACAAGTGCAGCAATTTCTTGATCAATCGCCTGGTTCTGAGTAACCAATTCACCCATTTTCATGAGTGATTTAATCACTTCACGAACCTTAACTGCCATTTTCGCAGCTAAGTCAGCAACGACAATCGTTTCACCGATTTCAACATCGTAAACCTGTTTTTTCACAGGTTTTTCGAAGCCGTGCTTGTTGCCTTGACTGGTTTTTAAACCGCGCTTAGGCTGTTTGCTGAAGCTTTGCTCTTCCTGACCACGACGACCACCTTTTTTCGGTGCACGCGCGCTCGGCGTATTCGTACCACGTTTGATTTCGCGGTCTTCTTTCGCAAATGAGTCTTCATATGCCTGACCAACAAGACCGGCAGCCAGAGGAGAATCATCAACAACACGAATCGTTGCAGCAGTATCTTCCGCGGTGTACTTAGACGCCATTTGACGCATTTGTTCAAGCGTACGTTGCTGCGCTTCTTCAGCCGCTTTACGACGTGCTGCTTCTTCAACAGCTTTTAATTTTGCTGCTTCTGCTTCACGTGCCTTTTTCTGTTCAGCGGTTTCAGTTGGTTTAACAACTTGCTTCACAATCGGCTTGTTGGTTGATTTGCGTTTTACCACAACTGCAGCTTTAGAAACTTCTTGCTTGTCGCTGGTTTGCTTTGCAGCAGCACGCATCGCTTCTAGAGCTTTATTCGCGTTATTTACGCCAGTTTTTGGAGCTTCAGCAGAAGCAGCTTGTGCTGTATTCTGCTCAGGCGCAGCTTTGGCCTGTTGCTCAGCCTTGGCTTTCGCCAATGCTTCTGCTTTGATCTGCTCTGGATCCGGCTTAACAAATGTATGCTTCTTGCGAACTTCTACATTAATCGTTTTCGCCTTACCTGAAGTACTGGCTACTTTAGCCGTACTAGTCGTTTTACGTTTCAACGTGATTTGCCCTGCTTGGCTTTCTGAACCCTGTGACTTTTTCACATGGCTCATCAAGCTATCTTGTTGTTCGGTGGTAATAATATCGTCAGCTTTACGCTGTGGTAAACCTGCCTCACGAACCTGCTCTAGGAGCTTCTCAACTGGACTACCCACATTGAGGGCTAACTCTTTAATCGACTTGTCCGTCATATACTACCTCCTAGTTAAACCATGATTCGCGCGCTTTCATAATGAGTTGACCTGCTTTCTCAGCACCCAAACCTTCAATATCTTCGATATCGTCAGTCGCCTGATCTGCTAAATCATCCACTGTTACCACACCACGAGCTGCTAGCGCTTGCGCGATCTCTACTGTCATGCCTTCCATTGCAACAAGTTCTTCACTTGGCGCTTGTATGTTCTCTTGCTGTTGTAATGCATCAGCAAGTGCAATTTCTTTCGCACGGCTTTGCAGTAGTTCAACCAGTTCCGCATCCAGTTCGATTTCATCAAACGTTTCTGCAGGAACATAAGCAATTTCTTCAAGCGAGGTGAAGCCCATTTCTACCAATGCCATCGCCAAATCTTCCGCGATATCCAGACGGGTAACAAACATGTCTAAATATTGTTGCGCTTCGTTTTGTTGACGGGCGTAGTATTCCTCTTCCAGCATCATGTCCAGCTTGTAGCCAGTCAATTCAGATGCCAGACGAACGTTCTGACCTTGTGAACCAATCGCACGTGCCAACTGATCGCTGGTTGCGAAAATGATATCTGCAGTACGTGCATCTTCATCGATGACAATACTCGATACATCTGCTGGTTCCAATGCACTTGCGATATATTGCGCAGGATCATCCGACCAAACTACCACATCAATACGCTCGCCATTGAGCTCTTGCTGTACAGCTTGAATACGGGTACCACGCATACCAATACAAGCACCCACCGGGTCAATACGGTGGTCATTGGTTTTCACTGCAATTTTAGCACGAACGCCTGGTTGGCGAGCCGCCGCTTTAATTTCAATAATTTCTTCAGAAATCTCAGGGATTTCTTTCTTCATCAATGCAATCAGCATATCCGGTTTAGCACGTGACAGTTGTAACTGCGCACCACGACCTTCACGGTTGACATTGAATAGAATCGCATTCACGCGTTGCTTCGGACGAAGGATTTCTTTCGGAATCATTTCTTCGCGAGCAAGATACGCTTCAGCATTGTCACCTAGGTCAATGATAAAGCCGTCTTTGGTTTGTTTTTTCACTTCACCGTAGATCAGCTCGCCGACTTTAGATTCGTAAGCATCGGCTACGAGTGCACGTTCTGCTTCACGGATCTTCTGTACGATCACTTGCTTGGCAATTTGCGCTGCAATACGACCGAAGTCAATCGATTCAACTTCAAGCTCACGAATGTCGCCAATCGACCATTTTGCCGGATCAACATCAGAGATGGCATCCTGACAAGCTGGCATTTCATGGTCTTCGTCTGCAACCACTTCCCACTGACGGAAAGTACGATAGTCACCTGTTTTACGATCGATTTCCACACGTAAACGTGCTTCTTCCGAATGTGTTCCTTCGTAGAATTTTTTCTTTGTCGCAGCAACTAAAGCTTGCTCAAGCGCTTCAAAGATCGCTTCACGAGGTACACCTTTTTCGTTACTAACCGTTTCAACGACGGTCAGAATTTCACGTGCCATACGTCACCTATTCGTTAAATTTTTATTTATTAAATTAATCTTGGAAGACCAAATTTGCTTTATCGATATTGTGACTGTCGATCTCCAATACCTGTTGCTTTTCTACTTCAACCTGAATCATTTCATTTTCAAGATCGACAGCAACCAGTTTGGCCTGGAATTTACGACGGTTATCTACCGCACTGATCAAACGTAGTGCTACGGTATGACCGATATAGCCTGACATCTGCTCGAGCTGGAAGAATGGACGGTCCCAGCCTGGCGAAGATACTTCAAGTGAATATTCACCCGAGATCGGATCATGAACATCCAGCATTGCACCCACTTGCTGCGTGACACGCACACAATCCTGAACGCCAATACCACGCCCCTGCTCTTCTTCACCATCTTCATTGATTGCTGGTGCAACGCTCTCATCGACTGGCTTGTCGATGTAGATACGTAATAACGAACATTTACCCTGTGGCAGGAATTCAATCCCCCAAAGGTTTACATTACAGGCTTCAACTGCTGGTGCAATCAAGTCCTGAAGTGCTTGAGTTTTATTTGATAGCTTCATTTACTCTCGTCATCTGGTGCGATTTTATGATCTATTTGACCACTACAAACCAATACAAACTATAGTAGTAGTGAAACATGGAGATTTGACCAAATAATGTCGACACTACACGATAGCCAATAAAAAAGGGCGTAAATCGCCCCAATTAATGCACAATTTAAGATTTTTTCAAATCCCACTGTGCAAAAAGGCCCACCTTGTTGTGAGCCTCTTTTTAGAAACTTGGTAGCGGGAGCTGGATTTGAACCAACGACCTTCGGGTTATGAGCCCGACGAGCTACCAGACTGCTCCATCCCGCATCAACGTGCAAAAATTATATACAAAAGATGAGAACTTTTCAATCAAAACCACATCATTCTGCATATTTGTCATCTGTCGCTGAAAAAGTGGTAGCGGGAGCTGGATTTG
>NZ_DCLL01000057.1:0-6577 GCF_002321025.1 Acinetobacter lwoffii
ACAAACCCGGTACGGTTCAAAGGATTTATATTGATTTCTAAAGCTATTTATATTAATTAATAAATATCCTATTAAAGTGAAAACTAGCATTTCCCTATAGGATTTAGATAGAAAATTTATTAAATCTTCTGTACCAAAATAATAGGTAAGCGTCCGCTGAACCCCACTTTTTCTAACTCATTAATACCGCGATAGTGTCCACTTAAATTTAAGTGGACACCTATTTATGGATTTAAAGACAGTTATAGACAGTGCACCAACGCTAAAAAAGCCCCGTCGAACCTTCACAGCTGAATTTAAACATCAACTTATTCAGCAATGCCAGCAGCCAGATACATCAGCGGCCAAGGTAGCAATGCAACATCAGATCAATGCCAATCTGCTACATAAATGGATTCGTCAGTCCAGATCAATGCCCCCTGCATTAAAAACCCCATCCATTCCACAGACTGACTTTCTTCCGGTCATTCTTCACCCGACTCCAGTCAAACAAGAAGCACCTCTACCACCTGTGCCAGAGAAGAAAGCTGTCGCTCATATCAGGATTCCATTACATGAGGCACCAAGTTCCGCAAGGGATCAGATGATCGAGATCGACTGGCCGGTGGAGTCAGTAACTGAATTACTGTTGCTGATCCAGGGTTTGACTCAATGATTCGTATTGATGAGATCTGGTTGTCTACCCAGCCGATGGACATGCGTGCAGGGATGGATACAGCCATGGCTCAGGTGCTGAGAGCCTTTGGCTACATCAAACCGCATTGCGCTTACCTGTTCTGTAATAAGCGTGGCCATCGTATGAAAGTGCTGGTGCATGATGGACTGGGTATCTGGCTGTGTGCCCGGCGGCTGGAACAGGGGAAATTCCACTGGGCTAAAGTTCACCAGGGTGAAAGTATGGCGATCAGCCCGGAGCAGTTACAGGCACTGATCCAGGGTTTGCCCTGGCAAAGAATCGGACTGCAGCAAGTGGTAACAATGCTCTAAACCAGGCTCATCCATTCTGCTATTCTCCAAACGTTCTATTTCCTCTGCATCATGACCTCAGGCATACTGCGGTCATGAATACGCTGCCTGATTTAAGCCAACTGACCCATGAACAACTGCTGGAATTTACCAGACAGTTGGCGATGCAGCATCAGTCTCTGGCACAATCTAAACAACAACTGGAACAATCAAATCAGCAATTAGATGCCAGAGTTCAACATCTTGAAGTCACCAATCAGCAATTAGATTCTAAAGTTCAACATCTTTCTATTCTCAATCAAAAATACGAGCATGAGCTTGCACTATTTAAACAGCATAAATTCGGCAGTAAAAACGAACATCTAACCGCAAAACAAATCCATCTCTGGGATGAAGCGGTTGAAGAAGATATTGCAGCGGTTGATCTGGAACTGGAACGACTGAATGCAGATAAAACCAATGCAGCTGCACAGAAAGCCCCAGTCAACAAACCTAAACGTCGGCTGTTGCCAGATCATCTACACACCCTCCGTATTGAGCATGAACCTGAATCAACACAATGCAGTTGTGGCTGTACCTTGCGTCGTATCGGTGAAGATGTCAGTGAAAAACTGAATTTCAGACCGGCACAGTTCTATAAGGAACAGCATGTGCGTGGTAAATGGGTCTGTGATCAGTGTGACACTCTGACTCAGCAAGCGATGCCAGCCTATGTGATTGATAAAGGCATTGCTTCACCTGAATTGCTTAGCCATGTGCTGGTGTCAAAGTATGCCGATCATTTGCCTTTGTACCGTCAACGTCAAATCTTTCTACGCGCAGGTGTTGATCTGTCTAGATCAACGTTATCTGACTGGATTGGCCGCTGTGGGGTGGAACTGGAACCTCTGGCCAATGCCTTAAAACAGGTGGTACTGCAACAGCAGGTGATCCATGCAGATGAAACACCGGTGACGGTCATGCAGATGGGTGAAAATGAGAAAAAGCCCAAAAAAGGTTATGTCTGGGCCTATGCCAGCACACAGTACAATCCAGTTCAGGCAGTGATCTATGACTTTCAAGATAGCCGTTCTGGCCAGCATGCTGAAGACTTCCTGAAAGGCTGGCAGGGTCATTTGGTCTGTGATGATTACAGTGGTTATAAAGCACGCTTTAGATCAGGTCAGGTCATTGAGGTGGGCTGCATGGCACATGCACGTCGTAAATTCCATGAACTACATGTGACCAAGAAAAGTCAGGTCGCTGAACAGGCATTAGTGCTGATTCAGAAATTATATGCGATAGAAGCAGAATTAAGAAAAAAGACGGATGGTACAGCGGAAGACCGCTGCGAATACCGACAACAGCATAGTCAACCGATCATGCAACAACTATATGAATGGCTCAACCAACATCAGCTGACGGTGCCATCGAGTTCTCCAACCGCCCGGGCGATCAATTACAGCCTAAAACGTTGGACTGCTTTAAGCCGCTATCTGGATGATGGCAATCTACCCATTGACAATAATTGGATAGAGAACCAAATGCGTCCCTGGGCCTTGGGGCGTAAGAACTGGCTATTTGCAGGTTCGCTGCGCAGTGGTCAACGAGCTGCCAATATCATGACTTTAATCCAGTCAGCAAAGCTGAATGGCTTGGATCCGTATGCCTATTTAAGTGATGTGCTGAAAAGGTTGCCAACACATAAAGTGCCCCAAATAGAAGAATTACTACCTCACCGCTGGAAACCTGAACCCCGTTAAAACTTGGCGATGGCGTTCAGCGGATGCTTACAATAATAGTTATAAAGATCTATGAAAAAATAATGTGAAATTAAGAAATATAGAGCGTACACTCTATATTTCGTAAAAACCAATAATGAGAAAGTCAGCGAAATGATAAAAAGAGGGTGTAAATAATTCTGTGTAAATACAGTTTTAAAAATACTTGGTTACACGCTTTTCAATAATGAAGCCATTTTATCTTTCTCTGTTAAAAATAAATTTGGCAAATCTAAAGTAGGCCATTCAATAGCAATATTTGGATCATTCCAAACGATCGAACGTTCACATTCTTTAGAATAATAATCAGTAGTCTTATATAAAAACTGTGTATTGTCTTCCAAAGCAATAAAACCATGTGCAAAACCAGCAGGAATCCAAAACTGCTTATGGTTCTCACTACTTAGCTCAATACCTACCCACTGACCAAAGGTTTCAGAGTCTTTACGAATATCCACCGCTACATCCCAAGCACGACCTTGGACAACACGTACTAATTTACCTTGTGCATGTGGATTTAACTGATAATGCAGACCGCGTAGTACACCTTTTTTTGAAAATGAATGATTGTCTTGAACAAAATTTGGGATATCTAATCCACGATCAGCTAAAGCTTTTTCAAACACTTGCTGATTAAAGCTTTCCATAAACCAACCACGGTCATCTGCAAAAACACGTGGTTCAAAAATCAATAAATCTTTAATCTTAGTTTCAATAACATTCATTCTATTTGCTCAACTATCTCTTCTCAAAATAAAGTGCCCATAGTGGGCACTTCAAATATCAACCCTTTGCAACATGCTCATTATAGAGTTTTAACAAATACTGACCGTAGCCAGTTTTCTTAAAGAACTCTCCACGTGCCTTTAACTGATCTGCATCAATCCAACCATTGTTAAATGAAATCTCTTCAAGGCTTGCTACTTTTAAACCTTGACGATTTTCAATGGTTTGTACAAATTGACTTGCTTCAAGCAATGAGTCATGCGTACCTGTATCCAGCCAAGCAAAACCACGACCAAGCACTTCAACATTTAATGCATTTTTTTCTAAATAAATGTTATTCACATCGGTAATTTCTAATTCACCACGATGCGAAGGCTGAATATTTTTTGCAATTTCTACTACATCATTATCATAGAAATAAAGACCTGTGACAGCATAATTCGACTTTGGACTTTCAGGCTTTTCTTCAATACTTAATGCTTTTCCTTGAGCATCAAAATCAACCACACCAAAACGCTCTGGATCATTTACATAATAGCCAAATACAGTTGCACCAGTTTCTTGCTCAGTCGCACGCTTAAGTTGTTCACTAAAATGCTGACCATAGAAAATGTTATCACCTAAAATCAGACAAACATTGTCATCACCAATAAATTCTTCACCTAAAATAAAGGCTTGGGCTAAACCATCTGGTGAAGGTTGTACTTTGTAGGATAATTGAATTCCAAGTTCTTCACCTGTACCTAATAACTTCTCAAAGTTAGGTAAATCTTCAGGAGTAGAAATAATTAAAATCTCTTTAATACCCGCTAGCATCAAAACAGAAAGCGGATAATAAATCATTGGCTTGTCATAAATTGGCAATAGCTGTTTAGATGTCCCCATCGTAATAGGATAAAGACGTGTTCCTGAGCCACCTGCTAAGATAATACCTTTACGTTTTTTAGAAATTGTCATGTTATAAAATCTCATTTATGACTTGAGCTACGCCTTGCTGCCATTCAGGCATATGTAACTTGAAAGTCTGTTGTAACTTTTGTGTATTTAGACGTGAATTTAACGGACGTTGAGCAGGAGTTGGGTAAGCAGAAGTGGCAATAGCATTTACCGTTTGAATAGCTAAAGTCATGCCATATTGACGTGCCTGATCAAAAATATAATTCGCATAGTCATACCAAGTAGTTTCACCAGTAGGCGCTAAATGGTAATGTCCATGTAATACTGCTTGTTGTTCAGGCGACTGTAAGCTGTAATAGCGTAAAACTTGAGCTGTAATATCAGCAATCAATGCTGCACCTGTTGGTACACCAACTTGATCCTGAATAATTCCTAACTCTTCTTTGATTTGTGCCAGCTTTAACATCGTCTTAATAAAATTATGACCATGTGCACCATATACCCAGCACGTACGGAAATTAATAAAACGCACTTGGCTATTTTCTAATGCAATTTCACCATCACGTTTAGTACGTCCATAATGATTTATGGGTGCTTTGATATCATCTTCAGCCCAGGCATTTGTACCCACACCATTGAATACATAATCGGTTGAATAATGTATGAACAATGCATTCTGCTGTTTGCACTGCTCTGCAAGATTTGCAACAGCGAGGTGGTTAATCAAATCCGCTTGATCTTGTTCAGATTCGGCTTTATCTACAGCTGTATAAGCAGTTGCATTGAGCACAATATCAGGTTGGAATGTTTGTATCACTTTTTCAATGGCTTTAAAATTTGTGATATCACCACAAAAACCATGCTCAACATCTTCATGTCGATCTAAAGCAATGACTTCACCTAAGGGCTGAAGCGATCGTTGTAATTCCCAGCCGACTTGTCCATTTTTGCCCAATATCAGTATTTTCATGTGACTCATCTCTTGCACCTAGGCTTGGTATTGGTTTTGTACCCAGTTTTGGTACTCGCCGCTTTGCACATGCTTTACCCACTCCTGATTTGCCAGATACCATTCAACTGTTTTACGCAATCCAGACTCAAAAGTTTCAACAGGCACCCAACCCAGATCTTTCTTAATTTTACTGGCATCAATGGCATAACGTAAGTCATGCCCAGGGCGATCTTTTACATAAGTGATCAAGTCTTGATAGTTTGCGATACCCTCTGGCTTATTGGGTGCTAGCTCTTCGAGTAAATTGCAAATCGCTTTCACAACATCAATGTTTTGCTGTTCATTGTGTCCACCAATATTATAAGTTTCTCCAACTTCAGCTTCAGTTACAACTTTATATAAAGCACGTGCATGATCTTCAACATACAACCAGTCGCGAATCTGATCACCATTCCCATAGACAGGCAAAGGCTTTCCAGCAAGTGCATTTAGAATAACAAGCGGAATAAGCTTTTCTGGAAAGTGATATGGTCCATAGTTATTAGAGCAATTCGTTAATACCACAGGTAAGCCATAGGTACGATGCCAAGCACGTACTAAATGGTCAGAACTGGCTTTACTCGCAGAATACGGAGAGCTCGGTGCATATGGTGTAGTTTCCAGAAATAAATCTTCTGTACCTTCTAAGTCACCATACACTTCATCTGTTGAAATATGATGAAAGCGGAACTCTGCTTTTTTATCTTCTGCGAGACCATTCCAATAATGTCTTGCAGCTTCTAATAACTGATAAGTTCCAATAATATTGGTTTCAATAAATTTTGCTGATCCTGTAATCGAACGGTCAACATGAGACTCTGCTGCCAAGTGCATGACAGCATCTGGTTGAAACGTTTCAAACAACTGATCTAATGCAGCACGATCACAGATATCTGTTTGAGAAAACTGATAACGCGAATTGTCTGCGACGGTTGCCAATGACTCCAAATTACCAGCATAGGTTAGTTTATCGACATTGAGTACAATATTATCAGTATCCTGAATAATATGACGTACCACTGCCGAACCAATAAAACCAGCACCACCTGTAACTAAAATTTTCATTAACTCATCATCCTAAATTTTTTAAAACATTAACATACTCAAAAAGTACAGATTAAGATTAAAACAACAATATAAATTTGACACCTGGCGAATTCAAACATGAGGTGCGACAGTTTCAAAAGCCTTATGATAATCAACAAGCTGAGCAAACTTCTCTAATGGTGTAAGCCAA
>NZ_DCLL01000057.1:6842-41389 GCF_002321025.1 Acinetobacter lwoffii
ACCCTTTGGTAATGCTCGTATAGTTGAGTAAATCGTTGTATGGCTTACATTCATTGTTTGATCCAAATCAGGAAATGTCTTTAAACGCTTCGATATTTGCTGAGGAGACCATAAACAACGGATCGCTTCAACAATAAATCTCCAGAGGATTGAGTCGATTTTGAGTTTTCTGTGACCACGTCTACGTCTAGCGAAGGTGTTATCAGAAGCATATCGAGCTTGATAAACGTCATTGATGCTATTTCTTTTAAGTTCACGATAGATCGTACTAGGATGTCTTTTAATAAGTTCAGCAAATTTTCTGGGTGAAAAGCCTTCTTTTCTTGACTCAAGCATTAATGCAGTACGATCTTCAAAGTTAAGATGATGGCATGACAATTTTATATACTCCATAAACCCTTTAAATTAATTAGGTGGTTTATGTCGCACTTCAAGTTTTACTCTGCCCCTCTTTCAATAAAGAAGTGAAAAAAGCAAACATGCCCAGAGTGCAAATGGAGAAATAATATACAACGGCGAAACAGTTAGTTTATTTTTTAAATAAATACAATAAATCAATATAATTAAAGTTTCTAAAAAAACATAACTAGCTGCAACTGTTTTTGGAGAAAAAATATTAAACTTAATAAGTAGAAATAAAAACAAAATATAGCATAAAAAAACAAAAAAATTGGTACTTAAAACTATTTTTTGGCCACCATTAACATTTATAAAGTTTGATAAAGGACTATATATAAAAATGGCAACCAAATAAATAACCAAGATTTTAACCACATCATAGGATTGATAATATTTCTCTAAGCCTAAGATATTCAGAGCTAGTGGAAAAAATTTAACGATACATATCGAAATAAAGATAGCTGGTAAAAAGAAGTGAAAAAAACCTTTTGAGTCAAAACCCTTAAAATCTTCAGAAATGAATTTAGGTATATATGCCTGCACTAATGCATTATTTACAAACATAAATGGAGAAATAAATTTTAATGCACCCAAGTATATTGCCAAGTAAATAACATTACCAAAATTATTAAACGCAATCACAGCCATCTTATTATAAAATGAATTAATAAAAAATATGCCTAAAAAAATACATACCGATCTAAACAGTTCCAATCTAAATTTAAAAATACTAATTGAAAACAAACCTTTTTTAAAATAAAATAAGAAAAACAAGAAAGAAACTATACCACTAATTATAATTTGTATTATAATTATTGACTGTATATCAAATCTAGTATTAGATCTAGTTGTATAATAGGCGGTTGCCAACACAAATATTGATATTAAAATATCTTTTGAGATCAATATAAATCTTTTATTTTCAACCAGAAACTTTGCAAAAATCGGAATTGATAACCCATTTAAAAACAAAGAAAGAAACAAAAAAATCGACAAATTTAAATTTATTTTAAATATCAATATACATAAAATACTAACTAAAATAAGTACGATACTTCCCAAAGTTAACTGAATAAAGACCTTTTCACTTAAATCAACCTTACCCAATCTAAAATCTTGCAGATATATATTTCTAAAAGAATTAAATACAACCATTTGCAATAATGCGAAACATTCGAAAACTAATCCATAGAGCCCAAACTCTGCAAGAGTTAATTCTCGCATAAAGATAAAGACAGAGATTAAATTTATTATCTGTGCTATTAAAGAGCCTAGAGCATAAGCTAAAGCTGTTTTCAAGATGGTATCTTTCATGAATTTACTCTAGCTATTCTCTTAATATTATCTCTCCAATCATTATTCTTCTTTACATAATTAGAGCAAATCGCACCTTTTTTAACTGCCATATCTATATTTAATATTAGAGATTGTAAAATTTCTGCCAAATTATTTTCATCTTCATAAATATATCCATCAGAACTTTTAATTAAGTCATTACCTCCAGAATTTTTGGATAAAATTGGGCAACATCCCATCCAGCAGGCTTCGATAGTAGATAGTGGATAACCTTCTGATAATGAAGTCATTATGAAAATATGACTTTCACTGTACAACTCTTTCATTGCATCTGGATTTACAAACCCACGAAAAACTATTTTTTCTTTTAAGTGCGGATGTAAATTAAAATATTTTTCTATTTCAATTTTAAAAGAATCTGTCTCTCCACCTACGCAATTTAAACACCACTCTAAATCCTGAGGTAATCGACTCAACGCATTAATCAGCTCCCACACATTTTTTCTTTCATCGCCACATTTTCCTACAAAGCACATATTTGGTACAGATTTTTTCTGAACATTTGAATTACCTTTGTAATATAACTCACTAACTCCATTTGGTATATATTCAACTCTGATGTTATTTTCACTAAAAAAATTAGACCAAGATGTATGTTCTACAGTAATTTTATTAATAAAAATTCTTAAAAATATAAACAATATAATTTTATTAAAAAAACTAAAATTAGGATAACAATCTGTAGCATCACATTTTATTACGACATACCCTTTAGGATTAAATATTTTATACACTAAAGCATAAACCAAACTATACTTTCGCAAATGAAACAACTGCAATACATTAATTTTTCTAGCATTTACTATTATTTTTTTCACTATTCCCATAGAGACTTTTGTTGTTTTCTCATTAGCATTAATAGTTATCAAATTAAACCCATCAACAACTTCTATATTTTCATTAAAGCCTTTACGCCATAACTCTACATCATAATTTAAAATTTTTGATGCATGATAAGGTACCTGTCCAACATCTTTTACAAAATGAAAATCTTCATATCTTTCAAAAATTGTAACCCATTTCATAAAATAAAGACTCCTTAATTAGATTTTACATCTTGGATGGTTACCTAATATATATATATATACTACAGTAAAGAAATCATTGTACTCTTTTCTTTTTATTTTTTTGAAGCTTAGCTTAATTATATTAAATAATGTATATTTACTATAATACTTTATACTTAAAACCTCATCATAAAGTCTTTCCTTCTGACGCCACGGATTAGTATTTTCCTCTTCTATTCTCGATAAAGAATGATTTAAAAAAGTTTGAGAAGAAATTAAAAAACTCTCTCTTCCAAGTTTATTTAACCGTCTAAAGAAACTAAAATCAACTCCATATAATGCAAATCTTGAGTCAAAAATTTCTAAATTATATTTTTTAAAAGTATTTTTTATTTTATTAGAAATGATAAGACCTGACCCTATCGAGAACAACTCACCTCCACTTTCTATTAGGCCATGTTCAGAAATTATTTGCTCATTAAGTTTTGGATAGTACTGTTTTTCATCTACAATCGAGATTATTTTTGGCAACTCAAGATCAATATTAGTCATTTGAAATAAAAAAATTTCATAGTCAAGATTAATCTCAGTGTCATCATCAAATAACGCATAATAGTCCGCATCAATAGAATTTATAAAATCATTATAAATCCAGCTTAATGGTTTATTCTGAATTTGATTTTCAAATTCTACACGCTTATGTTTTTTTGACAACGCCATAAAAAAAGGATCATGGCTATCTAAACTTTCTGGTCCATTATTTACGATCAGCAATTGATCCAGTTGATGTGAAAATTTGATTAAACTTTGTAACGTTTTAGATTCTTCAAAATGCTTTCCATACAATATCACTACCATGGCAATTGTTTTCATAATCGTATCCATATCTCAAAATTGTATGAATTAATTGTCACCAAACAGATCACGCGTAAATACTTTCTCAAGTACATCATTCAGATCCGATACAATTCTGTTTGCAATAATGATATCGCTTAGTTGTTTGAACTCTGCTAAGTCATTTATGACATCTGAGCCAAAGAAAGAGGCTTCTTGAAGCACAGGTTCATATACTACCACACGTATACCCTTTGCTTTCAGGCGCTTCATAATGCCTTGTATCGCAGACTGTCTAAAATTATCACTGCCTGCTTTCATTACCAGTCGGTAAATACCTACTGTTTTAGGCTTTTTCTTAACAATTTGCTCTGCAATAAAATCTTTACGTGTCGTGTTAGATTGAATAATTGCAGAAATCAGGGTTTGTGGTACATCCTGATAATTTGCAAGTAATTGCTTGGTATCTTTAGGTAGGCAATACCCCCCATAGCCAAACGATGGATTGTTGTAATGCGTCCCTATACGTGGGTCTTTACCTACAGCATTAATAATGTCTTTACTATTTAAGCCACGCGAGGCGCAATAGGTATCTAGCTCATTAAAATATGCAACCCGCATGGCCAAGTATGTATTTGAAAATAGTTTTACAGCTTCTGCTTCAGTCGAATCCATTAAAAGAACATCTACGTCTTCTTTTAAGCTGCCCGATTTAAACAGTGCACCTATCTTTTGGCCTATTTCTGACGTGTCACCGACTACAATACGTGACGGGTATAAGTTATCTAAAAGTGCTTTCCCTTCACGTAAAAATTCGGGTGAAAATACAATGTTCAAATTTGGATACTGTTCCTGCATTTTTTGAGTAAAACCCACAGGAATGGTAGATTTAATTACAATAATGGCCTGGCTGTTTCGATGGTTTAAATCTTTTAAAACCTGTTCGATAGAGTTGGTGTCAAAGTAATTGGTTTGCTCATCGTAATTGGTCGGTGTTGCAACAATAATCACTTCGGCATTGGCATAAGCAAGTGTCGAATCAAGCGTGGCTTGAAAATCAATATCTTTGGCAAGATATAGTTCAATCAATTCATCCTGAATAGGTGATTTTCGCTGTTGAAGTAATTGCACGCGAGTTTTATCTATATCTAGTGCAATTACCTCATGTTTCAATGCAAAAAGCATTGCATTTGATAGCCCAACATAACCTGTACCAACAACAGTTATTTTATACATTCAAAATCCCCCTATTATTTATCTAAATGAGCTATCATTTTAAAATACGAATTAATACACATGATTCATCGTAAATCCACTAAAAAACAATAAATACACAATAGACCTCTTGCGAAAGTATCATTTTTGACTATTTTAGACTTTGATATTTATTTAAAAATCAACGCTTATAACTGATTAAATTTTAATCAACGCAAGAGGTCTAATTAAGTTAAGATATTATCTTCTTAAGAATAAAACCAACTTAACATACGATTACTCGAAGTAATATCTTGGCTGACTTTCATTAATCTTGAACACGGTAACGATATCCATCCACATATTTTTCCAAGTCCTTATACAAGTTGACTATTGTATTTTTACTGATAAAACTTAATTGCCATCTTTCAAAACATTTAGAAATCATTCCAAACTCACAGCCTTTTTCATAACACTTTAATATCCTTTCATGATCCGTTTTTTCAACATTGTCAGCATCAATCAACAATTCTTCATATAACTTTTCACCCGGACGTAGACCTGTAAATTGTATCTCAATATCACCTATACCATTTTCATCTATAGCTCGAAAACCACTCAAACGAATCATTTGTTTAGCTAAGTCTACTATTTTAACTGGCTCGCCCATATCCAATATAAACACATCACCGCCTGTCCCCATCGCACCCGCCTGAATCACCAACTGCGCAGCTTCAGGAATGGTCATAAAATAACGCGTAACTTCTGGGTGCGTTACTGTAACAGGCTCGCCTTTAGCAATCTGCTTTTTAAACAAAGGGACGACAGAACCTGATGAACCTAATACATTACCAAAACGCACTATACTGATTTGTGTTTGAGGTTTTGTGGCAGCTAAACCTTGACAATACAATTCTGCCATCCGTTTCGATGCACCCATGACATTGGTTGGACGTACAGCTTTGTCAGTAGAAATCAAGACAAAGGTTTCAACCCCTTGAGCCACAGCGGCATCAACACTACGGGCCGTACCAATTGAAGTATTATAGATCCCTTCAAACGGGTTGGCTTCAACCAAGGGCACATGCTTATAAGCTGCTGCATGGTAAACCGTTTGCACAGCATGCTTTTGCAATATACATTCCAATTTTATTTGGTGAGTCACAGAACCTAGTATAGGCACTACTTCTACACCTGCGTTTTGTAATTCGCGATCAATGGAATACAGCGCAAATTCAGACATTTCAAACAGCACTAATACCTTCGGTTGGTGCTTAATGATCTGACGACAAAGTTCCGAGCCAATAGAGCCTCCTGCGCCAGTCACCATCACCACTTTATCTTTAATATTTTTTTCTAACAGTTCAGGTTTGGGCGGTACAGGGTCACGGCCGAGTAAATCAATAATATCCACTTCACGGATATCAGATACTTTGACTTGACCATCGACCAACTGGGTCACACCAGGAAGCTCCATGATTTTGACATCAGTCGCATCAAAAGACTCAATGATTTCTTTTTTACGCGCTCGCCCTACAGATGGCATGGCAAGTAATACTTCTTCGATGCCAAATTTACCGAGTTTCTTTTGGGCTTTTTTCGGTGAGTAAATTTTTAAACCACTTAAGGATTGACCACGTAGTGATTTTTTATCATCAATAAAGTATACAGGTAGATAATCATCAGAACGGTTTAATGCCGCAGCAATTTGTTGTCCTGCCAGCCCTGCACCATAAATCGCGACACGTTTACGGCTTTGTTTTTTGGCAAAGGTTTTTAAAGTCGCATAACGAATCACCGCACGACTCCACCACATGTATGAAAACAGCATAAAGCCATACATCAGTGGAATACTCATCGGAATAAAGGCCACATCCAGTTTTTTAATGCAATATAGAGCCACGATTTGCAGGAATGTGCCAATCGAAATCCGCAGTAAATAATCTTCGTTAAAGGACCGAACAATGGCGCGATAAATCCCGAGTAAGGCAAAAATTACCACACCACAGATCGCCACATAGATATACCAAGCCTCTAGCCCTTGCATCACCGTCACATTTGGACGTGCCAAACGAATGGCATAGGCCAGCCACATCATCAGTGGCAACATACACATATCCATGGTCACCAAAACCACCTGTTTTTGGCGACGCGGTAAGGATGCAATAGAACGAATAAAATCTTTCATTGAGGCTCAGCTATCTTGAGCTAAAAAGCACGGCGTGATTATACGCTGTTTTTAGCCTAAATCTTCGCGATCACGCTTTGAATCGCATCAAGCGTCTGTTGAATGCTTTGTTCAGACAACGTTGGGTGCACCAAGAACATCAGACTACTTTCTCCTAAAGCTTTGGCATTCTCCAATCGTTGTTCAGGACGCCACGGTGTACCTTCAAAAGCATGTTCTAAATACACTTCTGAACATGAACCACTAAAACACGGCACATTCTGCGCTGAGATTTCTGCCATGATGCGATCACGTGACCAGCCTTCAGGCAAAGCGTCCACGTTGACTTGTACATAACATTTATAAGCAGCATGCACATAATCAGACGATGGCTTCGCAACAGTGAAATAAGGACTCTGTTCAAACACCGCTTGGATACGTGCCATATGAGCATTGCGTTTCACTGTCCAGTTTGGCATCTGTTTCAATTGCAAACGGCCAATCACCGCCTGCATTTCCATCATGCGCCAGTTGGTCCCAAAAGAGTCATGCAACCAACGAAAACCCGGTGGATGTTGTTTGTTATAGACGCTATCAAAGTTTTTACCATGGTCTTTGTATGACCACATTTTTTTCCAAAGATTTTCATCATTGGTGGTGACCATTCCGCCTTCACCACCGGTGGTCATAATTTTGTCTTGGCAGAATGACCATGCGCCAATATGTCCGATTGAACCGGCAGATTTGCCTTTATACATTGCACCATGCGCTTGGGCACAATCTTCAATCACGAAGATGCCTTTTTCCTCGGCAAATTGCATGATCGGATCCATATCACACATCCAACCTGCCAAATGCACACAGATAATGGCTTTGGTATTCGGTGTAAGTACCGCTTCGATGGTATGGCGTGAGATATTTTGTGAGTCGAGTTCGACATCGGCAAAAATTGGATTAGCCCCTGCGGTGACAATCGAGCTTGCCGAAGCTAAAAAGGTACGTGACGTGACAATTACATCATCACCTGTGCCAATGCCTAAGGCTTTGATAGCTAAATCCAGTGCTACCGTACCATTCGCTACGGCAACCGCATGCTTCGTTCCTGCAAAATGTGCAAATTCCTTTTCAAATTCACGGCATTCCTGCCCCGTCCAATAATTGACTTTATTGGACAAAAGGACCTTTGATACCGCATCGGCTTCTGCTTGGGTAAAGCTCGGCCAAGGCTCAAATGCACTGTTTAACATGGAGTTTTCTCAGTCTAAAAATGGAGTTTAAAATCTATTTGGGTGCACAATACGTGCAGGGTTGCCGACCACCGTGACACCCGCAGGCACGCTTTTGGTGACCACAGCGCCCATACCAACAATCGCTCCTTCGCCAATGACTAATGGCTGATCGGGCGTGCCCTGCTTAATCATGGCACCTGCGCCAATATAAGCATGGTCATGGATGTGGATATTGCCGTTGCATTTTACGCCTAGTGCAAAGGTAACGAAATCCCCAATGATGCAATCATGCTCCACATAGCTATATAAATTGGCATGGAAGCATTTTCCAATTTTAATATTGGAAGTAATGCTGACAAATGGACTTAAGGCCGAACCCTCAGCGATCTGTGCTTCATCCATCACAATCACATTGTCCGCCCTAATTGACCAAAGCTGAATAGCATCTGCTTCTAAACGATGGGCAATGTTTTCTCGTACACGACTATTGGCAATCGCAATTTGAACAAACTTGTCAGATGCTGATTCATTTAAAAAAACTTGATAATTCATGGCACGATGACCATTCACCACACCTATTTCCGTCAAAGCATCATCAATAAACACGATTTCAGAGTGGTCTTGTTCACGTGCCAATTGCTGACGCGCCACAGGCATTAAACTGCGTCCACAGCCTGAAGCCCCATAAATTGCATACAATTTTGTCATTATTTTTGATCCGGAGTGCCGGTAAATTTGCTCATGGTTGCCTCGCCTTCGGCACTGATATCATCCTTGGCGATGACTTTTTTAATGGTTTTCAGCATGATTTTAAAATCGAGCCATAGCGATTGATGTTCAACATACCATGTATCGAGTTCAAATTTCTTTTCCCAAGAAATGGCATTGCGCCCATTGACTTGCGCATAACCCGTAATGCCCGGACGCACGTTATGACGTTTGGCTTGCTCACTATTATATAAAGGCAGATATTCCATCAGCAGTGGGCGTGGACCGACAATACTCATATCGCCTTTAATCACGTTCCACAGTTCAGGCATTTCATCGAGACTTGTGGCGCGTAGCATTTTGCCAAATGGAGTGAGACGCTCACTATCAGGTAATGGCTTGCCTTCTGCATCGAGCGCATCCTTCATAGTGCGGAACTTGATCATTTCAAAAGGCTTACCGTGTAGCCCCGGGCGTACCTGACGAAATAGCACAGGCGAACCTAAATTCTTTTTCACTTTATGAGCAACAGCGAAATATACTGGTGATAACAGGATTAAAGCGGTTGAAGCAACCGTAATATCAATTATACGTTTTAACATCATCTGCACCTTATAGATCTGTCCAACGTCTATTCACCAATCCGCCTGGATTATTCCTATTCAACACTTTCGCATAATTACCCGCAGCAGTGGCACCTTCAGGAATATCCTTGGTGACAACACTCCCTGCGCCAATCGTTGCATTGGCTCCAATTTTAACATGGTCAATAATACAGACTTGAGGACCAATATAAACGTTATCGCCAATTTCAGCAGCCTGACGACCACCATTTGCCCCAATAGTGGTAAATTGCGATAAATTCACGTTATTCCCAATGATCGTGGAAGGATTTACAACCAGCGGACCGCCATGACCGATATAGAGTCCATAGCCGATCTGGGTCGTAATATGAATATCGATTCCATATTTCTTCTTTTTGTAATAATAAACGGGATAGGCAAATTTTGCCCAGAACGATTTGGAACTGGCTAAACGCAACCAAAATGAAAAGTTAAAACCACGATTAAATAAATAGTTTTTTAAAAATAGTTGAAAGCTGATCTTGCCCGTATATCGATACAAGTCACTTTTGATATATTTCAAAATCATAAAATCATCTCTGAATTATTATCCTATCTAGCCGCTTCATTTCGGTCATGGCTGAGAAATTAGTTGCATCTCTGTCAGCATATGCTGATTCACCTGATGTACATCATATTTATTTAAAGCGATTTCTCGCGAACGCTGTCCCATTGACTCAATCAATTTTGGATCTTCAATAAAGTACTGCATGGCTTGTACCAGATCATCGACCGATTTCACCCCAACGAGATAGCCATTCACGCCATTCGAAACCGTTTCACGGCAGCCCGGCGCATCGGTAGTAATCACTGCACGCCCCATGGCCATAGCTTCTAAAACCGTACGTGGTGTACCTTCACGATAAGATGGCAAGACATAGACTGAGCTTTCCGCAATGGCAGGACGTACATCACTGAGTTTACCCCAGAATTTTAAGCGTCCATCTGCAATCCAAGTATCCAATTCGGTTTGGGAAATGGCTGAAGGATTGTCATCAATCCAACCGACCAAATGAAACTCCGCTTCAGGATATTGACCTTTGATGATCCGTGCCGCTTCAGCATATTCACGCACACCTTTATCCCCTAAAAGGCGTGCAATTAATGAAAATGACGCCTTCACTTGTCCTTGCGCATTTTTTGGTAATGGCATCACATCAAAATCTTGTACATTCACCCCTGACCCATTCACCACCACATTCGGCTTGTTGGCATCGAGCAACTGCATATCTTGAAACAGCTTTAAATCATCCGGATTTTGGAAAAAGACTTTATCGCTATGTTTTAAAGCTTGGGCATACAAACCATGCACCATTTTTTGGAAAAGACTGCGCTTGCCTGATTCGACATTTTGAAAGGCATAGCCCAAACCCGTAATGAGTGCAAAACGATGCGGTACTTTTGCCAACCATGATGCGAGCGTGCCGTAGATGACCGGTTTAATGGTATAAGACAACACATAATCCGGCTGAAGTTGACGGATTTGTTGATACAAGTTTTTTAATAGTTTGAGATCAGCAATTAGATTGGTGCCAGTACGTTGCATTGGAATTTCATGCAGGTGATAACCCAATGCTTCAAGTTTTTGCAGTTCTTCCGGAAAGCTAGCAAATTCAGGTGCCATGATGTGAATTTCATAGTCTTGAGTAGCAATCTCTTTCAATAATTTGCCACGAAAATTCAGCACTGATGGCAAGAAACTACTAATCATTAAAAATTTCATACCTGTTGACTCCACACCTGCATATATTGATGGCTGACATTGTCAATACTGAAATTCTGCTCGACTCGTTTACGGGTCGCTTGTTTTAAGCCTTGTTTTTCTGCTGGTACTTTTTGTACATAAGCCAAAATTGCCTCTGCCAAGGCTTGTGCATTGCGTGGTGGCACAATTGATCCTAATTCCTGCACAATGTATTTGGCATCACCCACATCGGTACTGATACAGGGCAAACCCGATGCCATCGCTTCCACCAGCACATTTGGAAAACCTTCGGTAATCGAGGTCATGAGGAATACATCAATCGATTGGTAAAAGACTGGCATATCCGAAATTTGATCCAGCAGATGCACCTTTTGGCTGTTCAATTGATACTGCTCAAACAAAACTTTTACTTCGGGATGATCTAAGTTTGCTCCGCTACCTGCAATTTTAAAAATGATGTTTTCATTTTTGAGCAACCCCATGGTTTCAAATAAATATGGGTAACCTTTGGCATGTCGATAATTACCAGCAAATCCAATCACCATCGGTTCATGCAACTGTAGATTAGGCTGAAATTTATCGAGAAACACCCCATTGGCAATCACATGCTGGTTGGCATTTTGAAAACCAAAATCAGCATGTTGTTGCTTAGAAGAATGCGCACAATAAATAATGGCTCTGGGCTGTTTCGATAAAACCCTACTTAAAACCAAAGCAATTTTAGTACTGATCGATTCATCTTTTGGGGATGCAAGCGAATGATGAATTCCCCAGACCACATTTGGCTTTTGGGCTAAACCGATGACACTGAGACTGGTCAATGCATTGGCGTGGTACATCCAGCATTGCACAGTTTTCGGCTGTAATTGTTTCAGTAAGCCACGTAATTTTTGAATCGTGCCTAAGGTATTTAAGCCATTCCACTGCAATGCATAATGTGACTGACAACGATCGAGTGTGCTTTGATATACATCCGATGTTTTCATCAAACTAATGATCACATGCTGATACTGATTTTCAGTAAATTGAATCAAACGTGCCAACATCATTTCCGCACCACCGACGCCTGCAAAATTGGTGATCACATGCACCATTAACGGCTTGCTCATGATGCAGACTCCATCATGCTTAAATACTGTTTCAGCACGGTGTGTTTATGGAATTGCTGTATATGAGCTGTAAAGTCGGCATCTGAGTATTGCACATACTCCGCAAAAATCGCTTTTTGCATCGCTTGGGTCAGACCTATTTGATCATTACATTCGACCAATAAGCCAAATTTAGCATACTCTAAAATTTCACGTGGACCACTTGGGCAATCGGTACTCACGACTTTGACTTTTGACGCCAATGCCTGAATCAGCACCCCCGGCAAACCTTCCCAATTCGAACTTAAAACAAACAGCGATGCATATTTAAAATAGGCATAGGGGTTGGCATCAAAACCGGGTAAATCCACAGCATCTTTTAAACCTAATTCAGCCACCAAAGTTTCAAACTCTGTGCGTAATTCACCTTCACCTAAAATAATCAGGCGTGTATCTGCATGCTGATCACGTAAAGCTTTAAAAGCTCGAATTAGGAAACCAAAATTCTTGGCTTCGGTCAAACGCCCGACTGCCAAAATAACTTTGTTGCTGTCATTAAAAAATTTGTGTGTGACAGGAGCTTTTAGTTTTTCAAAATAGGTATCATCTAAAACTGGATTATAAATGCTACTTAGATTCTTGTTTTTATAAGCATAATATTCACGAAAATCAGCTTCAACACCTTTAGACACACAGACCACTTGTTGTGCCATCGGATACGTCCAATTCACCAAAGTTTTGAGCACAAACTTGGCGATGCCCTGTAATTTCATGTTTTTCGACGGCGTAGAGACTTCACGCAAGATTAACCGTGTTTGAACGCCTGCCAATTTTTTCGCAATGCCTGCCACAATATTGGTATGGGTTTGTGTCGCAACAACGCAATCATATTGTTCGGCTTTCATGTTTATTTTTAAGGGGGTGATGCTATTCATCACTCGGCCACAATCAAAATTCACCAAGTCAATTTTTGCGCTCACTTCAGGTAATAGTTTAGCTTTTTCACCACTCAGATCGCACACGCCCAAATGAATCTTCAGCCCTTGTTCAGCAAAACTGTTGGCAAGTTGAATGACCGTACGTTCTGCACCACCACCGCCCAAGCTTGGCAAAAAGAACATGACTTTATTCAACATAATCCAACCTAAATAACATGAAATGGGAGAGCATTAATCTGAGGTTTTTGAGGCTTGAATTGCCATGGCACGTTCTACACGCTCATGATAATCGGTGATATCAACCAAGTCGCTGTCACTGGCACAGGTGCTTTGAATTTTGGCTTGATAATCGGCAAAGCTCGACACCACTTTGGCTGGCACCCCAATCGCCACACTATGGTCAGGAATGTCTTTGGTCACCACCGAACCTGCACCAATCACCACATTCGAGCCAATCTTTACACCCGGCATAATAATCGTATTTACCCCAATAAACACATGCGAGCCGATCTGAATCGGGGCAAAACGTTGATAGCGTTTACCATGAGCATCTTTGACCAAACAGGTACTGCCATCATGGGTAATAAACTTTACCCCTGAAGTCACAGTCACATGATCACCAATGGAAACTAAAAACGGTTCTGAGCCCCAATTTTTAATATAGATTCGACAGTTTTCACCGACCTTCACCCCTTTTCTACGTGCAAAAGCCACACTGCCCTTAGCCATAAAATAAGCTAAATCAAACAGCTGTCGAGAAGCAGAAACAATCAATGCCATATACATGACCTATATCAGGTTCTAAAAAAGAGGAAAAATCGCTGGATATTTTACGCTGAAAATTCGCTTTAGGATATGAATGTCCAAGTCACATGAAACTTGCTTTAAAATGCTTTGATTTTTTTGACAGGACTGCCGACATAAACACCCGCCTCATCAAGCGGTTTAGACACCAAACTACAAGCACCAATCACGCTATTGCTTGGAATCGTTACGCCATCTAAAACTGTCACACGTGCGCCAAGCCAAATGTTTTCACCTAAACTGACACCGAGTTTGGTAATCGCATCTTTGACCAAAAGATCAGGCTCACCAAATTTATGATTACTCGCAATAATAATACTTTGTGTACCAATACGGGTGTTATCACCAATCGTGACGCCACCACAGCCATTGATATACGACTTGGAATTCATACTGACATCTTTACCAATTGAAACCTTGCCGCCAAAGCATTTGATATAGCAGTTTTCACCAATAAAACTGTTGTCGGCAATTTCTAACACCGCACCATTTTCAACAATTAAACTGACATGATCGCCAATATAAACATTGTTGCCGATCTTCACTTTTCCACGAATATCAACCGTACAGCCTTTGCCGAAATAGCGAAACTTCGTACCAAAAGCCAGGTTATAAAATTGTTGACGACATTGTGCAGTGAACCAACTCATCAGTTTTAGTAGTTTAAAAAACATCAGTTTTTGTTTCTCCACACCACATATAAAATGGCAAAGTTATAGATGATCAGCGCCACAGGGACCGCTAACAGCATATAAATTTTATCGTCAAATAAAACATATAAGCCTGCAAATAATACAAATTTGATGATCAGTTCAATGATTTGCAGTTTAAATAAAACGTGGCTGTTGCGCTTGGCAATCAGAAAAGCCGAGCTTGGTGGATTACAGAAAATCGCCCAATAGCCCAAAGCTAAAATTTGAAAATACGTTGAAATACCAACCCACTCCCTGCCAAAAATCCATAAATAAACTGATTCAGGCAGAATTAAAAATATCACAAATAAGGGCAGTGAAACCAGACTAAGCAGCACACTCGCCTTGAGTGCATTTTGATTGGATTCTGTGTTTTTAAATTGACGAATAAAGAACTGACGCAAGGTTTGCGAAATCAGGTTGATTGGCACACGCAAAGTACGCTCGACAATGGCATAGAAACCCATCGCCTGCACACCCACAAAATGCGATACCACATAATAAGGCAAATTATGCGAAAAACTATTCAGCAAGGCATGTCGCGTATTGCTATAAATAAAGTCTTTATAATTTTTAAAGGCCTGCCAACTGACTTGATACAGTTGATGCTTCATGAAATAGATCAGCACCACCACAATCATGATGATCGAGCTGACGTTATAGCTATTCACCAAACTGATCTGCATGACCAATGGTAAAGACAGTTGAACCGCTACAACTAGGGTACTGCGAAAAATATTTAAACCTGCGCAGAAATATTCTTGATGGGTGGAAAATTGATAATTATACAGACTTTGAATTAGTGTATTGGCAAGCACACCAGCCGCCACAGCAAAAGCCATTTCAACGTTTAAAATAAAGCTGATGACCATGCCACTGATCACAGCAATGACTGTAGAGAACACGGCCCCTTCAAAAATCAGGCTTTTTTTATCCTGTTTTTCTGCCACCAATAAGGCTTGATCAAGGCGTAAATTCGCTACCGTCGATAAAATACTAACGATAGCTAAAGCAATACCGTAAACACCAAAGTCAGCAACAGAATATAGACGTGTCAAAACAGGAAGTGCGATAAATGTGACTATCGCACCTGCCAGTAAACTTAAAGTAATCAGTCCAATCGACCGATACTTTGCGAACAGTTTCGCAATCATTCAAGCATCATCATTTCAAATTATTGACGTACCAACGCATCGCCAATTGAATGCCTTCAGCAATTTTAAATTCAGGTACATAACCCAAGTGTTGCTGAATTTTGTCGATACTCGCTTGTGAATGACGTACATCCCCGGCACGAAAATCACGGTATACAGGATCACGCTCAAACTGTACATCGTTGCTCGCAAGCGCAGATTGAATGGCACGATACAAATCATTGAGCGTGGTACGGTCACCTACAGCCACGTTATAGACCTGATTTTTTGCTTCATCCGATGCTGTCGCCGCCAAAATATTGGCTTGCACGGTATTATCAATGAAACAGAAATCACGACTGGTTTCACCATCACCATTGATGAAAACATCTTTATCAGCAATCATCGATGCTATCCATTTAGGAATCACCGCTGCATAAGCACCATTTGGATCCTGACGTTTACCAAAAACATTAAAGTAACGCAGACCAATCGCTTTAAAACCGTAGCTACGTGCAAAAACATCCGCATACAGTTCATTGACATACTTGGTTACCGCATATGGTGACAATGGATTACCAATGTTTTTTTCGACTTTTGGTAATGCAGGATGATCGCCATAGGTTGAGCTACTTGCGGCATAGGTAAAACTTGCCACACCCACATCACGTGCTGCGCTCAGCATATTCAAAAAACCACTGATATTGGTGTCATTGGTGGTAATTGGGTCGGCAATTGAGCGAGGTACTGAACCAAGTGCAGCTTGATGCAAGACATAATCCACTCCTGCACAGGCTCTTTGGCAATCTTCGAACTTGCGGATATCGCCTTCAATAAAGCTGAATTTTGCCCATTGTTCCACAGACACCAAGCTTTGCACTTCATTCAGGTTATGCTGATGACCAGTAGCAAAGTTGTCTAACCCCACCACAGTTTGATCAAGCTTCAGTAAAGTTTCTAGAAGATTGGAACCGATAAAACCAGCAACACCTGTCACGAGCCATGTTTTCGGCTGAGCTTGGAGTTGCTCACATACCTGTTGATACTGATTCATGAAGATGTCCTATTACAAACGAAGGTCAGATTCAGACTGACTTAATACATATTTCAAGTCATACAGCACGTGATTGACTTTACCTAGCGCACGGATTGCATCAACACCCATCGCTTTAAATTGCTCATGTGCAACCGCCAAAATCACAGCATCATATTGACCGTTTTCAAGAGTTTGCACTGGGGTAATACCATATTCATGCTGTGCTTCTGATGCATCCACCCATGGATCATAGACATCGGCTTGAATGTGATATTCCTGAAGCTCATGCACAATATCAATGATTTTGGTATTACGAATATCAGGACAGTTTTCTTTAAAGCTCAAGCCCAGCACCAAAACTTTCGCACCTTCAACCTGAATTTTTTTCTTGATCATGCCTTTAACAAGCTGAGTCACCACATAAGCACCCATGCCATCATTGATACGACGACCAGCTAAGATAATTTCAGGATGGTAGCCAATCGACTGCGCTTTATGGGTTAGGTAGTATGGATCAACGCCGATACAGTGACCACCCACCAGACCGGGACGGAACGGCAAGAAGTTCCATTTGGTGCCTGCCGCTTGAAGTACTGCTTCGGTGTCGATCTCCATTTTATTAAAGATCACAGCCAGTTCATTGATCAATGCAATGTTGACGTCACGCTGGGTGTTTTCAATCACTTTTGCCGCTTCAGCGACTTTAATACTTAGTGCCTTATGCGTGCCTGCTTCAATGATCAGGTTATAGACTTCATCGACAAAATCAGCGACTTCTGGAGTGGAGCCTGAGGTAATTTTAAGAATATTGGTCACACGGTGCAGTTTATCACCCGGATTAATACGCTCAGGGCTGTAACCTGCAAAGAAGTCTTGGTTAAATTTCAAACCTGAAACTTGCTCAAGCACAGGAATACAGATTTCTTCTGTCGCACCCGGATAAACCGTTGACTCATACACCACGATATCGTTTTTTTTCAAAACCTTGCCAATACTTTGAGAAGCTTTAACAAGGGGTGTTAAATCTGGACGTTTATATTCGTCAATTGGCGTTGGGACAGTCACGATAAAAAAATTACAGTCTTTTAAATCTTCTAATTGTGTGCTGTAGGTCAATTGTGTTGCTTGTGCTAATTCTTTGGGAGAGACTTCTAAAGTATGATCTTTACCAGATTTGAGTTCATCAATACGTTTTTGATAAATATCAAAGCCCACAACCGGAACTTTTTTTCCAAACTCAACAGCTAGCGGTAAACCGACATAACCTAATCCGATTATGGCAATTTTTAATTCGGAGAGTTGTAACATACTGAAGCCTATGTCATCGATGAATCATCAATCATCGTTATGTTGTAAATAGCGTTAAATTATATCAGAAAATCAAATTTCGATTGTGTAACGATGTTCTATAAAGACTGTAATTTTAATCAAAAATATTTATAGGATTAAACAATTTCCCCTATAAAAACAACATTACTCATTTAAAAAAAATTCAACTAACAACAAGATCTTTAAAAAGATATTCATACATGCATGTCTTGATTAAACTTACGATTTAAAGCAAATTTAAAGCTATATTGTACTAGGCGAATAGTATAAACTTAACATTCTAAAATGAGTAATTTGGGTACTTAAACCCGCATTTTAATGATTCAAAAATTTTATAAATAGGATTTGTATTCTAGTGAGTTACTATCGTTATAGCTGTATGTTAGCTTTAAGTCTAAGTATGACGGGTTGTGCCATTACTTCAGGCTTACAAACCTATGACCTTCCTAAAGAAGGTACATTTCAGACTGATTTAGGCTCGACAGTCAATGTTATTAAACTAACTCAAGAAAATTTAGTAGCTGTTCAACCCGCCCAAGTAAATCAGCAAAATTTTGCCCATCTCTTCAACCAACAACAACAAAGTTATCGTTTAAATCCGGGTGATATTTTATCTATTTATTTATGGGCATATCCTGAAATTACACCACCCACAAATACAATAAGCAATGAAGAAGCAATTAAATCAAACGGCTATCAAATTGATCAAAGTGGCTATATCCAATTCCCTATTATTGGCCGATATAAAGCTGCTGGAAAATCGCTAACACAAGTCAATCAGGAATTACGAAGCCAACTTGCTCGTTACTTAAAAACCCCAGATGTGATTGTTCGCGTACTTTCCTACCAAGGCCAACGTTTTTCTGTCCAAGGTAACGTAATGAAAGGTGGTCAGTTTAATCTAACCGACCAACCAACAAGTATTTATACTGCGTTAGGTATGGCGGGCGGAGTAAATAGTCAATTTGGTGACAATGCATCTTTAACTTTAGTTAGAAATGGTCAAAGTTATGTACTCAATAGTATTGAACTTGAAAAAGCTGGATATTCTTTACACAACTTACTTATCAAACCGAATGACACAATTTATGTCAACTCACGTGAAAACCAAAAAATTTATGTGATGGGAGAATCTGGCAAAAACCAATCTTTACCAATGCGTGAACAAGGCATGAGCCTCAGTGATGTCCTCGGTGAAAGTCTAGGTATTAACTCACTTTCAGCAAGTCGAGGTAAAATCTACGTAGTGCGTAGCGATATAAATAGCCCGATGACTGAAATTTACCATTTAGATTTAACCAGTATCGGTGACTTTGGGCTCGCTAACCAGTTCAAAATGCGCAGCAATGATATTGTCTATGTCGATGCATCAGGCTTAGCACGTTGGCAACGTGTCGTGAATCAGATGATTCCGTTCTCTAGTGTGCTTTATCAACTAGATAATTTGGGTAAATAATGAAAATTAATCACATTTTGGTGGTATGTATCGGCAATATTTGCCGTAGCCCCATGGCAGAATACTTTTTAAAACAGCAGTTCCCACACTTACAGATTGAATCTGCGGGTATTTCAGGCTTGGTGGGTCATGCAGCCGATGACAAAGCCCGTTTATGTATGCAACGTCATGGCATTGACATGAGTCCACACGTAGCAAAAAAACTCAATGCAGACTTAATTAAAAAAGCCGACCTGATTTTGGTGATGAGCCAAAATCAACAAAAGCATGTGGAACAAACCTGGCCCTTTGCCAAAGGCAAAACCTTTAGATTGGGGCACTGGCAAAGTAAAAACGTAGCCGACCCTTATCAGCACGATCAGGCCGTATTTGATGAGACCTGCGAGTTAATTCAAACCTGCATTGCCGACTGGAAAAAATATATCTAGTTTCTTGATACTCTAGCTTTTTTAAAATTCTACTTTTTTGATATTTAAACTATGAGCCAAACCGCCAACACCGAAGACACCATTGATTTAAAGGAATTATTTTTTTCCTTAATCGTACAATGGAAAATGATTACCCTTTGCGTTCTACTCAGTATCGTCTGCGCTTTACTGTATTTAAGAACTACGCCAGACACCTATGCAGTAGATGCTTTGGTACAGGTCGAAGACAGCAAAGGAGCCTCTGCAGCGTTACTGGGTGATCTGTCCAGCATGATTGAGCAGAAATCACCTGCACAAGCTGAAATTGAAATTTTAAAATCACGTTTGGTGTTGGGTAGCGTGATTGATCATCTGAATTTAAATATTCGCGTTTCGGGTACAGAAGACAGTTTTTGGAATCGTTTAATTGCCAAGCATGAATATGACAGTGAATATTCATCTCAGTCAGTTCTATTTAAAGACAATCAAAAAAGTTTTGATATCCGCCAGTTCGATATCCCACAATACTTTCAAGATAAAAACTTAATTTTAAAATTTGCACAAGGCAAATACAGCCTGACCGATGAAGAAACCGAACAGGTGATTTTTTCAGCACCTTTAAACCAAGTCAGTCAATTACAGTCTGAATTTGGGATGTGGAAAGTCGCTATTTTTAGTCAAGACAGCTTTGATAACACTTATAATATTGAAAAACAAAGCTTGCCCGCTGCCATGAAAAGCTTAACCGCTGACTATTCTGTGGCAGAAAGAGGCAAGTTAACAGGCGTGTTGGGGCTGAATTACCAAGGGTCAGACAAACAACACATTACCCAAGTACTAAATGCCATTTTAGCGGCGTATAGCCAACAAAATATTGAGCGTCGTTCTGCAGAAACGGCACAGACCTTAAAGTTTTTGGAAAACCAACTCCCAGAACTGAAACAACAATTAGATGTCGCAGAACGTGAATTTAACCGTTTCCGCCAACAGTTTAATACAGTCGATGTGACCAAAGAATCTGAGTTGTATTTAACCCAAGGTATTACTTTGGAAACCCAAAAAGCGCAGTTAGAGCAACAAGTGGCTGAAGCTGCCGCCAAGTACACCAACGAACACCCTGTGATGCAGCAAATGAATGCACAATTGGGGGCAATTAACAAACGCATTGCAGAGTTAGACGGCACACTCAAACGCTTGCCAGAATTACAACGTCAATATTTACAACTGTTCCGTGAAGTAGAAGTCAAACAACAGCTGTATACGGGCTTGCTTAACTCTTACCAACAACTGCGGATTGCCAAAGCAGGTGAAATTGGTAATGTACGAATTGTCGATACTGCGGTAGAACCGATTGAGCCAATTAAACCTAAAAAATTGATTGTTTTAATTTTATCACTGTTTGTCGGTGGTTTTATTGGTGTCTTACTGGCATTACTTAAAAATATGATGCGTTCAGGCATTAAAGATGCTACTCAGATTGAAAATGAGTTAGACTTGCCAGTATACGCCACTGTGCCTCGCTCTATAATTCAAGAAAGTCGTATCAAACTTCTGAAGAAGAAAAAGAATATCCCAATTCTTGCGGTTAAAGACAGCGATGATATTGCCATTGAAAGCCTGCGCAGCATGCGAACTGCGATTCAGTTTGCTTTGATGAATGCAAGTAACAATGTAATTGCAATTTCAGGCCCTGCTCCAGAAATCGGTAAATCATTCATTACTACTAACCTAGCAGCTATTTTAGCGCAAGGGGGAAAACGAGTTCTGGTCATTGATGGTGATATGCGTCGTGGTTACTTACATAAGTATTTCAATGCAGATATAAAACCGGGTCTATCTGAACTATTGAATCATCAAAATAGTTATGAGGATGTTGTTCAAAATTCTACAGTAGATAATCTGTACTATATCACTCGAGGTAAAAGTCCAGTCAACCCTTCAGAACTTTTGAGCACTGATCAGTTTAAAGCTATCCTAGAGAAGGCATCTGCTCATTTTGATTATGTGTTGATTGATACTCCGCCAGTACTAGCGGTGACTGATGGCATTATTATTGCTCAATATGCAGGAGTAAACTTATTAATTGCTCGTCATGGTAAAACACAAATTAAAGAGCTGGAAATTACTGTAAACCGTTTTGAACAAGCCAATGTAAAAGTCAATGGCGTGATTCTGAATGATGTACAAAAAGGGACGGTTGGTAGTTATGGCTATAATTATGCTTATGCATATAAGGCTAACAAGGATCAAGAATAGTCTGATATTTAATTTGGCGAATTAAAAAACCAGCTATTGCTGGTTTTTTTATCTCTTTAAACTTCAACACAACTGCGATGCCCGTTTGCTAAAAAACCACCCATTCTGCAAGATTTCTCAAAATTTTCTGCTAAGATGGAATGAACCTCAACGATAACATTAGATTGGAATAATACATGAGCAAGGCCTTACCGATTGCTGTCGCTGTTCTTCTAGGCGGTGCCGCGCTAGTACCTGTTTACTATGCAACTCAAAACCCAGCTGCTCAAACCACAAAAGCATCTAAAGATGCCTCTGCTGTTTCTAAAATTAGCTATGCACTCGGTTATGAAGTCGCTCATCAAACCCCACCTGAGCTGGATATTAACAGCTTTGTGACAGGCGTTCGCGAAGGTCATGCCCGTACTGCTCCTGCTTATACTGAAGAAGAATTACAAGCAGCTTATGAGCAGTTCCAAAAAGAAATGCAGCAGAAGCAAGTGGATAGTGCCAAACAGGCTCAGGCATCAAGTGATACTTTCCTGACTGAAAATGCCAAAAAAGCTAGGGTAAAAACTACAGCATCTGGCTTGCAATATTTAGTGACCAAAGAAGGTACGGGCAAGCAGCCTGCAGCAACTTCAATTGTGAAAGTACATTACACAGGGAAACTGGTTGATGGTACCGTGTTTGACAGTTCGGTTGAGCGTGGCGAGCCGATTGAGTTCTCACTTAATCAGGTCATTCCAGGCTGGACCGAAGGTCTGCAACTGATGAAAGAAGGCGGTAAAGCAACCCTGTATATCCCATCTAAACTCGGTTATGGTGAACAGGGCGTGCCAGGTACGATTCCTCCACACAGTACTTTGATTTTTGATGTGGAACTCATTGAAGTAAAATAATCCACGAAAAGGAGAGCAATGCGCTCTCCTTTATTTTGAGAATTAATCATGAAAATACAAACAAGTTTGATGGTTTTACTGCTGAGTTCTGGCAGTCTGTTTGCCAAAGAAGTCACCAATAAAAGCCCTGAGGCTGAACAGGTCGGCTACAGCTTTGGTTATCTGATGGGAAAAAGTAATGCAGATTCCTTACAAGGCATTGATCTGGATGCCTTTAGTGTCGGTTTAAAAGCGGCAGCCGCTGGTAAACAGGCGACTTTAAGTGAAGAAGACATGGCGCGGGTCTTGACCCAATTTAAGCGTCAGGCTGAAGCCAAAGAGCTGATTACCCTGAAAAAGCAGGCTGATGAAAATGCCAAAATTGGTCAGGCTTTCCTGGCTGAAAATGCAAAAAAACCGGGGATAAAAACCACAAAATCAGGTTTGCAATATCAGATTCTTCAGGAAGGAAAAGGTAAATCGCCGAGCGCAAACAGTAATGTCCGCGTACATTATGAAGGCCGTTTGATCGATGGTACGGTTTTTGACAGCTCGATTGCCCGTAATCAACCCGTGGTATTTCGTACCACCCAAGTCATTACCGGCTGGACCGAAGGTTTACAGCTGATGAAAGAAGGTGCCAAATATCGTTTCTTCATTCCGGCCGAACTGGCCTATGGACAGATTGGTTCAGGGGATGTAATTGAACCGAACAGTACTTTAATTTTTGATGTGGAATTACTGGAAATTATTAAATAATAAGTACTATTTTTCCTAATATAAAATCAGAGAGGTTCGATATGCACCTCTCTTTTTTATGGGCTTAAACATCAGGGAATCGCATGTTTTCATGTCACATTCCAATCAGTTTTGCTATGTTATATTTTATTTAAGTGATTCAACAACAATAGAGGACGTCAGCATGGCAGCAATCAAGACCCGCGAAATTCATTATACTGCGCAGGATGGCAGCCCATTAATTGGTTATTTTGCCGCACCAGAAACAGATACACCCGTTGCCGGTGTACTGGTCGCACCCGAATGGTGGGGTCGGAATGAATATACCGAACAGCGTGCCCGTGAACTTGCAGAACATGGCTATGCGGCCTTGGCCATGGACATGTATGGGGATAAAAAAGTCACGACCAATTCTGATCAGGCTCATCAGTGGATGATGCAGACTTTTGAAGATCCTGACACTATCGTTAACCGTGCCACAGCAGCCTTGAATGCCCTGGCAGCACAGGATGAAGTCAATGCGGAAAAACTGGCTGCAATTGGTTTCTGTTACGGTGGCAAAGTAGTTCTGGATCTGGCCCGTTACAATGCCCCTTTAAAAGCGGTGGCCACTTTCCATGCCAACCTATCTCCGAAAGCCCCGGCTCAGGAAGGTCAGGTACAGGCAGAAATTCTGGTGCTGCATGGTGAACTCGACAGTATGGTGACCCTGGATGATGTGGCCAGCTTCCGTGAGGAAATGCATGCTGCCAAAGTCGAGCATGAGGTGATTGTTTTTGAAGATGCCAAACATGGCTTTAGCAACCCGCTCGCCGATGAACGGGCCAAAGCCAATGGCGTGGATCTTGGTTACAATGCAGAAGCGGAACAGAAAGGCCTGGCAGCAATGTATGCCTTGCTAGACCGCCACTTGGCATAAATAGAAACAACTATCCGGCTTGTTCACAGGCTGAGTATTCTAGATACTTCATGAACATAAGAAGATAAATCCTACCAGAGGAGAATGTGTATGATGGCTGAAACCAACTGCCCCTACTGCAATTTTGACGAATATGAGATCATTGCCAAAAATGATTATGGTGTGGTGTTGCCTGAACCAAATTCATTGTCCAAAGGTCACTGTGTGATCATTCCACTACGACATGTGGCTTCATTTTTCGAAGTAACCGATAAAGAACGCAAAAGCCTGATGTCTTTACTGGAACAGGCACGCAATGAATTGCAATTACGTTACCAGCCTGCCGGTTTTCATGTCGGCTTTATTGATGGTGAGGTATTTCAGGAAAAGGTAGAACATCTGCATATTCATATTATTCCGCGTTATAAAGGCAAGGCGCTGAAACTGGATGAACGCTGGGGGATTAGCGACTAAATCCTGACTGTGATTGAATAAATGCTCTTCGGAGCATTTATTTTTTGTGGAGTCAAACGACTAGAGTTGATGCATCAATCCTTGTTTAATTCCTAGCTTCTCAAATGAAGTGCAACAGAGATTCAGTAGTTGCAAGCAAGAAGGCTCTTTTAATCTTCATTTAAATATAAATAGAGCAATCATTTTTTCACTGCTGCAAAAGATCTGCTGTATAAGCAAATTCCTGTCTCAGTTTTTATCTACTTTTCACATTTCAGACCTGCCGATTCCGCTATAATGGCTGCTGCTTATTCGGTTGCACTATCTTCATGTTTGTATTTTCAGATGCCCTGTTAGCCTGGTTTGATGTCCATGGCCGTCATGACTTGCCTTGGCAAGTGACAAATGATCCCTATAAGGTCTGGGTCTCTGAAATCATGTTGCAACAAACCCAGGTCAAAACTGTACTGCAATATTTTGAACGCTTTATCCAGCGTTTTCCGACCGTACAGGATTTGGGTAATGCATCCTGGGATGAAGTGGCGCCTTACTGGGCAGGACTGGGCTATTATGCCCGCGCCCGTAACCTGCACAAAGCTGCCGGCATGGTGACAGCACAGCAGCAGTTTCCACAAACACTGGAACAATGGATTGCTTTACCGGGGATCGGTCGTTCGACTGCCGGTGCCCTGATGTCACTGGGTTTACGGCAATACGGCGTGATTATGGATGGTAATGTGAAACGGGTCTTGTCGCGTTTCTTCGCAATTGAAGATGACCTGTCCAAACCCGTCCATGAACGTGCTTTATGGCAACTGGCCGAAGAATTATGTCCGCTTGAACGTAATCATGATTATACCCAGGCGATTATGGATCTCGGGGCCACAGTCTGTACCCCGAAAAAGCCACTGTGCCTGTATTGTCCCATGCAGCAACATTGCAAAGCACATCAGCAGGGTCTGGAAAATGAGTTACCGTTCAAGAAGGCTAAAAAACCGGTACCTATACGCTCAGCACAGGTTCTGCTGATTCAGTCCGGTGAAGAATGGCTCTGGCAACAACGACCCAACAGTGGCCTGTGGGGCGGGCTCTGGTGCTTGCCGATTATTGAAAATGTCCATGAATTTGAACAGCAATGTCAGCAGCTTGGCCTGAAAAATATCCTTAAAAAAGTCCAGATCAGCCACAGTTTCACCCACTTCACCTGGCAGCTTGAAGCAATCGTTTTTGTAGTGGATCAGGATCAGCAGGAACATCTGGCGATTGAACTGCAAGGCTGCTGGATGAGTCCGCAAACAGCAACCGATGCCGGTATTCCAACTGCCATGAAAAAATTGATCTCTGCGGTAAATGTATGACATAGTCTAGGCAAAGCAAAAAATCGATCAGCTCAACATGAGCATTGCCAATATTTAAGGATGAATAGCGTGCGCCAATACCTTGCTTTGACCTGGGTGGCTTTGATTGCCATATTACTGACCGCCTGTAGCAGTACGCCGAAACAACCTTCTTCTGCACAGTTAAATCCGCTACTGGTACAAAAACTGCAAAATAAGCGAATGCCTTCTTCACTGCCCATCCCGGTGGCACGTGTACAGGCACGTGAATTACAGGATACCTGGGGTGCTTCGCGCAGTCGCGGACGTTTGCATGAGGGCATTGATATCATGGCTCCACGTGGAACCAAAGTCTTTAGTGCCACAGAAGGTCTGATTGCAGATTTACGCAATAACAATTTGGGTGGTAAAGTAGTCTGGATTCTGGGTCCGGGCGGCTCCTGGCATTATTATGCGCATCTGGATGGACATAAACGCGGCCTGAAAGTAGGTGATGCTGTCAAAAAAGGCCAACTCATCGGCTATGTGGGCAATAGCGGTAATGCCCGACATACTGCACCACATCTGCATTATGGTATTTATTTACAGGGCAAGGGGCGCGGTGTGGTCAACCCCTACCCCTATTTACGTTAATTTTAGGGTATTTACATGTCAGAAACGTTGATCAACCGTCTGGTAGAATTTGCTGAATCAGGCAATCAACAAAAAATCGTACTGAATGGTCAAAGCTATCAGGGCTGGGTGATGGAAATTACCGAAGATGCGCTGCTGATCAGTACCGGTTATGCCGACAAAAGTGGTAAAGACATGTGGATTCAATTTAGCGATCTGGATCAGGCTGAACTGTCTTACTGGGATAATCAGCAAGATCAATGGGCTGTGTTTAAATTATAAAACTATAAAAATAAGGAGCATGGCATGACTCTGCAACGCTGTGGCTGGTGCTCCAATGATCCGCTGTATATCACCTATCATGATCAGGAATGGGGACAAGCCCTGCTGGATGAAAATCGCCTGTTTGAAATGCTGTGTCTGGAAGGACAGCAGGCCGGTCTAGCCTGGATTACCGTACTCAGAAAACGTGAAGCGTATCGTGAACATTTTTTTCAATATTCCATTCAGTCGATTGCAGCACTTACAGATCAACAACTCGAACTCAAGCTTAAGGATGCTCGCCTGATCCGTCATCGTGGCAAGCTGCATGCCATTCGCGAGAATGCTCAAGCATGGCTCAAGCTGCAACAGCAAGGCATCAATGTAGGGCAATGGCTTTGGTCTTTTGCCCAACAACCCCGACTGAATAATGATGTTACGGATTATCGTCAGGCAGCGGCACAGACTATCGAAAGCCAGATCATGTCAAGAGCCTTTAAAAAGGCCGGTTTTAAATTTGTCGGACCCACCATTTGCTATGCCTTTATGCAGGCCGTCGGTATGGTCGATGATCACGAAAATCATTGTCACTTTAAAACAAGATCCTCCCATTCAAAGAAGAGCTGAATTTATGTCGAATAATATTATCCACGCTTATGCTGCAATGTCAGCAGGTGCTGCACTCGAACCCTATCAATTTGATGCTGGTGAACTACAGCCACGTCAGGTCGAAGTCAAAGTAGAATACTGTGGCCTGTGTCATTCTGATATTTCAATCCTCAATAATGACTGGGGTTCATCCGTTTATCCGGTCGTGGCTGGACACGAGATTATCGGCATCATCACGCAACTGGGTGCTGATGCCAAAGGCCTGAAAGTGGGTCAACGGGTTGGCATTGGCTGGACGGCGGAAAGCTGCCAGTATTGTGATCCATGTATTTCAGGTCAGCAGGTACTCTGTACTGGCGGCCAAGTGGCGACTATTGTCGGACATGCCGGTGGTTTTGCCGACAAGGTCCGTGCTGGCTGGCAATGGGTCATTCCCCTTCCTGAAGATCTGGATCCTGAAAGTGCCGGCCCCCTGCTCTGTGGCGGAATTACCGTATTTGATCCTATCCTGAAACATCAGATTCAGGCCATTCATCATGTTGGCGTAATTGGTATTGGTGGTTTAGGGCATATGGCCATCAAGCTGCTGAAAGCCTGGGGCTGTGAGATTACCGCTTTTACCTCAAATCTCGATAAAAGTGATGAGCTGAAAGGCATGGGCGCTGACCATGTGGTGAATAGCCGTGATTCGGCTGCCTTAAAAGCCCAGCGTGGCAAGTTCGATTTATTGCTGAGTACGGTCAATGTCACCTTGAACTGGCAGGCTTATCTGGCCACTTTAGCACCGAACGGTACTGTGCATATGCTGGGTCTGCCTTTAGAACCGATGCAGATTCCGGCGGGCATGCTGATTGGTGGCGCCAAGTCAGTTACTGGTTCACCAACCGGTTCGCCGGCGGCACTGCGTCAGTTACTCCAATTTGCCGCACGTAAAAACATTGCGCCACAAATTGAAGTCTTCCCGATGTCACAGCTGAATCAGGCCATTGAACATCTGCATTCTGGTAAAGCGCGTTACCGGATTGTACTTAAAGCGGACTTTGAAGCTTAAACTCTGCCTGTTTCAATCTGTCAAAAAGACCCAGCAATTGGGTAATGCCAGTCAATTAAGGAATTGACTGGCATTTTATTTTTTAAATTCATGATCATACTTGATAGGTAGAAAAGTCATCTGCAACTGTTTGAGACATGAGGTGTATTGCACCGCAAGATTAAAAAATGATTGTTTCTGCGACCAGTTTACGAGTCGATGGTGGCTGACGAGTTTTGCGGTGAGGAGTGTTGCCCCGCAAGATGCCTTCCTTGCGAAGCTTCGCTTCTCATTTGGGCGAAACCAAAGTAACAAATGATTTACAAGTATTTGATTTAGAACGTTAATACTCCATCGTAAATGACTAAAAAATTAAAGATTTTACTTATAAACTCCTTAACTGATCAGCATTACAGCAATTGGGTCTTTTTTATTGCAGAGCTTCAGGTAAAACCATAAGACTTGAAGGCTTGGCCAGTTCCGTCTTCATCTTCTGCAACATCTGATACGGCTGCTGCTGTACAAACATATTTACAAAAGTTAAGGGAATCGAGCCTTCCGGATTGGCATAACCATAAGTTAAAACCTTGACCTGATTATTGCCCAGCTTTTGAAAAGTCCAATCCCCCTGATAATCGGTCAAACGTACATAGTTCGGATTTAAGGGATAGCCGGTCTGAATGGCTTTATTCTTGATGGTGATCTGTCCATTGGCTTCCTTGATCATCTTGCCCTGCACAATCAGATCACGGTCTTTTAAGGGAAATGGAAAATCCAGCACCATATACAAAGTGAAATCGCCTTTTTTATCATCGCGGGACAAGACCTTGATGCTGCCCATATAGGGCACCCATTGTACCGCCTGCTCGATATCCAGAATCAGCGACACGGCATTTTCAATCGGGGCATGGTAGGTGGTTTCAGCTTTATACATAAAGACCGGGTTTTGCTGGTTCTGATAAGTCCAGACCTTGATATTATTTTTATCAATACTAAGTTTGGTATTCTCGGCCGGCTTTGCCTGCGCAATGGCACCAAGCGCCACTGCACAGAGCAGGAAAATCATTTTTTGCATTTTATTATTCGTCTTATTTTAGTTTTAGATCTTTTTTATAAATGATTTTGACTGGATTTTAAACCTGAATATCGTTAAAACCCAGCACGTCTTTCATGTCATATTTACGTGCATCACGGCCGACCACCCAGGCAGCAGCACGTACTGCACCGCTGGCAAAGTTCATGCGGTTGGTGGCTTTATGGGTAATTTCCACACGTTCCCCATCGGCAATAAACATGGCGGTATGTTCACCGACGATATCACCACCACGAATGGTCTGGAAACCAATGCTTTGACGCTCACGCGGACCGGTATGACCTTCGCGGCAGTACACAGCGTCTTCTTTCAGGTCACGGCCTAAAGCCTCCGCAATCGCTTCACCCCACATAAGTGCAGTCCCCGATGGTGCATCCACTTTATGACGGTGATGTGCCTCAATCACTTCGATATCCACCGTATCGCCAAAGACTTTCGATGCCAGTTCAAGCAGTTTAATCGATACGTTCACACCGACTGAATAATTCGCTGCATAAACCACAGGGGTTTCAGCTGCTGATTCATCTAAATAAGCTTTTTGCTCATCATTCATCCCCGTGGTACCAATCACGATGGCAACACCTGCTTCACGGCAAATTTTCAGATGATTGACGGTCGCTGCCGGTGCGGTGAAATCAATCACGACATCACAGTTTTTGACCACCTCTGCAAGACTACCCACCACCTTGACACCGACTGCACCAATCCCGGCAAGTTCGCCCGCATCTGCGCCTAATAGGGTACTTTCAGGGCGTTCTACTGCAGCTGCCAATTGATAACCGGCTTCATGCACAGCCTGAATGAGGATACGCCCCATACGGCCGCCTGCACCCAAGATTCCAATGCGTGGTGTAGCTGACATAACATAGTCCTGATGTTGATCCAAAATTGCTTTTACTATAGCAAAACTGCGGAATAACACTAAGATGCATTGCATAAAAATCAATGAAAAGATATGAAAGGTGTTATGAGCGATTTTTATATATCTAGAATTTTCTGATTAGATTGGCTTTATAAAGTTGTGGAACATTGCTCAAATAGTAAGCGTGGAACGTGAATAATCATAAAAAAAGCCCAATCGGTGAGGATTGGGCTTTTCAATACAACATAAACAACTGAATTAAAACAAATAATTTAAAGCATTTCGTATAAGGTGTATTATGTTAATTTTAGGAAAACTAACATAATATTATGAACTAGCTTTGCTATATATTTCTGAAATTTTTCTATTATAATCATTAATTGAATGTTCAGATTCAATTCTTAGTAAACTTCTGATAGCTTTTTCCTTAATAATATTTTTATTCTCAATACACTCCAAAAATATTTCTTTTAATTTTTCTATAATATTCCTCCGTGTTATATTTTTTTGTTCAAAAGAATCAATAATTATTTCACCTAAATCATTTTTCCTTACACCAATTAACCAACCAATATCAGCATTATTAATTTCAGGTAAAGCTCTGACATCGGTAGATATGACAGGGCATCCACATGCTTGGAACTCTAGTACAGAATAACCAAAAGTATCTGCCCAAGTAACCAAAATACCTACATGGTGATCTTTAATAATTTCTAACAATTTTTTATTATCTATTTTAGAAATTAAATTTATATTTTTTCTTTCATTTATTATTTTTTTTATAGAATCTCGATAGTTTTCATCATCTTGAAACTTTCCAAGTGCATAATTATTATCTGCTTCAATATTACCAACCAGTGTTATTTGAATATCATTTTCTGAAATTTTATTTTCTAAAATAAGCTCTTGTACTGCTAAAACTATTTCACCACCACCCTTTCTATAAAAGTCATTTCCAACAAAAATAAATTTTAGATTATCATATTGTTTTTTTAAAATATTGTCTTTATTTACTAAAACGTCCTGAGGAGGATATATTACATAAGTTTTATTATTTATATCACTCTCTACCTCTGGAAATGACTGTAATAATTTCTCCTGTATTTTTCTTGTGCAATCAGAAATAGCTACAACACCTAAACAATTCTGATTTGATATATATTTTAAATATTTATTAACTATTTCATTGTATTTATATTCTGGATTTTTTTGATTATGTGAGTTCACTAGATCTAAAAATCTTGGAACCATTGTTTCAAAAGTAACGACCCATTTTTTATTTGTAATACAGATATCATTAAATGAATGATAAATATCAGCTCTATTTTTAAATAAAGGATAGAAAACAAAGTCTTTTGCGATTTTTTTTATTATAGGTAATCTTTTAGCATATTCATAAATATTAAAATATCTTAAATTGATGTAATCATGCTCACTTGATGTTGTTATGCATCTTTTTTCTGGATAAGCAAAACGTGTTATTCCTACTTTCATTGAAATCACCTAAAACTGAATATTTATAATTGATTTTAAATCAAATTTCGATAAAATTTTATTTTATTTAACATAAAATCTCTTATGCGAAATCCCATTTCAAGTACCTAGATTCTATTTCTATCATAGTATAAATTTAAAGCACAAAGAAGGACGCCGCAGCGTCCTTCTTTATTTTCATTCGATCAATCAAACAAACGATCAAAGAATGATTTTTTCTTTGGTGATGATTTACTGTCTTCACCATCCATAGTTTCTTGCAGCTCTTTCAACAGTTCACGTTGACGTGCACTTAAATTAACTGGTGTTTCCACTACAATACGGCACAGCAAATCACCTTGCATGCTGGTACGTACCGGTTTAACACCTTTGCCACGTAAGCGGAACAGTTTACCCGTTTGCGTCCCTTCAGGAATTTTCAGGCTTACTCGACCGTCTAGAGTCGGAATCTGAACCTCCTTACCTAACGCTGCATCGGCGATTGAAACCGGCACATCCATATACAGGTCAGCACCATCACGCTGGAAGATTTCGTGCTCACGCACCACCACTTCGACGTACAAATCACCTGACTGACCATCACGAATCGCTTCACCTTTACCGGTCAAGCGTACGCGGTCGCCATTATCCACACCCGCAGGAATAGTAACTTCCAGCGTTTGCTGACGATCCGACACACCCGAACCATGACATTTATTACATGGGTTCTTGATGATCTTGCCCTGACCGCGACAGGTACTACAAGTTTGCTGCACCGAGAAGAAACCTTGCTGCATACGCACTTGACCGGCACCATGGCAGGTACGGCAGGTTTCTACATCATTTGGATTTTTTGAGCCTTTACCATCACAGGCATCACATGGTGCCGGTGCAGTAAAGGTAATGGTTTTCTTGACGCCTTTGACCGCTTCTTCCAGGGTCAATTCCATCACATAGCGTAAGTCCGAACCACGGCGCGCACGTTGCTGGCCACGACCACCGCCGCCACCGAAGGCACCACCGAAAATATCACCGAACTGGCTGAAAATGTCTTCTGCGCTGAAACCACCACCGAAGCCGCCACCGCCGCCCATACCCCCTTCAAAGGCCTGATGGCCCATACGGTCGTACATGCTGCGCTTTTCACCATCAGACAGCACTTCATAGGCTTCTGCTGCTTCTTTAAATTTATCTTCAGCTTCAGCATTGTCCGGGTTACGGTCTGGATGATATTTCATCGCCAACTTACGGTAGGCTTTTTTGATTTCATCATCACTAGCGGTTTTAGCGACGCCCAAAACCTCATAATAATCACGTTTAGCCATGTCTGGCGATGCTCCTCACGGAATTTTGTTTAATATTCAACTGAGGTCTGAAATTGGGGTCAAACCTGATTTTACAAGGGGAAATATGAAAAAAATTATATGCTTTAGAACACAGCTTTATTTTGAGAGAATTTATGCAGGCCTTTAAACCAGGCATTGAGCAGGAAAATAAAGGCAATAAAGCTGAAAATCACCCCGGTCACGACACAGGCTTTGACCCATAACTGGCTGTCCCAGGCAAAGAAAAACAGCGGAATAAACCACAGCGCAGCAAAGAGCGCCAAAATGGTATAAATCACGATATTTCGCATGATCCACAACGCCTGTGCCTGTAACCAGACCTCGGCATAATCAACCTGGGTAACTTTACGTGCGAACCAGTAGGCCAATAGTCCACTAAACAGGGTAAATAAGGCCAAAAACATGAAGACATAAGCCATCGCTACGGAACGTCGCATCTTGGTTAATGTATCTTGAGTCATGTTTGGTTCAACCTCGTTACCGTATTGGCAGCTCGGCCAATGCAGCAATTACTTATTTTTTTAAATTATAAAAATCTCAGGTGCTACTATATTGAAAATTTCCAAATTTCGCACCTGAAATTATGACAATTTTCTCTGTACACGACAAATTTC
>NZ_DCLL01000035.1 GCF_002321025.1 Acinetobacter lwoffii
CCAGTAGCTTGGTCTACAGTTAATGCATTCTCGGTTAAAGCGTCATGTGAACGGCGCATGTCACGGCGAGAGCGACTTTTACGGTTTTGCTGAACGGCCATGATGGCTCCTTACAAAGATCGAAAAAATGGATCAGAACAAATTCGATTGTCTTATACACAAGAGTATAACACAAAAATTAGTTAAGTTTACCCTTCAAAGCAGCCAAAACTTCAAACGGGTTGTCCCGTTTTTCTTCAGCCACTTCTTCTACGGCAGGTTGATGCTTATGTTCACAAAACTCATGTTTAGGCGACAACGGCATCAACAATAACAGTTCATCTTCTATCAGCGCGAGTAAATCAGCGGTCGCCGGTGCATCATAATCACCTTTGGTCGTTGCTTCACTTTCACCTAGGACGATGAAATCAGCATCCTCATCCAAGCGCTCTATCAGTGACTCATCATCCACAAGTGCCAAATGGAACGAAGAAACCAGTTCAATTTCTACAGTTTCCAGACAACGCTGGCATTCCATAGGAACTTTTGTTTCAACGTGACCATCTAGCCATGCAATACGATGATAGGCATCCATTGATAGCTTACAGTCTATGTTAATCAATTGATCATCAATTGATCCAACAGCTTCACGAGCGATACGAACAAAGCGGGATAAAGGCAGTTGACCTGACCATTTAAAGCCCTGTTCAGCCCATTTAAACGGCTCAATCTGTGCCGGAAAGGTATTTGCTGACATAATTAAGGCGGCAATTCTACAAATTCATCAGTACTCTGTCAAAGATTAAGATACAATTTTGTACTTATTTCGACAGACCATTTGGGTAACTCAAGTCATGCATCTGTTGCAGCCGCAAACAGAAGTGAATGTTTCATCACTCGTTAGCACAATTCCAAGCCTTGATTCTGACAGTTCAACACAACAAGTGCAACTCTCGCCATGGGCGAATTTATCGTCAGAAGCGCAGCAGGTGGACTGGCTCATCTTACACTTTAATCACTGGTTTTCCCATTTAAATGTCACTTTAGTGCGTGGCGAATTTGAACCAGAATATTTCCCTGCAAGTACAAACAGTCCTGCCCGGATCCAGTTTGCCCATGGTTTCTTTAATAGCGCTTTGCATGAAATCAGCCACTGGACCATTGCCGGAGACAAACGCCGCCTGCTGCCTGATCTGGGTTACTGGTATGCCCCGGATGGGCGGACCCGTGAACAGCAGGCTTTATTTGAACAAGTGGAAATCAAGCCACAGGCAATTGAGTGGATGTTTGCCCAGGCTTTTGGCCGTAAATTTCGGGTTTCTTTGGATAACCTGACTGGCGACGGCGGTGATGGTGCCAGCTTTAAAGATAATGTCTACGCTCAAGTACAGGCTTATTTTAATGGTACAGCCAAACTTCCATGTGATGCAGCGCGCTTTATCCAATGTATCTGTATCTGCATCAGAGGTGGCAAAAGTTTACAATCTGATGAATTTATACGTGAAATACTTGATTAAATTACACAAATCTACCTTTTTTATGATTGCCAGATCTTGTCTGAGCGCCACATAATAAGCCATCAGCCCAAGCTTGGAGTAGTCTCTATGCTGCATTTACGCGTACACCCAGACAATCCGCAACCCCGCTTAATCAGTCAGGCAGTGGAACGTATCCGTGCGGGTGATGTGGTGGTCTATCCCACTGATGCGGCCTATGCGATTGGTTGCCAGATTGGGAACAAGAGTGCCATGGAGCGGATTGCGCAAATTCGTGGTCTGGGCCCAAAGCATCAATATGCGATTCTGTGCTGTGATTTATCCGATATTGCCACTTATGCCAAGGTGGACAATGCCATGTATCGTTTGCTGAAAAATAATACACCAGCCATCACGACCTTTATTTTACCTGCGACCAGCGAAGTCCCGCGTCGGTTGATGCATCCCAAGAAAAAAACCATTGGTCTGCGCATTCCAAATAATCCGGTGTGTCAAATGTTACTGAAAGAACTCGGTGAACCGCTGTTGACCTCTACCCTGATTTTACCGGGTCAGACTGACCCACTCGATGATCCTTATGATATTGAAATGCAGCTGGGCAAACGCATTGATGTTTTTGTAGATAGTGGTTTAGGCACGTTGAGCACAACTTCTATTGTAGATTTATCCGGTGATCATCCAGAAGTGATTCGTCGTGGTATGGGAGATGTCAGCGCCTTTGAATAAATGAGGTCTGAGAATTTCCTACAAACATTCGGGGAGTCAAAATGAATGGATTTATTTTATCTCCTGCTAAATCAGCATGAATTTTCTGCACAGGATTTAATCTATGCAGAACTGCCTTGGACACTGCAATCCAAGGCAGTCATGGTCGAAGCACATCCTTCTCCCCATCTCACTATAAATATTGATCATACTGAGTACCAATTTTTCCTGACGTTGGCTGTAGCGAGACAGTTGTTGCAGATCTATTCAAACCAAAATGTATGCCTGGCAGAGACTTGCCAACGTATCATTGAATTTGCGACCAAGGAATACATTCATTCCTCACCATGAAAATCTAAAAAAGCATATGGTGAGAGGTTGCAGTTTTATTCTTTTCAATTCGGCAGGTATGCAGTGGCTGGCAAAAACAGTTTAGGAATCTGAACTACGTTCATAATGACGAACCGCAATGAAATTTGGACATTGCGATAGCTTCTGTTCATGATGCATGAGCTCTTCACCCAGTTTATTTTTCAGATACACATGAAAAATAATCTGATCTTCTTCCAGTACATTCAGCATCGCTGTACGCGCTTTGGGTTCCATGACTTTAAAGGAATTGATTGACTCACAAGACATGGCTTGCATATCCAGCTTAATCCGCTCATCCAGCTGGTCGCCCTCATAGGCCATATGCCGCATGTAAAAACGGATATTGGGATATTGGTCCAGCACACTAAAATCCATTTTCATGGCCTGCATGACAGGTCGGGCCTGTTCGGCAAAAGCCGAGAATCCCCCTGATTTCAGTCCTGTGCGTGCTTCGTCTTCAAGCTGCATAATCTGATATTTGGGATAAGCCCAAAATCCCCCGAATGCGATCATCCCAATAACAACCAGAATAAGTGGCATGCTTTCTTCACCTTTTTATTGATTTTTGTGATTCTTGACTATTTTTCGAGAGTATAGCGGGATTTTTGACCAAAAATTACGGGGAAATATTTTATTAATACTTATTAATTTTATGTTTTTTAATGGGAAATCCGTTTAAAAATCATTCAACACCTGCCAGCTAGCTTATTTTCTCTTTTAATGAGAGTCATTGTATTGATCGAGTTTTTTTGAAGTGAATCAACTCACATCATCTACCAGATACGCTTAATTATGAGAACCAATTTAATCTAAAAATCACCGTAGCATTTCCAGCTATGTTTTGTCATTTTTCTCGTTGCTATTTTTAAATCGTAGATAAATTCCATTATTTTTTTAAGTTTTTATGGCTTTGACGGCTTATTTAATTTATTTAAAGTTACTTTTCCAGTACAATGACAACGCTTAATCCTGTGCTTTTCTTTCGATCAGATACCGAAAATCAAGCCTTTGCATGCCTTTGAAAATTCGCGTGGCCTATAATTGTAATGACTCAAATTACCCATAACACTATGGAATCTGCTCCGCACATTCGGGTTCTGGATGAATGGCAGGATACAATTCCAGAGGATCTGTACATTCCTCCAGCGGCATTTGAAATCTTATTAGAACATTTTGAAGGCCCACTCGACTTTTTAATTTACCTGATTCAAAAAAACGGTTTTGACCTGTTACAGGTCGATATCGCGCCGATAGCAGCACAGTATTTATCTTATATGGACGCAATGAAATCCCTCAACATCGAGTTGACGGCCGACTATATGGTGATGGCGGCCTTACTGGCAGATCTCAAATCGCGTTTGCTGTTACCAAAACCAAAAAGCCTGACTGCGATTGAGCAGGATCCAAAACAAGAACTGATTGACCGTTTAGAAAATTATTTAAGAATTAAACAGGCAGCAGAACGTCTGGGCCAGATGCCAATTCTGGAACGAGACACTTTCACCACTAATGTCAGTCTGGGAGACATCCAGCAGCCGAATGAAGGCTATTCAAGCGATTTATTGCGTGATGCCTTGCTCTGTATATTTAATCGTCCTGAACCCGTGATTCATCAGGTGCAACAGGAACCGGTACTGCTGGAAGAACGGATTGCCTATATTGAAAGTTGTATTGAAACTGGCGCAATACTCAGCTTTAAGGACTTGTTAAAACCGAGCCAAGGCCGTATGGGTATGGTGGTAACCTTTATGGCGGTGCTGGAACTGACCCGACAACAAAAAATTCAGATTATTGCTACAGGTATTGAAGCCCCGCTCGCAATTCAAGGAGCCAGTCAATGACACTCGATCAAAATACGCTGTTATCTGCAGAAGATAATCTGCATGAAGTATTAATGCAGCTTGAAGCCATTATTTTTGCCAGCGACTCTGCGGTTTCATTGGCTCGTCTGAAAGAAGCTTTTCAAGATCGCTATAGCAAACAGGAATTACGTCAGTATTTACAACAACTTTCCATGCTGATGCATGGCCGTTCAATCGAACTGATTGAAACAGCACAAGGTTATCGTTTTCAAGTGCGTGCAAAATATCGTAATATTATTGCACAGACCTGGCCTGAGCGACCGGCTCGCTTGTCGCCTTCATTACTAGAGACGCTTGCGGTGATTGCTTATCACCAGCCAGTGACCCGAGCGGATATTGAACAAATTCGTGGTGTCACGAATAACAGTCAAAACTTGCGTACGCTGTTTGACTGGAACTGGATTAAAGAGTCTGGATTTCGTGAACTCCCTGGAAGACCTGCGTTGTTAATGACAACGCCACAATTTTTAAATGCGTTTGGCCTGAATAGTTTGGGCCAATTGCCTCCCCTGCAGGCTGCCAAGGAAGCTTTTATGGCCCTCGATGCGAATGCACCGAAGTCATAAATAGGTGAACTGTTGATAATTATTTCTAAGGTTATGCTGTCATGAGTGAAAAGTTACAAAAGGTGCTTGCACGCGTTGGTTTGGGTTCTCGCCGTTATATGGAAGAAGTCATTGCCGCGGGTCGTGTAAGTGTCAACGGGCAAATTGCCCAAGTGGGTGAACGAATCGAACCAGGTGATGAGCTTCGCATCGATGGTCGTAAAGTTGCCTTCCAGATTGAAGACGAAATCCGTCGTCGTGTCATTATCTATTACAAGCCTGAAGGCGAGATCTGCTCACGTAGCGATCCTGAAAACCGTCCGACCGTGTTTGAACAGCTGCCTGCTATTCCGGGCGATCGCTGGGTGATGGTCGGTCGTCTGGATATTAACTCCACCGGTCTACTCTTGTTCACAAATGATGGTGAACTTGCGAATCGCTTGATGCACCCATCGAATGAAATCGAACGTGAATATGCAGTTCGTGTCATGGGTGAAGTAACGCCACAAATTCGTAACAACATGCTTAAAGGCGTGGTGCTAGACGATGGTCCGGCAAAATTCGAATCTTTCTCTGAACTGGGCGGTGACGGGATCAACCGTTGGTTCCAGGTGGTAGTAAAAGAAGGTCGTAACCGTGAAGTACGTCGTATCTTTGAATCACAAGGCCTGAAAGTCAGCCGTCTATTGCGTACCCGTTATGGTACTGTGATTTTGCCACGCGAACTGCGTACCGGTCGCTGGATTGAACTGGATAAAAACGATATCGACAACCTGACCAAAGCTGTGGAATTGAAGCCACGTCAAGGTACAGGCTTGTTTGGTATGGCGAAACGCCGTAACGAGCGTATGCAAGACAAACCGATGGCTGCGCGCCGTGGTGGTTTCTTGCGTCAGCAACGTCGTGACAGTGATGAGCAACCACAAAATAATACTGGCCGTGAGCGTCGTGATGACAATGCTTATGGTCGTCGTGACAGAGCTGAAAACCAGAATGGCACTCAGTTTGTACGTCGTGAAAACCGTCCTGATCAAGGTTTCGGCCGCCGTGAAGAGCGTGATGAAAATGCGCCGCGTCGTCCATATGGCGTCAACAAAGGCTTTAAAAAGTTTTAATTAAGATAAATAAAAAAGTCAGGCACATTGCCTGACTTTTTTATGCCTTATGCATCAGGCACTTTGTGGAATCCCTTGCGGGATAGCACCGATTAAACGCTTGGTATATTCATGCTGTGGAGATTGATACAGTTCATCTGAATTGGCGATTTCTACCAACTCCCCATGATTCATCACCATGATCTGATCAGAAATATATTTCACTACCGATAAATCATGCGAAATAAAGATATAGCTCAGACCAAATTCATCCTGTAAGTCTTGTAGTAAATTCAGCACTTGCGCCTGTACTGATACATCCAGTGCCGAGACCGATTCATCACAGATTAAAATCTCAGGTTTTAAAGTCAGACAACGTGCAATTGCAATCCGCTGACGCTGACCACCAGAAAACTCATGCGGATAACGATAAAAAGCCTGTGCAGGCAAGCTGACCCTCTCCAACAAGTCTAAAGCCATTTGTTTGCGTTCGGCATCATCCTGACCAATCTTGTGAATCTGCATCGGTTCCATCAGGATTTGTCCAACAGTAAAACGTGGATTCAGCGAAGCATAGGGATTCTGAAAAATGATCTGGATTTTACGTTGATACTGGGTAAATTCCTTTTCCGACATATCCAGAATATCCCGCCCCTGAAACAGTGCCTTACCACCTGTAGCCTGTTGCAGACGCATCAGTAATAAACCGATGGTGGTTTTACCCGAACCGGACTCCCCGACCAGCCCCAAGGTTTTTCCTTTGGCCAGCTGGAAAGAAACTCCTTTTATTGCCTGAAATTCATCTTTGCCAAACAGTCCTTTACGACTATAAAAAGATTTCTTCAGATCCCGTACATCCAGAATAATTTCCTCTCCACCCTTTAGCCCACGTGAACGTTGCGGAAGCTGAGTATTCAGACGGATATCTTCTAGCCAGGTTGAGCCATCCTGTTTCATAAAATCGCTGATCATCGGCAAACGTAACGGACGTTGCGACAATTGTGGACGGCAGTGTAACAAGGCTTTGGTATACATGTCTTGAGGCCGGTCCAGCACCTCCCGAACCGGACCCTGTTCACGGATTTCCCCATGACGCATTACAATCACCTGATCAGCAATTTCACCAACCAATGCCAGATCATGGGTAATAAACAGCATCGACATCTGGCGACGTTGCCGCAGCGATTCCAGCAAGTCCAGAATCTGCTTTTGAATAGTCACATCCAGAGCTGTGGTCGGTTCATCTGCAATCAACAGTTTAGGTTCACAGGCAATGGCCATGGCAATCATGACCCGTTGTTGCTGTCCACCGGAAAGCTGCCCCGGATAGGCATCGATTTTAGTTTCTGGCGTAGGGATACCCACTTCTTTGAGGAGCTCCAGGGTACGTTGCCGCGCCTGTTTTTTATTCATGCCCAAATGTAGTTGCAGGATTTCTGCAATCTGCATGCCTACCGTAAATACCGGATTTAGCGAAGACATTGGCTCCTGAAAAATCATGGCAATGTCTTTGCCGCACATCTGGCGCATTTCACGGGTTTTAAGCTTGAGCAGGTTTTTCCCTTCAAAGATGATCTGGCTATCTTCTGAAATACGTGCGCTTTCTGCCGGAAGCAGGCCCATAGTGGCGAGGGAAGTAACCGACTTGCCACTCCCCGATTCACCGACCAGTGCAACTGTGGTATTGGCCGGAATCTCGAAAGAAACCCCTTTTACGGTTTCAATATATTCTTTATTTTCACCTTTAAAACTGACTCGCAGATTTTCTACGCGAAGTAGCGCAGGTGCTGTGCTTGGATTGATTTCAGACATCGTTGCGCTCCTATTTCAGTTTTGGATCTAATGCATCACGGAGTGCATCGGTAAACATCGAGAAAGCAGTCACCAATACCGCCATGGCGATTGAGGCTGCCGCTAGTTGCCACCATTTACCCAAAATCAGCTCGCTTTGCGCTTCATTTAGCATACTGCCCCATGACACTACCCCGATAGGCACACCGAAACCAAGGAAGCTCAAAATGACTTCAGACTTGATAAATGCCACCACCAGAATAGACATCTGTACCAGGGCAATATGGCTGACATTGGGAAAAATATGGACAAACATACGACGCATATTACTCACGCCAATCGCCTTGGCAGCCAGCACATATTCACGTGCCGTATGTTTCATGTATTCGGCACGAACCAAACGGAAGACCCCGGTCCAGCCAGTCAGACCTAAAATCAGGATGATTGATAAAATACCTTTCTGCTGTAACACTGCGGCAATGGCCAAAACCAGCAACAGATAGGGAATTGAGGTAAAGATATTATAAAACCAGTTGAGGACATCATCGACCCAACCACCAAAATACCCTGCTATTGCACCCAGTGCAGTCCCAATCAGTACAGCGACAAAGGCTGCAATCAATCCAACCAGAATCGAGGTTTCAGCCCCCTTGATGGTTTTCTGTAAAACATCCTGTCCCCATTTATCTGCACCGAAGACTAGACTTTGCTTGAGTTCCCCACTTTCATCCATCAGCTGGCCACCGAGCTCCTGATTAATGGCCTTCATGTCTTCTGCCAGCGGATCGACCACTCCATAATAATCAATGCTTGCACCTGCACCCTGCTCAGCAGCAATTTCAGCATTCAATTCAGCAATGACATCTTTTAAGGGATCAACTGGATTGACCGGTACAGCAACAGATTCTGTACCCTGTTCTGCATCAGATCCAGCCGAAACTGGCGCTGCACTGATAAAACTTGGCGGTGCATAGCTGACCGCTACTTCTTTATTCCAGTCTTTGGCAATCAGGCCGCTCATTGACAGTACCAGCAGCAGCAGATAAAACAGCACCACATACAGGGAAAACATGGCAATCCGGTCACGTTTCAAACGGCGCATGGCCAGTTGCCATAAGCCTGTTGAAGCCGATTCAGGTGCTGCTTCAGCCGCTTGTTCTTTTTTAAATATCGCACTCAGCATAATTCACCTACTTCAACTGTACACGCGGATCGACCCATTTATAGATCAGATCGGCAATCAGGTTGAATATCATGGTCGCAGCAGCAACATAGACCGTAATGGCTTTAATCACAGGAAAATCGGAACGTTCTACCGCAATAATGACTTCACGGCCAATTCCAGGAATACCAAAAAAACGTTCAATCAGGAAAGCACCGATCAGCAGTGCCGGAAGTCCTGCCATGACATCGGTAATAATCGGAATCGAGGCATTGCGCAGGACATGCACGCCCATGATACGGTTTTCACCCAGGCCTTTGGCACGCGCAGTACGTACATAGTCCTGATTAACCTCATCCAGTACAAAGCTACGATACAGGCGTAGTGTTGGTGCAATACTTACCACCAACATAATCAGCACAGGCAACAAGGCATATTTGAAAAGGTTGTCAGCGAAATTATCGCTCCAGCCCTGTACCGGAAACCAACTCAGTTCATAAGCCAGGAAATACTGGAACACGATGATGTAAACCAGAATACTGATCGACATGCCGATCGTACACAGCATCATGATCATGCGATCTGTCAAAGAACCACGAACCGAAGCCACACCCAAAGCCAGAATGATAGAAATAATGGTTTGCAGAATGGTCAGTGGAATCAGAATGGTCAGTGAGGGCCCCAAACGGGTGGTGATAATCTGTGCCACCGACTCCCCGGTACTCCAGCTCACCCCATAATCAAAGGTTAAAATCTGCTTGATAAAGATCCAGAGTTGTACGTAATACGGTTGATCCACACCCAGTTGCTGACGGATGTTCTCAATCTGTTCCGCATTGGCCATTTTACCGGCCAGAATATAGGCAGGGTCTCCGCCTACCCAGTTAAACAGCAAGAATATCAGCAAAATCACCCCGAGCATGGTCGGGATCATTTGCCAAAGCCGTCGAATAATATATGCCAGCATCGCTTGCCTTCCTTAATTTTTTCCAGAGATTTCATTAAAGAAAGCTTTGCTGTCCGGATCACGACCCAAGAAGTCTTTCACCATTTGCTCGCCATGCTTTTGTCCGCCTTGAGCCAGGACCGTATTACGATAATGCGCACCGACTTTCTTGTCCATGAGCTGATCACCAAAGGATGAAAGCATATCCAGGGCAATGACTTCAGACCACATATAGCTGTAGTAACCTGCCTGATAGCCGCCCATCAGATGCCCGAACTGTCCCGGGAACTGCTGACCGCTGACATAACCCAAGGCGGTCTTGCCTTCCATATCCTGCCAGAGTTTTAAAGGCTCAATGTTTTTTGCATCTTTACCATGCAAGGCCATATCATATTGGGCATATAAAGCCTGACGGGCGTAATGCAGGCCTCGACCGTAATTCTTCACATTCTTTAAGCGCTCGGTCATGGCAGCATCCACCCGAGGACATGCCGGCTCACAGTAATCCGCTACTTTTGACAAGGTTTCCAGACGGCGTGCCCACTCTTCATACATCTGTGATGGCGCTTCAACAAAGTCACGCTCTACCGAAGTACCAGATTGTTCTGTATAGCGGGTTTTCGATAGAATCCCGTGCAAGGCATGACCCATTTCATGCACAAAGGTTTCCAGTTCGTTGCTATTCAAGCCCTTACGGTTAAAATTGGTCACCAGTACCGATACCGGACGACGCTGATTCAGGGTACTGCCGCCATAAGCTCCCCAGACAGCTGCATGCCCATATTTACCTTCACGCGGGTATTTATCGACATATAATCCGCCCAAGAATTCGCCCGTTGCTTTGTCATGTACCGCATAATATTCCACTTCATCATGCCAGGCCTTGACTTTCACCGGCTTGAACTCAATGCCATAGAGTTCCGAAGAAATAGCGAATAACCATTTTTGCGATGCTTCTGTCGGGAAATAATCCCGCAATTTTTCCTGGTCTACCTTGTATTTGGCCTGACGCAGTTTTTCACTCCAATAACCCTGATTCCAGCGGGTAATTTCTGCTTTCTCTAACGGAACTTTTAAAGTTTCAGCCTTGAACTGGCGTAATTGTTCTACATCCTGCTTTTCTAGAGGTGCAACTTTGGCATAAACCTCATCCAGAAAACCGTTCACTGCTTCAGGAGTTTTGGCCATACGGAATTCAAGCGCAGAATGGGCATAGCTTTCCTTATCAAAAAGTTGTGCCATTTCATAACGCAGATCAATGGCTTTTTTCATGAATTGCAAGTTTTGTTCGGTCCCGCGACGCGTGTAAGCGGTCTGGTAACGTTTGCGTGCTTCATCACTTTCTGCCAGCTCCATAAAAGGCTGGTATTCCGGATAATCAAAGCCAAGCAGATAATTGCCCTTTTCATTTTTCTTTAAATTTGCGATGTAACTTTCTGGCAGGCCTTTCATTTCAGCTGGAGTAAATTCAACTTTTTCAGGGTTATCCCGCACATTTTTGGAAAAATCCTGCCCCAGTTTGGTACTTTCTTCAATAATTTCTTTCAGTCGTTTCTGTTTTTCTGCACTGAGTTGTACCCCGGTATTCTCAAACTGTTCCAGAATATCTTCTAAAAATTTCTGATCAATCGGATCGCTGGCTTTCAGTTTCTTGAACTGGGCATACAGTTTAGGATTCTGATACAGGGTGGTCTGGTATTTGCTGATTTTAAGTTCACAGTCATCGGCTGCCTGACGCAATGCAGGATCCGGATCGACATTACTGTACAACCCTACTGCAGCACCGAAATCACGGGCTTTGGCATGCAATTCATCCCATTCAGCCAGATAAGGTCCTGCCTTGGCTTTATTTTTAATTTTCTTATTTTCAAATATCTGGATATCTTTTTGCATGGAAGCCAGATTGGCATCACATAAAGACGGAATTTCTGCAGCCTTGAATAATGGCAGCAGCTGTACTTGGGTTTCTGCCGCTACACCTTGATACCCCCCCATTATCATTAAACATAAGGTACTTAATTTTAAAGACTTTGATTTCATATTCATCTCCAGATTTTTTCTTACTTTTTCGTATTAATATCGATATACATCCATTCTGAAGACAGAATCGGATGGGACTTATGTCCAATAATTTGGGGTTGGGTCAAGGCATTACGGTAGGTGCTATAGAGCATCAGGGTCGGCATGTTGACTTCGAGAATCCGGGTCATTTTACGATAAAGCAGATCACGCTCCGGACCTGGCGGCATGCTCTGGGTTTGTTCGTAAAGACGGTCAAATTCAGGATGCTTGAAACAGGCATTGTTAGTGACATTGACATTCTTGCCATAGAACAGCTGCATAAAGTTGTCAGCATCCGGATAATCGGCAATCCATGCAGAACTCTTAAACATGGTTTTACATTGCTTTTCCAGCTTGATGCCTTCAGCGAATGGCATGGCCTTACTGGTCAGCTGAATATGAATACTGTTTAGGGTCTTTTTCCAGAACTCACCCTGTTGCTGGCCTCGACTGGTATTTCCAGTCATCAGTTCAATCACCAGAGGTTTACCTTCAGGCGTTTTCCGCCAGCCATCTGCACCGATCTTGTAGTTATAGCGGTCGAGCAACATATTGGCTGCTTTGACTGAATAGGGAATACTACTTTTATAGGACGGTGAATAGCCTGCTACTCCTGGAGGAATAGGCATATGCAGTTTTGCTCCATCTCCCTTAAGTAATACATTGATCATGTTTTCCACAGAAAATGCCATCGCCATGGCACGACGTAAGGCAATTTTTTCTGGCGCGAAACCACCCACGACCGGGTTTTGCATATTCCAGTAATGATAACTAATGGAGGGCTCTAAAATACGTGACAGCTTCACCCCCTGCTGAGCCAGCTCAGGCTTTAATTTATCGCCATCGAGGGCCTGAACGACGATATCACCCTCAATTTCGAGCAAGTCCAGTTCATTTTTCTTAAATGCCAGCATTCGTGATTGCGCTTCTTCAATAATACGCACATCAATAGTGCCGATTTGAGGCATTTTTTTGCCCTGCATGGCTTTTACAATGGCCTGATCTTCTGCACCACTGGCTTTAAAGTCCCAGACAAAACCACGATAAGCCGGATTTGGTTTTAAGATAATCCGTGAGCCTGGTGTCCAGCGGCTGAGCACGTAAGGACCAGTTCCCACTGGCCTATTCATGACCCAACCCGCCTTGTCTTTATATTTTTCAATCACTTCACGAGCTACTGCAGCGGCAGGCCCATGTGCCAGCAACATCGGAAAGTTCTGATCCGGATTATTCAGCTTTAATACCAGGGTATAGCGGTCTGGGGTCTGAATACCTTCAAACGGATTTTCATAGGCTTTGCCATTCTTTTTGGTTAGGGCCATCCATGCGTCCAGCCCTTTAATTCGGCCATCCAGCAACCAACTGTTCGGTGAATGCAGCTTTGGGTCCAGTAGACGTTTCAAGCTATAGGCATAGTCATACGAAGTCAGTTCACGTTTTTTGCCAGCAAAGACAGGATCATCCGCAAAGTAAATACCCTTTTTGATTTTGATGGTATAAGTCAGACCATCCGCACTGACTTGAGGCAGACTGACCGCAGTCAAGGGTACCAGTTTCGCCGGCGAGGCCAGATAATCATAGGTAAATAAGGTCTCAAAAATCGCGGCATTAATTTTGGCTGAATAACGGTCATGGATATAACCCGGATCAAAACCGGTTTCAGCTGCCAGAAATACTGTTTTTAAAACCTTATTCGGGTTGGCAGGATTGCTGGCCCATGTCGGTGCACTCCCTGCCATCATCAAACCGGCCATTAGCACCCCACTGGCCAGTTTTTTTAAAGTATTTTTATTCACATTCATACTGGTTCTTAATCTTCTCAAGTTATTTTTTAACAGGTTCAATATCCATATATTGCCAAACTGCTCTGGTCACCGGATGGGCCTTAAAGCCTTGTACATGCGGATGAATCAACCAGTTACGTATCCGGGTATTGTGCAGAATCCATGGATTATCGGCCTCCATCTGACGGTTCATCTGCTCATAATATGGCGTCCGCTGCTGCGGCGGCAGTTTCATCGCGGTCTGGTACAATGCGTCATAGGCTTTGGAGGTATAGCAACTCAGGTTGCCTTGCTGCGCATTTGGCCCATACAGTAACTGGGCAAAGTTTTCCCCTTCCGGATAATCCGCAATCCAGGCTCCACCCCACATCATATGTTTGCATTGGGTGGCTTCTTTTAAATTGTCAGCAAAATTACTGACCTTGAACTCAATTCGCACCCCGATCGCATCCAGATTCTTTTTCCATAATTCTGCAGAAATCACCGAAGAGCTTGAGCTGGTTGAATTCATTTTTAGTATCAGAGGCTTGCCATCAGGCAAGGTACGGTAACCATCAGTGCCTTTCTTATAACCAAAGCGGTCAAGCAGTTTATTGGCCAGTAATGGGTTATAAGCAATACTGCTTTTATACTTCGGGTCATGTCCACCCACTCCCTCTGGCAAAATCATTTCAGCTTTATCGGCATGACCTTTATACAACTGCTGGATAGCTTCTTTCTGGTTATAGGACAAGGCGAGAGCACGACGTAAGGCAATTTTTTCCAGTGAATTTCCACCAATTAACGGATCACGCATATTCATGATGGTATAGGTAATTTCCGGTTCTTTATTCGGATAATGCAGGATGCCTTTTTTCTTGTATTCGCTTTTCAGCTGCTTATTTTCCAGTGCCTGTTCGGCGCCGCTCGCAGTCAGTTTGTCATAGTCCAGTTGTCCAGACTTTAAAGCCAGCCAGCGAGACTGTTCCTCTTCAACAATACTGATTTTGACCTTGCCAATTTGCGGCATCTGCTTGCCTTGCATGGCTTTGACAATACGTTGATCCCATTCGGAACCATCGCCCTTAAAGTTCCAGACAAAACCACGATAATTCGGGTTGGCGGTCAGTTCAATACGGCTACGCGGCACATATTTGTGTAATTGATACGCCCCTGTTCCCACCGGATGCTGACCTGCCCGATGACCATAATGTTCGATCGCTTCCCGTGCGGTACCACCAAAAGCCACATAGGCCAGAATATATGGAAAATTCAGATCGGAACGGGTCAGGGTAATTTGTAAAGTATATTTATCTAGTGCTTTTAAACCGGGAATAGCTGCATCGTAGTTGAACTTGCCAGTTTTTTTAGCCTGCTGGATGACCTGATCTGCCCCAAGGATTTTCCCCTCAATAAAAGAAAAAGAAGGAGAATGATTTTTGGGATCCATGATCCTTTGCATGGAGTAGATATAATCACGCGCCACCAGTTCACGCTTTTTGCCCTTAAAAGCAGAATCATCACTAAAATAAATTCCTGGCTTGATTTTAAAGATATAAACTTTTCCATCCTGCTCAACCTTGGGTAAAGATTCAGCTGTATTTGGAGCCAAGATTGCAGGCCGCGCCAGATAGTCATAACGCAATAAAGGTTCAAAAATAGCTTCAGCAACGCTACCACTATAAAAATTATAGGTTTTGACCATATCAAAACCGTCATCAGGTGCTTCAAAAGCCAGGTTTAAAACTTTATCCGGATGTGCAGATGATTTTGCCCAGGAGGTTTGCCCAGTGGTCATGGCCAAGGCCAAAATTGTCATGCTGAAAAATGCTGATTTCAAATTTGTACCTATTCTTGATCTTGGAGTTTTATTGCTATAGGAAGTCTTTAACACATCATCCCATATTTGCTTCAATGGATGGGTCAAAGCTGGACAGATGGAATAAACTGAACAAAGCGAATTTCATGCCATCCTCTAAAAATAACGATTATTTTCCTGTTATTAACTCAAAAAAGCTTATTTTTATTAATCATTTAAAACATTACCAATAACATAATATTTTCCATGAATCATTAATTTAATGTTGATTCTTAAAATCTAGCTTCAAGCCTAGTCTGCACAAAAATAAACCAGACCTGTTTCATATTATTGCATCCTCCCATTGCTTCAACCCAAGAAAATACACACATAAGCAAATGAAATATATAATTATTATCTTATTAAATTATTGTATATTTTGTGTAAAAATCATGCACCATGATTAAACTTTATTCAATTTCCCCTTCAGTTTTAGACTCCTTTCTTATTCATTAAATATTTATTTTTTACTTTCTCATGGTTTCCTATAGAGACTTTCTTCAGATTTTAAACCCCACTCTCTTAATATTTCTTCATCAGAACTTAGTAAATCTTCAAAAAAACCGAATTAAATACAATTTTTTCAAATACTTAATTTTTTTTAAAATTAATAATTTATAAGTTGGCATTCGCTTTGCTTAAGTCCTCCCAGCACTACTTCACATAACAAAAGGGTGAAAATTACGATGAAAATAAACAAACTAGTCGGATCTATGGGGGCTCCAACAGTTGGCAAGACAATACTCAAGTTAAGTAAGCTTACCTTAAGTATGATGTGTTTGTCTTTGGCACATGCAGCAGATGAACCAGAAAACTCCGCTGCCCAACCTACCAAGGTTGAGAAAGTGCGGGTTACTGGATCATCTATTAAAGGGGTAGCCGCACAAAGCGCATCACCAATCACGATTATTAAAGGTGAAGATCTGGTTAACCAAGGGGTAACCACTGTAGAAGAAGCATTGATGAAAGTCAGTGCCAACCAAGCAAGTTATGTCACAGCACAAAATGTCGGTGCCAGTAATACCAGTGGTTCAACAGCAAATTTACGTGGTCTTGGTTCGGATAAAACTTTAGTTTTAATTAATGGTCGCCGTGTTGCAAGCAGTGCATTTGGTACCGATTCAACCAACTTAAACAACATCCCTCTCGCATTGGTAGAGCGCATTGAAGTCTTACGTGACGGCGCATCTGCAGTCTATGGCGCAGATGCAGTGGGTGGTGTAATCAACTTTATTACGAAAAAGCAATATGAAGGCGTGGGTATTACTTTAGGCGGCCAAATTCCTGAAGAAAAAGGCGGCGAAAAAATTGACGTTTCGATTTTTGGGGGATATGGCGATCTAGATGAACAAGGTTTTAATGTCTACGGTGTGATTGATTATCGAAAACAAGATACGATTTGGGCAAAAGACCGTAAAGTCAGCCGCCGTGGTGGGGTAATTCCTGAATTAGGAATTGATGGCAGTTCTGCAAATGCCTTTCCTGCAAACTTCTACGATCCTAATGGTGGTCCACTGGATGAAGATGGTAATCCTGAAGGGATATTAGGCAACCCTTATGGCGATGACTGTTTAAATACCAAAGATACTGTACCTGAAGATGGCTTCTGTTATTTAAATACCCAAACTGTTATTGGTATTGTGCCTGAACAAGAAAATCTTTCTGCATTAGGTCGTGCAACCTTCAAATTATCAGACAACTTTAATGCAATTGGTGAATATATCTATGCACGTGATGAAGTAACCACTTCAATCGCGCCTGATGTTTATAGCCGTAGTGTGACCTTGCCTTATGCTAGTAAATATTATCCAGGCAAAGGCATTACCCCAGCATTTGATGGTTTGACGACTAACACCCTGGAACTGTATCTACGTTCACAAGGCGGCAACCGTGTTTCTAAGTCAATTAACGAATCGAACCGTATCTTTGCAGGGATCGAAGGTGAAGCATACGGTTGGGACATGAACGGGGGTATCACTTACACAAAAAGTGATGCAACCGATAGTTTCGTAAGTGGTTATTTAAACCGTAGTCGAGTTCAGGCTGCACTTGATAATGGAACTTTGAACCCATTTGGACCACAAGCGCCAGAGGATCAAGGTCTTTGGAACACGTTTGATGTCAAAGGCGATACCAATCAGGCATCTTTAGATTCAACTACAATTGACTTTACCGTGAGTCGTCCAATCTACACACTTCCTGCAGGTGATGTTGGTTTTGCTCTCGGCGGTAGTTTCTCCAAACAGGACTGGGAAGCAACTGTAAATTCTGAAATTGTTGCTCAAGTTCCAGGTTCTGGTATTGATCCAAATAAACCAAAAAGCTCAGGCGAGCGTGACATTAGCGCAGTATTCACTGAATTCCAAGTACCTTTATTGACCAACCTGGAATTACAGTTGGCCGCTCGTTATGATGACTATAGCGATTTTGGTGACACCTTTAATCCTAAAGTGGCCTTACGCTGGGAACCAGTTAAAGAACTCATGTTCCGTACTTCTTACAGTACCGGTTTCCGTGCACCAAGCTTATATGAAGTCAATGCTCCTTCGGTCAGAACCTGGACTGGTGCAAGATATAACGACCCGGTTCTTTGCCCGGGTGGTACACCAACTGAAACCAGATACCAAACTGAATGTAATACCCAGTTTATCCGTACCCAAGGCGGAAATTCTGAACTAGGTCCAGAAGAATCAACATCTTACATGGCTGGTTTTGTCTTTGAACCGATCAAAAACTTAGTTTTCACTGCCGATTACTACAATATCGAAATTGAAAACCTAGTTGGAACGATTGGTGAAGCATCAATTTTTGGTGATCCAGAAAAATATGCTCAATACTTTGTTCGTAATGCAGAAGGTCGTATCGATCATATCTCAACTAACTTGATTAACTCCGGTGGCTTGAAAACTCAAGGTATTGATTTGAGTTTGAACTATCTTTCTCCAATGACGTCAACTGGCCGCTTCGGTTTCGGTATTGACGGTACTTATGTGATCAAAATGGATTACCAAAGTGAACCAGGCGGCGAGTGGGAAGGTTATGTCGGTGTTTATGATGACCCAGCAGTGGTTCGCTGGAAACATACTGCAAACGTGAACTGGTCTTATGAAAACTGGAGAATGGTGTTTGAACAACAGTTCGTTCGTGGTTATGAAGACTATTCAGAAGAACGTGATGTTGCTGACTACACCGTATACAACATTTCTGGTACTTACAAAGGATTTAAGAATCTGGAGCTAACTGCCGGTATTAAAAATATGTTCGATGCAGAACCACCTGCCTCTGACGTAATGGATAACTTCCAATACGGTTATGACCCACGTTATAGCGATCCAACAGGCCGCGCTTACTTCCTACGTGGTACCTATAAATTCTTTTAATTAATTACTTCGCAAACACTGCTGCCAAGCGGTGTTTGCGGTTTTCCCCGTTTAATTTTAGCCAAACAAAAAATAATGCTACCTGTAACTAAAAACAATTTTCTCATCAGTGCATATTTCCTGTTTGTCTTAAATTCTAGGAGTCATGATGGGCACAAAGTTTGAAGACTTAGAAAAAAACTCCGCCAAAAAACTGACTGGTATTGGGGTCGTTGTTTTTTTGCATATCCTGGTTGGCCTGGTACTCATGGCTGGTATGGCAAAAGACATTATTAAACCGACGGAACAGCCAGTTGAGCTAATGATTATTCAAGATATTAAGCCGCCTGAACCTGAGCCACCAAAAGAAACACCACCTGAACCACCAAAAATCGTGGAAAAAGTGGCACAAGTGCCTGAGGTGAAACCGGTTGAAAAAGTAGTTCCTGTACAGAAAACACTTCCAACGCCAACCCAACCGACAACTGTTGCAGTGCCTACTCCCGTTGCAGCGAATCCTTCACCAAGTCCGATAGCAGCACCGACTCCAGTAGTCGCAGCCGCTCCAGCACCAGCCCCTCCACCCGCTGGTGTCACTCGTGGTGTTTCACAAGGTGAAGCAGGTTGTAAACGCCCAGACTATCCACGTGATGCACTGATGAATGAAGAGCAAGGTGAAGTGCTGATCTCTGTATATGTAAATACCACCGGCAAGGTCCAGGATGCCAAAGTGAAAAAGTCGAGCGGTAGTCGTGCGCTGGATCGTGCAGCATCCAAGGCCTTCAGTTTATGTACTTTCAAGCCGGCAATGAAAAATGGCGAACCGCAAGAATCTTGGTATGACATTCCATATGAATTTGTCCTTGACTAACAGATACAACAGATAAAGAAAAAAATCAGGAGATCTATGATGAAAAAATCACTAAAACCTTTAAAAAACATGACTGCTGCCGGTGTAATTGCCATGAGCACTTTATTACCTCTACAAGCAGTTTTTGCAGAACAGTCCGCTACACCAAATACCAGTGCTGTTACTGAAACAGCGGTAACAACACCTGCAACAGCGGCTACACGGACCCCACCGCCATTACCAGCTGAAGCTAAGGATGAAAAGGCTGGATATAATCCTTATGGCCTAGAAGCCATGTGGAAAGAAGGTGATATTGTTTCGAAAGTTACCTTGTTCATTCTATTGATTATGTCGATTGGTACCTGGTACATCATGATCAGCAAATGCCTGCAACAAGGCAAGATTCGCAAGCAAGCCAAGGAAGCTGAACACCAGTTCTGGGAATCGTCTTCTCTGGATAACGCAGCCCAAAACCTTAATGAAGCCAGCGTTTACCGTTTTATTGCAGAAAAAGGGATTAAGTCAACCCAAAATCATGGCGGCACATTACTTGAGCGTATTGATTTCAATACCTGGGTCACTATTTCGATTTCCCGTGCAATCGACAAAATCCAGAACCATCTGAGTGGCGGTCTAGCCTTCCTTGCGACAGTCGGTTCTACTGCACCCTTTGTTGGCCTGTTTGGTACGGTTTGGGGGATTTACCATGCACTGACTGCCATTGGTGTTTCAGGACAAGCATCCATTGATAAAGTTGCCGGCCCAGTCGGTGAAGCACTGATCATGACTGCAATTGGTCTGGCAGTCGCAGTACCGGCAGTACTTGGCTACAACTGGTTAACTCGCCGGAATAAAGCGGTCATGGAAGAAGTGCGTACCTTTGGTTCTGATTTACACGCAGTATTACTCAGCGGTGAAATTACAACCAATAATCCTGTTAATCGTGACGTGAAGTAAGAGTGAGGCATCAGCCATGGGAATGATGGTCAATTCAAACGACAGCGATGATGAGGTAATTGGAACCATTAATACCACACCTTTGGTTGATATTATGCTGGTTCTGCTCATTATCTTCCTGATTACTGTACCGGTTGCCATTCATACCGTACCTGTCGATCTGCCCGAAGAAAGAAATTTACCGTATGAAACCAAGCCAGAAAATGTTCAGCTGGCTGTCAATAAAACTGGCGATATTTTCTGGAACGAAATCTATATCTCAGATAAAACCGTTTTACTGAGTCGTTTACAGGCAGAAGCCCAGAAACGTCCGCAGCCTGAAGTGCATATTCGTGGTGATCAGTTAACACCTTATGAGGCAATTGATCAGGTGATTAGTACCACCCAACAGGCCGGTATTGGCAAAATTGCTTTTGTCACCACTCCGCCCGCTACACCTTAAGCACAAAGAAGGATTAAGTTTATGGGTATGAATGTTGGTTCAAATCAAGATGATGATGTGATGCTAGATGTCAACATGACACCACTGATTGATGTCATGCTGGTCTTGCTGATTATGTTTATTATCACAATTCCTTTGCCGAATAACTCGATTAATATCGATCTACCGAATGGAACGCCTCCTGTAACCGATGAAAAACCACCGGAGCTGGTGGAATTACGTCTGGATGCACAAGGTAAGATTTTCTGGAATGAACAGCCGGTAGCAAGCCCTCAGGCTCTGGAAAACTTATTCAAGACCGTAGCGCAAAAAGCGGATCAGGATCAGATTAAAATCAAGGCGGATCGTGCGACAGAATATAAACATATTGCGATGGTCATGGCGGCGGCTCAACGGCTGGAAGTCAAAAAAATTGGCATTATGAGTAATAACAACTAAGCATTTTCAAGATATAAAAAACCCAGCAGATGCTGGGTTTTTTTATTCATCCGGTTTTACATCTGTGACTGAATATAATTTTGCAGACCAATCAGTTCGATTAAACGCAATTGTTTTTCTAGCCAGTAAGTATGGTCTTCTTCGGTATCCGACATTTGCTGGCGTAACATATCACGGCTGATATAGTCACCTTTTTCTTCGCATAACTTGATGCCCTGCGCCAGTTTTTCCCGTACATGGTATTCAAGTTTTAGATCGGCTTTCAGGCAGCTCACCACATCGTCGCCAATCTCAACGTCATCGCGCTGCATGTTTGGCGTTCCTTCCAGGAACAGAACACGACGGATAATTGCATCCGCATGCTGGGACTCTTCCTGCATTTCGTGATCGATACGTTCAAAGATTTTGGTCAACCCCCAATCTTCATACATACGAGAGTGAATCAAGTATTGGTCACGAGCAGCCAGTTCGCCACCGATCAACATATTTAAATAATCTACGATTTCTGGATTTCCGCGCATTTGAATAACTCCCTACCTGTATTTTGCTATTATGGCGAAAAGCAATTGAATTTGCAAAGCTTAACCATGGTTAAATATTTGATTTTTATATAATTAAAATGAGAAGTACTTGCATTTACACTTCGTTCTTAATGAAATCCCATTTATAAAACAACACTTTGCATTTTCATTACGCTTGGCAATAACCTAAAACTGGCAAATAAACACATGCGTTAAAATTTGTAAATCTTAATTTTGACCAGACAGATTCATTCTTTTTGTATAAACATCACTGCATTGGCGTACTTCGTGCTTGAATTTCGCTTATCATTCACACAAATTTAAAACAACAACGGTTCCGATATGACACATCCACAAACAACAGCGCCTGTTCTGGTTACCGGTGCATCGGGTTATATTGCCAGCTGGGTCATCCAGAAATTACTCACGCAAGGCTATACCGTACATGCCACGGTGCGCGACCTGAATAAAAGTAAAAGCTTTGCCCATTTAGAAAAAATTGCCGACAGCACGCCGGGAACTCTCAAGTTATTTCAGGCCAATTTATTAAGCCCAGGCTCTTTTGATCAGGCGATGCAAGGTTGTGAAATTGTCTTTCATATGGCCTCACCTTTTGTGGTCACTAACTATAAAGATGCAGTAAAAGATATTATTGAACCTGCGGTGTTAGGCACTGAAAATGTACTGAATAGTGTCAATCAGACCGAATCAGTGAAACGCGTGATCGTCACATCGAGTATCGCATCCACCTATGGCGATGCCATTGATATTCTACAAACTGAAAATAACAGTTTTGATGAATCATGCTGGAATACCACCAGTTCGGCCACGCATCAGCCTTATCCTTATTCCAAAGTCATGGCAGAGCGTAAAGCCTGGGAAATGGCTGAAGCACAAAATCGCTGGGATCTGGTCTGTATCAATCCTGCACTGGTTTTTGGTCAATCCTTAACGCCAAATACCCAATCCGGCAGTGTGGAAGTCCTGCAACAGTTTGCCAATGGCATGACCTTGCTTGGTGTCCCGCCGATGTGGAATGGCGTAGTCGATGTTCAGGATGTCGCTGAAGCACATATCCGTGCTGCGTTTAATCCACAAGCGCATGGCCGTTATATCATTTGTAGTGAAAGCTTGAGCCTGCTGGAAATGGGCCAAATTCTACGGGCACATTTTGGCAATAAGTTTCCGTTCCCGCGCAATCAACTGCCGAAGGCAGCTTTCAAAATGTTCGGGCCTGTAGCAGGTTTTAGCCGCAAATTTGTTGAACTCAATATGGGTTATCCAATTTTCTTTAATGCACAAAAAAGTAAGGATAAACTCGGTCTGGAATATCGTCCGGTGAAAGAGAGTCTGGTCGAGCACTTCCAGCAATTACTAGATGATGGTGTGGTGAAAAAATATATTCCTTAATCGTACTAGCTCAAACCTGATCTGACAGTTACCGATTTTTTATTGTGTCTGTCAGATTAAATTTGAGCTACTACACCGACTTATGCGCCCACAAGCTCACTATTCCTGCCTAAAAACAAGCTAAGCAGAAGCCCAACGCGCATTTTTCCACGCTTGCTGTTGCTTTGCATCTAGAAAAGTCCAAGCCACAAAACGACTCTCTTTTTGCCCCTGCGTCATTTTAATGGTTTTTACCTCCACTGCACCGCACTTACGCAAGGTATTTAACAGCATAGGCAATTTGGTTTTCTTAGAAACCAGTGTACTAAACCAAAGACATTGCTCAGCAAACTGTGTGCTCTCTTGTACCATCTGGCAAACAAAGCGTTCTTCTCCACCGTCACACCACAGCTCGTTCTTTTGTCCGCCAAAGTTTAACACCACTTTAGACCGATCAACCGGTTTGCCAAGTTTGCGTATTTTTTGCGTTGCTGTGGCATTTGCTTCATCTTGCGAAGCATGAAATGGTGGGTTACACAGGGTCAAATCAAAACGATCTGAAGGTTTAATCACACCTTTGAAAATATTGCTCGGTGTCTTTTGCAATCGAATCTGAATCCCCTTCCTGAGATTTGGATTTGCCTCCACAATAAATTGAGCACTTTTTACCGATGCAGGATGAATGTCTGAGCCAACAAATTTCCAACCATAACTACGATGACCAATAATCGGATAAATACAGTTCGCGCCCACCCCAATATCTAATACGTGAACGGCGTGTCCTGTTGGAATCTGACCTTTATTGCTATCACTCAACAAGTCAGCTAAATAGTGAATATAGTCGGCTCTACCCGGAATAGGTGGGCAAAGATAATCTTGAGGAATATCCCAATATTGAATACCATAAAAATGCTTGAGCAATGCTTTATTGAGCATTTTCACAGCTTGAGGATCAGAAAAGTTGACTGAAAGATCGTTATATTGATTCGGGCTGATAAAAGGGGCAAGTTCCGGACAACTCTTGATTAACTGAGGAAAATCGTAACGACTACGATGCAGATTTCGTGCATGTAATTCCGATTTTTGTTGCGGAAAAGATTTCTTTGCTTGAGCCATGTGTATGCCAATCATCAACGGGAGAACAGAATCAATAAGGCAGGATCTATACCTGCAAATGAATCGATATTGTACGTGAATTCAACTCACATTGCCGAACCCGTCCTTGTATTTGTCTATCCTCCCCCTCTCATTCACCTATAGTTTTGAACTAGCAATAAAAAAGACACCTGAAGATTCATCATCCTCGGTGTCTTTTTTATTTGAGTCATTGTTTAGAACTGATTAGTCTTCGATTTGCCCATACTCTTTCATGAGTGTAATAAACTGTTCTTCATTCAAAACTGGAACGCCCAATTTTTCCGCTTTATCGAGCTTAGAACCCGCTTTTTCACCCGCCACCACACATTTGGTCTTGCTAGAAACACTACCGCTAACACGTGCACCCAAGGCTTGCAGCAATTGCGTCGCTTCATCACGTCCCATAGAACTTAAAGTACCCGTCACCACCCAGCTTTCGCCATTCAGTGGTTGGCGCGTTGGTGCAATTGGCGCATCCCAGTGAATACCCGCAGCTAACAAACGATCCAAGACTTCCAGATTATGCGGTGCCTGGAAGAAATCCAGAATCCATTCTGCTGTGATATCACCAACATCTGGAGTTTTCTTTAATGCTTCCAGATCTGCCTCACGTAAGGCATCCAGCGTCTGGAAAGTATTAGCCAGCATCCGCGCCGTAGTTTCACCCACCCCACGAATACCGAGAGCATAGATAAAAGCAGCCAGTGTGGTTTTTTTGCTGTTTTTGATAGCATCTAAAAGATTTTGAACCGATTTGGCGCCCATCTTTTCAATACCGAGCAAAGTCTCACGATGTTCATGCAGATGGTAAATATCTGAGACATCTTTAAGTAGATTCAGATGCAGCAACGATTCTGCCCAACGGTCACCCAAGCCTTCAATATCCATGGCTTTACGTGAGACAAAGTGACGAATGGCCTCGATACGTTGCGCGGCACAATATAGTCCACCGGAACAGCGTGCCAAGGCTTCGCCTTCTGGCATGACCACGGGTGAATCACAGACTGGGCATTGCTCAGGTAAATGCACTTCGACTGCATCAACCGGGCGAAATTCCGGCCAGACTTTTTCCACCTTAGGAATCACATCACCACTACGATAAACACTGACGGTATCGCCAATGCGTACATCCAGACGGTGAATTTCGCCGATATTATGCAGTGTCACATTGGAAACTGTTACTCCACCGACAGCGACCGGATTTAAACGCGCGACCGGCGTCAGGGTTCCAGTACGACCTACTTGCCAATTAATATTTTCTACTGTGGTTAGGGCGGCAACTGCCGGAAATTTATAGGCGGTGGCCCAACGCGGTTCACGGCTCAGGAAACCGAGTTGTTGCTGCTGTTTCAGGTTATTAACCTTAATCACCATGCCATCGATTTCGACACTGAGGCTGGCACGCTCATCAATAATCTGTTCATAGACCTTTTGCACGTCTTGAATACTGTCACAGATAAAGTGACGCTCGCCAACCGCAAAACCGAACTGATGTAACCATTCCAGACTGGCGGACATAGTGGTTTGACCATGATGCGGTACACACTGGGCTATCCCATAAGCATAAAAAGCCAATGGCCGCGAGGCAGCAATATTCGGGTCTAGCTGACGCAAACTTCCTGCCGCAGCATTACGCGGATTGGCAAAGGTCTTTTCACCTTTGGCCGCATTGGACGCGTTTAATTTTTCAAAACCGGATTTTGGCATCAATACTTCGCCACGTACTTCTAACAAATCGGGAATGATGCCATTCACCGGAGGTAAAAGTTTCGGCAGGTTGCGAATGGTTCTGACATTCTGGGTGATGTCTTCACCGGTTTCCCCATCGCCGCGTGTCACCCCACGCGTCAATACGCCATGCTCATACCAGAGTGAAATGGCCAGACCATCAAATTTCAGTTCCACATCATATTCAATTTTTTGATTTGGCAAACGTTCTTCAATACGGCGGGCAAAAGCCAGCAGATCTTCCTGATTAAAGACATTACCCAATGACAGCATCGGCACGGCGTGTGTTACGGTCACAAATTTTGAAAGCACCTGTCCACCGACTTTATCGGTCGGGCTATCGGACTGGATCAGATCAGGATATTGTTGTTCTAGGGCTCTAAGCTGATGAAAGAGCTGATCATATTCACTGTCTTCAATGCTCGGTTGATCCATCACATAATAAGCATGGTTATGCTTGGCAAGCAGTTGAATCAGTTGACGCATTTGCGCAATGACAGTGGCATCTTGGGTCATAATTTCACCATAAAAAAGGGCGGAAAATCCGCCCTGTTGAATATTCAGCTTTTGGCTATTATAAAAATTGCAGTCTACAGATTCAACTTGGAGATTGAACAAAGCAGCCTTAAACTTCCGTGCCTTGTCCAGCACGATAATCAATCGCCTGATGGCGCCAGAATTCACGTAATTGTGGAGTAAATTCCTGCTGGTTCTGGTCATAGACCAGACCGTCCACTTCACGGGCAATCAGACGTGAAATACTGTCCATGGTATCAAACGCATTTTGTACATCGCTATGCGGTAAAGCCAGGAAGAATGCCAAACCTTTCACTTCCTGCGTTGATAAGGTTTCCAGATCAAAGCCTTCCATTCCGGTATCGGTCATTTGCAATACTGAAAACAGCAGTTTTGAACCATCTTCACTATAACGGTGGAAACAGGCCAATTCACCATAACGCAGGCCATATTTCAATAAAACCTTCAAGGTTTTATCACCCGAAAGTACACGGCCTTGCGGATAGATATGCAAAGAAATAATGGTTTCAGCATTGGACAAAGCACTTTCTTCATCCACTATTTTTTGCTCATGCAGATGTGCATCCAGAATACTACTTTCATCATTAAATTCAGAAATTTCTGCTTTTTCGATGTTGCTGTTCAGGCTGAATTCAGGCATTTCTTCCTTGGTTTCAATCTGGCTATTCTTCTGTTCCGCTTCTACCTGTTGAACATCTGCTGCCGTGACTACCGACTTTTCCACTACTTCAGCTTCTGTTGACGGGGCAGCTACAGGAGTTTCGACTGCTTTTGGCTCAACCGGAGTTGATTCAGCCTTGCGAAAGGCGGAAGGCTTTTCAGGAGCCGGTTCATCTATACCCAAGCTTGGCTCGATACGATCAGATTCGACATCCTGTTGTGCCAACTGAGAACGTACATGCCTTGGAATGATCGGTGTCTGGCTATCCGGGTCGATATGCAGGTTGGCATCCAGTGAAGGTACAGCCTCTACAGGTTTTTTGAACAGCATTCTTATACCAAACAGCATAATCACAATTGCGATAACAATCCCGATAATGGTGGTGATTTCCATATTATACCTCCGCAGCTAGGCCGTATTCTTTTGCCTGTTCCAAATTAACTGTCACTAATTTTGATGTTCCCGGTTCAGGCATGGTTACACCTAAAAGATCAGTCGCCATCATCATTGCAAGTTTGTTATGGGTAATATAAATAAATTGCACGTGTTCAGAAAGCTCTTTGACTAAATTACAAAAGCGTCCCACATTGGCATCATCCAGCGGTGCATCGACTTCATCCAGTACGCAAAATGGTGCCGGATTTAAGCGAAAAATCGCGAATACCAATGCTAATGCAGTTAAAGCCTTTTCTCCACCCGAGAGTAAGGCCAATGAGCTGTTTCGCTTACCTGGTGGTCGGGCCATGAGTTTTACACCCGACTGCCAGCCATCTTCAAGGCTTAAACTCGCCTCACCGCCTTCAAACACTTTCGGGAACAGGTTTTGCAGTTCAGCATTGACCTGGTCAAACGTGTGCATAAACAGTTTACGGGTTTCCTGATCAATACTCTTCATCGCAGCCTGTAGCTGTTCAACCGTATTTTCCAGATCCTGCATCTGGTGACTCAGTTCCTCATAACGTTTTGATACTTCTTCATATTCTTCAGAAGCCGCCAGATTGACTGCACCGAGTTTATCAAACTGAGCCTGAGCTTTTTCCAGTTTCGCCTGATGTGCTTTAACATCAATATCGAGTCCGGAAATTACTTCACTATTCAACTCTTTCAGTTGTTCAGAATAATGCTGCAAATCAGATTTGGCAGCCTGCCAGGCCAGACGTTTTTCTTCCAGTGTAGTGCGGAGTTTTTCATCCTGCTGCTGGAAGCTGTGACGCTGTTCGGTCAGCTGCTGCTGTTTGCTCTGCACCTGATTTAATTCAACCTGCCAGTCGGCCCAGGTTTTTTGCAGCTTTTCAGTGATCTGCGCCTGTTCATTGAACTGGCTCTGTAAAGCAGGTAATTCCAACTGTACCGGATCGACAAACTTTTTGGCTTGTTCGATTTGTGCAGTAATTTGCTGAGACTGTTCTTTTAGGAAAACCTGATCTTTTTCCAGTAATTCAATCTGCTGCTGGCTTTGCACATTTTGCCGGCGCAACACTTCCAGTTCCTGCTGCGCTTGCTGATTGAGCTGCTGTGAGTCATCCAGCTGAGCACTCAATTCTTCTAGCTGGAATTGCAGGGTTTTATAATTTGGTAGCGCCTGTTCCAGTTTGATATTCAAGGCATGCAGATCAATTTCCAGATCATCTTTCTGCATGGCATCTTCTTCAAGCTGCTCATCCAGTTGTTGTAACTGATGCTGTAATTGCTGCTTTTGCAATGCGAAAGCCTGAGCACTACTTTGTACTTTGGCAATATTGACATCGAGTTGCTGCAGCTGCTTTTGGGTATGCTTGTGCTGCTCACTGATGCTTTGAATCCGGCTTTGCAAAGCTTTAACCTGATCGGTGAGTTCAGGTAACTGCTGCTCCAACTGCATAAACTTAGGTTCAAGTTCTGCAAGTTGCTGCTCGATTTCATCCAGACGGATTCGATGACTCAATGCACCTTGTCCGGCCTGACTAGCTTCATCATAGTCCAGTGCAATCATCCAATCCGCACCAACATGGTAGCCATCTAAACTCAGTAATGTCTGGCCTTGTAATAACTCAGTTTGAAGAGGCAATGCTTGCGCTAATGTATCTACGACCGCGACTTGTTGCCACAGTGAATAATGTGGAGATTCAATCCAATCGGCCAGACACATCGTATTGGCAATCTGAATTTTATTCTGAACAGCCTGTTGCTTTAACTGACGCGCACAATCTTCAAGGAAGTGCTCGCCCTCTGTCAAAATCTGGGCAGACAGCCACTTAGCCAAAAACTTTTCGATCAGGCTGGCATGTACCTTGCCTGCATCATTGAGCTTAAGTACATGCATTAACTGTATCGCATTACTCTTGGCATTTGGGTTGGCTTTGGTCAGTAATTGGCTCAGGTTTTTCTTTTCTGAATGAAGTACCTGAATTTCAGATTTGAGCTGCATCAGCTGTTGTTGACGACTCGCCTGCTCTTCCTGAATCTGCTCGAATTGAGTTCTTAAATCTGTTAATTGAATTTCATAGCCAACGATTTGCTGTTCAACTTGGGCTTTGTCTGCATGATACTGCTCCAGCTCATCTTGCTGCGCCTGTTGCTGAATCTGTGCACTTTGCTGTTGTAGCGTCTGTTTCTGCTGTTCAATCCGTTCAATATTCTTTACCAGTTGCTCGCTTTGAGCCAGCATCTGTAATTTACGCTGTTGCTGCTGTTCGACCTGGGTTTTGATCTGGGTAAATTGCGCTGCCACAGTGCTATGCTGTGACTTGAGCTCAGTCAGATTTTGGCTTTGCGCCTGACTCTGGCCATCTTGCTGCTGCAATTGCGCCTGCTGATCTTCAAATTGCTGCTGCAAGGTTTCGAGTTGCAGTTCAATCAACTGCAAACGCTCTTTGGTTTGGGCTTTTTGCTGTTCCAGCTTGATCAGACTGCTGGAATTCTGCTCTAGCAAAGACTGCTTTTGTTGCAGGGTCATTTCCAGTTCAGCCAGTTTTTTCTCGGCCTGTTGCCATTCACTTTGCAAAGGAGTGGATTGCTGAATCAGACGCTGGAACAGTTCACTGGTGCTGCCCAAATCATGTTCAACGCTGGTCAGTTCGGAACGCACCAGCTTAAAGTTTTCCCCGAGCGTATTCATCTCAAGGGTATATTCTTCCTGTAAACGCTGGCTTTGCTCACATTGAAAAGACAGAATTTCGATCTTGATGGTACGGATCTGTCCTTCCAGTTCTTTATATTGAATCGCACTTTCCGACTGACGTTTCAGGGTTTTTAGCTGAGATTTCAGTTCGGAGACGATATCTTCCAGACGCGACAGGTTTTGCGTGGTGTGATCCAGATGTAGCATGGTTTCACGGCGACGCGCCTGATAGCGTGATACACCCGCGGCTTCTTCAATATAAACCCGCATTTCATCTGGCTTGGCATCGACCAGACGGTTGATCATGCCCTGCTCGATAATCGCATAAGAACGTGGCCCAAGACCGGTACCAAGGAAAATATCGGTAATATCACGACGACGGCATTTGCTGCCATTCAGGAAATATTCGGACTTGCCATCGCGGTTGACCTGACGGCGTACTGCCAGTTCATTATAGGCATTATAAGCACCGCCCAGCTTGCCATAGGTATTGTCAAAGCGCAGTTCTACACTGGCCATGCCCACCGGTTTACGTTTCGCAGTTCCGGTAAAGATGACGTCCTGCATGCTGCCACCACGCAGCTGGCGCGCACTGGACTCACCCATGACCCAGCGTATGGCATCAATGACGTTAGATTTACCACAACCATTCGGTCCCACGACCGCAGTACGATTATCTTTAAAATGTAAAGTGGTACTGTCGGCAAAAGATTTAAAGCCTGAAAGTTTTAAACTGCTTAAACGCATAATGTCCTGATTTAACGTCGTGAGCGTCTGGCCCACGCGAGTTCAATTTGTTTCATCCGTGTCAGAGATTCCAACACAAGGTTGCGCAAGTGTCGACAAAAATCTTCCATAAATAAAGTGGCCTGATGGCTTTTTCGTATCAAAATTGCTTCAGTGACCAGTTTAAATAAGTCGAAAGATTCCTGTAACTCGCGTCTGGAAATATTCAGGGTCAGAAAATAGCTCCGACGCAAAGAAGGCAGCAGTTCCTGATAGTAGCGCATCAGATAAGGATTCCCGACCATCTCATGCTGCTGGGCCATGCCCTGAAAGATCAGATCATAAAACTTTTCGGTGTGTCCTTGGCGGGTTTCTGCTTCTAATTGCTCTAATAATAGCTGAATGCGCTCAGCTTCATGCACACGCCAGGTTTCCGCCATGCGATGCACCATCTGCCCGAGCAATAACGAGGTCATATCAAATAAGGCACGCACCTGCAAGGCCGACATTTCCGAGACAATCGCCCCACGGCGCGGAAAGATTTCAATCAGCTGGGTGCGTTCCAGCAAAAGCAGGGCTTCACGAACCGAACCCCGACTGACATCAAGCTCCGAGGCAATCCTGAGCTCCTGTATACGTTCGCCTTCGACCAGTTCACCGCGAATAATCTGTTCGCTAATGTGCTTGGCAATCTGCTCAGACAAACTCTGCGCTTGTTCTAATGGCATACCGTTCCTGTCTTTATTTTTATGGATACTGGTTTAGCCCTTTATTTGGACTATGTTGCTATTAAACGGGTTTTTATCCATAAATACTTTGACATTGTCAGACAATCTTATGTCTATATAGCCAACTTAGGCCCATAAAAAAGGAGAATAGTGAGCTATTCTCCTTATACGGTACATCAGTCCAACCGAAAAGGTTTAAATCAGGCCATAAACCCTTGATAAATAAAATACAGGCCGACGGTGGTCAGTAGTGCAGCAAAACATTTTTTTAATACGGCCGGTGAAAGCAGATGTGCCACTTTTGCGCCCAGCTTGGCAGTGAAAAAACTCATCATGCTGATCCCAATAAAGGCATAAATATGAATATAGCCAATGGTATTTGGCACAGTGACCTGCGCCTGTTTACCAAACCAGATAAACCCGAGCGCACCTGCGACTGCAATCGGCAATCCACAAGCCGCAGAGGTCGCTACTGCTTTTTGCATTACGATCCCGCAGCGATTCAGAAACGGAACGGTCAGACTTCCCCCACCAATCCCAAAGATGGCCGATGCCACACCGATCCCGCCACCTGCAGCAATTTGTACCGGGGTTGAAGGCAATTTTTGATTCGGATCAATCTGAATATGCGCCCCCCTGAACATCCTAAATGCCACCCAGACCGCAAAGAAGCCAATCAGTAACTGTAAACCCTGACCAGATAAATAGTCGGCAATCCCCGCCCCCAGGAAAGAACCAATGATCAGACCTGGCGCCAGATTACGAAACACGGGCCATAGCACTGCCCCTCGTTGATGATGCGCCATCACCGAACTGATAGAAGTCACAATAATTGTTGCCAAGGAAGTACCCACCGCCATATGCATAATCACGCTGGGATCGTACTGAAGCTGGGTAAAAACAATGTACAGGATCGGCACAATAATCAAACCACCGCCGACCCCAAACAGGCCTGCGGTGAATCCGGCAATTGCACCAATCAATAAATATATGATTAACTCCATAACGATATTTACCACGTTTAGATTCAAATGGATGTAGAAACTCGTGAACTGCAACAACGATTAAGCGATGCAGGCCAACTCCCGGAAGTATTACTCATCAAACCGATTACTACATCGACCAATGATGATGTGCGCGAATTGGCAACGAAGGGGGTACAGCAGGTTCTGGTATGCAGTCATGTGCAGACCCAAGGCCGTGGACAGCGTCAACGTCAGTGGATTTCACCTGAAGGGAACATCTATTTAAGCACATTGCTGCATACACAAAAACCCATCGATGGTCGTCTGGCGCTAGAAATTGCGTTAAATATCCTGCAAATGCCGAGTCTAAAAGGCTTGGAATTACAGGTGAAATGGCCGAATGACCTGTATAGCCTGCATGGAAAATGGGGCGGTATTCTGGTCGAGCCGATTTCATCCACACAGGTGGTGGTCGGTGTCGGTTTAAATATCGATCCTCTGCCCACTGAACTTCCAGATCAGCAGGTCAGCTCCTTGAGCGAGCTGGGATTATCGCATACCTCAAGAGTCGAACTAATTGCCCAGCTATATCTGGCGATTCAGCAAGCCGGGCAATGGTTCAATTATGGCAGTCAGAATCTGGCGGCGCGTTTTAATCGATCGGCTGCATTTATGCAACAAGCAGTTGAATTTACTGACGTGCAAGGGCAATATTCCGGTACTTTTTTAGGGATTCAGGATGATGGTGCGGTCAATATTACGACCGATCAGGGAATCCAGACCTTTTATCAGGGACAGCTCCGCCTTAAAAATGGTGGATGAACAGGCATACAGCAATGAAAAAATTATGGTTGGATATCGGCAATACCCGGCTCAAATACTGGATTACCGAACATGATCAGATTATTGAACAGGCAGCAGAATTACATTTACAGTCCCCTGCTGATTTGTTACTTGGCCTGATCCAGCATTTTAAAACACTGGGGTTGCATCAGGTGGGATTATCTTCTGTCCAAGATAAAATCAATAATGAGCGTATTCTCAGCATTTTAGAAAGTCTGCATATTCCAGTGATTTTTGCTCAGGTACAGGCAGAATATGCCGGTCTGATCTGTGGTTATGATAAACCTTCGCAACTGGGGATTGACCGCTGGTTGCAGGTACTTGCAGTCGCGACGCAAGCGCATGAAAATTATTGTGTGATTAGTTGCGGTACGGCACTGACCATTGACCTGGCGCAAGGACAACAACATTTGGGCGGTTTTATTCTGCCAAATCTGTACTTGCAACGTGATGCACTGATTCAGAATACCAAAGGCATTAAAATTCCGGATGCCGCTTTTTCTGAACTCAATCCTGGACGCAATACCATCGATGCTGTTCATCATGGCATTCTACTGGGTCTGCTTAGTACCATCGAAAAAGTACTGCGTGATTTCCCTGCACAGCTGGTTTTAACTGGTGGAGATGCTCCACTTTTCGCACAGCATCTCGCTCAGTACCAGCCCCGGATTGAACCGGACCTCTTGCTTAAAGGCCTGCAGCATTTTGCAGCTCATTTGCCAGACACTGTTTGATAATGTCCAGCAACTGAGGGAAATCGGCAAAGCCATCGGCCTTGTTAAAATGTCCGGCTTTTTTGATCTCAAAAATTTGTGCATTTAAGCTATGGGCTAAACGCAAGGAAACCGGTGCAGGCACATAGGGATCATTACTGGAGATCAGCATCACCGAACGTTTATAGCTATACGGTAAGTTTTTCAGATCGAGTCGCACAGCCTGCAGTATTTTATTCAGTTCTGACCAGGCCACCAAAGGCGTATCAAAGGCTGAGACCAGAATTACCCCGCCGATCTTGCGTTGCTGCTGAATATAATGTTCCTGTAAAAAGTTTAAAACACTGACGCAACTCAGGCCATGTGCAACTAAAAAGGTATGTTCATCCATGTGCGGAATGTGCAATTTCAGGTTCTGCTGCCATTCTTCTAAATTGGGCTGAAAGGGGTTGGCCAGCATAATCCGTTTAGACTCAAAACCGGCATTTTTAAGCTGGCGACTCAGCCACGGGTACCAGTGATCATTGGAGGTCGCCTGATAATCCGGCACGATATAGACTTTCTTTATTATATTTTTCATAGTGATTTACTTATTATCATTGAACGCAAATTGCGTCGACAAAAAATAAGTTTTAACCATTCTGGAGATGGAATTCAAGTGCCTTTTTGAACACCATCTCATGTTAAATTTTAAAATTTAGCGAATACAATAACATGCCTAAATTTAAGATTTAATCAGATAAGGTTCGATTACTTTCCAGAGTTCTGGCAAATCAGTACAGCCTTGAGAATCAATAAAATGTCCGTGATGCTTGGCATTCACCACAATGGCATCCAGACTGTCCGCCTGTTCCAGACTAAATTCTGGTGCAACCCGGTCATCGCCTTCAGAATAGATCACTACACGTTCTGCAATCTGCTGTTTGAGTAAATCAAAATCGATATCAGCGGCATCAATAAAAGGGTTTACTTCATCCAGACGACCTAACCGGCCATTAAATCCCGCGATCAATACCAGTTGCTGAATTTTCTGCTGTTTTAATTCTCTGGATAAGTAATGCAATGCGGCCACAGTTCCCAAGCTATGTGCAATAAAGATACTGTCCTCGTCAATTGCATCAATCTGTTCACGCATTTGCTGATCCCAGGTGTCCAGTGTTGGTGTGGTCGATGGATCGAGCCGAAGTACTTTTAAACTGACGTTTTCCTGTTGGGCTTTTTCCTGAATCCACGGATACCAATTTTCTTCCGGGCTTGCAGTATAACCATGTACGACAATCACTTGGGTCATTTGAAATTTCTCTTTATTTTGTGCTCATGCTCCTGAGTCTGCCTGATCGGATTTTTATTTTGGGTAAGTAAATGTTGTTTTGTTTAAACCAGTTTGACCATTTATTCGCAATAAAAAAAGGCGCATATTGCGCCTTTTTTTTAAACACAACTTATTTCTTGTCGTTGCCGCCGAACAATGGACCCATACCACCGCCGCCGCCAAACTGTTTCTGCAAGCCGCCGAGTGACTTCATCATTTTTGCCATACCGGATGGATTGGCAAATTTTTTCATCATCTTGGCCATTTGGGCATGTTGCTTGATCAGCTTGTTGACTTCTGCCACTTCCATACCACAACCTGCTGCGATACGTTTTTTACGGCTTGGGTTCATCAAGTCCGGGTTACGGCGCTCTTTGATGGTCATCGACTGGATAATCGCTTCCATTTTCTTGACCTGCTTTTCAGGATTGGCTTGCGCCAACGCATCTTGCAGACCGGCATTGCTCATGCCAGGAAGTTTGTCCAGGAAGCCCATCATGCCGCCCATCTTGTTCATCTGCTCAAACTGCATCAGCATGTCTTCAAAGTTGAAGCTGCCGCCTTTTTGCAGTTTTTTCGCCATTTTTTCGGCTTTTTCTTTGTCGACCTTGCGTTCAAGTTCTTCGACCAAAGAAAGTACATCCCCCATACCGAGAATACGCTGTGCAACACGCTCAGGATGGAATGGCTCCAAGGCATCGAGTTTCTCACCCATACCCAAGAATTTGATTGGCTTGCCGGTAATCGCGCGTACTGAAAGCGCTGCACCACCGCGCGCATCACCATCAGTTTTGGTCAGGATCACACCAGTTAAAGGCAAGGCATCGTTGAATGCTTTGGCGGTGTTTGCCGCATCCTGACCGGTCATGGCATCGACCACGAACAGGGTTTCAGTCGGGTTAATCGCTGCATGCAGCTCTTTGATTTCACCCATCATGTCATCATCGATATGCAAACGGCCTGCCGTATCGACAATGAGTACATCGGCAAACTGGATTTTTGCCTGTTCAATCGCGCGATTCACAATCGTAATCGGTTTTTCGTCTGCGCTGGATTCCAGGAAAATCGCACCGACTTCACCTGCGACAGTCTGTAGCTGTTTGATCGCAGCCGGACGATACACATCGGCAGAGACCATCGCGACTTTTTTCTTTTGACGTTCTTGTAAGAAGCGTGCAAGTTTCGCTGCAGTTGTTGTTTTACCTGCACCCTGCAAGCCTGCCAGCAGGACAACCACAGGTGGTTTTGCAGCGAGGTCGAGGCTTTCATTGGCCTCGCCCATCATTTTGGTCAATTCGTCATGAACGATTTTGACAAAAGCCTGCCCAGGAGATAACTGAGTCATCACTTCCTGGCCCAATGCTTCTTCCTTAACTTTCGCGATGAATTCACGAGTTACAGGTAACGCAACATCGGCCTCAAGAAGCGCCATACGCACTTCACGTAACGTATCTTTAATATTGTCTTCGGTTAGCTGCCCTGAGCCAGTAACATTTCTTAAACTCTGCGTGAGTCGTTCTGTTAAGGTATCAAACATTGCAAAATCCGCTTAAAATAGCCATGAGCAAAAAATTGTTTCTTAAAATAGAAAATTTATGCATAGAATGCTATAGGATACTGTAGTTCGCAGCGAATTTATATAAATGAATATTCATCACCCTTAAAAAGGTTTGACATGGTTAGCCTCCCCTTGGTTTATACGATCTTAGCATTAGTCGCTTATACCGCTTCCTTCTGGTATCTGTTCATTCATTTAATGTCTAAACGTGCTCCTAATCAATGGTTTGTCTCGCTAACCGCACTGCTTGGACTGGGCTTGCATGCGCTGGTTTTATATGGCGATATGCATACCCCGCTGGGCATCAATTATGATGTCTTTGCCCTGTTTTCCTTTACCTCTGGTCTGATGCTGTTACTCAGCATTATTTACAGCACTTATCGTCCGATTATTGCCCTGAACCTGATCGGGATTCCGGTGGCTGCGACCGGATTAATTCTTGGCTTTGCGTTTACTCAGCCTGCAAAAATCATCACACAAAACTCTTTGGGTCTGGATATTCATATTATCCTGTCTTTGTCTGCTTATGCGGTATTGCTCATGGCGACCATTCAGGCCGTAATTTTACGCTTTCAGGATCGTGAGCTGAAAAAGAAGCAAAAACGCCGCGTTTGGGTCAGTTTGCTACCCTCTTATCAAGACATGGAATCATTGCTGTTTGATATGCTGATGACCGGTTTTGTTTTACTTACCCTCGCTTTGGGCTTTGGCTTTTTTACCATCGACAATTTCTTTGCTCAACATCTGGCACATAAAACTGCGTTCAGTATTATTTCCTGGCTGGTTTACGGTTCACTATTAATCGGACACTGGAAGTTTGGCTGGCGTGGCCAGAAAGCCGTGCGCTTTACTCTGCTCGGTTTTGGCTTGCTGGCACTGGGTTTTATTGGGTCTAAATTTGTGCTGGAAATGATTCTAGGGCGATAATTCTGAGCCTTGAAATATTCAATCCATTGTCCAATAAACAGGCTTTAGCTTGAATATTCTTTAAACGGTTATACGCCCCGCACGCACTGATAATGGCCAGCGAATGACTCTAGGCAATTCTGGACCTTCCCATTGTGGCAATAAGGCATCTGCCAGTACATTCAGTGGATTATGTCCAAGTGCTTTAGTGGCAGCTTTCACGGCCGACAAAGTACTCATATAACCAATTAACTGATAAAAGTTCCATTCAACCTCTAATACAGGTGGTTGAATCACAATTTCCTGAAATGGAAATGGTAGATTTTTATATCCTTCATCTACATGGCGACGTTCAGGCGGCCAGTATGGCGCAATCGTCACTTCATAAAAATACTTAAAATAATGATTCAGATGTGGCTCATCCACACTGAACACGCCATAGCTAATTAAAGCCAGAATGGCATTGGGTTTAGCAATCCGGCGAGCTTCTGCATAGAATTTTTCCAGATCGAGCCAATGCGCTGCTTGAGCCACCGAAATCAGATCAATACTCTGGTCAGCACACGGGATCTTTTCAGCGAGTGCCTGACCATACTGAATTTTTGGATGCGGTTTGGCCTGGGCAAGCTGTTCAGCACTCGCATCAATAGCAAGCACCTGATCAAAGTAATTCGCCAAAACTTCTGAAAGCTGTCCAGAACCACAGCCGACATCTACAGCCAATTTAGTACCTGGTGACAGCTCTGCCAATAGCTTTCCCAATGCATCCGGATAATGCGGACGAAACAAAGCATAGTCCTGTGACTGCTGGGAGAAATGATCTTTAAATTCCCTATTTTCCATATATATGCTTTCCAGACCAGTTTTATTTCAGTCTAAATAGACTGTCAGGGAATGCAGTTGGAATTTGGTTTCAGTTACTTCCTGTTTTTAAAATGCAGAATTCATCTATTTAATAGAATCATGTTCTTAACTTAGTCATTCAAGCTATTCTGCTTGATCTGATAATCTGCCTTAAACGCTTTGTAACTGAGCCGGTCTGTGGAGACTTCTGTTAAAGGACTGACCTCCTGCATTGAGGAAAGACAGCGCTCTGTCAGCTGAATATATTCTTGTGTCCCTTTGCTTTTCCAAGCAATTTCTTTGGTGTCCAGGGGACGGATGACCCGTGCTGGACTACCGAGCACCAATGAATTTTCCGGGATCTGAGCTTTGGCTTTAACCGTGCTATTGGCACCGATAATGGTATTTTCACCAATCTCGGCTTCATCCAGAATCACGCTGTTCATGCCGACCAATACATTTTTACGAATGATACAGCCATGTAAAATCGCGCCGTGTCCGATATGACCATATTCTTCGACCAGCGTGACATTGCCGGGAAAGCCATGAATGGTACAGGAATCCTGAACATTGGCATTTTTCTGGATGTGAATCCCGCCAAAGTCAGCTCTTAAAGTAGCGAAAGGCCCGATATATACGCCCTCTTCAATCACTACATCCCCGATCAGAACGGCTTGCGGATGCACATAAGCGCGAGCGCTGACCACAGGAATCACACCATCGATGGCATAACACGGCATTATTTTATTCCTTTAAAAATGCAGAATTAGATTAGCTGACGGCTTCTAATCGCAAACCGCCAAAACGTTTATAAAATTGTGGATGTACCGGCGGCATCGAACCTTCCGAAGTCCGCGCGATCTCCATAAAGAACTCATCACCTGTCGCAACCACGGTTTGATATAAATTACTGCTCAGATTACGGGCATTCAGGGAAAGCCAGTTGGAGGGCAATAACTCAAAAGGCAGATTTGGATCTTTTAATAAAATCCGGCGAAATTGATGAATCAGCAAAATACGTAACTGAAAAGCCTGAACCGGATCCAGTTCATCTTCCTGTTCTACCAGATGAAAGAATTCCCGGAAATCTGCAATGAATTTTTCATAGCGCTGATGCAGTTCCTGCACCGGCCAGTTGGTAGCAACCATGCGTTTTACAGTTGGATAGGATTCCTGCCAGAGCTGCAAAGTTTCTGCCTTAAACACCACGACTTGGTCAGTCATTTTCAAGTTCAGCAGCAGGTTTTGCAGTTTCTGATGATCACAGCCCGGATAGGCCATGACATTGGTGGCGATATTGGCAAAACCCAGCCATTCCAGTTCTTTTTTCAGAACCAATTTATTTTCCAGTTCCACCGAACTGAGCAGCACCAGATCCCATTTTTGATCCCATTCGGTATGCTGAAAACTATAAATTTTTTGATCCGCCATAATGAAGCGCTGGCGGCTACTTTCGGTCACGCGATAATAACTGGTGCGACCAATTTTTTCAGACATCAGCCAGCCATTTTGGACCAGACGGAATACGGCAGTCCGTACCGATCGTTCATTAAATCCGAAGACATCCATGAGCTGGATCAGGCTGGCCAGACTGATAATGCCACCACGGTGAAAAATACAATCACCGAAGATGGTCATGATTAATGAGGTTCCGCTGAGTACTTCAGTTTGAATAAAGTCATCAATTATTTGTTTTAATTTCGGATTCATTGCGTTTAACTTTACCTTATAGAAACTGAATGATAGACCATTTGGCTATCATCCAATAGTACTTCATGCAGACTTGCGGATATCAAAAACGCGCTGTGCCTTACCTTCAGAGCGTGGCAGACTCCCTTCAGGCAACACTTCGACACTTACCGTGATTCCGACCATGGTTTTAATCTGGCCCTTAAGCTGAGTTGCCAGCTGGTGCGCCATAATGTCACTGCTATCTTTACGCATTTCGGTACGGATATGCAATGTATCCAGATGTCCCTGTTTGCAAATCTGGATTTGGTAGTTCGGAATCAGTTGCTGGATCTGTAAAATCTGCTCTTCAATCTGCGACGGGAACACATTGACTCCACGAATAATCATCATGTCATCACTACGGCCGACAATCTTGTCCATACGGCGCATGGTGCGTGCCGTGCCTGGCAATAAACGGGTCAGGTCACGGGTACGGTAACGGATCACCGGCATGCCTTCTTTGGTAATAGTGGTAAATACCAGTTCACCTAGCTCACCGTCTGCCAGCACTTCGCCAGTTTCAGGATGAATGATTTCAGGATAAAAATGATCTTCCCAAATGGTTGGGCCATCTTTGGATTCCAGACATTCCATGGCGACGCCCGGCCCCATCACTTCTGACAGACCATAAATATCCAGCGCATCAATGCCTAGACGCTCTTCAATTTCCTTACGCATTTCATTGGTCCATGGCTCTGCACCAAAGACGCCGGTTTTAATCGAACAGTTTTTGGCTGTACCAAATTTCTTCTCAAGCGCTTCAATAATATTCAGGCAGTAAGATGGCGTGACCATCAGTGCTGTCGGTTTAAAGTCATGAATCAGTTGCGCCTGTTTATCGGTTTGTCCGCCAGACATTGGGATCACCGTTGCACCCAAACGCTCAACGCCATAATGCGCACCTAGACCGCCAGTAAACAGACCATAACCATAAGACACCTGAATAATATCTTTGCTGGTCAAACCGGCTGCTCGAAGAGAACGCGCCACCACGTCAGACCAGACATTAATATCATTCTGGGTATAACCAACCACGGTCGGCTGACCGGTGGTGCCAGAAGATGCGTGCACACGTACAATCTGTTCCTGCGGCACAGCGAACATGCCAAACGGATAGTTATCGCGTAAATCCTGTTTGGTGGTAAACGGGAATTTCGCCAGGTCTTCCAGTGATTTGAAATCATCCGGATGCACACCAGCATCATCGAATTTCTTTTTATAAACCGGGCTATTCTGATAAGCATGTTGCAACGTCTTTTTCATACGCTGTAGCTGAACACTGCGTAACTCATCAACCGATACTTTTTCAATTTTTTCCATTGCATTGTTATTCATATTCTTACTCCTGACGCAGTCTTCCTGACCACGGTTTAATTCATTGATTGAATGATGTGTTTAATCCATATTTTCTAAAACCAGTGCAACACCTTGACCAACACCCACACACATGGTGCAGAGTGCATATTTGCCATTACGACGTTTTAATTCTTTCATGGCGGTAATCACCAAACGGGTGCCACTCATACCCAGCGGATGACCCAAAGCGATGGCACCGCCATTCGGGTTAATTCTGGAATCATCGTCTTGCAAACCGAGTTCACGGATCACAGCCAGCGATTGTGCTGCGAATGCTTCATTCAGCTCAATCACATCCATCTGTTCCAGACTCAGGCCAGTCTGTTTCAGCACTTTCTGTACCGCTGGAACCGGCCCAATACCCATATATTTAGCTTCGACACCGGCGCTGGCCATCCCGATCACTTTGGCTTTCGGGCGCAAACCATACTGCTCAGCAAACTGCTGATTGCCGAGCAATACGCAAGCCGCACCATCATTGACACCCGAAGCATTGCCGGCGGTGACCGAACCGCCTTCTTTACGAAATGGGGTTTTTAAGGCGGCCAGATTGTCCAGTGTCGTCTCTGCGCGCGGGTGCTCGTCCTGGGAAATGGTCAGGATGGTTTTCTTTGGCCCTTTAACCTCTACTGGCAGAATTTCTTCGGCAAAAATACCTTCTTGCTGTGCTACTGCGGTTTTCTGTTGGCTGTGATACGCAAACAGGTCCTGGTCTGCACGGCTAATCTGATACTTTTCAGCGACGTTTTCGGCCGTTTCCGGCATGCTGTCAACGCCAAACTGGGCTTTAAATTTTGGGTTGATAAAACGCCAGCCAATGGTGGTGTCATAAATTTCTGGAGTACGGCTAAACGCTGAGGTCGGTTTAGACTGCACAAAAGGCGCACGGCTCATGGATTCTACCCCACCGGCCAAAATAAACTGTGCTTCACCCGATTTGATGGCACGTGCTGCAAGTCCAATGGCATCCAGACCTGAGGCGCATAAACGGTTCACGGTAAGTGCGGGAACAGATTCAGGCAGTCCTGCAAGTAAAGCCGCCATACGCGCAATGTTACGGTTATCTTCACCGGCCTGATTGGCACAGCCCAAGATCACTTCATCCAGTTTTGCCCATGGCAATGCCGGATGCTGCTCTTTCAGATACTGAATCGGGAGTGCTGCCAGATCATCAGCACGAATGCTGCTCAGCCCACCGGCATAGCGTCCGATCGGGGTACGAACTCCATCAAAAATATAAACCTGTTCCATGATTATTCCTTTTAGCCAGCCACGCGTAATGGGTGCTGCTGAGTTTGCTGTGCCTGTCCCTGCACCGCTTTCTTTGCTAAATATATACTAGTTCTATAGCGATCTTCACAATAAATACGATACATATTTTCTAAAATTTGTAAAATTGCGTAATACCCAATTTTATCTGCCCATTCGAATGGACCACAAGGATAATTCACTCCATATTTCATAGCAGAATCAATATCTTGCTCTGATGCAATATCATTAAATACCGCTTCACAGGCTTCATTCACCAACATGGCGATACTACGTATAACATAAAGACCCGGATGATCCTTAGACCAAATAGGTATCATATCCATACCTATGAAGAATAGCTCCACTGCCTGGCGCTGTTCAGTACTACACGCCGGTGATGCAACGACTGGAATTGCCTCGGCATTTGTCCAATCTGCATGCCAGTCCATCAACACTACAGGCTCATGCGGATAAGCCAGTTCAACCGACTCACCGAGCGACATTCGCAGAGAAAGATCACCAATCAGGATTTCATTCTGTTCTGCTGCCTGAAAACTCAGTTCCACATGGGCTGCCTGTTTTAAGCGTGCAATCAATGCTGAGGAATGCAGCCATTCACCTTTTACCGTGACTTTGAGCTTATTCAGCGACTTGGCATAACATACTGGCAATTCATACACTGGTGCAGGCTTGGCCTGCATATAATCATAAAAACCCTGACCGGACTTTCGGCCATAACAGCCAGCATCGACCAGCTCTTTTTGAATCAAGGACGGGCGGTAGCGTGGTTCATAGAAAAACTCCTGGTAGACACTTTGTGTCACCGAGAAATTCACATCCTGACCAATCAGGTCCGTGAGTTCACACGGTCCCATGGCAAAACGGCCACATTCGCGCATGATGTAATCGAGCTGTTCCGGGGTGGTGGCATTTTCCTGCAAGGCACGAAAGGCTTCGGCATAATAAGGCCGCGCGACACGATTCACGATAAAGCCGGGGGTCGATTTGGCCCGTACCGGGACTTTGTTCCAATCCTTCATCAGCTCAAATACTGCATCGGCAAGGACTGCTGAGGTTTTCAGTCCGTGGATAATCTCGACCAGCTTCATTACCGGTGCCGGATTAAAGAAATGCAGTCCAATCACCCGCTCCGGATGCGGAATAGCCGAGGCAATTGCGGTAATGGAAATCGATGAGGTATTGGACGCAAAAATCGTCTGTTCCGGGCAAATGGTAGCCAGCTGCTGAAACAGGGTTTGCTTCACTTCCTTCTTTTCGACAATGGCTTCAATAATGAGGCCCACATCGGCAAGCTGCTGAATGTCCTCTGCCACGATCAGATTGGCCAAAGTGCTATCGAGCAGTTGCTGGCTCATTTTGCCATTCTGTACGCGCTTGCTGAGCTGCGCCTCTAAAACAGTCAAGGCACTCTGAACCTTGCTGCGATCGAGATCAAATACATAGGTCGGATGCCCGTGCATGGCTGCCAGTTGTGCAATACCAATCCCCATGGTCCCAGCACCCACCACAGCAACTTTGACTTGTTCTAAATTGATCTGTTGCATGATTTAGCATCCTTTATATTCAGGGGTGCGCTTCTGCATAAAGGCTTGCACACCTTCTTTATAATCGCTTGAACGTCCAGCCAGACGTTGCAGGTCACGCTCCAGAATCAGCTGCTCATCCAGATTGTTGTCAGCTGCGGCATGAATGGCTTTTTTAATCAGCGACAGACCATAGGTCGGTTGCTGCGCCAGATGCTCTGCCAGTTTTTTCGCTTCTGCTTGCAGTTGCTCATCTTCAACCACCTGCCAGATCATGCCCAGTTGTACTGCGCGCTCAGCCGGAATTTTATCGCCCAGCATCGCTAAGCCCATCGCCTGGGCACGCCCGACCAGACGCGGCAGGAACCAGGTACCGCCTGAATCTGGCACTAAACCTAGACGGCAAAAAGCCTGAATAAAAGAAGCCGATTTTGCTGCCACCACAATGTCACAAGCCAAGGCGATATTGGCGCCAGCACCTGCTGCCACGCCATTCACCGCACAGATCACTGGTTTTGGCATCTCGGTAATCAGTTTGATCAAAGGGTTATAATATTTTTCAATTGACAGGCCTAAGTCCGGTGCATCGGCATTCGGATCGACCACACGATCATTCAGATCCTGACCAGCACAGAAACCACGCCCTTCGGCTGAAATCACCACTGCACGAATCTGGCTGTCTTTGGCCCAGGCTTTCATGACACTGGACACTTCCTGATGCATGGTTTCATTAAAACTGTTGAGCTGTTTTGGACGGTTAAAGGTCAGGTAGCCCACTGCATTTTTTTCTTCGACAATAATTGTTTGATAATCCATTACACACCTCTAAATTCTGGTTTTCTTTTTTCTAAAAATGCATTGATGCCTTCCTGGCGATCTTGGGTCGCCGCCAGCCAGACAAAATGTTGACGCTCGAGCTTCAATCCCTGACTTAAAGTCACTTCATGAATCGACTTTAAGGATTGCTTGATGGCACGAATAGCCAGCGGTGCCTGCTTGGCAATTTTTTCTGCCAGCTCCAGTGCGTATTGCACGGTCAGTTCTGCCGGACAAACCTGGCTGCTAATGCCATGTTGCAATGCGGTCTGTGCCGAAATCATTTCACCGGTCATGGCCCAGCGCATCGTCAATTGCTGACCGACCAGACGGGCCAGACGCTGTGTTCCACCGGCACCCGGCAACATGCCTAAGCCAATTTCAGGCAAGGCAAACTGGGCATTTTCTCCGGTCAGCACCATGTCACCATGCAAAGCCAATTCGAAACCTGCACCAAAAGCATAGCCATTTACGGCCATGATTAAAGGCTTGGAAAATTCATCAATTTTTTTCCACAGCAGTGGCCGCTGATCCTGCTGGATGCTAACCACATCTAACTGCGCCAGCTCATTTAAATCGGCACCAGCAGCAAAGCATTGTGTATTTCCGGTGATGACCACGGCTTTCACAGCAGCATCTGTTTCCAAGTCTTGTAAACAGGCTGCAATGTCTTGCAAGGTGGCATTGTTTAAGGCATTACGCTTTTCCGGGCGATTCAGCTCAATCAGTACCACACCTGGCTTGGGTGAGCTGGTTTTAATGTAAGTCATCCTTGAACTCCTGCTATGCTCAGCAATTGATTCCGTACTTATTCATCAAAACTCAGACGTACATTGGCTGTGGTCGGACGTGCCTGACAGCTCAGCACATAACCTTTCTGGATTTCGTCTTCTTCCAGACTGTAATTCACCGCCATTTCAACCTGACCTTCCAGCACCTTACATTTACAGGTGGCACAAACACCGCCCTTACAGGCATAAGGTAAGTCCGCTCCGGCACGTAGCGCAGCATCTAAAATACTGTCATCCTGTTTAGAGACTTCAACAATCAGCTCGCGACCATCGAGGATGATATTGACGCGTTCTTCACTGCGGCTTTCCATCTGCTGGGCGGTTGCTCGTGGTGCAGTCCCGGTATTGAAACGTTCGGTATGAATCTTGCTGCGCTGAATGCCCCAAGTCGGTAATACCGTTTCCACCGCCGTCATCATTTCTTCAGGGCCACAGGCAAAACAGTGATCGGCTTCAGCAGAAATCAGATTGGCCTGAAACAGCTGCTGCAATTTATCTGCGTTGATACGCCCGTTAAAAATCTCGCTATCATTCAATTCACGGGAAAAAATATTCACCAGTTGCAGACGCTCTTTAAAACGATCTTTCAGATCCATAATCTGTTCAGAAAACATGGTCTGTTTCCAAGAACGATTGCCATAGACCAAAGTAAAGGTGGCTTCCGACTGACGGTTTAAAACCGACTTCACAATGGATAAGATCGGGGTAATGCCACTGCCTGCTGCAAAACCTAAATAATGTTGACCGCCTGCCTTGGCTGCTTTTTGAAAGAACACCCCTTGCGGCGGCATCACTTCTAAAACATCGCCTGCTTTCAAATGATCATTGGCCCAGATCGAGAACTGACCCTGATCAATTTTTTTAATTGCAATACTCATATCTTCCTGAGTATCACTACAAATGGAGTAACAGCGGCGCAGCTCGCCGTCATCGCTTAAATGGCGGATGGTGAGATGCTGACCTGGCTGATATTGGAAAGCATCCAATTGTTCAGGCGCGAGATCAAAGGCAATGCAGATCGCCTGCTCGGTTTGTGGCTGAATCGATTTAATGGTTAACGGTATAAATTGGCTCATGGCAAAATCCTTCTTTTAGGTGGCGGTGTTCAGGCTTGTTATTGGTTTACCCTGACCACCGAGCAATCGTTACAATCAAATACATTTGAAATAGTCAAAAGTTTCTAAGCAGTCCCGACATTGATATAAAGCTTTACAGGCGGTTGAACCGAATTCACTTAATAATTTGCTGTTATGACTTAAGCACTGTGGACAGGTGATGCCATCGGTCAATGCCACATGCGTACCACAGCTATGTGACTGGCCTTGCGGCGGGGCAATACCATACTGCTGTAATTTGTGTTTGCCCGATTCACTCATCCAGTCCGTAGTCCAGGCTTCAGACAGATCGACAATCACTTTGACTGGCGTCAAACCGTTCGCCTCGAAAGCCTGGGTAATTTCTGCTTTTAATAAATCCGTGGCCGGACAGCCGCTATAGGTCGGCGTGAGTCGCACCACAATTTCATCCTGCTGATTCAGCTCGACGCCACGAATCATGCCCAGATCAATCACCGATAATACTGGAATCTCTGGATCAGAAACCTGCTGCAAAACGTCCCAACATTGATCTTCTACGTGTCGAATCAGATTCATGCGACTCACTCCCTGTGATTGTGCCGAATTACCAGTTCATGTTTGGATATGAGCGCTGCATATATTGCAGTTCGGCCAAAACAAAACCGAGATGCTCTGTATGTAAACCCTGTTTAGCCCCACTGCGATAAGCGCCCAACTCTGGCAGGCTTAATTTAAATCGGGCTAACTCGGCTGTAATGGTCTCCAGCCACTGTGCTTTTAAATGTTCAATATCTGGAATGACACCGCTATCGACTAGCTGTCTTTCATCAGCCGTCAGGACAAAAAGTTCCTCGGTAAAGCGCCATAACTGGTTTAAACCTTGCTGGTTTTTTTCATGCGCTTCTGCGGTACCTAAACTTAATCGTTCCATCCAGGTGGTGGAAAAACGCTGGTGATATTTCACTTCTTTGAGTGATTTCACTGCAAAAGCAGCTAGTTCAGCATGCTGACTTTGACTTAAGGCGCTAAACAATAAAGCATGGTAGTGATCCATCAACCACTGGCGCACCAAAGTCTGGGCAAAATCACCATTCGGCTGTTCACACAGCAGCAAATTACGGTATTCACGCTCGGTTCGGAAATAAGCCAGCTTGTCTTCATCACGGCCCTGTCCTTCCACTTCACCTGCCAGACTGAGGGCAGTACGTGCCTGACCCAATAAATCCAGTCCGATATTGGCCAAGGCAATATCCAGCTCCAGTTCAGGTGCATGACCACACCACTCTGCCAAACGATGTGACAGGATCAGTTGACTGTCACCCACATGTAAAAGAAATTCTGCCAATACTTGATTTGTCATAATCTTCACCTTTCCCTTTACATGTGCTCGATGCCAGCTGGAATGTTATAAAAGGTTGGATGGCGATAAACCTTGTCCAAAGCGGGTTCAAAAAATTCTGCTTTTTCATCTGGCTGTGAAGAGGTAATCAATTCAGATTTCACCACCCAGATACTGATCCCTTCATTGCGGCGGGTATATACATCGCGGGCATTTTGTAGTGCGACTTCCTCATCCGGTGCACGCAGGCTGCCGACATGACGGTGACTCAGACCCTGTTTACTACGCACAAACACTTCATAAAGTGACCAGTTATTTTTGTTATTCATGAGCAAATTTCCTTGTATTGATCAAACTATTTTTTAAGCAACTTTTTGTGCTGCTGACTGTTGCTGCTGTTTCTGCGCATAGACTGCTGCTGAATCACGTACCCACTTGCCGCCTTCCCAGGCTTTGCGACGTGCTTCGATACGCTCATGGTTACACGGTCCCTTGCCTGCAAGAATCGCAAAAAACTCATCCCAATTGATTTCACCAAATTCGTAATGTCCGGTTGCTTCATTGAATTTGAGGTCTGGATCTGGAACGGTTAAACCCAGCTGCAAAACTTGCGACACGGTGTTATCGACAAATTTCTGACGTAGCTCATCGTTGCTGAATAATTTAATTTTCCACTGCATACTTTGTGCACTGTTCGGTGAATTATCGTCACTTGGACCAAACATCATCAGTGCCGGCCACCAGAAACGGTTCACTGCATCCTGTGCCATCTGCTTTTGTTCCGGCGTACCATTGGCCAGTTCCATCATGGCTTCAAAGCCCTGACGCTGATGGAAACTTTCTTCCTTACAGACACGCACCATAGCTCGGGCATAAGGACCGTAAGACGTACGGCAAAGCGCAACCTGATTGACAATTGCTGCACCATCCACCAGCCAGCCAATCGCGGCAACATCGGCCCAGCTCAGGGTTGGATAGTTAAAAATTGAGGAATATTTCATGCGACCGGCAATCAGTTTATCCATCATGTCGTCACGATCGGCACCCAGGGTTTCTGCAGCACTGTACAGATACAAAGCATGACCGGCTTCATCCTGAACTTTTGCCATCAGCACGGCTTTACGTTTTAAAGTCGGTGCACGGGTAATCCAGTTGCCTTCCGGCAACATGCCCACCACTTCAGAGTGTGCATGCTGACCAATCTGACGAATTAAAGTTTTACGATAAGCCTCCGGCATCCAGTCCTTCGGCTCGATGGAAATATCCTTTTCAATCTTTTGATCAAAGATTTGTTGTTGATTATTCATTGTTCCCTCACTTATCCCAAGTGTTGATACATTCAAATTAAAACGATACAAAATTAAAATCAATATCTATTTATTGGTATCATTTAATTTTTATCCCTTATTTTTTATAAATATATGTTTTACATCATTTAATATTTTTTATTTTATTGTTATTCATTTTTAAACACAGATTTATGATTGACATTTTCAATTTTTCAACACAAATTATGAAACATCAAAATTAAAAATACACCTCAAAACGTATCATAAATGGAGTTTTTACAATGTTAGAGTTAGACAGCAGCTCAAGCACAATGGATTATCAAGATACTGAATCAACTCATAATCCTATTGCCATCAAAAGCTTAGCTTCACTGGTGTACGGCCAAGAATACACAGCGCAAGCCGATTTACGTACGGTTTATCATGCCATTAGCGGTGAGGCGGTTTATCAAGTTGGCAGTCAGGGCATCGATACCCAAGCCGTGGTGAAGTATGCCAAACAAAAAGGTGCGACTATTGCCACATGGACGTTTCATCAACGTGCCAATGCACTGAAGCAAGTGGCACAGTATTTGATGGAACGCAAAGAAGACTTTTATGAACTTGCCAAGGCAACCGGCTGTACCCGTAAAGATGCCTGGATTGATATTGAAGGCGGGATTGGGACCTTATATGCCTATTCGAGTTTGGTGCGTCGCGAACTGAGTGATGAAACCGCATGGGTTGAAGATGCATGGATTCCGCTATCCAAGCAAGGCAACTTTGGCGCCAAACATATACTGAGTCCTAAAGCCGGTGTCGCAGTGCATATCAATGCCTTTAACTTCCCGATCTGGGGCATGCTGGAGAAAATCGCACCGACGCTACTAGCAGGCGTACCCTGTATTGTCAAACCGGCAACAGAAGGTGCCGAGCTGACCCACGCCGTGGTCAAAGCTATTCATGAAAGCGGCTTTTTACCAGAAGGTTCACTTCAGCTGATTTGCGGTCAGATTTATGATTTATTTGATCATTTAAATCCTCAAGATACGGTCACCTTTACCGGTTCAGCATCAACAGGACAAAAACTCCGTTCTCATCCGCACCTCAATGCCTACTCTATTCCATTCACGATGGAGGCAGATTCAGTCAACAGCGCGATTTTGACTGAACAAGCCAATGACGAAAGCATTGATTTATTTGTCCGTGAAGTCTTCCGTGAAATGACCTCTAAAGCCGGACAAAAATGTACCGCAATTCGTCGTGCATTCATTCCGGCTGAACTTTTGGACACCGTACAGAGTCGCCTAATTGAAAAACTGAAAAAAGTCGTTGTGGGTAATCCGGCTCAGGAAGGCGTGACGATGGGTGCTTTGGCCAGCGTCAAACAGAAATATGATGTCGCGGCAAAAGTTGAACAGCTCAGCCAGGATGCAGAGATCGTATTCGGTAGCCACTTGCGTCAGGACTTTAAGATTCAAGTACAAAATACGGAGAAATCTGCATGTTATCCGCCCACCGTCTTGCTATGCAAAGCGCCGGCTCAGGCAGAAAATATCCATAAGATTGAAGCCTTTGGACCTGTAGTGACTTTAATGCCATATACTGACCTGGCTCAACTTGCTGACCTGGTGGCACGTGGCGAAGGTAGTCTGGTGGCATCCATCGTACGCAATACCGATGAAAACATTGAACAACTGCTTGGAAAAATTGCGCCATGGCATGGCCGGATTCATATTCTGGATGCTGAAAGTGCCAAGGAAAGTACTGGACATGGTTCTCCATTACCTTTACTGGTGCATGGCGGACCGGGACGTGCCGGTGGTGGTGAGGAGCTCGGTGGCTTGCGCGCAGTGAAACATTATATGCAACGTACGGCTATTCAAGGCTCCCCGAATGCCATGACTCAAGTGGGTCATAGCTGGACGGCTGGCGCTCAGGTCTTTGAAGACCGCGTGCATCCTTTTAAAAAATCATTTGATGAATTGCGTATCGGCGAGCGCTTGCTGACTGCACGACGTAGCGTGACCGAAGCGGATCTGGTGAATTTCGGCTGCCTGAGCGGTGATCACTTCTATGCGCATATGGACAAGATTGCTGCAGCAGAATCCCTGTTTGGTGAACGTGTGGCACATGGCTATTTCGTGGTGTCTGCCGCAGCCGGTTTATTCGTTGATGCCGCCCAGGGCCCAGTCATTGCCAACTATGGCATGGACAACTTGCGCTTTGTAGAACCGGTGAAAATTGGCGATACCATTCAGGTGGAACTGACCTGTAAGCAGAAAACTCCGAAAGCACTGCGCGATCCGGCACAGAAACCACATGGTGTCGTGGTCTGGGATATTAAAGTGAAAAACCAGCGCAATGAACTGGTTGCAACCTACGATATTTTAACGCTGGTTGAACGTGGCTAAAAATTCACACCAAAAAAAGGAATTATTATGATTCCTTTTTTTTGTCTTTTAAAATTATTTGTATCTATTTTTAAAAACAGATTGACGTCTATCCATTTAGCCTCTAGATTATTTAAATGCGATACAATATAAAAACAACAAATAAATTAAAAGTATCAAATAAATATCTCAAACGATCAGCACAGGATGTTGCATGATGAATGATAAATCGCTGAACCTAGAAATGGTTGAAAGGACGATTCAACCAACAAATCAAAATTTTGAGCCTACACCGACAGAAACGGCCGTGCCGCTGTCTGAACAGATTGAACCACCACCGGAAAGCAGCACCTATCAATGGTATGTGGTGGTCATTTGTATGGTGGCTTACATTCTGTCATTTGTAGACCGTCAAATTTTATCGCTCATGATTGAACCGATTAAAGCCGATTTAATGCTAAGCGATACCCAGTTTAGTCTATTGCAAGGTCTGGCCTTCTCCTTGTTTTATGCCATTATGGGTCTGCCCATTGCCGCGCTGGCGGATCAAAAGTCCCGAATTAAAATTATTGCGACCGGGATTGCTTTCTGGAGTCTTGCCACAGCGGCATGTGGTCTCAGTAAAAACTTTATTCAAATGTTTATTGCACGTTTGAGTGTCGGTGCCGGTGAAGCCGCGCTTTCCCCTGCCTTTTATTCAATCGTTGCCGATTTATTTCCGAAAGATAAATTAGGCCGTGCACTCGGTGTATATGCGATTGGTGCCTTTATTGGTTCGGGCCTAGCTTTCCTGATTGGCGGCTATGTGATTGGCCTGCTAAAAGATGTCAGCTTCGTAGCTTTACCTCTCATTGGTGAAGTGAAAACCTGGCAACTCACCTTTATGATTGTGGGTCTACCGGGCGTATTGCTGGCTCTACTCATGGTACTGACGGTGCGTGAACCTGCACGTAAGGGCATGAAAGTCGGTCAGGATGGTCAGGTCATTAAAGCCTCTTTCAAAAATTCGATTGGTTTTATCAAGACACATAAAAAGACCTTCTTCTGTCATTTTATTGGCTTTTCTTTTTACACCATGATGCTGTATTCGCTACTGGGCTGGGCACCCGCCTATTACATGCGTAATTTCGGTCTGGATGCGAGTCAAACCGGTTATATCCTCGGTACGATTATCCTGGTCGCGAATACTTCGGGAGCCCTGTTCTGTGGCTGGCTGATCGACTTCTTTTCAAAGCGTGGCTATAGCGATGCTGCAATTCGTACCGGTGCCATTGGCTGTGCGGCGCTGATTATTCCGAGTGTGCTGTTTACTCAGGTCGATAATATGCAGCTTTCATTTGCGCTGATTTTTGTGGCGATGTTCTTCTCCACTTTCCCGATTCCTGCATCCGCTGCTGCTACGCAAATGCTGACACCAAACCAGTTACGAGCCCAGGTCTCTGCCAAGTTTCTGCTAATTTCAAATCTGATTGCCTTAGGCATCGGAACCACCGCAGTGGCGTTGATCACGGATAAATATTTTCAGAACACGATGATGGTTGGTAATTCTATTTCGATCGTCAATGCCATTGCCGGAGTGATTGGCTTCTTCTTGTTGTATAAGGGCTGTCAGTATTATCGTGAGAGTATGAAAGTCGAAAAACTGGCTGACTAAAATAGCTGGATATGAATCAGCCATCTTAAGCTTCACTGTGAAAGGCCTTTAATCCACATTAAAGGCCTTTTTTATATCCATTTCATAAGCTCAATTTTCAAGTTCTCAAATTTCAATTCTCCCTCCAACCTAGACATGCTGCCTAAAAAAACGTATAACACCGTTTTAAATTTACAGGTGTGCACCGTTGAAACTTGTGCTTGCTCCCATGGAAGGCTTAACCGATCCGATTATGCGTGATGTGCTGACATCCGTAGGTAGCTTTGACTGGTGTGTGACCGAGTTTATCCGTGTCACCGATTCCCTTCTGCCCGATCATATTTATCATACTTACTGCCCGGAACTGTTGAATGATGGCAAGACGGCGGCAGGTACACCGGTACATGTCCAATTCTTAGGAAATAATCCGGAGATGCTAGCAGCGAATGCCGCCAAAGTGGCAGCCATGGGCGCACCGGCAATTGACATGAATTTTGGCTGTCCGGCCAAAACCGTGAACCGTCATCGTGGTGGTTCAGTCCTGCTCGATGAACCCGAAGTCGTGCATGAGCTGGTTAAAGCCGTGCGTGATGCAGTGCCTGCGCATATTCCGGTTTCCGCCAAAATGCGTCTGGGTTATATGGACCGTAATTTCATGCTGGAAAATGCCCATGCCATTGAAGATGCAGGAGCAGCATGGGTTACCGTTCATGCACGCACCAAAGCCGATGGCTATACTCCGCCCGCATTCTGGGACCAGCTACAACCGATTCGTGAGACACTTAAGATCAATGTGATCGCCAATGGTGAAATCTGGAACAATGCCGATGCCAAACAGTGCCGTCTGGAATCTGGTTGCGAAGACCTGATGATTGGCCGTGGTGCAGTAACCACACCCGACCTGACTCAATGTATCCGTCAAAACTCGGATGCACCTTTGATGAAATGGAATGAACTGCTACAACTGCAAATTCGTTTTATCAACGGCCCAGCCAAAACTGAGATCGGGATGGTCGGTCGTTACAAGCAATGGCTCGGCATGATGTCGAAACATTATCCTGAAGCCAAAGCATTATGGGATGAAGTAAAACGGATTAAAGTTCTGGCCGAGATTACCGAAAAACTGAAAGCTTCAAATATTTAAAACCAAAAAGCCTTTGAATGATTTAAAGGCTTTTTTATGGACTCGTAAAAGCTTATGACTGCTTAAGATGCTTTAAATTTTCTACATGCTCCCGATTAGTTTTCCAAGATTTTTCTAAAACTTCTTTTTCTAGCCGCAGTTGTATCCATTTTAATTTCGTTTCAGAAATCATCTGTTGATCAAAACTTTTCACATAGTCGGTCCAGCCCGCCCCCCGAAATACATGATTTGGCATCGGCGTTTTAAACACGGCATCTGGCATAAATACAATCACAGAATGCAAAAGATCTGGTTCCACAATATCTGCCAGTAGCTGCTCCAATACTTTGATGTGCTTATAGTTTTGATGAATCGGATTCTGAAATTTATAACTGTGTTTATAGATTTTCTGGGTCCAGGTTTTTTGTCGCTCGTTTCCAAATATCCAGCCTTTATAGTTTTTGGTCTCAATCACAAATATTCCGTAAGGACTTAATAACAGATGATCAATTTGCGTGGTCGCACCTGTCCCGTCTGGAAGAGTCAAATCATTGAGCAGAATATATTGAGGATCTTTTAAATACAGTTTGACATGGGCAGCAACCGCAAATTCTCCTAATTTCCCTTTTAAAAATGGCTTGAATAATTTAAAAATCATCACGCCAAAGAAAAGCAGAAGAATCCACCCTAAACTGGACCAGAGTGGACTTAATAGCTGTATGGTAGAATGTTCCATATTCTAATTTTCATTTATTTTAAGTGCTTAAATATTAATGCGTTCGCTCAATATTTAACAGGATTTCTTTTTTATCCAAACCACCGGCAAATCCTACCAGCTTGCCACTGCGACCAATCACCCGATGACAGGGTGCAATAATCGAAATCGGGTTTTTGCCATTGGCTGCACCCACGGCGCGTACAGCCTTGATATTACCCACCTGTTCAGCAATGTCGCGATAGCTTCGCGTCTGTCCGTAGGGAATATTCAGTAGCGCCTGCCAAACCTTTTTCTGAAAATCAGTACCGGCAAAGTCCAAAGGCAGGTCAAAAACATTGCGCTGACCGGCAAAATATTCTTGGAGCTGGCGTCTGGTTTCAATCAATACCGGATGCTGCGGATTTTCAACCAAGGTCGCCAGTTTCACCCGATTCGGCTGTTCACAGTCCCAAAGCACAGCCACCAGCGCGGTTTCATTCGCGACCAGCCGTAACTGACCGACGGGAGAATCCATATACAGATAACTTAAGTTCATGATGGCGCCCTGTCCCAATCACTGAGTTCATTTTCTATATTAACCCAGTTCACCGAGACAGGCAGAAACAAATTATGAAGAGGATACTTTCATCAGCACCAGACCGGAAATGATGAGTACGGCAGCCAGCATACGCAAGACGGTAGCAGGTTCACCCAGAACCCAAATACCGATGAGAAATGAACCCACTGCACCAATCCCGGTCCAAATCGTATAGGCTGTACCTAGTGGCAAAGTACGCATCGCATAAGCCAGTAAAGCAAAACTCAGTACCATGAAGACAATGGTAATAATACTTGGGGTGAGTCTGGTAAAGCCTTCAGACAGCTTCATTGAATATGCCCAAACGATTTCAAAAATACCCGCAAGAATAAGTACAATCCAGGCCATGCAGCCCTCCTCCTTTTATATAAGAATCAGGCCGTCCTGACGATTTTTCCTGTAAATTCCGATATGCAATTCACAAGGGAGGTCGTTCCTCCTAGATATAAAAATTTTATAAAACCACGTTGTAGCAATCTGGCTATTTTTACAAAACATGACTTATCGAGATACAACTTAACTTTGTCTTACGCAAATCTTCACGACATTCTTGCCTGATCTGGTTATGGTAGATGTTGAAAATGCCAAGTCAGAAATAGTTCTAATAATCGGGCAATTCATCCACAACAATTACATGAGAATGGACTCAGAATATTAAGTTATACACATCAATTAAATTTAAACTATGTCTGGAGTAATTACATAATGAAACACAAATATGCGAGACATTGATCATTTTTTACTTGGTTGAATTATTAACTCTTGATTAACAAATAACCACTAAACACAAGGGTTATATGTAATAAAAAAGAACCCAATTTGAGTTCTTTTTATACAGATTTTGTCTAAATCGCAATCAATCAGGCTACAAACGATTACATTTTATGCAACATATCCATATGGTTATCAACATAGATATCTACACACTTATCCATAAAGTTATCCACATATTTATGCACTTATGAGTTTTTAACGATTACAGTTGAACCTGTCCCACTCTCGCTAATTCCGCACGCATTTCATCAATCACAGCTTTATAATCCGGCTTGCCAAAAATAGCTGAACCCGCCACAAACATATCGGCACCCGCTTCGGCAATTTCACGGATATTGCTTGGCGTAACACCGCCATCAACTTCCAGACGAATATCACGACCTGAAGCATCAATCAGTTTGCGTGCCTGACGCAATTTATCCAAAGTCATTGGAATAAATTTCTGTCCGCCAAAACCCGGGTTCACGCTCATGAGCAGGATTTGATCGACTTTATCCAGCACATAGTCCAGATAATGCAGTGGCGTTGCTGGGTTAAATACTAAGCCCGCTTTGGCACCACCTGATTTGATCAACTGTAAAGAACGGTCAATATGATCAGACGCTTCCGGATGGAAAGTAATGATATCAGCACCCGCTTCAAGGAAATCCCCGATCATGCGATCCACCGGCTTGACCATCAAATGCACATCAATTGGCGCCTTGATCCCATAATTTTTCAAGGCCTTACAAACACCTGCACCAAAAGTCAGGTTCGGTACATAATGGTTGTCCATGACATCAAAATGAACAACGTCTGCACCTGCTTCCAACACATTCTCGACTTCTTCACCTAAACGGGCAAAGTCAGCAGATAAAATAGAAGGGGCAATTAAATAAGGCTTGGACATGGGAGAACCTGGCTTGTTGAAATTGGATTTTTCCCATTATATCAAATCCACTCCGGCTACTGTGATTCGATGTTGCAAGATTAAAACGCTGTGTAACGCTTTGATGCTTATGCCGGCATCACCGCCTGGTTTAAAGTGCAGAACAATGATGAATAGTGTAGAAGACTGATGAAAAGTATTGCCCATATCCAGACGCAACAAGCTTCACGAATTGCCAAACGCCTGGCCAATCACTGGAAACATAAATTTAATATTGATGTAACCGAACAGACTTTCCTGATTCATTTTCCAGGTGCAGAAGTGAGTCTGACACCCGAGGCAGATCATCTTACCGTAACGGTTCAGAGCAATGCTGATTCCACTGACCTGAATAAACTCGAAAATGTGGTTCTGGATCATCTGATCCGTATGGGACAGGAAAATCTGACTGCTAACTGGCAAAGATAGGTATTAAAAAGCCTTGATGATCAAGGCATAGCAATGATCAGAAACTAAATACGATGATTCGCCTGTTCATTAAAGGCATGAATACGCTCAATTCTTTTATCCAGTTCGGGGTGAGATTTCAGATATTTTTTAAACTTCCCGATCAGGCGAATCCATTTCAGTTCGGTTTCTGTCAGGTGTCGGTCTTTTCCATCGATATTGAGAGTGAAATTTTTCATTTTTATAGTTTGCGATTCCTCTGCCAGTATTCTGGCATTTTCCACCCGCTGCAAAAAGTTAGACAAGTGAATACTGGAAATCTGCTGTTGATGCAAATGCTGCATGGCATAGTCATCGGCATCCAGTTCAATCGCTTGTGAGTATCCAGCATCAGTCAACACGACTACAGAGGCTGTGACCACATCACTTAAATCTCCGGTCACCAAGGCAAACAGTCCCGCCGCCCCCAGATTGGAAATCACTTTTTGCATGCTGTGCTTCTGTACCAGATGGCCTTGTTCATGGGCCAGTACTGCAAGGACTTCTTCATCGGTACCGCTGATTTTCACCAGTTCATCAGTCACAATAATGGTGTTATTCGGGATGGCTGCGGCATTCATGCCCATGCTTGATCCGCCTTGACGGAAAATAATCTTTGCCGGTGGTCCAACGGCAATCTTTTGTTCATACAAAGTTTTTAATCGTGTCTGCTGTTCTGCCGGAAGTGTACTTGGCTGGGTCTGGGCAATTAATTGCTGCTCTGTCCGGTTGCCTACTTCAACCAGAATCTGCTCCGGAAGAAGTTTTGCCAGTTGTTTGGCGCTATAAGGAATCCCCCATTTTAAAATAACAATTACTACACTAATCACGATGATCATGGAAAAGAAAATCAGGATTGGTGAACGTTCAAACTTCCAGATCGCATGATAAATATCTTTATGTTTAATCCCGAGCCAATGCGGCGCTTTGCTTAAAAACTCAATCCGACGCTCTTCAGGCAACTCAATAATCGGTTTACGACCACCGACACCCCCAATATAAGCCATGTCCGGATAAGCAAAATAAAAATCTGCATCGCTAACTTGTGCTGGAACATCCTCATCAAGTTTCAAGGCAATTCCTTGTTGCTGATCCGGCACAATCCAGGCACGACGGGCTTCAGCGAGAATTCCATCATAAAACTTAACTTCGACAGGTCGTTTCATCACATTTACTCCTATAGCGACGCATCGAAATCAAATACGTCCAGGATTTCATCGGCCAAGGCACTTGGGTCAGGTTGCAAGATATGCTTCAGGTCAGTTTCATCGTCTACTACATAGAGTTCTAAGTGTTTTAACTGATATTCATATAAACGGATGACAGCCCAAGGTGTCATTAAGCCCAGACTAAGAACACGTATCATCCAGTTGCTCAGCACAATCCAGCTATAACGCCATGTCGTGACCCGTGTTTTAAAGTAACTTTGACCAAGCTCCACATGATTCCAGGTAATGATGTATAAACGTGCAGAAATAATCGGCCAGACCAGCGCCAGACAAAGCAGATAGCTAAGCAGTAAACCCAGACTAAACAAATTGGTTCCAATCCGGTCCACCCAGTACACTACTGCTGCAAGCCAGCCAATACCAACCAGCAGGCAAAGACCAAAGGGCAGATAAACGGCAGACATAAATTTGGACCAGTTAATATTCAGCTTGAATTGCAGCTGACCAATCGATAAATGATTAAAGCAATAGCGTTTATAGAGCCAGATCATCACCGGACTAAACAGCAGCAAAGTAAAGATATTGATCAGGATGGCCAGAAATAAGACCCTATAAGCCTCACGGTTGCTGCCATTAAAATAAAAACGCACATTGCCATATTTGCTATTTCTAGCCTTGAATTTCAGCGTCATCCGAATGAGCCAGGGCAAACACAGCGCAGCGACCATCAATAAAGAACTGGTGGCAAGGATTGAATAGTTGGTCAGTACAACGGTGACCAGATACAGTTCCAGTGCAAACAGACGACCCAGCAGGATCCGGCTCGGCATGGCCACAAAGTCGAAGCGATGTTTTAAAAATTGGGTATTGCCGTAGAAATAACGCATACGGCGTGCCTTGACCCAAGGGCTGTACAAGGTCAATGTCACAATGGTCAGCATCAGATTCACCATCCAGATACCAAAATATTCGGATGCACTGCCATGAAATCTGAATCCATAACGCTGATATTTAGGGCAGACTGAAAGCGTGGCTTCAGTCGAAAAACTTGAAGCAGCCGGAAATAATGGCTCACTAACACGAATACCGTCTGCTGCATGACGATCCCAATTTTTTATACTTTTATACATCTGATATTAAAAGAAAAACCCCCAGAATGTAAAAACATTTTGGAGGTTTTTAATTTTTTTGGCTTTGCTACATATCTGCAGTCCTACTTTAAGGATTTAACTGCACGGCATGGAATTGCAAATGATCATCTACGAAACTTTGAATAAAGTAATAGCCATGATCATAGCCCTGATGTTCACGCAAAGTCAGCGGCTGGTTCACGGCATCACAAGCTTGCTGAAACAGGGCTGGATTGAGCTGGTTATAGAACTGGTCCGAAAAACCCTGATCAATCAGGATATCGCTAAATAATGCGCCCTTTTCTTGAACCAAAGCGGTCGCATCATGTTTCAGCCATTCCTCTTTCTCAGTACCCAGATAATTCGAGAATGCCTTGTCACCCCAAGGACACTGACTCGGTGCACAAATCGGTGCAAAGGCTGAAACAGATTTAAATTTTTCTGGATATTTATATGCCAAGGTCAATGCGCCATGACCGCCCATAGAGTGGCCGAAGATGCCGATCTTGCCGGGATGAATCACGAACTCCTCAGTGACCAGTGCATAAAGCTCATCGACAATAAAGCTTTCCATCTGATAATGTTCAGCCCATGGTGCCTGAGTGGCATTAATATAAAAACCTGCACCCTGACCGATATCCCAGTTGTCGCCTTCTGCCACGCTTTCACCACGTGGTGAGGTATCTGGTGTAATCAGAATCAAGCCAAGTTGCGCCGCCAAACGCTGTGCATGCGCCTTGATGGCAAAGGTTTCTTCGGTACAGGTCAAACCTGCCAGATAGAATAATGCCGGACAGCTGTGACCTTCTAAAGCTTGAGGCGGCAGAAAAATGCCAAATTTAGTCGGTGTTTTAAGATAGCGTGAATCAAAACGATAAATCCGCTGTTCACCTTCAAAGCTTCTATTGTTCTGTATAAGTTCCATGGCTATTCCTTATTATTACAACCGGTCTGTGGATGACATTGATCTAGGGAGATGGTGTCGCCGTACTGGTCTGTGGAAATAAACGTTGCTCCAGTTGTGGCAACATCAATTCCATATTCTTACCGATGACCCATTGCGGTTCTGATGGCTCAAAACCTTGAGCTGATTCCCATTTTGCTACGGTATCTGTGGCCTGTGCGAAAGCGCTTTGCAAGCTGCTATTTTCACGCATTGCTTCGTCAAAGAACGCACGACCAAAATAGGTATAATCCGCTTCATTCGAACAGCCAAAAGACTGACGGTCGGCTGCCGAAGCCGTAATCACCAAGGTATTATCATTCTGTAAAGCTGAAGCAAAACTGCCTGAAAAACATGCCGAGATCACAATCACGCGCCAGCGTATGCCTGATGCATCCAGTGTCTCACGCAACCATTTTGGATCGACTTGTGCCAGATCCAGCGGGGCATTTTCCATTTCAAATACATTCGGCAAACCGTGAGAGGTCATATATAAAAACAACACATCACTTTCCCGGTTCATCTGCTGCCCCATACGGCGTAATGCCAGCTCCATACTGGTTTTGGAAGCAATCGGCATGGTGGTACGTGTCGCTGGATGATTGACCAAGGCAATCGATCGGCCAAAAGTACCAAAACGGGTATCAAACTGTTCTTTAATCCGCTCGACTTCAGAATGGAATACATCCTGATAGCTCGCTCCAGCCACTCCCATGAAATACCAGTGCGACTGTGCGAATTCACCATATTCGATATTTTCCAGCGCTTTGTTCAGCAGAGTTGGCTGGGCATAGAAAGCATCTTCGGCAAAACTCGGTGGAATTTCTTCGACTTTCCAGATCGGCTGATCTTTGACTGAAATCTGCCAGACCACCAGGGTAAACAAGGTCGCCAGCATAATCAGGGCACGTTCCCACCACGGCCATTTTAATTCACGTGAAATCACCCAGACCACTGCCAGACTTTGCCAGACAAATAGCATGACAAAGAGCGTTGGAATATAGTCGTAGAGGATATACGGCAGATAATCCAGATCACCCAGATACTGGATCAGGCACTGGAACAGCATGATATGGGTATCTAACACCAGCCATAACAAGGCTGGCACTAGCATCAAGCGTGGATTATTGACCCGCTGCGACAAAAAAATACCGACAATCAGGGCAATGAAAGGCCATAGCGCATAACTGATCAGGCCTTGAGAGTTAAAATCTCCCATACGGCCTGAACTGAGCCAGCTAAACAAACTGTTGGCGCAGCCACCCAAAATCCCCCAGAACACCAGTTGCATGATGGACGGACGGACCAGTTGTAAAGAACGCCTAGACCCCAGAAATAACCACATCCCGGCAATTTGGTTGCTCTTAAAATCGTGCCAAAAATTAATGGAGGGTTTAAAGTCGATCATAGGATTTCAAGGAGATGAGTGGCTCGCTAATGTGCTGAATAAGTTTATGCTTGATAAGCATTTAATCAATGCTAATTTTAAATATATAACAAATCTTTGCTTAATAAAGAAGCCATTATCCTATTCAGCTACAAGTTCATGCTGAAAATACGCATCAAAGCGACAAGCATCGCCTTGCCATTGATGATTTGGCTCTTTTCCAGCTAGAAATACCGCCAGACGCGGACGTTTGACCACAACACGTTTGCCAATTTTCTGCGCCAGTTCCAGTAAGTTGTCGCCCAGATCCATTTCACCATCTTCAGGCAATAACATATGCAACAGCTGCATCTGTTTTTTCACTTGCGCCTGTTTCTTGACTGCCTGCTGGTTTTGATCCCGCTGTGGGAACATTGGATCAAGATAAACTACATCGACAATTTGATGCTGCTGGGCCTGTTGCTGCAGATAATCGGCTGAATCAGAAAAAACCAAATGAATCCGTGATACGACCTGACTTAGAAATGCATCCGACTGGGCACGCGTATGGGTATCTTCAAGCAAGGTGAACAAAATCGGATGCCGTTCAACCAAGGTCACTTGCGCACCTAAATGTGCCATCAACAGACTGTCATGTCCCAGACCCGCAGTCGCATCAACTAAGCTTGGTTTTTCACTTAAATTACAGGCACGTGCAATCATTTCTGACTTTAAAGATGCGCGTTTTAAACGCCCGGTTTCCGCTTGCCAGTCCGGTTGCATCTTCATGCCGTTGGCACATAACCAGAGTCCGTCAGCATCAACACAAAGGGCCAGTTCAGGATTTAAACGGAAAAAACGTGCATTGAGTTTTTCAACAGTTTCAATCTCGACCTGTACCCCACGAGAAGAAAGCACAGCCTCGAAGTGCTGTGCTTTCTCTTGATCGTCAGATTCGGCATATAAGCGAATCGCGCTTACCATAATTTCCAACCTGTATAGGCAAATAATAAAATCAGCAGACCCGAAGCAATACGATACCAGGCAAAGATCATAAAGTCGCGTTTGGCCACATAAGCGACCAGCGCACGGATTAATATCAATGCCGAGATAAAGGAAACCAGAAGCCCAACCCCAATCACGGTCCAGTCTTCAGTGGTATTTAAGACATCATAGCTTTGATAAAGATCTAGCAGGCCAGCACCAATAATCACCGGAATACCCAGAAAAAATGAGAATTCAGTCGCTGCTTTACGGGACACACCCAAGAACATCGCACCGATAATGGTTGCGCCTGAACGGGAAGTCCCCGGTATCAAGGATAAAACCTGAATCAGGCCAATCCAGATCGCATCTCTAATGCTGAGTTCTTCAACTTCATGTACACGGACTTGTGGTGGATTCTTTTCAATCCAGATAATGATCAAACCGCCGACAATCAAACCAATGGCAATTGCAATATCATTAAACAGTAATTGTTTGACGGTTTGTCCCAGAGTCAGACCAATCAATATAATCGGAATAGAAGCCAGAATCAGGCCAATGCCTAAACGGCGACCTTGTGGTTCACCGCTGACAATCCCGGTCGCTGCCCCCCAAAGACGTGCCCAATATTCATAAATAACGGCAGCAATTGCCCCCATCTGGATCGCGATGACGAATACATCACTCTTTTCCTTGGTCCAGAAATTCATTAATTCTGATGCCAAAATCAAATGGCCGGTACTGGAAATAGGCAAAAACTCAGTAATGCCTTCGATAATACCCATGATGGCCGCTTTGAGTAGCAGTAAAAGATCCATGCTTTATCCTAATTAATTATGCTTTGCCTTGTTCTGGAATTTTTTTCCACGCGTTATCGCGTAAATATACGGGTAATGCCAATTCTGCACTCACCCAGTTTTCTGCTTGTGCCGCTGCACGTGCAATGCTGGCGATATCCTGTGCGGTGGCATGCACATCTTTATAAATTGAAGTTTCACTTTGTACCAGTTCAGCACCTGAACCTACCGGGGTAAAGCGCACAGCTTGGCTACCTTCTGCATAACTTAACAGTTGCTCATCATCGACCGGTTGCATAATTCCTTGGGCATCCAGTTGATAGCTCGCGATATAGACTTCGCTCATACGGGCATCCAATACCGCAGACACTTCAGTCAGACCGTGCAAGCGGTAGGCTGCTTGTGCCAAAGCTTGCAAAGTCGACACCGGAATTACCGGCACATCATTTGACCAAGCCAAGGCCTGAGTCACGGCAGCATTAATACGCACACCGCTAAAAGAACCTGGACCACGACTAAAGGCAATCGCGGTCAAATCAGCAATGGCCAGTCCAAGATCTTGCAGACCTTGTTCAATCATCGGGAGAATCGTTTGCGTTTGTGCCTTGGCGCGCGCATCAAGCTGAAAAAATAGTTCTTGAGTATCATCGATTACAGAAACGGAACACTGCTCATTGGCAGTCTCCAATGCCAGCACTTTCATGCACAACCTTAATTCAGAGAATATAAAAAACGCGGATATGATACTCCACTCATATCCGCTACGCGAGATTTTCCCGAAACAGATACAAAAATGCCTAGAAAATCTAGGCTTATGATTCACTCAATAAAAGAGCGCCTTAGAGTTGCACGTCTTCCAAATCCTGAAATTTCTGAAAATGCTCGGCATAATGCATAGCGCTCATTGTTAATTTTTGAATACTGTCTTCATCCAGCGTTTTCACCACTTTACCGGGTGAGCCCATCACCACAGAATTATCTGGAATCACCTTGCCTTCCGGAATCAAGGCATTGGCACCAATAATACAATTCTTGCCAATCACGGCATTGTTTAGAATGACTGCCTGAATTCCGATCAGGCTGTTATCACCAATGGTACAACCATGCAGCATGGCCTGATGCCCAATTGTCACATAATTGCCAATACTCATCTCGATACCGGCATCCGTATGCAGTACTGCATTTTCCTGCACATTACTAAAGTCACCCAATTTGATTTTACTGTTATCTGCACGTACTACGGCACCGAACCAGACACTGACTTGTCGTCCAAGCTCAACTTGTCCAATCACTGTTGCCGTTGGTGCCACCCAGCCATCCCAGGGCTGATGTGTAGCGGTAGGTAAGTGTCCCTGAAATTTGTACAACATTGATAAAATCCTGTTCAATGGTTAAAAAAATTTGGAGCGTTTAAAGGTTGGAGAATTAAGCAAGAATGGCCAGTCTTTTTTATAATCCAGCCCATATTGAAATAAAGAAATCAGCATACGTGCGGTCAAGCCCCAAACCACTTCATTTTCTACCCGCATACTCGGAAAATATAAAGATTGCTGGGCAAAACGGACTTCATAGGGTGTGGGCGTCACTTCAAGCAAATGCTGCAATGAAGCAAAGAAAATCCGGTCAATTTCTGTTGGTTGTGGAATCAGTTGCACTTGCGGAGGAATCAGTCCCACAATCGGCTTGACCAGCATACCATTTCGGGCTTTTTGCATGGGCAAATCACCCATTAAATGCACATCAAAGGGGTTCAATGCCGTTTCTTCATAGGCCTCTCTTAAAGCCACCACAATATTACTGGTATCTTGCGGATCACGCTTCCCTCCGGGAAATGAGACTTCTCCAGCATGATTATTCAAATAAGCTGAACGGCGCGTCAGCAATACTTTGGGGTCAGCTTCATCTGTAATTGCAATCAACACGGCAGCATGCGCAGATCGGATACGCTTGGAAAAACGTAAGCGTTGCTGCAACCTTTGTGTCAATTCACATGCATCCATTCTTTCAACCCTGACGATGATCATAATTTCATCATAGCTGATTTTAGTCGGGGCGGGAGAGAAATGATGCCAAATTTTGCTTTTTCAGTTATCCTGAGCATACTTTTATCATTGATGATGAATATGAACTTCTGTGTGAATTGTGGACATAAAACCACTGCTAAAATTCCTTTGGGCGATCAGCAAATTCGCAGCGTATGTGATTCATGCGGCTCTATTCATTACATTAATCCGAAAGTAATTTGTGGCGCTTTAGTCTTATTCGAAAACAAAGTACTGTTGTGCCGTCGTGCCATTGAACCACGCTATGGCTTATGGACTTTACCTGCCGGCTATATGGAACTGTTTGAAACCATGGAGCAAGGGGCTGCCCGGGAAACCCGCGAAGAAGCCGAAGCTGAAGTAGACATTGAACAGCTTTACTGTATGTATAACATTCCGCGTATTGGTCAAATTTATGTGTTGTTTAAAGCCAATCTGATTGATGGAAAATTTGGTGCGGGTGACGAAACCATCGAAGCACGTTTATTTGATGAAGCCGATATTCCTTGGGCAGAACTGGCTTTCCCAAGTGTAGAACATACCCTCAGACATTATTTTGAAGACCGTAAAAATAATATTTTTCCGATGCATCTGGAAACCTTGGGTTCACGACTCGACCATACCGGTTAAGCTCATCATGCATAAAAAAATCCCATCCGAAGATGGGATTTTTTATTTTCGCAAGATGCTTATTTGGCTTTAACTCGATAACAATCCGCCAGCTTAAACTCAACCGAGCCACCATTTAATTTTGCCAGGCTAATATCTGCCGGTGTTTCATCCTCATTATTACTATTATAAATTTTTTGGAAACTGGCATAGGTATTGGCCCATTGCACCCCATCACCTGCCGAATTCAGGAAGGTCACACGTCCATTCTGACCGACATTGCTATCCAACACATTAGACAAATTGAGTAGCGCACCACCGATCACAATCGAATCCTTTGAATCTGGTGAAGACTGGATACGTGAATCTACCCCGACCAATGCACCATTGATATTACCAAACTTTTCATTGGCTAAAATCAGACGCATCGAAACTGCCTTATCCGCGACAAAGGCACGTCCTAAAGTTCCGAGTCGGTATTGCTGTACACCATTAAACAATAAATTATTGTCTAATACATCACCCTGACAGCCCGTGACCGGGTCAGTCGCGAAATTGCTGTCAGATTGCATATTGGTGCGGACATCACCATTACTGTCAATCACGATTCCCAAGCTAATTGGATTGACCGTGGTATCGGTAAATTTAAACTCCAGGTTGGCATACATCGGGAAGATGTATTTCTCTCCATCTGCGACGTTCTGCGCTGTTTTAAAGACCTCACGATCCAGATAACTAATCGGGAAAGTCTTGTACAGATCAATGCTTCCAGCGTAGTTTTCACCATCGGCTTGTAAACGCCACAGACCCAAGTTCGCCTGATCAGTAGTATCCAGCGATTGTTTGCCAGTCACCACCTTATAGAACGCCTCTTTACCCGCAATCACATAATCATTCAATAATCTGCCTTGATATAACTCAAGCTGAGTCGCATTATTTGCGACATTCAGGCGATAAGGCGTGTTAATGGTTTTACTGGTTGGATGAATCCATGAACTTTGTGGATCAGCGGTCATTTGTACCGGTTTCACCTTACGGATGAGTTCAGCATTAACTCCCCCTAAGGAGGATAAATTTTCTTTCGCCACTTTTGACTGAGTATCACGCCATTGCAGGCCACTGCCAAAGGTGTAGCCCTGGCGATCGGTAATCAGCATAAAATGGCCAAATAAATATTTAGTATTCTTATTCTTAATATCACAAGGGCTTTGATTACAACCCACCAGTCCATCTGAACCCGTCAGGTTACTTCCAATCACGCCGGATGTTGAAAATAATGAAAATTCTGGCTGATACACAGCTGCGTTGGCAATCGTCACCAGTTTTTTGACTGTAGCAAAAGCGACCTCATCAGAAATTTGACTAATATCAATAAAATCTTTAATTTTGGTCGCCAAATCGGCATCAGTCAGGCTGATATTTCCGCTGATTTTAGCCAGGTTTTTGCGCATGTCTTCAGTAATATATAAAGGTTGCACATCAGATGGATTAACAATACTTCCCTTTTGTAGTGCCAAAGCTTGCAGAATTTTAACCAGACGCATGGCCACCTGAACGGTAGGATCAGTAGGCACCAAATCACCTACCCGGCGTCCGCTAATCCCACTCGCAATATCAATCACACTTAAACGTGGCAGCTGGGTCTGGGCACTAAAACTGGCATAATCACTGAGTTTTATTTGACCTAAATTAATCTTATTCGAACCAAAACTTTGAATAGAAAACTCAATATTATCGGTCTTTTGGCAGGTTCCAGAAGCTACCCCATTTTTACTGTCAAATAAGGTAATAAACGTATTTTCTGTATCGCCACTACAGTTGAAATTTAAACCATCAAGCGGATATTCCAGCCCCCATTCCACACAGTTAGTTTCACCGGGGGTACAAGCACCATTTTCCGTAGCTTCATCACCTGGTTCTTTTATAACATTGGCACTTTCCCCACCACATCCGCTCAGTGCCATTAAAAGTGTACTTATAGCAAATGGAAATAATATTTTATTTTTCATATTCTTATACTCGAATAGTCCTTATCGAATGGCGACTAATTTTAGTTGTCCATGATTTGTCAGCATCTTGTCTTCAACATCTATCGCGGAGGCCAAAGGCGTCAATAATACATATTCAGTTTGTGCAGGAATCTGGAGAACCCCTTCGATACGCTCATGTTGAATAATATTCGCCTGTCCTTCCTGATTTTTAAAACCGCCCGCTCCTTCAAGCACACAGCCACGACTGTCTAAAAATACAACAAAAGGCCAATAATACGTTGGATTTTTCTGGCTAGAGGCATAAGAGTTGATCTGAATATTCTGGATATCGGATTGAAGCTTGACCACTTCAAAATCAAATTCGTCTGCTTTAAGAGGCGCACGAGGCCACAGGTTAACTGCTTTTTTAAGGCTGATTTCTTTCGCTTTTTTAATTTTCTTATCATGAAAACATTGTTTACCTAAGCTATCGATAGTCTCAGGCTGTGAAATACGATAATAACTTTGTGCCAGTACCACCGGGCGAGAATCGATTTCTGGTGTCTGGAACAAGGATTTTAATATGGATTGTCCTACCCCTTTTTCACGTTCAATCGTCTGGATACGCGTCGTTCCGATATTTTTATCTACTACTCCTTCGAGCATGCTGTAGAAACGTTTTTTGCCTTCTAAATTAAATTCTTTATTTTCCAGATACTCACTATCCACATATTCAATGCCTTCAACCTGGCTAAATCCCGGTTTTTGTATGGTAGCAACAGAAGATCCAGTTTCAGCATCAGAAATTTGAGGAGCTTTAGATTCAGGTATTAATTGTGGTGTAGACTCAATCTGTGCTTGTGCAATATGCGGTTGTACTGGTTGTACTGGTTGTACTGGTTGTACTGGTTGTACTGGTTGTACTGGTTGTACTGGTTGTACTGGTTGTACTGGTTGTACTGGTTGTACAACCATATTATGGCCATGCTTAGGTTTAACTTGTCCATTTTCTACGACGGGCACTTTTTCTAAGTCTTGCTTTACAGGTGTGGAATGAACTGCTGCAATTCCTGCTGTTTTCGACAATCGAGATTTGTCCTCAGTTTTTTTCTCTGCATTATTACGGGGTACGACTAATGGTCGTCCATCCGGACCAATAATCGTAATAAATTCTTTAGCGCTTATATAAAAAGACACGGATACCAGACTTAATGCCAGTACCGCTGTCAATCCAACGTTCCCTGTCTTGATCATTTTTCCCTTACCAACGAGTGCGATAATTCAAACCTAAAATTGTAATTTTGGTATCTGTTTTTACGTTTAAACCTGCATATGGGTTCAATAACAGGTTATTTACCCCGGTCTGGTTGGCTAAACTACTGGTATTTGCTGGAATCTGATCTTTGCTACGCAAGAAACCAATTGATAGATCCAGATCAGTGTCTGCATCAAATCGGTAACCTACACCTAAACCAAATAACTGCGCACCATTGATCGGTACCATGGTATTACGCTTATTTTTCGGAATAGCACTGGTACGTGGCTCATAACCTGCCCGAAGCTTCAAACGATCTGTAGCGGAATACTCTATCCCGATACCGAAGTTCCACGGCGATTCAAATCCCATCGGTAAAGCCAAGGTTGAGTCAGTAACATTGGCGGACAAAATTTTGGCAATTTTTAGAGCTGAAATGGTACGATCAAATTCGAATTTGAACTCATCCCAAACCTTGTAGTCTGTCCAGCCAATATCAAAATTGACTTGCAAATCTGGCATCACTTTATATTTGATACCTGCCTGAAAATGCGCCGGATATTCAAAATCCATCGACACCAGACCTGATTCACTTGATGGTATATAATTTGGAAAGCCAAGAATAGCCGCCAGAATCTGACCGGTTGGCGAGGTCATCAAACCTTTGATCATTTCCTGAGGGGCTTTGGCATTATCAATATGATATTTACCTTTTAAGCGCATTTTCGCAGAACTTTGGTAGACCATACCAAAACTAAAATCTTCGCGCGGTTCCCACAATATTCCCAGGTTATAACTTGGGCTTAAGTTTTGCTCAAGCTCCAGTTGCATTTGACCAAACTTGCCAAATGGATTCATCCCCTCATCCGCATTACAGATCCCGAGCAAAAGAATATCTGTAATAATGTCGGAATTTTCTTTAAACGGCGTACACACAACTTCGTCGATCATACGCAACATCCCGATCAACTCATTCGGGAAACGCAAGTCCGTTTTCATCCCGATGGCTTGATAAGACATCCCGATAGAAGCACCAATCGACAGTTGGTCATTGACCTCATAACCGATGGATGGTGACAGATAGGTAATCCGCTCTAAAGCAACCTGCTGCCCCATAAAGTTTGCCGGGTTACCATCTTCATGACCAAAACCTGCCATGAGAGGAGCATAAACAGCAGTCGCATAAGTGGCTTTAGATCCAGGTGGATTGTATGCAATCCCCATGGTCGGTGCAGTCAAAGGAAGGCCTTCCCCTAAATCCACCATTTTTTTCAAAAAAGGGACATAAAGGCTGACATATTCCACATCACCTTTGACCGACCCTTTAAAATCGGTACACAAATCAGATGAAACTTCAGGACCGTCATTACAGACAATAGGATCATCAGAATAGCCAAATACGTTATATCCGGCGGGTACTGAAAACTCACGCTGGATATCAAAATTAGCCACAATGATTTGCTGTTCGGTTTGCAGCCCATTAATTTTAGTCAGTGCAGCCGGGTTAAAGTGGACCGCATTGACCCCTGGAGGATCTGCAGTGACAGCATTCCCCATGGATAGTGCACGTAAATCAACTGAAAGGTTGGTTCCCAATTGTGCAAAGGTATAACTTGAACAGCCCGCAAGAATAATTCCTGTTAATAACGGGCTAAGTCGAATGTTTTTCATACGACACCCCCTATTAACTAATTTTTTTACCAAAACCTAAAATATCAAGTGGGAATGACAGTCCCAACGAAACATCCGGTGCATCTTCGGTCAGCCCTAGGCCAACGGTACCATTAACAATGGTTTCTGGAGAGACTCGCACACCTAAGGAAATTGCAAAGGTAGAACTGGTCTGATCCGCAGCAGAATAACTTTCACCCGTGTTATAGCTAAATTCCGCACCGGTATTAAAGCTTTGCTGATAGGACATGGTCATCGAAACGTCATAGTTAAATGAATATGCGAAACCAAAGGCAAAGCCTCCACTAACACCAGGTTCAAACTCCTCAATAATTCGGCTACCTCGACGCTGATTTAGGCCTGATTCTTTAAAACCATAGTTCGCAGAAACTGATGCAAACAGCACGACTGGATCAATGTATTTACGCGTACTAGCACCTACTCCAGCAGAGTAATAACCCTTTCCTGCTGCTAGATCTGTCGCGGCATTAATTTCATAAGGACTATCACCCGTTTTAGTCGACAAATTTGCAAATAAAATCAGAGGCAGACGACCCGCTTTTAGTGGAAAGGGTTCCCAGCGAGCACCCAAACTAATATCGCCCAAACCTGCAGTAGACGTATCTTTTAACAAGTCAGTTTTGGCCACTAAAGGTAAGGATGCAGTCAAGGTCAGGTTATCTTTCACGCCATATTGGAAAGTGAAAGTATTGGTCATACTATGTGTTGCATTTTCTTGAACACGTAGTTGATACAATTGGCCCTGAGCCATTTCTATATCAAGTTGGGTGTCTCGATAATAGGTATAATCAATATCGTAATATGATGAAATTTCGCTTTGTTTTATTAGAGAGTATTGGCGTTCATTTGACGTAAATACTTCTTCTAGGTTAGCTGCCTGAGTAGCATCTCCTTCTTGTTGCTGTAAAGCTTGAGATGCATCTACGACTTGGTCAGCCTGAGTCTCTACAGGTGCTGCTGTTTCCACGACAGCCTCTTCAACTGCTTCATATTCACCGAGTTCTGACTCTTCTGCAGCCTGCGTTTCGACTTGCCTAGTTTGATCGGGTACAGATGCAGCAGTTTCAACGACAACTTCTTCATCAACTGTTTCGTATTCACCTAGTGCTGGTTCTTCTGCAGCAAATGCAACGCCCATTACCATTTGAATGCTCAGTGCCAAGAACGTCTTGTTCATCCATTTACTGTTCATATCCATTTCACCATTTTTAATTTTTATTACTGTTTTTCGTTTTATTTATTCTTGTAATACAGTCTCAGGAAATTATATTGATATTCCCCAAATTGTTCTGACTCTGTATTACGATTGCGGTCCATACGAATCGTAGAGGCTTTATCGGCAATTTTTTCCATATAAAATTGTGGATATTGCATGTCGACCAAGGCATAGCGGTTGATCGTGGCATCCTCTACATGGCGCATATCTGATTCTTTTAATGCCAGAAAATTTTTACGATATTGTTCAGGTACATTAATCAGAAATAAGGTGTTATTTTCCCAAATATCCTGAAAACGCCGTTCCTCAAAACTGATATTACCAAGTGCCGGATCTGCAACATAAACCCGGCCATTTTTATAACCTTTATAAACGACAAAATGCTTAAATCCTGCATAGGAAATCGGAACAATGGCAGGCTGATCTTGATTGACTAAATCTTTGAACTCTCCTCGATAGCCTCCACTTTCCAACCCTAAGGCTGAAACAAAGCGCTTCATATCAAGCAGAGAAAAACTACGGCGTTCAACAATTTTATCCGTTTCACCGAATTTCATCAGCCCACTCATGACTTGCTGCTCATCCAGCTGCGTACCGACATAACCATTGAGGAGGGTCGTCAGTGCTGCCGAACCACAACTATAGTCATAAGCTTGACGTACAATGCCCTGAAACTGATCCAGAAGTGCCGGTTTTACTTCTACAGCTTCACGGTGCATACGCACAAAAGAGTCATTTCTTGAATCAAGAACTTCAGTATAGTGAACAGCCCCATTCGGCTGTTTTTTGATATCCAGAGCTTCTTTGGCAGCGTAATACATCAACGCCGAGCCCAACGCGATCTCTAACATAATTATTAACTTTTCTTATAATGGGCATGATGTGCCTATTTTTCTTTTTATAGAGCATTCACTCTACTTCCCTGTAACTAGAAAGATACCTGCTTTTTCAAAAAAATACAGTATTTTTTTTATTTTTTGGATGAATGATCCAGTCATAAAAAAAGCGCGTGTAAACACGCGCTTTTTTAAGTACAAAATTAGTGACCACGAATTGTGATTACAGCGCCTTTTGCATATTGTCCTGGTGCTGGACTAAAATAGGTTTGCATTCCTTGAACTTCCATATCACCAATTGAAGCAGCATCACGAGAGCCTAAGTGAATACCTTGTACATAGTTATCATGTGCACCGCTTGTGCTGACAATACGAACATAACCCTTATCATCACCAGTAAGTTCCGACCCAAATACGCTAATGGTTTGATTTAATGTTAAATCAGTACTATTAGCATCTACAACTTTGATGCTTTCGATAAATATCTCACCAGCCTTACGGACATCAGTAGTACCACCTAAATTTCTTTTAGTTGAATTATCCAGAATACCTAGGTTATTGATAGTTAAACCACCGACCATAGTCGAATTCAATTTAATCATCGCGCCCTGTGGAGCTGCACCTAATTGAATGTTTGCAGACATCGGACCTGTTTTTAGAGAAAGGCCTGATAGAATCGCATTTTCATTACCAGCACCGCCGCGGCGAATTGTATCAGAATTAGAACCAACCCCTTGTTCACCCGAAGCTACTACGCCAATTTCGCCGATATGAATATCCAAACCGGATACTTGTGCTGCAATATTAATGAATGGATTACCATCACCTGCATCTGAATCAATAGTCAAATCTGCAAGATTACGAGAATCTAGTAAGTAATGATTTTCCTCCCCATTTGGGCCAAGATCATAGTTAGCACCAATTACAATACCATTAGTTTCTGTGGCACCTGAGCCATTTGCCTTAATGTAAATTGCACCCGCTTGACCAGTACCGCCAACAATACCTTTAGCTTCAACACCAGGACGGATAATCTCTCCATCAGCATTATATATTTCAATAACACCAGCGGTTGCAGTAGTATCTTTAGCTAAACCGCTATTATCATGAATAAATAACTTTTCAATTTCAATTTTTGAAATACCGATACCAATACTAATACCGTCTTGACCCGTTGTTTCGCTTAGAGATGCGTCATCCATTGCCTGCATCGCCATCGCATTGGCACTAAATGCAACTGAAGTCGCCAGAATTAGTTTCGTGAATTTTTTCATTGCTTACTCTCCCAAGAGTACTATTTTTTTTGGTTGTATATTACTCAGTGTTTAGGCTGTATTTTTTATTTTCTGACAGCTTAAGCATCTTTCCTTGAGTAATTTGCTAGCCCACTTAACTTAGCGTCGAGTCAGTTTTTGATCAACTGTTGTTGGTCGCAATCTGTCGCTTACCGATAAACGGTATTTCATGATTTAAAAATATTTTCTTGTCTTCTTGATATAAAATAGTGAGTCACATCGAACTCTCCATAACTGAATGACCGAAGCTCTCTATCATCGTCCCTTAAAATTTGAATCACCTCTGGTTGCTCATGTATTGTCTGCATTAAAGACATTAGACCATCTGGTGTATTTAAATAATAATGGTCAGCCTTTCATTGCCTGCTGTGCTCAGGAATATTTTGTTGCGCAGACATCACAAATTCAGTCTTTTAAACGAACAGGAATTGAACAATACCAGCCCACCCCATCTGAATTTAATTTAGCAATCGATGCATTAAAAAATCTTCAAAAGAATGGATTTCATGGAGGTTATGTCGGTTTTGTTGGCTATGATTATGCGGCTCAGCAATATATTCAGTATCCGGACCGCTCTCAACCTGGTTTATTTATCGGTCAATTTTCTTCCTATATTAAACCAAGCTCTGAGGGATGGATGTTCTATAGTGATGATCCACAGGCAGAGCAGATCTTCGATTATATTCAGAACTTACTTAATCAAAATAAAATTCACCCGACATTTCATTTAAAAAATCCTTGTACCTCACGCTGGGCCAAATCTGTCTATACTCAGGCTTTTCAGAAAATTCAGGACTATATTGTTGCAGGTGACTGCTATCAGATTAATCTGACCCAAGAATTTAAAGGTCGTGCCCAAGGCACCCTCTTAGCGACTGCCCACGCATTCTGGACATTAACCGAAGCGCCCTATGCGGGTTATTTACGTATTGGTGATTTTGAATTACTCAGCTGCTCGCCCGAGTTATTTATTGACTTCGAAAAAAATCGGAAAATTATCACCAAACCAATTAAAGGCACCATGCCACGCTATACAGATCCAGTGCTGGATGAACAATCTAAACAAACCTTAAAAGCATCGGAAAAAGATCAAGCAGAAAATGTCATGATTGTGGATTTATTACGTAATGATTTAAGTGTGTATGCGGAAACAGGTTCGGTTAAAACACCCAAATTATTTAATATCGAAAGTTTTAATCAAGTACATCATATGGTGAGCGAAGTAGAAGCGACTTTAAAAGCAGGTGTGAATCCTTTCGAGGTATTAATGTCAGCCCTACCAGGTGGCTCAATTACGGGCGCACCTAAAATCCGGGCCATGCAGATTATTGCTGAATTGGAAGGTGCAGCACGTGGTGCTTATTGCGGTTCAATGGGTTATTTTAATTTTGATGGTACCGGTTCCTGGAACATTCTGATTCGTTCTATTCAGAAATATCAAGAAGATGTTTCTTTATGGGCCGGTGGTGGCATTACCATTTCTTCGGATTGTAATGCGGAATATCAGGAATGTTTTGATAAAGTTTCAGCGATGCTGGATCTGTTAAATACCTGGTATCAGCCTGAATAAATAAAAAAGCGAATCATTTGATTCGCTTTTTTCTACAAATCCACCCTAACCTTCCTTTACTCAAAGAGGGAACTCCTCCCTTTTCAAAGAGAAGCTAGGAGGGATTTTAATCACACCAAAATCTCATTTTTTAGCGTATCGACTAAACGCTGATTTTGCTCATCTGTACCAATGGTAATTCTTAAGAACTGGTTAATACGTGGCTTGTTAAAATAACGCACGATAATGCCACGTTCACGCAACTCACTTGCAAGTTCGCTCGCATCCTTAGATGGCAATGAGGCAAAAATAAAGTTGGCACTCGATGGTAAAACTTTAAAACCAAGCTCATTTAATTGGGACACCAACTTTTCACGACTCTTAATCACTTTTGCATTTTGTGCTTCAAAGTAGGCTTGATCTTCAAATGAAGCGACCGCTGCAGCAATCGCAAAACGGTCCATCGGATAGGAGTTAAAGCTATTTTTGACTGCTTCAAGTGCTGCAATCAAATGTGGCTGGGCAATCGCGAAACCAACACGTAACCCTGCAAGAGAACGTGACTTCGAAGTGGTTTGACATACGACTAAATTTTCATATTTTTCAACCAGCTTGACTGCTGATTCGGCACCAAAATCCACATAGGCTTCATCAATCACCACCACTGAATCCGGATTGGCTTGCAGAATTTCCTCAATGACTACCAAGCCTAGATCAATACTAGTCGGTGCATTAGGGTTAGTGATAATAATGCCACCATTAGCTTGTTTATAGTCATTTACAACAATTTCAAAGTCATCATTCAGTGGCAAGATTTTGGTTTTGACGCCGAAAAACTGACTATAAACCGGATAGAAACTATAGGTAATATCTGGATAAAGTACAGGCCGTTCTTGAACAAAAAATGCTTTAAAGATATGTGCCAAAACCTCATCTGAGCCATTGCCGACAAAGACAGTGTCTACAGGTACATTTTGTTGTTTAGCGATCGCCTGTTTCAACTCTGATGCATCAGGGTCTGGATACAAACGCAAAACATCCGCTGAATTTGCCAATACCTGTTGTACTGCCGCAACGACTTTAGGCGATGGCGGATACGGATTTTCATTGGTATTAAGTTTTAAAATATTCTGGATTTTTGGTTGCTCGCCTGGGGTATACGGTTCTAATTCACGTACTTCAGGACTCCAAAAACGCATTTGTTCTGTTGTGATATTCATTTTGTATTCTCTTTAAACCCTCTCCTAACCTCTCCCTGAGCCATATATGGCGCAATAGAGGAATTTTCATTAATAAAGACACAAGATTTTTGTGGTTTAAATTCTCCTCTCCTTTTAGGAGAGGGTCAGGGAGAGGTAGTAATGCTATTTATGGTTGATAACGATAACGTGCAGAACGTGCATGTGCATCTAGGTTTTCCTGTTGCGCCAAGATATCCGCAGTTTTTGCTAAAGTTTTTACACCTTCTTGTGAGCACATAATCAGACTTGAACGCTTCTGGAAATCATAGACACCAAGTGGCGATGAAAAACGCGCAGTACCTGAAGTTGGCAAGACATGGTTTGGCCCGGCACAGTAATCACCAATGGCTTCAGGCGTATAACGCCCCATAAAGATCGCACCTGCATGACGAATGCTGTCAGACATTGCTTCTGCATCATCTAAACATAACATCAAATGCTCAGGCGCTACCTGATTAATCAAATCTGACGCTTCTTGACGGTCTTTTACCAAGACTAAAGCACCACGATTGGCAATCGAAGTACGGGCAATTTCCGCCTTCGGTAATGTTGCCAAGTGCATTTCAATCGCCTGCTCAACGGCATTTAGCAACTGTTCATCTGGTGTGATGAAAATGGCTTGTGCCACAGTGTCATGCTCAGCTTGCGAAAGTAAATCCATCGCCAGCCATTCAGCATTATTTTGGCCTTCGGCATATACCAGAATTTCAGAAGGCCCTGCAATCATATCAATCCCGACTTGACCAAATACTGCTCGCTTCGCAGCCGCCACAAAACGGTTCCCCGGACCTGTGATTTTATCAACCGGTGGGACAGTTTCGGTACCATAAGCCAATGCCGCAACTGCTTGCGCGCCACCAATCGTAAAGACACGCGTTACACCTGCCAGATATGCAGCCGCCAATACCAATGGATTTAAATCACCATTCGGCGCAGGCACTACCATAATAATTTCCGGCACTCCTGCGACATGTGCAGGCACCGCATTCATCAACACAGAAGATGGATAAGACGCCAGACCACCCGGTACATAAATCCCAACACGATCCAATGGGGTCACTTTCTGACCGAGCGTATTCCCCAAAGCATCGACATAGGTCCAGCCGTCCTGTTTTTGTGCCTGGTGAAATTCACGCACGCGTGATGCAGCAAGTTCTAAGGCTTCGCGTACTTCAGTTGTTAGACCCTCGAAGGCAGCTTTTAGTTGCTCTTGGCTTAACTCTAGATCTGAAAATTGATGCGCCGGATGTCGATCGAACTGTTGAGTGAGTTTAAGAACTTGAGCATCACCATGCTGACGAACATCAGCAATAATTTGATCTACAGTTTTTAAAAGTTCAGGATCATTAACAGTTTCAAAAGCCAACAAGTCAGCAAAAGCTTGCTTGAAGTTTTGATCTTGGGTCGATAAACGTCGCATCAATTTACCCATCAGGTTTGAATTCGAAGGCTTTAGTTTACCTGTTTTCCAGACTTTTGTCGGCAGCTATAGTGCTCTAGCCCTATGAGTTTTATTGGAAATAGCTTTTGGTAAAATTGATGAAAGAATTTACATCGTATTTATGTTCAATCGAATAAAAAAAACCGCCCTAAAAGGACGGTTTTTTTATGCAAAAAATTTAAGCCTGTTTGGCCTTTTCACGTTCTTCTACGGCTTTTTCAAGCTGTGCCAGAATCGGATTTAACAATACTTGCTTACGCTTGAAACTGGCTTTGTTCACGATTAAACGTGAAGACACTTTACAAATTTCTTCAAGTGGCTCCAGACCATTGGCACGCAAGGTATTACCTGTATCTACGACGTCAACAATGTAATCGCCCAGACCGACCAGTGGTGCAAGTTCCATGGAGCCATACAGCTTGATCACATCAACCTGCTCACCCAAGCTGGCATAGTATTGACGGGTCAAATTCACGTACTTGGTCGCAATTTTTAAACGACCTTTAGGACGTTGCATCCCCACCTTACCGGCGGTCATCAATTTACATACCGCAATTTTCAGGTCTAATGGTTCATAGACATTTTGCGCACCATGTTCCATCAATACATCTTTACCCGCTACACCAATATCGGCTGCACCATTTTCTACATAAGTCGGCACATCAGAAGCACGTAAAATTAAAATACGAACCTGTTTATGCGTAGTGGGAAAAATCAGTTTACGTGATTTATCCGGATCTTCCAGTAAATTAATCCCTGCTGTTTCAAGCAGTGGCAATGTTTCTTTTAAGATACGACCCTTACTTAATGCCAAAGTTAAACCATGATCAAAATTGCCCATTACGTCAAAGTTTGGATCATCGTTTCTCATATCGCTCATTAATTTACTCGCTTAATTTGGGCACCTAAACTTTGTAACTTTGCTTCTACATTTTCATAACCGCGGTCAATGTGATAAATACGGTCAATCAGTGTTTCACCTTCAGCGGCAAGTGCTGCCAGTACCAAAGAGAAAGAAGCACGTAAATCTGTTGCCATTACGGGTGCGGCAGAAAGTTTTTCTACCCCAGTTACGACAGCATCATTACCTTCGACCTGAATGTTTGCCCCCATACGGGCCAACTCAGGAACATGCATAAAACGGTTTTCAAAAATCGTTTCTGAAATTGTCGCAAAGCCTGCAGCAATGGCATTTACAGCCATGATCTGGGCTTGCATATCAGTTGGAAATTCTGGATGTGGCAAGGTCTGGAAGCTTACGGCTTTCGGACGTTTACCCAGCATATCTAACTCAATCCAGTCGTCGCCACGAGTGACTTCTGCGCCCATTTCTTCAAATTTATCCAGCACAGCTTCCATGAGGGATGGATCTGTGTGTGTGGTTTTGATACGACCACCTGTGATTGCAGCCGCCGCCAGATATGAACCCGTTTCAATCCGGTCAGCCACCACTGCATATTCACAGCCATGCAGACTTTCAACACCAGTCACGATTAACGTATCGGTATCCAAACCTTCAATTTTGGCCCCCATCTTGATCAGCATTTGCGCAAGATCAGTGATTTCAGGCTCACGTGCTGCATTGCGAATTGTGGTCACACCATCGGCCAAGACTGCAGCCATCAGAATATTTTCTGTACCACCGACAGTCACCATATCGAAAACGACTTCGCCACCTTTAAGACGGCCATCGACTTTGGCATGCACATAGCCTGCTTCAACTTCAATTTCTGCACCCAAAGCTTCCAACGCTTTTAAATGCTGATCAACAGGACGTGAACCAATTGCACAACCACCCGGCAAAGACACTTTTGCACTACCATAGCGCGCCAACAAAGGACCCAGCACCAAAATAGAAGCACGCATAGTTTTTACGAGCTCATACGGTGCGAACTGGTTATCTAGTGTAGACGTATCAGCAACAACCGTATCGCCTTCATAAGTCATGGTGATCCCAAGACCAGCAATCAGCTTCACCAGCGTATTGACATCTTTTAAATTAGGAACATTTCTGAGCGTAATCGGGGTATCAGCAAGAATCATTGCTGCCAATAATGGAAGTGCTGCATTCTTTGCACCAGAAATGCGCACTTCACCTTCGAGCTTGATACCGCCCTGAATTAAAAATTTATCCATTAAATGATTAAGCTCCAAATAAGCTTGCTTTGCGCCATTCTTCTTTTGTCATCGCGCGAATCGTTACTGCGTGAACTGCACCACTGGCAATATGGGCATTGAGAGGAGCATAAACAGCTTGTTGGCGTGCAACTGGACGCTTACCTTCAAATTGATCATCCACAATACGGAGATCAAATTTTCCGCCCTGACCACTCACAGCAACATCCGCCTCTGGAAAAGCGGCTTCTAAAATTTCAGCGAGCTGTTCATTATTCATCACAAGACCTCTTATAGGACTAAGGGTGTAAAACGAGCCATTTTACTATAAATAGCAAAAATAATTCATGGATCCATACATTATATATATAAAAAAAAGAGGCTTTTAAAACCTCTTTTTCATCATTTGTGCTTTATAGGGCTAAAGGATGCTGCTGTAAATGCATTTCCCGGTATCGATCAATCTGCCGTTTCAATTTTTCGGTCAATATTTTAATTGAGGTATACATATCATCTGCGGTGGCGTGAGCAAAAAATTCAATGCCCGGTAATCGGATAATAGCCTCTGCGATATGATTACTACTTCCCTTTCTAGAGCGTTTATCAATTTGATGATCTTTCGAGAGTTTCACTTGCATACTATTCACCTGATCCAGGTGCTTCGTCATCTGTGAAAACTTGGTTTTTATACTTTCTTCAATAGCTGGCGTAATCGATAAATGATGTCCACGAATTGTTATTTGCATAGTTCTATCCCTCACCTTCGTTAGGATTAGAAGAGTCACAATATAAAATAATTTAAATACAGTAACTTATAAATAAAATATCCGTATTTTAAGTCCTGAATCAAATCACTTTTACTGATCCTCAAAAGAAAAAAAGATTCATTATGTTGTCATAATGAATCTCTAGAATAGCCAGATTTCAAATTTTAGATCAAGACTTTTCGTTCAGAAGATGAAGGAATATGTAACGATTCACGATATTTCGCCACTGTACGTCGTGCCACATCAATGCCCTCATCTTTTAACATATTAGCAATTGCATTATCAGACAGAGGCTTACGGGCATTTTCTTCGGAAATCAGTTTTTTGATTTTGGCACGAATAGCAGTAGAAGATGCTTCACCACCTGAAGTCGTGCCAACGTGACTCGAGAAGAAATATTTCAACTCGAACAATCCACGTGGGGTCAGCATATATTTATTGGTGGTTACGCGCGAAACTGTAGATTCATGCAATTCAACTTCTTCGGCAATATCTCTTAAAACCAGAGGTTTCATGCCTTCCGCCCCAATTTCCAAGAACATTTTTTGATGCTCCACAATACAAGTCGCGACTTTCAATAATGTTTTATGCCGCTCATCGATACTTTTAATGAAGTTCTTCGCTTCCAGCATCTGATTACGCAAGTACTGATTATCATCGCTTTGATCTGCACGACGAATCATTTTGGCATAAAAAGAATTGACGCGTAACTTCGGCAGTACATCCGAGTTTAAATTGACTTGCCAGCAGTTATTCTTTTTCATCACCACGACATCTGGCACCTGATAATCTGATTCCTTGTTTTCAAATTCCAGCCCCGGGTGCGGTTTCAATGTTTTTAGCAAATCTACGGCACAGCGCAACTGCTCTGGATTTAAGCCAGTCTGTTTGATCAGCTTAGGAAGCTCATTGGTGATTAATAATTCATAATGTTGCAGAAGTTTGATCCCATCATTTCGGCAAGGTGTTGATGTAGGTAAATTATCAAGTTGGACCAATAGGCATTCTGCCAAGCTTCTAGAACCTACACCTACCGGATCCAAACGCTGGATATGCTTTAATACAACGGCAACCTCATCATCTTCAATTTCTTCTTCAGACCCCATAGAAGAGAGTAAATGTTGTACTGATGCAGTAATTTCACTCAACTCAGCATCTAAAAAACCTTTGTCATCCAAAGAATCGACGATGCAATAAGCGATTAATTTATCAACCTGTGAAAAATTCAACAGATTAATTTGTTCTAGCATATATTCCTGCAGGCTCTGATGCCCTTGACGATTATCTTCACGCTCTTCGAACTCGGCTGCCCCCAGACTTGTAGGTTGATGGGTATAGACATCATCCCAATCAGTATCTACAGGTAAGTCATCAGGCAGATGATCGGCATTAAGTTCATTGGTTAGATCGTGATTTTCATTATTTGATTCAATTGTAGATAAGCTTTCAAGGGTAATTTGCTCTTCAACTTTTTCTAATAGAGGATTACTATCAAGTTGCAACTGAACTTCTTGTTCCAATTCCAGACTTGAAAGTTGTAATAGCCGAATTGCTTGCTGTAATTGTGGAGTTAATGACAGCGAGTTCGCAATTTTTATGCCCACTGATAATCTCATTGTTACCCCCTTAATAGAAAATCCCGTTTTATAAGCAATTTTTATGCCGTTTTATTTTTTATAACACAGATTTACCAAAAAACATACAAATTGGATTTTAAATTTCTAGCCTTTCGCGACTAATAATTGTTTAAATACTTAATTTTTCGCATAAAAAAATCCCCCTCTGCCTTGGCGGAAGGGGATTTCGAATAATGAGCT
>NZ_DCLL01000021.1 GCF_002321025.1 Acinetobacter lwoffii
TAACTGACTGGCATTACTCTACAAGAGAGGGCTTTTATTTCATTAGTTTAAACAGGATTAAGCTTCAATGGCCTGAACTGCAATTTTTTTGGCAGGATCCACTTTACGACGCACTGCTGGTACAGGTTCGCCGTAGTATTGGCGGTCGGCAAAGTAGCTTGAACGAACCATTGGTGCTGCCCAGATATTGCGGAAGCCCAGTTTTTGGCCATGTTCGGTATAACGCTCGAATTCTTCAGGTGTTACAAAGCGGTCAATCGCTGCATGTTCTTTTGAAGGCTGCAAATACTGACCAATCGTCACATAATCTACGCCATGCGCATGCAGATCATCAAGCAGGGCCAGCACTTCTTCTTCAGTTTCACCAATACCGACCATCAGACCACATTTGGTTGGTACGTCCGGGCAGTATTCTTTAAACATTTTCAGCAGGTTTAAAGAGTGCTGATAGTCAGAACCTGGACGCATGGCTTTATATAAACGCGGTACAGTTTCGATATTGTGGTTAAACACATCTGGTGGGCATTCAGTCATGATACGCAGCGCGATATCCATACGACCACGGAAATCTGGCACCAGAATTTCCAGCAGGGTATTCGGGCTTAGAGCACGCGCTTCTTTAATACAATCTACAAAATGCTGTGCACCGCCATCCAGTAAATCATCACGGTCTACCGAAGTGATCACTGCATATTTCAAACCCAGATTGGCAATAGTTTCTGCCATATGACGCGGTTCATCTGCATCAAGTGCATTTGGACGGCCATGAGCCACATCACAGAACGGACAACGACGGGTACAGATATCGCCCATAATCATGAAAGTCGCAGTACCGCCACCAAAACATTCAGGCAGGTTTGGACAGGCGGCTTCTTCGCACACCGTATGTAATTTTTGCTGACGTAGTGTGGTTTTAATACGTTGAACTTCTTCAGGTGCCGCCATTTTCACCCGGATCCAGTCCGGCTTACGTGGCGTTTCAACCGTAGGAACAACTTTTACAGGAATGCGGGCAACTTTTTCCGCACCGCGAAGTTTGACGCCCTGTTCAGGTTTACGGTTTTCAGACATATTCAACTTTTCCACTGTTTTTGAAGGGGGAGATACTCAAAGATAGCGCAGTTATTATAACGGACTTCGTTCTAAATAGGGCAAAAAGGGGTATTCATTTAAAAAATGTTCTTATCAAGCAATATATGTGAGTTAAATACACCAAATCAACAGGATTTACGTCATAATAAGAGTGTAGATTAAAGTGAATTTTTTAATTTTGAGGAGCGTTGAATGCCACGTAAAAAAGAGGTCGTTAGTGGGACTTTCGTTAAATATGATGCGGTAGTTCTAGGTTCGGGCCCTGCGGGCGAAGGCGCGGCAATGAAACTTGCCAAATCTGGTAAGCGTGTTGCAATCGTTGAGATGCGTGAACAGCTGGGTGGTAACTGTACCCATGTCGGTACGATTCCAAGTAAAGCATTGCGTCAAACAGTATCCAGTATTATCCGTTATCAACGTGATCCACTGTTTCAAAAAGTTGGGGACTGGAAGCAGTTCACTATGAAGCAAGTGTTGCGTCATGCACATAAAGTTATTCAACAACAAGTAGATACACATTCACGTTTCTACGACCGCAATAAAATTGATATTTATCATGGTCGTGCCTACATTCAGGATCAAAATACCATTTTTGTATTTAACCCAGATGGCATTAAAGAAACGCTGATGTTTAAGCAACTGGTCATTGCCAGCGGCTCGCGTCCATATCGTCCAGACATTCTTGATTTTAATCATCCACGTGTATTTGATTCAGACAAAATTCTGGATCTGGACTATTCCATCCAGAAAATCATCATTTATGGTGCAGGTGTAATCGGTTGTGAATATGCCTCGATCTTTATTGGTTTGGGACATAAAGTTGACCTGATCAACACCCAACACAAACTTTTAAGCTATCTGGATGATGAAATTTCTGATGCGCTATCTTATCACTTGCGTGAGCAGGGTGTGCTGATTCGTCATAATGAACAGATCGACTTTTTAGAAACATTTGATGACCATGTGGTGATGCACACGCAAAGCGGCAAGAAAATTAAAGCCGATGCAATTTTGTGGTGTAATGGCCGTTCAGGCAATACTGATGGTCTAGGTCTTGAAAATGTCGGCCTGAAACCGAACAGCCGTGGTCAATTGACTGTGAATGATCAATATCAGACTGAAGTAGAAAATATCTATGCGGCTGGTGATGTGATCGGCTGGCCTTCACTGGCCTCTGCTGCCTATGACCAAGGTCGTTGCGCGGGTGCCAACATGAGCGGTGAGAAAGACGTTGCGCCGGTGACTGATATTCCAACCGGGATTTATACCATTCCTGAGATTTCTTCGATTGGTAAGACTGAACAGCAGCTGACCGAAGAAAAGATTCCATATGAAGTCGGTCAGGCATCATTCCGTCATTTGGCACGTGCACAGATTACCGGTGATACCATGGGCGAATTAAAGATTCTATTCCATCGTGAAACACTGGAAGTTTTGGGTGTACATTGCTTCGGTAATAATGCGTCTGAAATTATCCATATTGGTCAGGCAGTCATGAACAGCCCGAACAATACCATCAAGTACTTCGTAGAAACCACGTTTAACTATCCGACTATGGCGGAAGCGTATCGTGTAGCCACACTGAATGGTATGAACCGTTTATTCTAAGTGAGATCTTTGACTTAGACAGAAAACCCGTAAGTGAATGCTTGCGGGTTTTTTTATTGGAAGTGATTAAGTCAGTCAAGTTGATCAAATCGAATTTTTAAGCAGCCATTTTCCGGCATTCTTCAGCACAGCGGCGGCATGCTTCGGCACATTGCTGACAATGTTCATGTTGGTGCTTGCCACATTCTTCTGCACAGTAGTCACATGCTTTGGCGCAAAGTTCACATATCTCATGCATGAATGGAGACTGCTTTTGTTCCATACGGGCACACAGCTGACAGATATCTGCACAATCCAGACAGCGCTGGATACATTCCCGCATCATGTCTAAATCTTCTTCTTTAAAACAGGCACTGGCACAGTTAGCGCATGCCAGGGAACAGTTCATACAGGTTTGAACACAATCTGAAAATTGAAGCTGATTCATTGTCGTTTCCTCTTTCCATAGGTTTATTGCTGATTTTCTAATACGCTAAGCAGAAAAAGGAAAATACACTAGGCAGATTAGGTGAGGAAAAGTAAACAGCTACTTTGTTTTGTTAGAGATCTACTGGATCATGAGCGATAGTTGGAATTAATTTTTTTTTATTTGAAAATAAAAAACCATTGAGGCGGTCAAAGTCTCAATGGTGGAAGATCGACATGATGAATCGTAATTTTTGAAGGGTTAAACTAGCTCTACCTTTCTGGTTATTCTCGTTTTTATTATTAAAACGGACGGCTACCCGCCAGACTGATGCGTTTCAATAAACGGCGCTGATCTGCCGGGAATGGACGGCGTGAGTGTAAGGTCACCTGATTATCCCAGAACACGATATCGCCAATTTCCCAGTGATGTTCATAAGCGAATTCAGGTTTCGAAATATGCTCACGTAATTTGGCGATCAGTTGACTGCCAGCCTGATCATCATAATTGACCAGCTCGACTTCGGTATGGGTGTTTAGCCAAAGCGCTTTACGGTCGGATTCAGGATGAGTGCGCACCAGTGGATGTGGATAAGCATGGCTTAAAATCGGTTGATCTTTAAAATGATACAATGGGCTTGAACCATAACCTTGATCATCAGTCTGATCTCTGGTTTTTTGACGGCGCACGAAAGGGTTGTAAGTAATCAGTTGTAGCTGATCGATCTCTACCTTGGTTGCTTCATCGAGTGCATCATAGGCTTTAATGGTGTTGATCCAGCTGGTCTGTCCGCCGTCCTGAGGCAGTTCAATTGCATACAGAAGGGAGCCAAAAGAGGGTAATGGTGTCCATTGATGATCGGCATGTGGAGTTAGTTCACCATGCCCAGTGTAATCTCCCTGACCGACGGCATTGGACACCGGCACGACATCGGGTGGAATGCCGCTATCCGACTGCGCAGCCAGTACCGGTGTATCTGCACCTGGGCGGAAAATGGAACCGAAATAAGTTGAAAACGCCAAGTATTGTAAATCATCCAGACTTTGCTGCTTAAAGATCAAAATCAGATGCTCGGCCAGCGCCTGTTTTAACTTTAAAATGGTTTTGGATGATTGGACTTTACGGGCATCCAAGCCATAGACCACTGCACCTAAGGCCTGACCGGTTTGCGGTACAATCTTGATTTCATCCGGATGTTGAAATTGATCTTGCTGATGCCAGCGTGGAGCATCATGAATCGCTTGTGAAAGTTGGGTTAAGCTGGTCATTATCAAGTCTCAGAATTTTCTTATTGATCAAAATCTAAGAAAATTCCAGACTGAAATAAAATCAAAAGAAATGATAAGTTTATGAATAATCTGTTATTTTTACTATTCAGTTGATTTTGAAACATTTAACTTATTGTGCGATGGATTGCGCATTTTCTGCTGAGGATATTTCGACAGTTTAGTGTGCGCAGAAAGCCTGATTAAAATATTCAAACAGCTGAGGGGTTTGTAACCACAGGCCAATCGACAAAGCCAGTAAAAGCAGGATTGCCACCACAATCGAGAGTTTGAGTAGAGAATCAGTCATGGACGATTTGCTCCTCATTGACCCAGAAATGCACCAGTACGCCAAAAATGCTGAGGACAATTGATAGCATCCACACCGCATTATAATTGCCGCTCAAATCATGGTTGACTCCACCGAGCCAGCCACCGAAAAACGAGCCAACCTGATGGGTAAAGAACACAATGCCACTGAGCATGGTCAGATATTTCACCCCGAACATATTCGCCACAATACCATTGGTCAGCGGAACGGTTGATAACCAGAGTAGTCCCATAATGACACCAAAGGTATAGACTGTCCATGTGCTGAGAGGCAGCATGAGAAAAGCAATAATCGCAATTCCACGCAGGGCATATAATCCCATTAACAGATGCGGTTTGGAATATTTGCCACCAAGCCAGCCGGCCGTATAGGTGCCTACCACATTAAACAAACCCACTAAGGCTAAGAAAATTGTACCAGTTGTGGCATTAAAGCCATGATCAATCAGATAGCCCGGCAGGTGGATGCCAATAAAAACGACCTGAAAACCACAAACAAAAAAGCCCATGGCCAGAAACCAAAAGGGTTTATGATTTTTCACTACCACCAGAATCTGTTTAAAGCTGAGTGAGACTTTATTGGAGGTAGAGGCTGCGTTGGGATTAACATACATCGGTGCTTTCAGCATCCAGGCCAATGGCACAATCAGTGCAATTAAAATGGCACTGACCACCAGCGCCGCTGACCAGCCGACATTCTGTAATAGTAGCAGGGTCGAAGGCAGCATAATAAACTGACCAAAAGAACCTGCGGCACTGGCAATACCCATCGCCAAACTGCGCTTTTCTGGTGGGGCAGCACGCCCGACCGCAGACAATAACACCGGAAATGAAGTAGCTGACAGGGCTAGACCTAAAATTAAACCGACACTCAGATTTAACAGTAAGCCGGTCGAGCTAACTGCCATCAACAGTAGACCGATTGAATATAAGGCTCCGCCTACAGCTACCACAATCTTGCTGCCATATTTATCGGCAAATGCCCCGGTAATCGGCTGAACTGCACCCCAGATCAGGTTTTGCATGGCAATGGCCAGGCTAAAAACATTATGACCCCAGCCAAATTCTTCGCTCATCGGCACCAGATACAAGCCAAATGCATGACGTACACCCAATGACAGTGCCAGAATGATGGCAGAGCCAATCAGCATAAAAATAAGAGCTTTGGAAAATTGACTGTCAGCCATACGTCATTCATGCCTATAAAGTTGATATGTATAGTATTCGATTCAAGCAATAGAGGCGATTAAATAAATATTGATCAAAAGATAAATTTTTTTTATTAATATATTAAGCCTAAAAAAACGGCTGAAGCCGTTTTAATTAAAAATCGGATATTGAGCTTAGAAACGCATCCCAATCCCGGCATAGGCCAGAATCGGATTGACTTCGATATCGGCTTTAGAGCGAATCAGTTCACCTAGATTTGCATCTGTCACTGTAATTGTCGTGTCATTTTTTAGATGTGCATAAGAGACTGAACCTACAGCAAACCAGGTGTCATTAAAGTCATAGCTAAAGCCGACCGTGGCCACGGGCGCGAAAGCATCGGATGCTTCAAGTTTGACTTTTGGATCGGCCCCTTCATTTGGCGTACCATCTAGAGAAGCACCTGCTTTGTTTCGTTTAATGTTGGCAATCATATGTCCGGCAGCAATCAGGTCCTGCTCGGTACGTGAGTTAATTTCCAGTTCATTGAAATAGGCATACATCACACCTAAGCCGACATAAGGCCGGAATTTATTGATCCCTGTTTTACCAAAGTGATACTGGAATTCAAAGGCAGGTGTCCAGGCGCGGGCAGAGGCGGCCGGCCCATAAGCTTCCAGATCAGTAATGAGAATATCATTTTTTAATTCAATGCCGGGTAAATCAATTCCACCTGGAATTTGTGGAATCAAATCAAGACTTGGAGTCGCAAGCGCAGAGAAAGGAGCATAAATTTTACCACTGCCTTGCAAGTCTACTTTAGGTGGAATGCCGGCTTTCATTTCAAAAGAAATATTATCGGTAAAATAGTAATTGGTCATGATGCCTAAAGTGGTGACATCATCCGCTTCCAGGCCTGTACCAGGATTACTCCAGCTTTCCAGTCCATAGATTTCAGCTCGCCCACTTAACTCTGCAGGCAGTGTTTCTGTACCAAGTCGATCCAGAATATTAACAAAAACAGAGGAAAGATTTGGGTCCATGTCTGGATCAAGATTATTTTTCACAGAGTCAATTGAGATATCACCTACTTGTGATGTTTCGCCTTCTTTAACAGCAGTATTCACTTTAAAGGGCTGGGCCTTGCCTTGCGGCATCACATGCAATGCACCGACTGATACCGAGAAACGCTTAAAGCCATCTCCATCTTGCAAGCTAAAATAAGGGGAATCTGCATGCGCGACCATAGGTAAAGTGGCTAGGCCTGCCATACATGCCAGCAATGTTTTCATTGATTTGGAACTCCATGTCCAGTGTGTTTATTCGTTTTTCTAGTTAACTAATTATGTGAATTACATTAAAAAATTCAGTTATAGAACAACAGGTCAAAAGTCAATCGATGGTTAATATTGGTAATTTTTGTATATTTTTTGTTTATATCTCTTGAGTTTTAAGAAATGTATAGTGTGTAAAAATCATTATTTTTATCTGACTAGCTTAAGTATAAAAATGAAGGAAATTTACTCTTGAGAGCGTTAAAATTTCAATCCTATGAATTTTTATCATGGAAGATATAGAGGAGAGTTTAGGTAAATTTTAGGCTGCATTGATTCAAGCATTTATCATCATGGGATGATTTTTTATTTTTCCAAAACAAGAGCATATGAATTTATCCAAGATCCTGCTACCCAGTCGACTGAGTTTTTTTGTACAATAGCCGCATATATTATTGAGTGAATCACATGAGCACCCAAACTCCTCCCAAAAAAAAGCCCCTGGTTAATTTACCTTTCCCGATCAAACAGGCAGAGCAAAATGCTGCAGAAGAAGTTCTGGAAGATTTAAGACCAAGACCACAGCGTTATGCTGACCGTACCTGGATGCCACCACGTGGTACTCGCCGTTCAATGGGCAAACGCTAATTGATCAGACTCAAAAAGCTATGATAAATCATGGCTTTTTTTGTGGAAATTTTTAGGGAGTTGATGAGCAATATTTGATTCATCTTTCGCGCAAAGAGAAAATGGTGCTCTAATTTATCCAAATCTTTTTCAATTTTATTCTTAATACAGCAAACGAAATATTTAAGCTCTGTAAATACCCATCAAAATAAAATCCAGACCAGATTGATTTCATATTCGACATTTTAGCCGTCCATAAAAAAAGCCAATTCAAACATTGGCTTTTTTGAAAGATATTTTGATAGCACTAACGAATGCTTTTACGCGCTTTATTTTCCGGTTTCGGTGGCGCAATTTCTCGCTCACCTTGCCAGACATCAATAAAATCTTTCTCGTTAATATTATAAAGTTCCAGTAGCGCTAAAATCACGCCTCCAAATAACATGGCACCTTCTGAATGGCTCTGAAAATCGACTAGCTTGGTATTCAGATTGTGCAGGATATCTTCAATTTCAAAGACACGTTCCCGCCCATTGCTGTCGGTCGGATAGATCTGGGTATTTAAAATAATTCTCGCCAAGCTTTTTTCATTTTCGGTCAAAGGCAGTTCTTCAATCAACTCATCACTGGCCGGAGTTAAAATGACCGAATCACGGAATATGGTGTGTAAAAAATTTGCGCTTAATTTTGGCAGCGGCTTTTCGACAAAAGGACGGAAAGATTGCGGGAAAATCACATTACGTGAGATGCCTTTAAACATTGGGGCAATTTCCTCGACCTTATAGCCTGCGATCCCACAGCCTAAGGAAGTGATAAAATATTTATTTTTAGGATGATTTTTGGTGTAAATCTTAAAGTCATCAATATAGTGCTGAATTTGTGAGAGCGGCATTTGTTGCAAATGCTCGTTCATGGTGGGGATGGCATAGCTCTGACCCGCCCAGCCACGACCCATGCCCATGACCGCACCAAAATGCTCAAGTGCCGTTCTAGCGGCTCCACCACCATGCTGGCCAGCCAGGTTGCTGCCGAACACAAAAACGGTATTTTCTGGAAGGGATTTAACAATACTTTCATCGTGATAGTGGTAAGTCATAATTGTCGATTCTAGGCCATCCTGATCTTCATGTTGCCCGTGAAATGAATAGGGGTCAAGGCATTATTCTGCAGCGCTATCCAAACAGATAAGTCAATATTCCACCCATGCGCTAGAATATGATGCCGAGTGCGCCCAAATAAAGCTGCTGGCTAAAAATGCTTGGTTTGTTCTGTCTTTGTTCGCTTTGTAACTGTATATTTTTTGATGATTTTTCAAACCAGATGGCGATTAAAGTGCTAACAAATAATGAGTAGTAATATTGTTTTATTTTACCAAACAGAAACCTAAGCAGGGATTGAGTAATTCAAATTTGCCCTCATAATAAATCACGTCTATATCCGCAGCGAAGTCAGCGAAAGCTATGAGTGATAAAAAGCCCTTTGAATTAGTGACCAGTTATCAACCAGCAGGCGATCAGCCACAGGCCATTGCAAAGCTGGTCAAAGGCATTGAACAGGGTTTTCATGATCAGCTTTTACTGGGGGTAACAGGCTCTGGTAAGACCTATACCATGGCCAATGTCATTGCCCAGACCCAGCGTCCGACCATAGTCATGGCACATAACAAAACCTTGGCTGCGCAGCTTTACGGCGAATTTAAAGCGTTTTTCCCGAATAACGCCGTTGAGTATTTTGTCAGTTATTATGATTATTATCAGCCAGAAGCCTATGTTCCATCTTCAGATACTTTTATCGAGAAAGATGCTGCAATTAATGACCATATTGACCAGATGCGCCTTTCCGCGACCCGTTCACTCTTAGAGCGACGTGATGCGATTATTGTCGCATCGGTGTCTGCCATTTATGGTTTGGGTGATCCGAATGCCTATATGAGCATGTTGCTGCATGTGGTGGAAGGCGATCGCATTGGCCGTGATGATATTATTCGCCGTCTGGTCGAGATGCAGTATTCGCGTAACGAACTGGAATTTCTGCGTGGTACTTATCGTATTCGCGGCGAAATTATTGATATTTTCCCGGCAGAATCGGATCAGGATGCGATCCGGATTGAACTGTTTGATGATGAAGTTGACTCCATTCGCTGGTTTGATCCGCTGACCGGGAAAATGGTTCGTAAAGTGCCTCGCGTCACTATTTATCCTAAAAGCCATTATGTTACGCCGAAAGACAATTTATCCCGTGCGATTGAAACCATCCGAGACGAACTCAAAGAGCGACTGGTGTTCTTCCGTGAAAATGACAAGCTGCTGGAAGCCCAGCGCATCGAGCAGCGCACACGCTATGATCTGGAAATGATGCAACAACTGGGTTATACCAACGGCATTGAAAACTATTCACGGCATTTGTCGGGCCGTTCTGCGGGTGAAGCACCACCAACCTTGTTCGATTATATTCCGGATGATGCCTTGCTGATTATTGATGAGTCACATGTGACGGTGCCGCAGATTGGCGCCATGTATAAGGGCGACCGTTCGCGTAAAGAAAATCTGGTGAATTACGGGTTCCGTTTGCCAAGCGCGCTGGATAACCGGCCGATGAAATTTGAGGAATGGGAACGGATTGTGCCGACGACTGTTTATGTCAGCGCAACGCCCGCACGTTACGAGCTGGAAAAGTCCCAGCAGATTGTCGAGCAGGTGGTACGTCCGACTGGTCTGATCGATCCGGAAATTGAAATTCGTCCAGTTCTGACGCAGGTCGATGATGTGCTTTCAGAAATTAATCTACGTAAAGATATTAATGAGCGGGTGCTGGTTACGACCTTGACTAAGCGTATGGCCGAAGATTTAACTTCTTATTTGAAAGAGTATGGGATTAAGGTTGCTTATTTACACTCGGATATCGATACCGTCGAGCGGGTCAAAATCATTCATGAACTGCGTACTGGGGTGCATGATGTACTGGTCGGGATTAACCTGCTGCGTGAAGGGCTGGATATGCCGGAAGTGTCACTGGTTGCTATTCTGGATGCGGATAAAGAAGGTTTCCTGCGTTCCGAGCGCTCTCTCATTCAGACCATTGGCCGCGCTGCGCGTAACCTGAAAGGTAAGGCGATTCTGTATGCAGACCGAATCACTGATTCGATGCAGAAAGCCATTGATGAGACAGATCGTCGTCGTGCCAAGCAGATTCAGTTTAATGAAGAACATGGCATTACCCCGCGCAGTGCAGTGCGTCAGGTGATCAAGGAAATTGATACCGGTGAAGTATTGGATGATGATTCAATTGAATTGAAAGCCTCGGATCAGGCACGTGCGATCAGTGCAGATGAGCGGCATATCATGGCAGATCCAAAAATGTTTGCGAAACACATTAACAAGCTTGAAAAGGAAATGCTGAAAGCTTCCAAAGAGCTGCAGTTTGAGCAGGCTGCGCGTATGCGTGATGAAATTGTGCGTTTAAAAGCCCAGATGTTTGATTGATTGTTGTTGCATTAAATCTTATTTAAATGACGTAAAATCAATCACAAAGAAAACATAATGTAACAAATTTAGGAATTGGATAAAGCTATTGTATGAACAGAAATTTTTAAATAAATATTTTGTGAACATGCAATAGGTATCTTTATGACAACTCAAAAATTTTCACGTACTGGATTAAAGCTGGCAAAAATTGCGGTGGGTAGTGCGGTTCTTCTTGGTTTGGGCGCCGCTACCATGGCTTATGCGAAAGACGAGCCATTACCGACCATTGAGAAAGTTGAACTGGACCGTTATCTGGGAACATGGTACGAAGTAGCACGCAAACCTTTGTATTTTCAAAACAAGTGTGATCGCGATGTCACAGCGACCTATACTTTAAATGAAAATGGCAATATCGTGGTGGATAACCGCTGCATTAAAAAAGATGGTGGACAAACCCAGTCATTGGGCGAGGCATTTGTGCAAAATCCACCGCAGAATACCAAGTTAAAAGTCAGTTTCTTACCAGACTTTATTCGTTGGATTCCGGTCGCTCGTGGCGATTATTGGGTCTTAAAACTGGATGAAAATTATCAAACTGTTCTGGTCGGTGAGCCAAAACGTAAATATATGTGGATACTCTCACGTGATCCGCAATTGGATAAAAATGTGGTGAATGAATATTTACAATATGCACAGTCTGTCGGTTATGACCTGAGTGATGTAATTCATACCAAACAAACTCAAAGATAAAAAGATCGTCTTAATGGGAACCATGCTATGGCATGGTTTTTTATTTTATGAGTCGAAAGACAATCTAAAATCGAGAGATAACTACATTTTAAATAGATGAAGCATCAAGCTTTCTATTGTACTAATCGTTATAATGCCGGCGAATGAAAGTAGAGTTTAACTATGTATAAAGGCATCGCGTTATCTGTCTTGGCCTCTGTGGTTTTTGGAGTGCTCTATATATTTACGCCCTTTTTACAGCCTTTAGACAGTGAACAGACTTTTGCTTGGCGTATGCTGGCGACTTTACCATTTCTGACTGCATTTATGTGGTGGTCGGGTGATCTGAAACATATTAGCAATATCTTTAAGCGGGTGTTGCAACAGCCTTCATTCTTGATCTGGTTGCTGATCAGTTCACTGTTGTGTACCACGCAATTGTGGTTATTTTTATGGGGGCCTATCAATGGCCGTGGCCTCGAAGTCTCGCTCGGTTATTTTCTCCTGCCTCTGGTGATGGTGCTGGTCGGTTGTGCGCTTTACAAAGAAAAATTGTCATCTTTCCAGATGGTCGCCGTTGCTCTGGCAGTGTTGGGAGTAGGACATGAAATCTGGCGGATCGGTTCAATCGCATGGGAAACGGTTTATGTCGCTTTAGCTTATCCACTTTATTTCTTTATGCGGCGTAAATTTGCGACCGATCATCTTGGTGGATTCTGGTGGGATCTATTCCTGATTTTGCCTGTGGCATGTTATTTGGGCTTTATCTATAGCGATTCCATGCCGCTCATGTTGAATCATTCCCACTTGATCTTGGCAGTTCTTGGATTAGGCTTTTTAAGTGCGCTCGGTTTAGGTAGTTATATTTTGGCTAGCCGATATTTACCCTTTGTCATCTTTGGGCTGTTGAGTTATCTGGAGCCGGTACTGCTTGCTTTTGCCTCGATGGCACTGGGTGAGCGTGTGGAATCAGGTGAATGGCTGACCTATATTCCAATCTGGTTGGCTGTTTTACTGTTGATTGTGGAAGGAATATTGCATTTAAAACAGCAGCAGCTGAAAAAAAATGAGCTGGCAAATAAAGCTGCACAGCTAGAAAAAATCAGAAAAAATAATGAATAATGTGGTTTGCATAAGCATTATATTCGTCAGACAATAGACTTCCGTCATAAATCAAAAAATGTACAATTTATTTGATCTTAAATTAATCAGCAAAATTATTTAATTCAATGGATAATCCTTGGATGAAATTCAAAGATATTCAAAAATTATCAGACGTTAAGTTTCGTAGGCTTACCGGTGTTAGTTGGGCTACATTTAACCTGATGTTGGCCGAGCTAAATAAGCAGTTACCTCGTCATATTGGTAAAGGACGACCGCATAAATTACCGTTAGAAGATCGTTTGCTCTTATGTATAGAATATTGGAGAGAATATCGAACATTTTTCCATCTTGGTATAAGTTACGGTGTATCTGAAACGAGTGCAATTCGTATCACACGTGTTATTGAAGATACCTTAATCCGTTCTGGAAAATTCAACTTGCCAAAACAACTTCCTAATCGAGATGAAGTGGATTGGGAAGTTGTTGTGATTGATGCCACTGAAATATTAGTTCAACGTCCAAAAAAAACAGAAGAAATGGTATAGCGGTAAAAAAAAGCGACATACCTTTAAATTTCAGCTATCTATGCACTATACAACAGGTGAAATACTGAGTGTATGTGGAAGTCATGGAAGCATGCATGATTTTAAAATATTTAAAAAAAGCATGAGGAAATTAAAATTTAAGCCCTTTTTTATCGTTGATAAGGGGTATTTAGGGATAAAGAAATTGGGTTTTGGATGCCTCATGCCATCTAAAGCAAAGAAAACTGAAAAACTAGATTCTGAATTAAAAAAGTTAAATAGAGAGATTGGTCGTAGACGAATTCAAGTAGAGCATGTATTTGGAAGGATGAAATGTTTTAAGATTTTATCTTGTGTATATAGAAATCGTCGTAAAAGATTAAACCTGCGGTTTAATTTACTTGCTGGCATATACAATTTAGATTGGGTGAAAGATAAACAATTAAATTGGTTGAAAAATGATTTATGAAGGAAGTCTAATATTGACCTGATTATTTTTAAAATCATCTACCATTTTATTTAAAATAATGTTTTCGATATATTAAGGGGATAAACATGTCACAGATTGCGATTCCATATCAGTTACGTGCACGTTTATCACAACTGGAACCAAGTCTGGATTTAAATTGGGAGCGAGAGCTTCGTACTATTCTGGCAGAAGTTTCACCCGAATTAAAAGAAAGTATTGATTTTCAAATTTTAAAGCCCAAGAAAATTCTTTGGGATCAGGAAATGGATCAATACCGCTATCAGGCTCAACATTCGGTAGAACGTCTTAGCCAAAAATTTCTCAATGACCGGATGCGTTACTATGCCAGTACCTTTGGCTTGTCACTGAAAAGTTTGCAGGGTTTGAATGATAGCTTGCAAATTGCGGACTACTTAGAAAACGTACTTGAACAAATCGATAAAATTGACGTCAATGAAAATTTTCAGATGCAGCGTGAAAAGCTGGAACTGCGTCGTACATTTTTATTAAATGCTGCTGAGATTATTCGTGGTCTTCGCTTACAGCCGGTTGAAGGGGGGCGTCAGCTTACCGAACAGCAAATCAAATGCTTTATTATTGAAGTTTTTATCAAGCAGCAATTGTTGGGTTATTGGTATAAGCCGCTATTAAAAAAACAGACTGCAGAAATGACGCATCCACTTTTCCGTTATTTCCTCATTAAAGAGCAGTAGATTCTTCATTTTGATATTGTCCGTACCTCGCAATTTCTATTTATCGTTGCGCCGGTGATGGATGTGCAGCAAAACTCGTATTCTATTCGTCGTTTCCTGATTGAAGAAAAAGGTGCACTTGAAGATCAGGTCTATCTGAATATCCTGATTCTGGACTTGCAGGATGACATGGATGAAGCGGTGGTAGAAACCCTGAAATCACAGATGCAGCGGATGGTGACTTTACAGAGTCAGATTCATTTGGATGTAACCGACATTGTGCATACACTGGAACAGGTGTCTGAACAGAAGTTATTACCTTTACTGGTTGAGCCCATTCACGTTGTAGAGAAAAATGCCGATGTGGTGGCACAACGTCACTTGAAACAGTTTGAAGAAATTATGACGCGTGAATTGCTTTTGCCGATGCGGGATGCCATTCGTGATCATTTATCGCATATTGAAGAGTTTGATTATCTGTATCTGCATGTCCATAAAATATTTACAGAAATTCTGGCCTATTACCGCGATTTCAAGTCCCAGCCGGGTTTCATGTTTAATCAGTACATCCAGAATTTTGAATATAAGCTGCTGGCTTTTATCCGTTTACTGGAAAAGCGTAAAGCGGAAACCTTTATTCCTACCTACCGTAATGAATGGCAAGTCATGCATCAGCGTTCACAGCAGGCTGTTTTGGATATTCAAAATACGATTTCTGAAAATGTACAGCAATACCGGGATCTGAAAAAATATATTAATACACTGCAGCGGCAAAAAGTGGATGAAGAGAAAAAATCCGTATTTAAAAAGTTATGGCGTAAAAATAATTTCGATAAGGCAATTGATACCGCGCTCAACCAATTACAGCAGTTAAAGCGCAGTATGTTTCTGGAAATTATTCAGGTGCCAAGAACACATGAAAACTGTAGTGTATTTCTGGAATTTGAAAGTTTGCAGCATTTGCAGCAGGTTGATCGCCACTATGCTTTTCCCTCTGGGGATAATGGCCTGACCCGTTTACCTTTGCTTATTCACTTGCCCGAAACCTATGATGATTTCGATGTAGAAAACTTCAATGCCTCCATGAGTCTGGACATGAATTTTTCAGCAGGGAGTAGAATCTAGCCTGAACAGGGCGGGACGCTAAATTTTGAAATTTAGATTTGTTTGAATAAACAACATTTAACAAATTTGTGTCAGGTACTGAAAAATAGTGGTCTTTAGCATTTTCGGATGCAAAATCATTCAGCTAATTACAACTATTTTTGAAATTTATAGTGAATATACGTTAAAAACCACCCGTCTCAACGAGCTTTTGATTCAAACTTGCGGCCAATTCCATTACAATTGTCGGGTTTAGAAATTTATGCTTAGATTTACAATTAATTAGAGGACGTATCTGTGAGCAAAGACACTATTGTTGCCCTCCATGCAGAACACCAAGGTCGCTGGAAAAACCGTGAAGAACTTGCGGAACGTATGATTGCCCTTGTTGGCCAGTTATATCGTGAAAAAAATATTGTAGCTACAGTTTATGGTCGCTCTTTAATTAACCGCTCTGTGATTCAGATTTTGAAAGCACACCGCCGTACTCGCGTACTGGACGTTGAACTTTCTGTAGTTGATACTTTCCCAATTCTTGAAGCATTGGTGAAAGTAGAAAACATCGGTTCTGCTGAAGTTGATCTGGGTAAACTTGCTGTTGAATTTAAAGAAAAAGGCGGCGACATCGATGCATTTGTTGCAGACGCTGTTAAATCGATCGAAGGCAATGCTGCTGCTGTAGAACATAAAGATGTGGTTCTTTATGGTTTCGGTCGTATCGGTCGTATCCTGGCACGTTTGATGATTGGTCAATCAGGTCTGGGTCGTGGTCTTAGCCTGAAAGCAATCGTTGTTCGTAAATCATCTGATGGTGATTTGGAAAAACGTGCATCTTTATTGCGTCGTGACTCTATTCATGGTCCATTTGCAGGCACAATTTCTGTAGATGAAGAAAACGAAGCAATCATTGCCAACGGTAACTTCATCAAAGTGATTTATGCTTCTAATCCTTCTGAAGTGGATTACACTGCATACGGTATCAACAATGCACTTGTGATCGACAATACAGGTAAATGGCGTGATGCTGAAGGTCTTGCTCAACACCTTAAATGCCCGGGCGCTGCTCGTGTGATTCTGACTGCACCTGGTAAAGGTGACATGAAGAACGTGGTTTACGGTGTAAACCAGGCGGACATCCTTGATGAAGATACAATCATCTCTGCTGCAAGCTGTACGACTAACGCAATTACACCTACACTGAAAGTATTGCATGATAAATACACAGTGTTGAATGGTCATGTTGAAACAGTTCACTCGTTCACAAACGACCAAAACTTGATCGACAACTACCATAAAGCTGATCGTCGTGGTCGTGCTGCAACATTGAATATGGTCATTACTGAAACTGGCGCAGCGAAAGCAGTAGCGAAAGCGCTTCCAGCTCTTCAAGGTAAATTGACAGGTAACTCTGTACGTGTACCTACACCAAACGTATCTCTTGCGATTCTTAACCTGACTTTAGGTCAAGATGTTGATCGTGATGAAGTGAACGAATACATTCGTCAGATTTCAATCGGTTCTAGCCTGCAAGGTCAAATCGGTTATACCAACTCGACTGAAGTGGTATCTTCTGACTTTATCGGTTCACGCACTGCAGGTGTATTTGACGCGCAAGCAACGATCACTTCAGGCAACCGTTTAACTGCTTATGTTTGGTACGATAACGAAGTGGGTTATAGCTGCCAGGTATTGCGTATTGCTGAACAAATGGGCGGTGTAAGCTATCCAAAAGTTCCTGCTGAAACTAATGCATAATTAGTATTTAGCAAAAAAAGAGTCTCATTTGAGGCTCTTTTTTTATGATTTTTTTATTTAAAGCAGACTTTTTAATCTAATAAGAATCAATAAATCTGCTTGCTGGCAAAATATTAATCTGATAACTTACAAAGAGTAAGTATATTAAAATGAGTAAGTAATAAAAAATATTGCGAGAAATAGTATGACAAATTATGCAATCAGCCCATTATTAGGTCAGGTTTTATCAACTGAATGTCCATCACGTGAAATATTGGAACACCTTGCCAATAAATGGTCGGTCTTGGTTTTGCGTTGTTTAAGTGAAGGGGTGCATCGTTTCAGTGAACTGAAACAGCGCATTGAAGGGGTAAGTGAAAAGATGTTGTCCCAGACTTTAAAAATGCTGGAGCAGGATGGTTTTATTCTGAGAACAGTTTATCCGGTGGTGCCGCCAAAAGTGGAATATCAATTGACGATTACCGGTTCACAAGCGGCTGAAAAAATCATGTATTTAATTGGCTGGATTGAAAAAAGTCTGCCAGATATTTTAGAACATAAACAAAATGTTATTAAATAGTTTTCATTAAATGGCAGGAATGCAGTGTTTGTGAAAATACAAAATTTGGACTTATCTTGGTTTATATAAAATACTGATTTTAAAAGGTGTCTGCATCAGAATATCTTCTTGTGAACACGGCTTTTGAAAAATTTACTCCTCTATAAATTATTTTAAAAATCATCAAGAAACTCACAAAAAGAATTTCCAGAATAGGGGATGGTACTAAGGTAAAAATACTTCATTTCCTGCCACTTCTTTTCAATCTTTTAAGTATTTTTTTTCTAAATCTATGCCTTGAATAGATCAAATAGGCTCGGTGAGAAAACGACTAACTAAGATTTATGGGATTGCTGCATAATTCTATTCGAGAAATTCTTTAAAATATGGCAGAATATGGGGTTTTAAAGTTTTTAGAGGATTGGCAATATGCGCTTTGTTGATGAAGCAGTCATTACCGTAGAGGCTGGCGACGGTGGCAATGGCGTAGCCAGTTTTCGCCGTGAAAAATTCGTGCCATTTGGTGGTCCAGATGGTGGTGATGGTGGTCGTGGCGGCAGCATTTATATTCAGGCTGACGACGACACCAGTACGCTAGTTGATTATCGTTATACACGTAAATATCGTGCAGAACGAGCAAAAAATGGCCGTGGGGCGAACTGTGCTGGTCGTGGCGGTGAAGATACCGTATTAAAAGTTCCGGTAGGAACAACAATTGTAGATGTAGAGTCTGGTGACATTATTGGCGACTTGATCGAAGACGGTCAACGCGTGAAAGTTGCAGCAGGCGGTGATGGTGGTTTAGGTAATACCCACTTTAAATCATCGACCAACCGTTCACCACGTAAGTGTACGCATGGTCAAAAAGGCGAATTCCGTGAAATCCGTCTAGAACTTAAAGTTCTGGCAGATGTCGGCTTGCTGGGTATGCCAAATGCGGGTAAATCAACCTTCATTCGTGCAGTATCGGCTGCAAAACCAAAAGTTGCAGATTATCCATTTACTACCATGGTGCCAAACCTGGGTGTGGTCGATGCTGACAGTCACCGTTCATTCGTGATGGCGGATATTCCCGGCCTGATCGAAGGTGCATCTGAAGGTGCAGGTCTTGGGATTCGCTTCCTGAAGCACTTGGCGCGTACCCGTATCTTGTTGCATATCGTTGACGTACAACCGATTGATGGCTCAGATCCGGCACATAATGCCAAAGCAATTATGAAAGAGTTAGAAAACTTCTCCCCAACGCTTTCAAAACTGCCGATCGTATTGGTACTGAACAAAGTCGATCAGTTGGCTGAAGAAACACGTGAAGAATGGTGCACCCATATTCTTGAAGAATTGCAGTGGGAAGGCCCGGTTTTTGAAACTTCTGGCTTAACTGCTGAAGGCACCAAAGACGTGGTTTACTACCTGATGGATCAGATCGAAGAGCAACGTGAACGCGAAGCTGAAGATCAAGAATATGCAGCAGAAATGAAAGCATTCCGTGATCAGCTTGAAGCTGAAACACGTGAACAAACCATCGCTGCAAAAGAAGCGTATCGTGAGATGCGTCGTCAGCAACGTCTTGCCGGTATTCTGGGTGATGACGAAGATGATGAAGATGGCGATGATGATAGTGATGTGGAAGTGTACTACGTACGCTAATCTCTGAGAGAAGAGTCTGAGGACAAGATGATAGAAGTGGTAGATGGGCAACGTCAGCTCAAGGGTTGTAAACGAATCGTTGTTAAAATCGGATCATCTTTACTCACAGCAAACGGACAAGGTTTAGATTTAGATGCTATCTCGCATTGGGCGGGACAAATCGCAGATCTACACAATGCAGGACACGAGATTATTCTGGTGTCTTCCGGTGCTGTGGCTGAAGGTATGGTTCGAATGAAACTTGAGAATCGACCCACCGATCTACCCAGTCTTCAGGCTTGTGCTGCCATCGGTCAGATGGGCCTGATTCATACTTGGTCAAGCGTACTTGAGAAGCATCAGATTCGAACTGCGCAAGTATTGTTAACCCATGATGATCTGGCAGATCGTCGTCGCTACCTCAACTCATGTGATGCCTTGCAGAACCTGATTGATTGGCGCGTGATTCCGGTGATCAATGAAAATGACACGGTTTCGACTGACGAAATTCGCTTTGGTGACAACGACACGCTTGCGGCCATGGTCGCAGGTCAGGTTCATGCAGACCTTCTGATTATCTTAACGGATCAGGAAGGGATGTTTGACTCAGACCCACGGTCTAATCCAGATGCCAAACTGTTCCATACCGTACGTGCGATGGATGAAAGTCTGTTTGATATGGCCGGTGGAGGCGGTAAATTTGGTCGTGGTGGCATGCTGACCAAAGTTCGTGCTGCACGTCTGGCTGCAAAGTCGGGCTGTCCGACCTTAATTGCAAGTGGTGATAGTGATGGTGTTCTATCACGTCTAATGTCTGGCGAATTGTTAGGTACTTTATTTGTGACTGATAAAGACCGGATGACAGCGCATCAGCAATGGTTGGCTGCTCACTTGCAAACCGCAGGTCGTTTAGTGATTGATGATGGCGCAGTGAAAGCCATTAAAGACAATCATCGCAGCTTATTGCCTGTAGGGGTGAAAGCGGTTGAGGGTCATTTCGAACGCGGTGATGTGGTGGAATGTGTCGATACACAAGGTCACCGTATTGCAGTTGGTCGTGTCAACTTTAGTTCTCGTTCAGCAGATATCGTTCGTGGTCTGGCATCAGATAAAGTGCATCAGGTGTTAGGTGAAGCTCGTTCACTAGAAATGATTCATCGCAATCATATGGCGATTTACTAGGGCGTGTCCTCATTTGGCTTTACACCAAATAAATATGCAAGCAATGTAAATCATA
>NZ_DCLL01000058.1:0-33454 GCF_002321025.1 Acinetobacter lwoffii
TCCGTCTATCTCGTCGGTATGGGTGCATTCTAGAGGATTTCAGAATCATTGCAACCCCCAATTCACTATATTTTTCACGTATGTCTTTTTTTTCTACAAAAATTACTGAAAAATCGCTTTTTTATCTAATTTTTAAGCGTTTTTATGCAATAAACCCACTAAACACGTCATTTTATTTTTATAACTGAAAATTCATTTAGACCTAAAAACTATCACAATAATATTTAAAACAGTATTTTTAGCCTTTTGACATTCAAATCTTATCTTTTATTTAAATTAGCTCATCAAAAGAAAACCAAAATTATTCTATCTCGTCCAATAAACTGATCTAAATCCTAGACTCCTCAATTGATGAGTTATTTTTTACGTACAAGGCTTTTATAAAAGCCTATTTTTAGGCTGCTATATAGAAGAAGTATTCATTTTTAGTTTTTCGAATCCCAAGACCATGCGTAGATCACTTATATATAGAAGATAAAGTCTGTTATTTTGCATTAAGCGACTTTTTCCTGCTGTTGCTGTCCACGCCAATGTTGCATGACCTCTACAGTCATGTCTTTCTTACCCTGATAATCCTCGGCAATAAAGAATAATTTCGCGCGTCGCGGTAACTGCTCTTCAATCAGGGAAAATAGAAAGTAATGCGCGGCCAGATCAAGCTGCATAAATAAAGTATAGACAGATCCATAGAGTTGCTGTTTTTGTTCGACCGGCTGGTATTCAAATAAGAACCGTAATATGCAATCGATTTGTTCATCAAAAATATTTTCTGTTGGAAAGCGATACATTCAATCACCTCTGCCTTAATTTTTTATGTTTTGCACTTTTCTTTTCGAGTCATTTTGGAGTCAATTGAAATGAACTCATTCTTAGGGTCATTCACCTAAGTTCAATTTACTGGTTAATTTTAAGTTTGATGGCTCAACGAGAAAAGCAGGCATGCAGATTTATATCTTGATTACGCAATAATAAAGAAAAAAGGAAGAGATCTCTCCCAAAATCTCCTCCTTAGAATTGAATCTTTACCCGATCCATTATGTCATTATTATAGTTATTCGCTTTAAAGCTTTTAAAAAGAGCCTCTTGGAAAAGAGACTTTCTCAGTTGTGGAGTACTATTATTTTTACTACCCTCTAGATGCTCTAAACGAATTCTCTAGATGAATAAATCCTATACATAATAAAGATGAAAAGCAAGTGATTTGGGAAAAATTAACTATTGTTTTCATAGGGTTTTTTTTGACTTTACTTATTTGATTTTTAAATATAGAACATCAATAAAAAAAGCAGACCGAAGCCTGCTTTTATTTCAATAACTTATCCGCTCTTTAGTCAACAAAAGTGACTTTAGCAATTGCTTTTTTGCTGGCCTGAACAATCAAAGTCACGTTCTCTTTCACAGAATACGTCGTATCTACAGTCTGCCAATCCACTTTTACTGCGCCACGGCCTAATGCATCCTTGGCTTGGGCTGCATTTTTGGTTAAGCCTGCCTCACGTAAAATCGAGGTAATAAAGATTTCACCACCAAACTCGCCACGTGAAATGGTCACTTCTGGCGTACCTTCGGGTAATTCACCTTCAGTAATGATATTACCCGCGCCTTTGTGGGCATTGGCAGCCGCTTCTGCACCATGGAAACGCTCGACCAGCTCCAGCGCAAGAATCTTTTTGACTTCTTGTGGATTACGGCCTTCAGCCACTTCTTTTAATAACTGTTGAATTTCTTCAATGGTTTTGAAGCTCAGCAGATCAAAATAACGCTCAATCAATGCATCCGGCATTGAGAGCACTTTTTGGTACATCGCGCCCGGTGCATCAAATACACCAATATAGTTACCTAAAGACTTAGACATCTTGTTGACGCCATCTAAACCTTCAAGAATTGGCACTGTGATACATACTTGTGCTTCTTGATTATAACGACCTTGTAAGGTACGACCCATCAACAGGTTAAAGGTCTGATCTGTACCACCCAGTTCTACGTCTGCTTCCAGCGCAACAGAGTCATAGCCTTGTACCAATGGGTACAAAAATTCATGAATCGCGATCGGCTGCTGGTTGTTATAACGTTTGGTGAAATCATCACGCTCCAACATACGCGCAACCGTTTGCTGTGATGCCAATTGAATTAAATCAGCCGCAGTTTTTTGCGCAAACCATTCCGAGTTAAACACCACTTTGGTTTTGTCGGGATCAAGAATTTTAAATACTTGTTCTTGATATGTTTTAGCGTTCTCTAAAACCTGTTCACGTGACAATGGTGGACGTGTTGCGCTCTTACCAGTTGGGTCACCGATCATCGCAGTATAGTCACCGATCAGAAACAACACTTCATGACCCAAATCTTGGAATACTTTTAACTTATTAATGAGAACCGTGTGGCCCAAGTGCAAATCAGGCGCAGTCGGATCAAAACCCGCTTTAATTTTTAATGGGCGATTCTGTTTTAATTTCTTGAGAAGGTCTTCTTCAGAAATAATTTCGTGGGTGCCTCGTTGAATGAGGGCAAGTTGTTCTTCAGCCGGCAGGAAATTTGACATCACAAAATCCAATACATCAGTTACTCAATTTGTGCGATATACTAACACTTTTTCAGCATATTGCAGGCTTAAGAATAACCATGACAGCGATCTATATTGGGGTAATGACCGGCACGAGCATGGATGGTGTCGATATTGTTGCTGCTTCTTTTGATCCACTCCAGCTTCATGCCACACTCACTTTGGCATTTGATCCCGACCTTCGGGATGAGCTGATGGCACTGACCTTGCCAGATGACAATGAAATTGACCGTATGGGCAAGGCTGATGTTGCACTGGCACAAATGATTGGTCATGGTATTAATGCGCTGATTGAAAAAAATAACCTGGATAAATCCAGAATCAAGGCGATTGGCTCGCATGGCCAGACCATCCGGCATCGTCCTGAACATGGTTTTACCCTACAAATTGGTGACCCGAACATCATTACTGAAATTACTCAGATTCCGGTGATTTCAGATTTCCGTCGTCGTGATCTGGCGGCAGGTGGTCAGGGAGCACCTTTAGTTCCAGCATTTCATCAGGATATTTTCCAGCATGACAGCATTCACCGGGTAATTTTAAATCTGGGTGGCATTGCCAATGTCAGCCTGCTGCCTGCCGGGAAGCCTGAAGAGGTTTATGGTTTTGATACCGGACCGGCCAATATCTTGATGGATGCTTGGTGTTCCCGTTATACCGGTCAGCCTTTTGATGAAAATGGCAACTGGGCAGCCTATGGCACCCCGATTCGCAGTTTGCTTGATCGCTTGCAGTCACACGCATTCTTCTCCAAAGAACCTCCGAAAAGTACCGGTCGTGAAGATTTCAACCTGGAATGGCTGGATGAACAGATTGCTGACTGGCGCAATGACCTGCAATACGATGAACTGGAAGATACTCCAGAAAATGTACAGGCGACTTTATTAAAGCTCACTACCCGTGCCATTAAAAAAGCAATTTACCGCTCTGGCATGGATAACGGACAGGTTTTTGTTTGCGGTGGCGGTGCCTATAACTCACATTTACTGGAGCAGTTGCGCTGGCGCCTGCGCAAACATGAATGGAGCGTACAGACTACCGCCGATCTGGGCCTCAGTCCCACCTGGGTGGAAGCTACTGCCTTTGCCTGGCTGGCCATGCGTTTTATGAATCAACTGAATGGTAACCTGCCTGCAGTCACTGGTGCCGCTGGCTATCGCGTCCTTGGCACCATTACTGCTGTTTAAATTCAGCGAATTACTATTATCTTGCATGACTCTATAGCTACATAACTACTCAAAAACAGTCATCAAAAAAGGTCTGCATGAATGCAGACCTTTTTTCGTTTTCAATATTCTTTATTGCATCATGCGTTTGGCATTTTCATTTCTAAAGGCCCGCAAAATCTGCTGACCAGCACGACCTGTTGGACTCAAGCCCAAACGCTGCTGTTCCTGACGAATCGCTTGACGGGTTTTATCTCCAATCAGACCATCCACCGCACCAATATCATAGCCACGGTTTAACAGAAATTGCTGGATCTCACGACGTTCTGCACGCGAAGTTCCCGGATCATCAGTAGGCCATGTGGTCATAAATGAGCCTTTACCTTGCAGGCGATCGGATAAATGCGCAATCGCCAAGGCATAACTTTCTGCCGCGTTATAGCTATAAATGGCATCAAAGTTTTTAAAGACCAAAAATACTGGACCACTCGGGCCTGCAGGTGTAAGCAATCCGGCCTGAGAAGATTGCGATAAATTTCCTTGAACCAATGCCGAACCATCGGCACGAACCACCCCTTGATTGATCCAGCTACTCAAGGATTTTTTATTTCTTCGGCCTTCACCGGAAACCGACATGCCTTGCGGAATCTTGACTTCAAAGCCCCAAGGTTGCCCGCTCTGCCAGCCACGCTTGCTTAAAAAGTTGGCGGTCGATGCCAGTGCATCAGGAATGCTCGAAACCAGATCACGTCGGCCATCACCATCAAAATCAACTGCAAGTTCATCATAAGTCGATGGCATAAACTGGGTATGACCAAATGCGCCTGCCCAGGAACCCTTTAATTGTTCTTCACGCACATCGCCACGCTGTAACAGTTTCATTGTGGTAAAAAACTCACCACGAAAATAACTCTGGCGACGACCTTCACAGCTCAAAGTTCCTAAAGCCTGTAATAAAGGATATTTCCCCGAAATATCACCAAAATTACTTTCGACACCCCATACCGCAACTACCGTTTCTGCAGGTACACCATAGGTAGCAGCAACACGATTGAGCACCTCACGATGTTGCTGTAGTTTTTGCCGGCCGAGCTGAACCCGTTCTTCATCCACCAAACCAGATAGATAATCCCAAATCGGGGTAGAAAATTCAGGCTGGTAATTCAGGCGTTCAATCACTGAATAATCCGGGTTTAAGTTCTGGGTATAACGATCATAGGTACTGCCGCTTACACCTCTAGCAACAGCTTGACTGCGCAAATTAGCGAGACAGTTTTGAAAATTATTTTGGGAGGCATAATTCGGGATATTTGAACTAGAGGTCAAATCAGTCGGCGTGACACGTTGACCATTAATAATAAGTTCAGCCTGTGCCTGTGAAGCAGCCAAGACCACAGAACCAATAAAAAGTGCAAGCCGTTGCATAAGACCCTTGAATATTTAGATTTTGAATTATGCTTCTACCTTAGCAGCTCATGATGAAAATTAAAGCGCCAATGCGTAAATTTAAATTCATAATTCCTACACTTTTAAATTCATTTTGTAATCTTTAAATTTAAACACGAGTTATCCACAAGCTTGTTTTAAATTCAAATCAGCAGGATTTTTGAATTTAAAAAATTACTGGGGATAACTTGTTTCAGGAAAAGCGAGTCACGATCATCAACATGCTCTAATTACACTCGTTTTTGTTTTAAATTCATTTGAATAATGGGCTAATATTTTTAAATTCAAAAACTTTGAATTCATTTATCCAGTTTTAAATTTGAATTCATATTTTTTGAATTTAAAAGCGCAAGTTTAAATTCAAAGTGCGATTTAAATTTGAATTTATTTTTATGAATTTAAATTCAAAACTGCTTTCCAGTTTTAAATTCAAACTTTGATTTCAAGCTTATCTACAAGTGAATATGGCAAAATTCAGCTGTAAAAAAGGTTTTATTGGATTGTTATATTTATACTCAATTGATCAGTTTATAAGCAATTGATTTAAAAACTGATCCGACCAATGGCAGGTATTTTTGAAGAGGCGCAATCATGCCTGAAAGCAGACAAATAAAAAAGCGATCACCGAAGTGATCGCTTTTTTTATCAGCAAGTTAAAGCCTAGATGGTCATATCTTCGCTCAATGCCAATGGATTCGGTAAAATTTTCGCCAGTTGGCGGCAAAGTACAGACAATTGCGCGCTGTCATTTGGCATCAGGGTAATGTGACCAATCTTGCGGCCTTCGCGCTCTGACTTATTGTAAAGATGCAAATGTGCACCTTCCAGAGCAAGTACATCTGCAGATTTCGGATGCTGACCAATGATGTTCACCAAGACAGTTGGGCGGATCACTTCAGTTGAACCTAAAGGTAAACCTGCCACGGCACGCACATGGTTTTCAAACTGCGAACATACTGCACCTTCAATCGACCAGTGACCCGAGTTATGCACACGTGGTGCCATCTCGTTGGCATATAGGCCATTGTCTGTCACAAACAGCTCAAGGGTCAGCACACCGACATAGTTCAGATGATTCAGCAGGCGAGTGATGTATTCTTGTGCTACCGGCTGCAAGTCAGTACTGTCCGGTGCTGGCACAATCGAGTGCGACAGAATGCCGTCATGATGATGATTTTCTGCCAATGGCCAGGTTTTTACATCACCATCTTGGCCGCGTACTGCAATGATTGAAACTTCACGCGAGAAAGTCACGAAACTTTCAGCAATCAGTTCACCCGCAGGGCCCAATTCTGCCCAGGCCTGATCCATCTGATCGGCCGAACGTAAAACAAATTGACCTTTGCCATCATAACCGCCACGCGAAGTTTTCAGTACGATCGGCAAGCCCAGTTCAGCTACAGCAGCCTGTAAGCTTTCCAGTGAAGTGACCGCTTTGTACGGTGCAACCGGAATAGCCAGTTCATCAAACAAGGCTTTTTCAGACAGACGATGCTGGGCAATCGCCAAAGCCTGACGCGGCGGATGCAGTTGCTTGCTTTGCGTCAGTACATCAACATCTGCAAGTGGCGTATTTTCAAACTCAAGGCTAAATACATCTGCACTGTTAATAAAGTCTTGCAGACCATTTTCAGCTTGGCTCGAAATCACCGGACCCAAAGCAGCAGAAGGGCAGTCTGTGCTGGCTTCAAAAAATGTACATTGAATATTTAATGGAAGTGCCGCTTGCGCCATCATACGACCCAGCTGACCGCCACCAAAAATACCGATGGTTTTATCCATAATCTGTGTCTCGACTTAAGCCTGGCCTGGAATATTGTTGCTTGCCACTTTATCTGTTTGCGCTGCACGGAAATCTGCAACATTTTTTGCGATTTCTGGACGGGTCAAACCCAGAATTTGCGCGGCCATAATGGCAGCATTGGTGGCACCGGCAGGACCAATCGCCAAGGTACCGACTGCAATACCTGCTGGCATTTGCACAATAGACAGCAATGAATCAACACCGTTTAAAATCGAAGATTTCACCGGTACACCCAAAACTGGAAGATCAGTTTTCGCCGCACACATCCCCGGTAAATGCGCTGCGCCACCTGCACCGGCAATAATTACCTGAATACCACGATCACGCGCTTGCTCGGCATATTCAAACAGGCGGTCTGGGGTACGGTGTGCAGAAACAACTTCGGCTTCAAATGGGACACCAAGCTGCTTGAGCATATTGGCAGTGTGTTCGAGAGTTGCCCAATCTGATTGAGAACCCATGATAATACCTACGAGAGGAGTATCTTGTGCAGCAGCCGCATTCATTGCAAATTTTCCAGAGATTAAAGTGAGAAAAGATAAATCTCGACGAGAGAGCCAAGCTTGAATAGGAGTGCGTATTATAGACTGAAAATTCAGCTTCATAAAATTTAACGGTCAAAGCAAGGCTCGATTTTTCTTGTTTTTTTATCGAATTTTCAAAAACTGGAATAAAAATAAGGGAGTAGCCGCAGTTACAACTATTTAGGAACTGCGGAATACAAAATAGACACATCCACACAGACATAAAGCAGCCCAGAGATAATCCAGTTTAAAAGGCTGCTTAAACATGAAAATCATAAAAGGAACAAAGACCAGTAAAGTCACGACTTCCTGGGTAATTTTCATTTGACCGACTGCCATTCCTTGCTGCGCCAGTAATTTGGTCGCCGGAATCATCAGGCTATATTCAAACAGGGCAATGGCCCAGCTGAATAAAATCGCTTGCCAGAGCGGTGCATCATGTGGCAAAAACTTTAAATGCCCATACCAGGCCAGGGTCATAAAACAGTTGGCAATTACCAGAAGAAATAAAGCCGGCAGCATCTGCATGCACTCTGCAAAAAGGTCGAACTTATTTTACGGTTTATTAGGCGAAAAGACATTGCGTCACTTTGAAATTTTCTTTGAATTTATCCGTGAAACAGGATTTAAAAAATCCCGCAACAAGGCCAGAATTTTCACTATCTTTTCAGCTAAAGCCTTGCTATCGTTGCTTGCAAATTGAATAAATCATGACAACAGCACCAATATAAAGTGATGGGTCAGACAGGAACGGAGTGAAGTAGATGCATCTGCATATTTTGGGTATTTGTGGCACCTTTATGGGCTCGTTAGCGCTACTTGCACGCGATCTGGGCCACCAGGTAACAGGTTCAGACCTGAATGTGTATCCACCCATGTCGACCCAACTTGAAAATGCGGGCATCACTTTAATGCAGGGTTATGACCGCAGCCATTTGCAGCCGCATCCGGATCTGGTCATTGTCGGTAATGCCATGAAGCGTGGTATTGATGCAGTCGAATATATGCTGAATGCAGGTCTGCCTTATATTTCAGGTCCGCAGTTTTTGGCTGACCATGTGTTACAAGGCAAGCATGTGCTGGGTGTCGCCGGAACTCATGGCAAGACCACAACAACAACCATGCTGGCTTGGGTACTGGATCAAGCCGGTCTGGAGCCGGGCTTCCTGATTGGTGGTGTGCCTTTAGGCTTTTCAGAAAGTGCGCGTCTCGGTGGCGGGAAATACTTCTGTGTCGAAGCCGATGAATACGATTCTGCTTTCTTCGACAAGCGGTCCAAGTTTGTACATTACCATCCAAAAACAGCAATTTTAAATAACCTGGAATTTGACCATGCCGATATCTTTGATGATCTAGCCGCAATTCAAAAGCAGTTCCATCATTTAGTCCGTACCATTCCAAGTGAAGGCCGGATTATCGCGCCGATTACTGAGAGCAATATTGATGAAGTGCTGGAGCAGGGCTGCTGGACGCCTGTAGTGCGCACCAGTCTGGATGCCAACGAAAAATCTGAACTGTATGCAGAACAATTGTCAGCAGATGGTTCACATTTCAAAGTCCTGCAACAGGGCGTAGTCAAAGGCGAAGTACAGTGGAATATGACCGGGCAGCATTCGGTGGCGAATGCACTTGCGACGATTGCAGCCGCTGAACATGTCGGTGTATCGATTGAAACCGCCTGTGAAGCGCTGTCCAATTTTGGTGGTGTGAAACGCCGTATGGAACTGTTAGGCACAGTCCGTGGTATCGAGGTGTATGATGATTTCGCGCACCATCCGACAGCGATTGATACGACCTTAGAAGGCGCGCGCAAACGTCTGGGTGAACGCAAACTCTGGGCAATTATTGAACCGCGCTCCAATACCATGCGCATGGGCAGCCATAAAGATGGCTTGGCTCATTCTGCACGTCTGGCCGATGAAGTGATCTGGTATCAACCGGAAGGACTGGATTGGGATCTGCAACCGGTCATTGAGGCTGCGCCAAACAAGGCCAAAGTTGCACGCACACTGGATGACATCATTCAGACTGTGGTGGCAGAAGCAGGCGAGGGCGATGCCGTAGTAATTATGTCGAATGGCGGTTTTGGCGGTTTGCATCAGAAGCTAATCACTGTTTTACAAGCATAAAATAGATTTAAGTGAAGTGAATAAGCCCGCCTAGCGGGCTTTTTTTAGCATATTAAAACGTTGATTGAGAAAAAGTGAACCGTTGTTCTGATCCTGCAATCCTATGATTTAAATATTGACCCAAATAGCAGATTTATCTCTGAACCCTCCCTGATGATCTTTTGTTGCAATCTGTACACAAGACTCATTGCAGCGCCATATCACTCAAGGCACAATCGAGAAGAACACAGGTATCTATAGGCCTGAAAGCCAGATCATAAATCAGCCCATCGCTGTCACTATATAAAAGCAATCGAGGCGTTCATTATTCTCGCTGAGTCAGGTCATTCTCATTCCTCATTCCATTAGGAGATGTGTCATGACAACGATGAAAGCGATGGTCTATTACGGCGCAAATAATATCCGCTTTGAAGACCGCCCAGTTCCCACCATTTTGCATCCCAGCGATGCCATCATTAAACTGGAAAAAGTTACCATCTGCGGTACCGACTTGGGTATCTGGAAAGGTAAAAACCCGGAAATTGAGCAGGAGGCTACGCGTAAAGAGGGCAGCTTTAAGGGACGTATTTTAGGTCACGAAGGTATTGGCATTGTGGAAGAAGTTGGTTCCGCCGTGCAAAACTTTAAAAAGGGCGACCGGGTGATTATTTCCTGTGTCAGCCGCTGCGGAACCTGTGAAAACTGCCAGAAACAGCTCTATGCCCATTGTCGCAATGAAGGCGGCTGGATCATGGGTTATATGATTGATGGCACCCATGCCGAATATGTACGCACGCCCTTTGCCGATACCTCACTCTATCATTTACCCGATGGCCTGAATCAAGATGTGGCCGTATTCCTCTCAGATATCCTGCCAACTTCACATGAAATTGGGGTGCAATATGGCGATGTCAAACCAGGCGACAATGTCGCGATTGTCGGGGCAGGGCCAATCGGCATGAGTTGTCTGCTCACCGCACAGTTTTATTCACCCGCCAATATTATTATGGTGGATATGGATGATAATCGGCTGGAATTTGCCAAGACTGTCGGCGCGACGCATATCATCAACTCTGCCAAAGAAGATGCCATTCAAAAGATTCTAGAGATTACCGATGGACGCGGGGTCGACTGTGCCATTGAAGCAGTGGGGGTGGAGCCTACCTGGAATATTTGCCAGCATGTCGTGAAGGAGGGCGGGCATATTGCCAACGTCGGCGTACATGGTAAACCGGTGAGTTTTGAACTGAACAAACTCTGGATTAAAAACCTGACCATCACCACCGGCCTGGTGAATGCCAATACCACAGGGATGTTGCTGAAAACCTGCTGTTCCGGCAAATTGCCCCTAGAAAAACTGGCGACCCATCATTTTAAATTTGCCGATTTTGAAAAAGCCTATGATGTGTTTAAACATGCCTCCGATGAAAAGGCCTTAAAAGTCATGATTGACATGAGCTAATCCACATCAGACAAAAAAGTCCGCTATGCGGACTTTTTTATTTTCAGCATTTACCCCTCAGATCAGAAATAGGGGACATAACCACGCTGCTTATAGCCTTTTGGCGATGCCAGACTGGCCTGATTTTCTTCCAGGCGATACAGTACTTTGAGGAATTCGGCAATTCCTGACTGCTGTAAGGCATGCGGATCAAATTGCTTCAAACCTAAACGTGAAAATAAAGAAGAAATTTCACTGTGTTTATGCACATATTTCATTGACCATTCCGAGAAATGGGACTGCTCTACTATTGCATCTGCAAAACGTAGGACATTGTGATGGCGGGGATCCTGACAAATGCTCTGAAATAAACTTTCCACTACTTCAGGCTGACCTTCAAGGCACTGGAAAAACTTGCCATGGGAATAATACAACACCCCATGAATCTGCTGCTGAAGATTGAACTTCCGGGCAGTGGCCAAAATATCGCTCAAATCTTGTAACAACTCTTGTTCAGATTCTATGCGTTCACTGGCATAGCAAAGCTGTAGGATCATGCCATCTCACTAAAAGGAAGAATTAAAAACACAATTTAATCAATAATTTTAAATTAAGTCGACTATTTTTTAATCAAATATCCGTTTTTGCTTACATGGTTTTCAGTTTGCATTTCTGGATTAAACTTTTAACAATAGTGCCTGAATGATTAAACGAATATTTTCATACACCTACCATGAACATGAGGATCACTTGATGTTAAAAGATCTGATTTTAACCCTCGCCTTGTTATGTGTGTGCTTTATCCTGATGATCACTTTAAATAATTGGCAATTCAGCGCTCAAACCAATCTGCTGATCAGTTCAATTTTTATTAGCTGGACGATCTTGAAATTTGTTGGGCATCGTATTTATTTTCATGCCAGTTACCTGCTGATCATGGCAATTTTAGTGATGCTGCAACAGTTTGAAGAAATTTTCTGGGCGATGACCGGCGTGATGGCAGGTTTCGGTTTATATACCCTGTTACAGGTTATATTGATTCCTGCCTTGAAAGAAAAACTGCATTTATCTTTCGGGAAATCCCCTTGGGTAGTTAAATAGCCGTTGCTGCGACATCGGCCAGACTTCGGTCACGTTTAAACATGACATCCACATAGGAACATTGCGGGATGATGGTTAAACTTTTCTCACGGGCAAAATCGACCAGTGCATCCAGCATTTTTCGGGCAATACCGTGGCCACGCAAGGAATCATCAACCCAGGTATGATCGGCAATTATAACGGCATCGCCCCGCCATTGATAAGTGATCTCCGCCAGGCGGCGTCCTTGATCTTCCATAAAAAATACACCACCGCGTTTTGAATCTTGATATTTGATTTCCATACGAATCTGAACCTTTGTTGTCATTTTTAAATTATAAAACATCATTAAAGTGAGGCTCTCGCTCGAACACGGATTTGGCAAAAGGGCATTTTGGAATAATCCTGATGCCGTGTTCACGGGCAAAATTCACAGCGGCCTCGACCAGATAATATCCGACGTGCTGGCCGCGTAGACTGTCATCGACCCAGGTGTGTTCAATCACTAATTGATCTTCATTTACTCTTGAATAACTCATTTCTGCCAGACGTTTTTCATTTGGCTCTACGAACCATAAACCTCCAGTGTCCTGTTGCTGATGCTCGATCAACATGCCGATCCTCTCCTTGTTTTTAAACCAGACTGACATATTTTTCCCTGCTCTATTGTTAGATTTCTTTTAAAGGATTGTGAATCTGTCCTTCTGGCCAATACCGCATTTTGCTCAACAGGTTTAAACTGCCAGCCGGTTCCTTTTATCAGATGTTTATGTCCAGCTCTTCTTCCACCTCTTCGGTGACGCGTCAATGGGTTTGTGTGATTGCTTTAGCCTCTGCTGCCTTTATTTTCAATACCACCGAATTTATCCCGGTGGCGCTATTAAGTGATATTGGTACCAGTTTTGCCATGTCACCGACCCAAGTCGGGTGGATGCTGACAATTTATGCTTGGGTCGTGGCGCTGCTGTCTTTGCCAATGATGTTACTGACCAAAAATATTGAACGGCGCTTTCTGCTGATGATTTTATTTGCGGTGTTTATTTTCAGTCATGTGCTGTCCTATTTTGCCTGGAGCTTTAGCATTCTGGTGCTGAGCCGGATTGGTATTGCCGTGGCGCATGCGCTGTTCTGGTCAATTACGGCGTCGCTTGCTGTGCGGGTTGCGCCAAAGGGCAAAGAGTTTCAGGCACTGGGCTTATTGGCTACCGGTACCGCCATGGCGATGGTTCTGGGAATTCCCTTTGGCCGGATGGTCGGGGAGGCCTATGGCTGGCGCAATAGTTTTGCCTTGATCGTAGTTGTGGCGAGCGTAGTCTGCGTACTGCTGGCCAAAACCTTACCTTTATTACCAAGTGTCAATTCAGGTTCACTCAGCAGTTTAAAGAGCTTGCTGAAACGTCCCAGCCTGATGCTGGTCTTTGCGCTTACCGTGCTTGTGATTAGTGCGCAATTTACCGCCTATAGTTATATTGAACCCTTTACGCTGAATATTGCGCAATTCAGCTCTGCGCAGACCACCAGCTTATTGCTGATTTATGGTGGTGCGGGCCTGATCGGCTCTTATGTATTTGGCCGTTTTGCACCGCATTTCCCCCGACTCACCATTCCGCTATTTACACTCGGGCTAGGGATCTCGCTACTGTTATTGCTGCCACTGTCTCAGGGTGTATTTCAGCTTAATAGCTTGGCGTTAATCTGGGGCATCAGCATTATTGGGTTTAGTCTGGCTCTACAAGCCAAGACCTTAAATCTGGCTTCTGATGCAACCGATGTCGCCATGGCAATTTTTTCAGGTCTGTACAATGTCGGGATTGGTGGCGGTGCCTTACTCGGCGGTCTGGTAACGGCACATATCGGATTACATAGTATTGGCTGGGTAGGAGCAATCCTGGCCAGCTTGGGTTTTCTGATCAGCTTATACCTGATTCAGCGTCCGGATTTCTTAGGTAAGAAAGCGCCTTGAAGCATGATTTTTGTAAATGAAATTGTAGTCTTAGCAAAAATCTGTCATGCTTGCTGCACATTGAGCTACCGCTCAAATAAAATTTAGTTTGAACAAGGGGAGTAGCCTCCTCCAAGCGTTTAAGAATGAAATTTCAATTTTTAAACGTGTCAGAATATCGTCATTACACTTTGCAAAAAGTCGGTATCTGAGCATCTTGAAGTCACACTTTATATAAAAAAGTGGAACAGTAAGATGTAGGCAAGACCTTGATCATGTTGTTATAGATGTTTTTCATCTGGCAACTGGTCAAGGTTTTTTTATGGCTAGTTGTCCGATGTGGAGAATTCACATGGAAACCATTGGTACACTCTGGCTGTATCTCGTCTTTTTCGCGATTGTCGCAGTCATGCTGATAATCGATTTTGTCGGCTTTAAGCATCAGCATGGTCAGGAAGTTAAAGTCCGTACTGCTGCCTACTGGAGTATTGCCTGGGTCAGTGTCGCGACTTTATTTGGTGGCGGCTTATGGCTGTATCTGGAGCAGACCGCAGGCACGGCAATTGCCAATGCTAAGGTCATGGAATACTTTGCCGGTTATCTGCTGGAAAAATCCCTGGCGATTGATAACGTCTTTGTCTGGCTGATGATCTTCGCGGCCTTCGCCATTCCACCCGCACTGCAACGCAAGCTGCTGTTATATGGCGTACTGGGTGCGATTGTGCTCAGAACTATCTTTATTTTTATTGGTGCGTGGTTCGTGCAGGAATTCTCCTGGATTCTATATATCTTCGGTGCGTTCCTGGTGTATACCGGCTTCAAATTCCTGCGTGGTCAGCATGAAGAAGACAGCAATATTGAAGATATGGCGATTCTAAAATGGCTGCGTAAACATATGCGTATTACCCCGCAACTTCAGGGCGACAAATTCTTTGTCCGTCAAAATGGTTTGCTCTGGGCAACGCCGTTGTTCCTGGTCCTGATCCTGGTTGAAGCCTCTGATGTCATCTTTGCCGTCGATTCTATTCCGGCTATTTTTGCCGTCACCACCGATCCCTTCATTGTCCTCACTGCAAACCTGATGGCGATTTTAGGCCTGCGCGCAATGTTCTTCCTGCTCTCGGGCGCAGCCTCAAAAATGCATTATCTGCCTTATGGCCTCGGGATCATTCTGGTCTTTATCGGCTTTAAGATGCTGATGCTAGATGTGTTCCATATGCCGATCTGGATTTCTTTGAGCTTTATTGTGATTGTCCTGACTGTGACCGCGATCTTGTCGATTCGTCATAGCAAGAAATATAACGAAACCACCCTGTAAAAAGTAATCATCAAAAAAGCCTGCATCAGCAGGCTTTTTTTTATTGTTCTATCAGGGATAATTTGGGCCATTTTTGCAAAAACTGTTTGCTCAGCATGCGTTGTTCGAACACGGCATAACTGACTAAATTCGGATTCCAACGCAGCTTTAACTCAAATAAATCTGCTAAACCGAAAGGGGCAATCAACTCCAACTCATCATCTTTCAGGCGCAGTGCCAAGGCCGTGACAGTTTCTGGCCATAATGACAGCGCATGACTAATTGAAGTTAAAGGCTCAATACTTTCATTTTGATCGGTACGATACCACTCATGTACAAAGGCTTGATTGGTCACATCCCAACAGATATCTGGAAAATAGTCTTTTAACTGATCTGTAAGTTGCTGTTCTATAGCGCGAGCCTGCTTATTTTCGTCATAGAAAATTACATCGACCTCAGTATGATTCATTTCATATTCCCAGTCATGTAAATGCGCCCAGATCACATGACGTAACACACCCGCTGCGACATAAGCTTCAGAGTGCAATTGTGCTAACTGATGCAAGATGCGCATTAAGGTCGGCTGCGCACGCACGATCTGTTGAAATTGATCATGATCATTGGATGGGGTCATAAAAGAATCTGGATCACTATTTAAATATGAATGTTCATACAAACATGGCAATTTTTTCAGCTACAATCAATCGAAAAAATCAAAAAGCGTAGGTTTAAAATGTCTTCTGTAATTGCAACGACAGCGATCCGTGGTCGCTTCCTCGACATTCAGAATACAGTTGCCCAAGCACGTGATATACACGACCAAGTGCGATATGTAGAAGATGGTTTAGTCATCATTCAAGAGGGTAAAATCCAGTGGTTTGGTCCTTGGCAAGAAGGGCAGTCACGACTTCCTACCGACGCTGAATTACAGCACTATCCAGATCAACTGATTGTTCCCGGGTTTATCGACACCCATATTCATTTCCCGCAAACGGAAATGATCGGGGCGTATGGTGAACAACTGCTGGAATGGCTCAACACCTATACTTTTCCCACTGAAATCCAGTTCCGAGATGCATCCTATAGCGAAAAAATTGCCGAATTTTTTGTGCAGGAATTGCTTAAAAATGGCACCACGACTGCACTGGTCTTTTGTACCGTTCACCCTGAATCCGTAGATGCTTTATTTAATGCGGCAACCACCCGCAATATGCGTCTGATCGCGGGTAAAGTCCTGATGGATCGTCATGCACCGGAAGCGCTAACAGATACAGCAGAAACGGCTTATACCGACTCTAAAGCGCTGATTGAAAAGTGGCATGGACAGGGGCGGAACCTGTATGCGATTACCCCACGCTTTGCACCAACTTCAACACCTGAACAATTACAAAAAGCCGGGCAGCTCAAAGCCGAATATCCGGATGTGTATGTGCATACCCATTTAAGTGAGAATAAGAATGAAATTGCCTGGGTAAAAGAACTCTTTCCTGAACGTGAAGGTTATCTGGATGTTTATCATCATTATGGTTTAACCGGCAGCAAATCCGTCTTCGCACATTGCGTGCATCTAGAAGATGAAGAGTGGGATTGTATGCATCAGACCGACTCCGCCATTGCCTTCTGTCCGACCTCAAACCTGTTCCTGGGCAGTGGCTTATTTCCCCTGAAAAAGACCTGGGACAAAGGGGTCAAAGTCGGCTTAGGCACAGACATTGGAGCAGGGACATCATTTAATCAGCTGCAAACCCTAAATGAAGCCTATAAGGTGCAGCAGTTGCAGGGCGAAAAACTCTCTGCCTTTGAGGCCTTGTATCATGCCACTTTAGGCGGTGCCAAAGCCTTGAGTCTGGATGATCGCCTGGGGAACTTTAATATTGGCAAGGAAGCCGACTTTGTGGTGCTGGATCTCAATACCACTGCCTTACAGCAGTTACGCCAGAGCAGAGCCAAAAATATTGAAGATGCATTTTTTGCACTGACCATGCTTGGCGATGACCGTAATATTGCAGCCACCTATGTCTATGGAGCAGCCGTTTATGTCAAAGCAGCAGCCAGTGAATAAAACAAAAAAATCCCGCCGTCGCCAATACTTGATCCTGTCTGCCATGGCACTGGGCTGTGTTTTTTTATTGAAACGCGATTCAACAGCGGCTAAAAAATGATTACATTTACAGCCAGCAAAACAGGTGCATCTCTGCTAGGGATGTATTAAAATTGCGACGTATTCAGGTGTTGCAGGTCAACACCTTTTTTATTTTGCTATTTTTACTTTTTAGGTATCTACCCATGACCGTTCAAATGAGCGTAATGATTTCCGCTGAAGAAATTCAAGCTAAAGTCAAAGAGCTTGGTGCTCAAATCAATGCACACTATGCCAATAGTGACAAAGAACTTGTGCTCATCGGTTTATTACGTGGTTCAGTGATTTTTATGGCTGATTTATGTCGTGTGATTTCAAAACCGCATGAACTGGATTTCATGACTGTGTCCAGTTATGGCGGTGGCACGTTATCGTCACGTGATGTAAAAATCCTGAAAGATTTAGACGGTGAAATCCGTGGTAAAGATGTGTTGGTCGTTGAAGATATTATTGATTCAGGCAACACTTTAAGCAAGGTACTCGAAATCCTGCAAACCCGTGAACCTAACTCGATTCAACTGTGTACTTTGGTAAGTAAACCATCGCGTCGTGAAATCGATCTGAAAGTCGAATTTATGGGCTTTGAAGTTGAAGATAAATTTATTGTGGGTTATGGCCTAGACTATGACCAGAAGTACCGTCACCTGCCATTTATTGGTGAAATCGGTCTTTAAAATCAGGTTGAAAAAAGTGGCATAAGCCACTTTTTTTATGCCTAAAATGGACAGGAAACCGGGAACAAAAAATAACATCTCGTTTCAGGATTCAACTTTTTATAATCCTGACTTTATTTCAAGATGATTAAACAGATGTGAAAACAAAGACATGACAAGAAGGAGTATGCATATGTGGACAATTATTGTGGCGATCGTCATTGGTTTTGTAGCAGGTCTGATTGCACGTGCCATTCATCCTGGTAATGATAAGGCAGGTTTTATTATGACTACCTTACTGGGTATTGCCGGCTCCTTATTGGCGACTTTTGGTGGCCGTATGCTCGGTCTGTATTCGGCAGATTCCGCAGCAGGTCTGATTGCTTCCGTGATTGGTGCTGTGATTATTCTGTTTATTTATAATATGGTCACCAAACGCCGTACAGTCTAAACCATTCAGATGTTTCTGAGGTTGATTTGACGACCTGAATAAAAAAGCACCGGAAAGGTGCTTTTTTATATTGAGCGACTGATAGCTTTATTTAATTTTTTTATAAATTGAATTCTTTAAAGATCTGCTCAATCTGCTCTGCCGGATAGGCACCCATCACTTTAAAACCATTGGAAAAAATAATCGCAGGTGTCCCATTCACGCCCATAGACTGAGCCAGTTTTTTATTCCGTTCAATCGGATTGGCGCAACTTTTTTTCGATTTAGGTTGAATCCCTTGAGCAATCAGATTTTCCCATGCCTGAGCTGGATTAGACTCGCAATACACCTGTTTTGAAGGAGCCACCGACTGGGGTTTTAAAGGAAGAATAAAGGTATAAATGGTCAAGTCATTCAATTTTTTCAGCTCTAGCTCAAGCTTTTTACAATACGGGCAATTTGGGTCAGAAAAGATGGCAATCTGACGTTTACCCGTACCTCTTACACTTTTCACAGCATCCTGAAGCGGTAATTTTTTCCAGTCGATACTATTTTGCTTCAACATTAAATCACGGGTCAGATTATGCTGATCCTGAATTCGCAGCATCGGGCCAGCAATCAGATGCTTGGCATCTTCATTCAAATAAACCACTTGGCCCTGCATGGAACCGCTATAGATGCCTTTCATCTCGGTGGTCTGAATATTTTCAATTTTTAAATTGGGACTGTTTTTTGCCAAGTTAGCTTGTACCGTATCAATATTGGCTAATGCGAAGCTTGAAACCAATGTACTTAAACTAATGATCAGTGTTTTTTTAAACATGAATGTTCTACATGAATTGGATAAGAATATGCTTCGATTCTAATCGCTCTGCTTTTAAATTTCTCAAACATTTATGTTACTGTTTACACCCAGTTAAATAAGCTCATAATGTTTCACGTGGAACACCATGTATAGCGTTAGCTTGAACTCCAATCTATCTAGAAAATACATCAATATTCATAATAAATAATTGTTTTATATAGTTAAAATATTTTAAATGATAAACATTTTACTCATTCAGCCTTGACCGATTTTCTGTATCCATTCTAAACTGCAGACACTTTCTATATTCCTCGCTACGCCCTGACATGGATTGGCCAAGGATCAACACTATAACGGCATTTTCATGACAATAACGACCAGCTGGCGACCGTTCTTGATGGTCAGCCTAGCTTTAATGATGGGAACGATTGGCACCGCTTTGGCCAGTCCGCTTTATCCGATTTATCAACAGCTCTGGCATTTGCTGCCCAGCCAGATCACCTACATTTTTGTCGCCTATATGTTTGGCTGTCTCTCGACCTTGTTGTTTTTGGGCAGAACCAGTAACAGCATCGGATTTTTACGGACCCTGCAAATTGGTCTGGCACTAATCACCTTAGGTCTCATCATTTCCGTTTTTGCCCAGAATGCACTGATCCTCTCGATTGGCCGTTTTATTATTGGGATTGCCTCGGGCCTGATGACCACTTCTGCCATGATGGGTTTAATGCATACCATCCCAGAAAGCCATAAACACACTGCACCACAACTGATTTCAATCATCACCGCAATGGGTTTTGGTTTGGGACCCTTGGTCGGTGGTGTGATTGCGCAGTTTTCCGCTGCGCCTTTGGTGATGCCATATTTACCGGTGATTTTGGGCGCCGTGCTGTGTTTGATTGGCCTGTTCTGGATCAAAGCACCCAAGTTTGAGGCGCAGCCCTTTAGCATGGCGCCTAAACTGCAACGACCTGAAGCGCAGTTTCATCGGGTGTTTATGATTATTGCAGTGACGGCTTTTAGTGCCTTTGCTGCCTTTAGCCTGTTTGCTTCACTGTCGCCATCTTTTGTCCGCAATATTTTACCTTGGCATGGCCCTCTGGTCAGTGGGCTGGCCATTACCAGTATCTTAGTGATTTCAGTGATCGTGCAATTTATGGCCAAAGCGGTTGCAGCGTCCAAATGTCTGAATATCGGCCTGATGATGATGTGCTTGAGCCTGATGGTTTTAGCGCTATGTATGTATTCGAAAATCAGCCTGCTATTTTTTATCAGTGATATTTGCTTTGGAATTGGCCATGGTTTTGCCCTGATGGGTGCTTTTGCCCTGATTCATCAAATGACCAGCTTAGACAACCGTGCAGCCGTCATGTCAACCTATCTGTTTATTGCCTATCTGGGCACTATTGTCCCTATCATTGCCGTGGGTTATCTGGCCGATCATTGGGGGCTGGATTTCGCCGTAATCAGCTTTTGTATCGCGATTAGTTTGCTGTGTTTTGCGCTGTGGTGGGCGTATCAAAAATCCCGCCTACCAGCCTAAAAAAAGCCCTCAGTTGATGGCTTTTTTGATGTTTTATTAAATAATTATTTACCAATACAAAATGAACCGAAGATCTTGCCCAGCAGATCATCTGCACTGAAATCACCAGTGATCTCACCCAAGGCATTTTGCGCCAGACGTAAGGACTCTGCCACCAGTTCACCGGCGTTATACACCACCAGTTGTTCACGCGCTTCAGCCAGATAGAGCTGAGTGCGCTTCATTGCGTCTAAATGACGGGTACGGGCGATAAAGGTGTCTTCCTCAGGCTGGAAGCCTGCATGCGCTGTAATCGCCTCTATGAGCGCTTGAACACCGGTTTCCTGTTTGGCAGAGACTGCAATATGCCGGAAACCATTTAAATCGCCAATCACGGCTTCAGCACCGGTCAGGTCGCATTTATTGCCAATCAGCATCAAACGTTTTGGCTCGATATGTTCGGCAAAATATTCTTGGGCGAGTTGCAGCGGATCTTCGCCCTGGCTTAAGTCATAGACCAAGAGTAATAAATCGGCCTGTTCAATTTCCTTAATCGCGCGGCGAATCCCTTCCTTTTCCACGATATCACCGGTTTCACGCAGACCAGCCGTATCGGTCAGGGTAATCGGTAAGCCATTTAAGGTAATTTTCTCATGCAGCACATCACGGGTGGTGCCAGCAATATCGGTCACAATCGCGCGTTCAATTCCGGCCAGCGCATTCAGTAGAGAGGATTTACCGGCATTCGGTTTACCTGCAATTACGACTTGCAAGCCTTCACGTAGAAGCTGTCCTTGACGTGCGGATTGCTGGACTTGAGTGACTGCACTGGATACGCCATCCAGCAGATTTAAAATCTTGCCATCTGCCAGAAAGTCGATTTCTTCTTCCGGAAAATCAATCGCGGCTTCCACATGCAGACGCAGATGAATCAGCTGCTCAAGGACTGCATTGACTTTGGTCGAGAAAGCTCCTTGCAGTGAACGCACCGCAGAACGTGCAGCCGCTTGCGAAGTTGCATCAATCAGGTCGGCAATTGCTTCAGCCTGCACCAGATCCAGCTTGCCATTTTCAAAGGCACGCATCGAGAATTCACCCGCTTTGGCTGCAGTGGCGCCCAGTTCCAGCAAACGGCCAAGCAGGGCGTTCTGAATCACCGGACCGCCATGACCTTGTAGCTCCACTACATCTTCACCGGTAAACGAGTTTGGATTCGGGAAGCAAATCGCCAGTCCTTCATCCATGACTTCACCTGCTGCATCGTAGAACTGGCGGAAACCGGCAAAACGCGCTTTAGGCAACTCTTTTTGCGTCAGTTGCTGGGCAATTTCATAGGATTTCGGACCTGACAGGCGAATCACCCCAACGCCGCCACGTCCTGGTGGAGTTGCAATCGCAGCAATAGTTGTGGTTCGGTTGAGCATAAAATTCACCTGCAAGGACTCAAAAGTACAGCCAAAAAAAATCCGCCTAAGATTACCATCTTAAGCGGATTTATTCAGCCTATCCGTACAACTTAGTTGGCTGGAGTGGCCTCATCACGTTTGGCACGATCTTTGGCAACAGACTTGTTAATCAAAGTTTGTTGCAGAATCGTGATCAAGTTGTTGACGATCCAGTATAAAACCAAGCCTGCAGGGAAGAACAACAAGAATACCGTAAAGATAATCGGCATAAACTTGAAGACTTTCGCCTGCATTGGATCGGTCGGCTGCGGATTTAACGACTGCTGGATATACATGGTCAAGCCCATCAACAACGGCAGAATGAACCAAGGATCCATTGAAGACAAATCCTGAATCCACAGCATCCATGGCGCATGACGCAGTTCCACAGATTCCATCAATACCCAGTACAAGGCCAGGAAAATCGGCATTTGTAATAACAGCGGTAAACAGCCGGCAAGCGGATTGACCTGTTCACGTTTATACAATGCCATCATTTCTTGAGAGAAGCGCATGCGGTCTTCACCAAACTCTTCTTTCATGCGTTGCATTTCTGGCGCAATCACCCGCATTTTCGCCATCGAGCGATAGCTCTTCGACGACAATGGCCACAGGATCACTTTCACCAGGATGGTCAACAGAATAATTGCCCAACCCCAGTTACCCACCAGACCATGGAAGAATTCAAGACCCACGAACAGCAATTTCGCGATTGGCCATAACCAGCCATAATCAACGGTCTGGTTTAAACCTGCAGCCAAATCTTTCAGTTCTGACTGGATTTTTGGACCTGAATAGAAAGTCGCATCAATTTCAGCCACGGTACCTGCTGGTACATTAAACGTTGGTGAAGTAAAACCGATGATGTTCATGTTATCGGTTGATTTACGTGATTCAAGCTTGGCGCTATAAGCTTCGCCATTGCCTTGAGTCAACTTCAGCTGACCTGGAACCCATGCACTGACAAAGTAGTGCTGTACCATTGCCACCCAACCACCTGTCGCTTCAGTACTGACTTTTTCTTCAACAAAGTTGTCGAATTTAAGCTTGTTGTACTGCTCGTCCGGGGTACCCCATGCACCGCCGAGGAATGTTCCCAGCGTGAAGATCCCTTGATCGGACTTGCCTGGATCTTCCGAGTTATCGCGTTTGATCTGACCGAACATCTGACCTTGCCAGGTCTGGCCACTGCGGTTGACCACTTTGTGATTTACCACGACCGGATATTCACCTTCAGTGAAATTGAAGGTCTTGATAATCTCGATCCCGTCAGCGGTTTTAAACACCAGCGGTACAGACAATACTTTCAGGTTTTCACCGTCTTTGGATTTGACTGTTTTCGCATCTGCCAGGGTATAAGCAGTTTTTTCCAGCTCATACATTGGACGGCCGTTACGGCTGCTGTCCGGTCCATTCAGACCGATCAGGCCAGACTGGGCGACATAAGTACGTTTCGCATCGCTTTCCAGCATGACGAACGGTTCATCGCTGTCTTTGTTCTTGTCATGATTGAGTAATTCAATACGAACAATATCACCACCCTTAGGATTAATCCAAAGATGATAAAGGTCAGTTTGTACTGAAATAAGCTGCTGACTTACAGGTGCTGTGGCATCCGTGGCTTGCTGTGCTGGCACATTTGCTTGTGGCAGATCAGAGGCAACTGTAGCCGTCTGACCATTTGGCAAATCTGCAGATACGTCATGCGAAACAACAGCAGTTTCCTGCTGCGGTTTTGTTTCAGCATTTCCATAATCTTTTTGCCACGCCAAAATGAGCAAATATGCGACAACAAACATGGCTCCGAGAATTGCAATCCTGGCCCATTGTTGCATATGTATTACCCCAAGTGGTGAGAGTGATTTTGGTTCAATAAACGATCACGAAAGGGTACAGCAACGTGAAGCGTTTGAGAATCTATTTGCTGAAATGAAATAAAACGAATCGCTTTTGAGGGAACAGGATCATATCCCGAGCCCCCCCACGGATGACAACGGCAAATACGTTTAGTAGCCAGCCACACTCCACGCCCAGCGCCATGCATCTGGACTGCTTCCAAGGAATATTGAGAACAAGTTGGAATATAACGACAGCGCGGTCCAAGAAGAGGACTAATCGCAATCTGATAGAAACGGATCAACCAATGCAGTAAACGTACCATTGGCCAACTCTACTTTTGTGGGGAGGGGGCTATTTTTGAATGCTTTTTGGCAAGACGGTTCAGTTTCTGCCAGGCAAATTGTAATTGCTGGTGCAATTCTGCATTAGGCACTGCTTCAACACCCATTTTTGGCATGATTACAATGTCTAAGTCATCTAATTGCTGTTGATGCAGGCGAAAACTTTCGCGAGCAAGTCGTTTTACTCGATTTCTTTCGTGTGCACGTCGCACTTTCTTCTTGGCAACAACTAAACCCAAACGGCTATTTGGCAGTTCGGAATGTTTTGCAAGAAATAAGAAATGGGGTTGATGCACTTTAAAAAGCGCACCATCAAAGACACCTTTATAATCGGCAGCACAGCGTAATCGGAACTCTGTGCCAAAACTATAAAGTTTTGTCATAACACCCAAAATCGTCTTAGCGTAACTGATTAAACAGTTAAGCTATGACGACCTTTTGCACGACGGCGAGCTAATACTTGACGACCAGCTTTAGTAGCCATACGAGCACGGAAACCATGAACACGCTTACGCTTTAATTCAGACGGTTGGAATGTACGTTTCATATTGAAACTCCAAAAAATGATCTTTCTGTGAAGGTCCGCGATTTTAGTGCTCATTGCTTGAGCTGTCAATGCAAAAGCGGTTTTCTTTTCAAATAAGATCAAAAAAGATAAAGACCCTGGTTTTTCAAAGAACTGAATAAAAAATAGTTCAATTCAAGTTAATCACAAATTAAGTTATTGTTATATAAATATATATAAGTTATAAACAACTCTATCAACAAAGTTATCCACATGTTATCCAGAGTTTAAATTTAACTTACGGTTTTGAATTTAAATTTGAAGTTTTTTGAGTTATCCACAAAAACTAGTGATCTTATAAATAAATTCAAATTTATAAATTTAAATTTATTACTATTAGGGAGCACTTTTTCTATGGATAAGCCACTTTTTATTTAATTAAACATAAACTTATATTGTGGATAAAACTGTTTCTATTAATTTTATACTTTGTGGATAACTTTATGATATATTTTATCCACAGCTTGCGGATAAACTTATCCACACTGGGTTTTAAATTTAAATTCATACATGTTGATTTCTTTTTGCACAGTTTTTGTGGAAATTGCCATGACAGATGTGGATAACTTGGTTAGAATGGCGACCCGCTTTTGGTCGCGGTCATCTTTTTTGAATGAACAATGGAATGAATAGGGGATTCACATGCTTTGGACGGACTGCTTAAATCGCCTGCGACAAGAGCTCTCTGGAAATGTCTTTACAATGTGGATTCGCCCATTGGTTGCAGAAGAGCTGGAAGACAGCTTGCGTTTGTATGCACCTAATCCTTACTGGACGCGTTACATTCAGGAACATCATCTGGAACTGATTACGATTCTGGCAGAACAGTTGTCTGAAGGACGGGTACGCAAGGTCGAGATTTTGGTCGATTCACGTCCAGGGGCGATTTTATCTGCCAGTGAACAACCGGCGACCACGACTGCGGCATTGACCTCGACACCGATGCCAGTGCCGAAGCCGAAGAAAGAAAAAGAAGACAGCGGCAAAAATAGCCGTAGACGTCAGTTGAATCCATTGTTTACCTTCTCGCTGTTTGTGGAAGGCCGATCGAACCAGATGGCAGCAGAAACCTGTCGCAAGGTACTGACCCAGCTGGGGGCTTCACAGCACAACCCGTTATTTTTATATGGTCCGACCGGTCTGGGTAAAACCCACTTGATGCAGGCGGTCGGCAATGCGCTGTTGCAGGCCAAGCCGAATGCACGCGTCATGTACATGACCGCAGAAAGTTTTGTACAGGACTTTGTCAGCTCGTTGCAGCAGGGTAAAGTCGAAGAGTTTAAGAAAAACTGCCGTTCTCTGGATTTATTACTGGTCGATGATATTCACTTGCTGGCCGGTAAAGAGGCCAGTCTGGTCGAATTTTTCTACACCTTTAACGCACTTTTGGATGAATCCAAGCAAATTATTTTGACTTCGGATCGTTATCCTAAAGAGCTGACAGAGCTGGATCCACGTCTGGTTTCACGTTTTTCTTGGGGCTTGTCGGTCGGGGTTGAACCGCCAGATATTGAAACCCGAATTGAAATTCTGCTGAAAAAAGCAGAAAGCAACCAGGTCGATTTACCACGTAACTGTGCGCTGTTTATTGCCCAGCAGGTGGTGGCTAACGTGCGTGAGCTGGAAGGTGCGCTGAACAAAGTGGTGGCGATTTCACGTTTTAAAGGTACGCCAATTGATCTGGATGTGGTGCGTGAATCTTTAAAAGATGTGCTGGCAATTCGTGCCCGTACCATCAGTACTGAAAATATTCAGCGTGTGGTGAGTGAGTATTTCCGGATTCCACTGAAAGAACTGGTCGGTCCAAAACGTACCCGGATTTATGCCCGCCCACGTCAGCTGGCGATGGGGCTGGCACGTGAATTAACCGGCGACAGTTTTCCGGAAATTGGCATGGCTTTTGGCGGTCGTGATCACAGTACCGTGATGCATGCCTGCGAGAAAGTACAAAGCCTGCGTGAAGAAGATCCGATCTTTAACGAAGACTATAAAAACCTGCAGCGTCTGTTGCAAAGTTGACCTAAATCGCTCAAATTCTATTCTTGCTATGCGGCTGCTTTTGCCGCATAGTAAACCGTCAAAAAAATCACTTTTTCTATATTAATCTTCAGCTTTAGAGGAATGCACTGTGCGTTTAAAAATCGCGAAAGAAAGCTTACTGAATGTTCTCTCACATGTCGTAGGAGCGGTTGAACGTCGCCATACCTTGAATATCCTGTCTAACCTGAAAATTCAGGTGACTACGCAAGCATTGACCGTGACCGGTTCCGACCTGGAAGTCGAACTGGTGGCGAGTACAGCACTGGCTGAAGGTGCATGTCTGCAGGAAGGCGAGACCACAGTTCCTGCACGTAAGCTGATTGATATCTGTAAGTCACTTCCTTCAGCGGCATTGGTGGATTTGCATATTACTGAAGATCAGCGCTGCATCCTTAAATCAGGCAACAGTCGTTTTGTACTGGGTACCTTGCCTGCTGATGATTATCCATTACTGAACACTGAAAACACCCAAGGCACGCAAGTGACGGTGACACAGCGTGAACTTAAACGCCTGTTCGAAAAAACCGCCTTTGCCATGGCAGTTCAGGATGTGCGTTTTTACCTGACCGGTACTTTGCTGGAAATTGATGCCAATCAGCTACGTGCTGTGACCACCGATGGCCACCGCCTAGCACTGTGTGAAACAGCAGCACAATCCACTGCAGCACAGCCGATTCAGGCAATTGTGCCACGTAAGGCCGTTGCAGAATTACAGCGCCTGCTCAGCGTTGAAGATGAGCAATTATCTCTATTGATTGGTCGTGAACTGCTCAATGTGACCATCAATATGCCAAGCCGTGACAAGGAACAGGCGAACATTACCGTGCGTTTCACTACCAAGCTGATTGATGGTAAGTTCCCGGACTACCGCCGTGTGATTCCACGTGGGGGCGACAAAGTCGTGATGATCGCACATGACGTGTTCAAGCAGTCTTTGCAGCGTGTGGCGATTTTAAGTAATGAAAAACTTCGCGGTGTGTTTCTGAACTTCAATGCTGATTCTTTGCAACTTCGTGCCAATAACCCGGAGCAGGATGAAGCGATTGAAGACCTGGCGATTCAATATGCCGATTCACCGCTAGAAATGTCCTTCAATGCGCAGTATCTGATTGAAGTCCTCGGTGTGCTGGATGGCGATGATGTGTCAATGACTATGACTGAAGCGAATCAGTCTGTCTTAGTACAAGACCCGGCGCATACTGATCAGACTTATGTCGTCATGCCGATGCGTGTTTAAGCCGCGGCTTCTGATATTCATATAAGACATGCATATTACGCGTTTACATATTGAGCGTGTGCGGAATTTAAAGACGGTTGCTCTCCACGGATTGCAGCCGTTTAATGTTTTTTATGGGCAAAATGGTTCAGGTAAAACCTCGATTTTAGAGGCGATTCATTTACTGGCTGCCGGTCGTTCCTTCCGTACCCATATCCCGAAAAATTATATCCAGCATGGCGCGCAGGATGCGATTGTATTTGCACAGTCTGCGACTGAAAAAATTGGCATGCAAAAAATGGCCAGCGGGGAGCAACTGATCAAGGTCAATGGTGATCTGGTCGCAACCCAGGGACAGCTGGCCAAACTGTTGCCCTTGCAGCTGATTGATCCGCAAAGCACCGATATTATCGATCATGGTGCTAAACCACGACGCCAACTCCTTGACTGGTTAATGTTCCACGTGGAACCAGAGTTTTATCATGCCTGGCAATATTATTCTCGTGCGCTGAAACAGCGAAATAGTTTGCTCAAAAGCAAACGCTTTCTCAGTCTGTCAGATCTGGAACCGTGGAACCAGATGCTCAGTGAATATGGTGAAATTTTACATTCGCAACGTGTCGGGATCGTGGAACAATGGAAGCCCTTTTTTGAAGATGACCTGAAACAGTTATTACCTGATTTGCAAGTCAGTCTGGAATACAGTCCGGGCTTTCACAGTGAAACTGGCCTGCTGAATGATCTGACCAACCAGCATGAAAAAGACTGTGAGCGACGCTATACCGAATATGGTCCACATCGCGCGGATTTGCGTTTAAAGACCCCGATGGGGGATGCCGACGTGATCCTGTCGCGGGGTCAGAAAAAGCTGCTGATGATCGCACTAAAACTGTCGCAAATCGCAATGCTCCATTCTTGTAATAAGGAAACTGTGGTATTATTAGATGATGTGACAGCAGAATTAGATTTAACCGCACAACAACGTTTAATTGAGCGATTGAGCCAACTTGGTAGTCAAGTTTTTATTACCACCTTAGACCATGAATCAGTACAAAAGCACTTACATGATTTGTCTATCTCATATCAGTTATTCAGTGTTGAAAACGGTACAGTTCAAGTTGTGCAATAATATTTTTTGAGTTTTACCCATCTTTGGATAGACCTATTTTTCACTAGGGAGAAACCATGAGTTCAGAAGATCAAGCTGCTTCTCAAACAGAACAAACCATTGAAAAGGCTTATGATTCCTCTAGCATCAAGGTATTACGTGGTTTAGACGCAGTACGTAAGCGTCCGGGCATGTACATTGGTGACACAGACGATGGTACAGGCCTGCACCACATGGTGTTTGAAGTAGTCGATAACTCGATTGATGAAGCCTTGGCAGGCCACTGTGATGAAATTATAGTGACGATCCATGAAGATGAATCGGTTTCAGTATCTGATAATGGTCGTGGTATTCCGACCGACATTCACCCTGAAGAAGGCGTGTCTGCAGCAGAAGTAATTTTAACCATTCTGCATGCCGGTGGTAAGTTCGACGACAACAGTTATAAAGTCTCTGGCGGTCTGCATGGCGTTGGTGTTTCGGTGGTCAATGCGCTGTCTGAAAAACTGCTATTAAATATTAGCCGTGCGGGCAAAACTTATGAACAGGAATACCGTCATGGTGATCCTGTTTATAAATTACGTGAAACAGGTACAACTGATAAATCGGGTACAACAGTACGTTTCTACCCAAGTGCTGAAACCTTTAGTCAAACCATTTTCAATGTTGATATTTTAGCGCGTCGTTTACGTGAATTGTCATTCTTAAACGCGGGTGTACGTATTGTCCTGCGTGATGAACGCGTCAATCTTGAGAATGTCTATGACTACGAAGGTGGTTTATCTGAGTTCGTTAAATATATTAACGAAGGCAAAACGCACCTGAATGATATCTTCCACTTCACTGCTGCACAGGCCGACAACGGTATTACGGTAGAAGTCGCATTACAATGGAATGATTCTTATCAGGAAAATGTGCGTTGCTTTACCAATAACATCCCGCAAAAGGATGGTGGTACGCATTTGGCCGGCTTCCGCGCTGCGTTGACCCGTGGTTTAAATAACTACATGGACAGCGAAAATATCCTGAAAAAGGAAAAAGTTGCGGTATCGGGTGATGATGCACGTGAAGGCTTGACTGCCATTGTGTCAGTCAAGGTGCCTGATCCAAAATTCTCTTCACAGACCAAAGAAAAACTGGTGTCGAGTGAAGTAAAAACGGCTGTCGAACAGGCCATGAATAAGGCATTTTCTGAATATTTATTGGAAAATCCACAAGCAGCCAAAGCGATTGCTGGCAAGATCATTGATGCAGCACGTGCGCGTGATGCAGCGCGTAAAGCACGTGAAATGACACGTCGTAAGAGTGCGCTGGATATTGCCGGTCTTCCAGGTAAACTGGCCGATTGTCAGGAAAAAGATCCAGCATTGTCTGAGCTATACTTGGTCGAGGGTGATTCTGCAGGTGGTTCGGCAAAGCAAGGTCGTAACCGTAAAATGCAGGCGATTTTACCGCTGAAAGGTAAGATCCTGAACGTGGAACGTGCCCGTTTTGACCGCATGATTTCCTCTGCTGAAGTCGGTACGCTGATTACCGCATTGGGCTGTGGTATTGGTCGTGAAGAATATAATCCGGACAAACTGCGTTATCACAAAATCATTATCATGACCGATGCTGACGTGGATGGTTCGCATATCCGTACCTTACTGTTGACGTTCTTCTTCCGTCAAATGCCGGAACTTGTGGAACGTGGTCATATTTATATCGCACAGCCACCATTATATAAGCTGAAAAAAGGTAAGCAGGAACAGTACATCAAGGACAATGATGCACTGGAGACTTACCTAATTTCGAATGCGATTGATGAGCTGGAACTGCATATCAGTGCAGAAGCGCCTGCGATTCGTGGTGAAGCACTGGCGAATGTGATTGCTGATTATCAGACTTCCCAGAAGAGCTTGGCACGTTTGACCCAACGTTATCCTGCGAGTCTGCTTGATGCCCTACTGTCACTGGAAGGCTTTAAGCTGGATCAGCTGGAAGACAAAAACTATGTGGAAACATGGGGTGAGAATCTACGTGTAGCGATTGAAGCCATTCAGCCTACATTACGTCCAGAATTAACCCTAGAACGTTTTGAAAAAGAACTGGCAGATGGTCAAAAAACTGCAAGCTGGTTGCCACGTATCACGATCTATGTACATAACTTGCCACATAGCTACCTGTTAGACTCAGTACTGTTAGGTTCAAGTGAATATGCACGTTTATTAAAGAACTCGAAGAGTTGGTTTAGCCTGCTTGAAGAGGGTGCATATTTACAAAAAGGCGACCGCAAGATTCAGGTTAGCAATTTCCATCAGGTTTGGCAGCATATCTTGCAGGACTCACGTCGTGGCATGATGATCCAGCGCTATAAAGGTCTGGGTGAGATGAATGCGGAACAGTTGTGGGAAACCACCATGGATCCAGACAACCGTAACATGCTGCAAGTGACAGTTACCGATGCGATTGAAGCGGATCGTATGTTCTCTTGCTTGATGGGCGATGACGTAGAACCACGTCGTGCTTTCATTGAAGAAAATGCCTTGAATGCAGATATTGATGCATAACCCTTCAGGATAAAATCAGATATAAAAAAGCGCCTTTCGAGGCGCTTTTTTTAGACCAATTTTTTACTCATATCCTGTGAGCTAGGCAAAATAAAGTAATTTTGGACCGATTTTTAGATATGGAACGGGTTCATTTAGGTTTTAAAAAGCCAAGTTGAGTAAGCCAAATCGACTCTAAGAAAGGGTTTATGTATAGAGATTACCAACTCGGGAGAATACCTGAAATCTGGAGTGAATCTATCGTTATAAAAATGATCTGCATCAGAACTTCTAAAATAATTTTTGAATAGGAAAGTGAGGTAGAAAGACGTTCTTTATACGATGAGAAGTTTGCATGCAGTTCACGACACTAGGTGAAAACTGGATCAGTCAAAGTGGTATTTAAAGATGCGTGTAATAAAAACAGATCGAATACTTTAGGTGGATTCGACTAAAAAATAATAAATCGCCTATTCAGAAGATCCAATATCTCAAAAATAAATAAAAAGCTGCTAAAACTAAATTTTAAATTTTAAATTTTCAATAGCTTATAAGAAACTTGGTCTAATACGCTAAATAATACGTGAATAATATTGCTTCAAGCATCTAGAAAGCCTGATCAGAGATGTGGATAACTCTAAAGTTATCCATAATTTTTATGTGAATAAGATAGTATTTTTCCGCAAGCTTTAATCCACGTATTAATTCTTTATTTTAAATTCAAATTTGAAATCGATTATCTTGTGGATAAGTGTTTTTAAATTTAAAATAGCATTTTAAATTTAAAGCTAGATTTGGCGATATATTGCTAGTATGACCAGACTATTCCTTGGATTGGCTTTAAAATAAAAAATTATTATAAATTAAATACTTGTAAATATAGTGTAGTTTCTCTAATCATTACCGTGGAACATATTGTTAACTAAAAACTCAAGATGTAGCTAAACTACATAATTGATTTAATAATCAAGTGAACTTTCATTTTTATTTAAAATCATACTTTTATCGATTTTTGCTTAACTTTTTTATTTCTCATTTTTGAGTTATTTCTTGATTTCATTATTGAAAATCGGGCATTTCTTTTATTACTCGATAGAAAAGAGGGAGGGAATCGCTGAAATGATATTGATTAGGAACAAGAAAAAGAGGATTGATAAAATGACGATGAAAAATAAAAAAGCGCCTGACGGCGCTTTTTTTTAATCATATTTATGGCGTCAGAATCACTTTACGGCAGTCTTCTTCCTTTTTATCAAAAATACGGTAACCTTCCGCAGCATCTTCCAGTTTCATGCGATGGGTAATAATCAGATCTGGAGACAGATCTCCATTTTCAATATGTTCTAGCAACTGCGGCAAGTAGTTATGCACATGGGTTTGTCCCATTTTAAAGGTTAAACCTTTGTCAAAGGCATCACCAAACAGGAAGCCATGAATTGGACCGGCATAAA
>NZ_DCLL01000058.1:33512-50245 GCF_002321025.1 Acinetobacter lwoffii
CCTTTGGCTTCAAAACCGACCGCATCAATGACGGCATCGACTCCACGATAACCCGTGGTATTTTGAATGATAAATTCAGCGGCATCGACTTCATCAAAATTGACCGGAATCACCCCATAGGTTTGATGTGCGAAACGCAGACGGTAAGGATGGTGATCAACCATAAAAATCTGCTCGGCACCGAGCATCCGCGCGCAGGCAGCAGCCAGCAGACCGACCGGGCCAGCACCATAAATGGCGACACTGGAACCTCGACCGACTTGGGCATTATTCACTGCTTGCCACGCAGTTGGCAGAATATCGGTCAGGAATAATACTTTTTCATCAGGCAGGGAACCCGGCACCTTAAATGGTCCGACATTGCCTTTGGGAATCCGCACATATTCGGCTTGACCACCCGGTACACCACCATACAGATGGCTAAAGCCAAATAAAGCTGCCCCTGGTGGGATCTGTTTTTTATTGAGAATTGCACCACGGCCGGTATTAGTATTTTCGCAGGCAGCCATGAGTTCATGTTCACAGAAAAAACAGTGACCGCATGCGATTACAAAGGGAATAATCACCCGGTCACCTTTTTTGACTTCAGTTACTTCAGGGCCGACTTCTTCTACAATTCCCATAAATTCATGGCCGAAAATATCACCGTCTTCAGTGGCCGGGATTTTCCCCCGGTATAAATGCAGATCTGAGCCACAGATGGCGGTGGCTGTCACCCTTAAAATAACGTCATCTGGTTCCTGAATCACTGGATCTGGAACGGATTCAACTCGTACATCCCGAGCACCATGATAGGTAAGAGCACGCATGCGGATTTCCTCTCTTTAGTTCAACATTAAACAGACTCGTAGCAAGGCTGCCAAAAATTAAAAAACACTTGTATTAGAGCCTTAGGATGAAACAGCACGCTGTAAATTAATGTATAAAATAAGACATCCAACTGTTTAAAAAATAAACTTATATAGGGTTTGCGTAATTCATGACCCCATGTGTTGAATGCGTAGAAAAGAACAGAATTAAAGAACAATCTAGAACTAGATAAAAAATACAGGGGGGTGAAAATGGAAGATAAAACATTAAAAATAATGAATAAAAAAGAGATGAACAACGTTGGTTATTCATCTCTTATCTTGAATCTTACTAAAAGGGGTTTAGAACGACTGTTCCAGATTTTCCAGTTCCATCATCAGTTCCAGCATCTGTTCTTCGGCTGTTTCCAGTTTGGCTTTTAGCTCGGTTTGCTCATTCATTAGTTTCAGCAAATCATTTTTACGTGATGCTTCGTATAAAGCACTGTCACCTAGCAGGGTTTCAATTTCAGCCAGTCGTGGCTGCAGTTTGGCCATCTGTGCTTCGCATTTTTCAATATTCTTGCGAATCGGACGACTTAGTTCACGCTGGCGAGCAGCTTCTTTACGTTGTGCTTCCTTGTCCAGTTTGGAAATGGTCGGTTTGACTTCGACTTGGGATTTCACCGGTTCTGCTGGCTTCTGTCCATTTTTGATCATTTCAATACGGGCTTGGCGTAACCAGTCAGCATAGGCAGTGAGATCACCATCAAACTCACGGCATTGACCATTATGTACCAGTAGCAGTTCATCACAGACGCTGGCAATCAGCTGACGTTCATGCGAAACCAGAACTACGGCACCCTGGAAATCTTGCAAGGCCATAGTCAGTGCATGACGCATATCCAGGTCTAAATGGTTGGTCGGCTCATCCAGAATCAGTACATTCGGACGCTGCCAAACAATCAGCGCCAGGGCCAAACGTGCACGTTCACCACCCGAAAAACTTTCACTCGGCGTATCCATACGTTCGCCGCTAAAACCAAAGCTGCCTAAAAATGAACGTAGACTGGCTTCATTGATTTTTTTATCGGCAATACGTGCCAGCTGTAACATCGGGCTGGCATTGCCATCCAATGCATCCATCTGATGCTGGGCAAAATAACCAATATTCAATAGTTCTGAATCTTTACGCAGACCTTGAATCAGTTTCAGGTCACCGACCAGCGATTTAATCAGTGTGGATTTACCAGCACCATTCATCCCGAGTAAACCGATCCGGCTGTTTGGCGTGATCTGTAAATTTACATTGGTCACAATCAGCTTGTCGCCATAACCAATATCGGCATGTTCCAGTTGCAATAACGGTGAACTCATTTTGGTCGGTTCACGGAAACTGAAAGTAAATGGTGTATCGACATGCGCAGCAGACAGTTCCTGCATGCGTTCCAGCTGTTTAATCCGGCTTTGAGCCTGTTTGGCTTTGGTCGCTTGCGCTTTAAAACGGTCAATATATTTTTGCAGATGCGCGCGGGTTTCCAGCTGCTTTTCATACGCCTGTTGCTGCTGCGCCAGACGTTCACTGCGGGTACGCTCGAAAGTCGAGTAGTTGCCGGTATATAAAGTCAGTTCCTGATTTTCGATATGTAAAATATGATCGGTGATCGCATCGAGGAAGTCTCGGTCATGTGAAATCAGCACCAGCGTACCTTCATAAGCCTTGAGCCAGTCTTCGAGCCAGAGAATCGCATCCAAGTCCAGATGGTTGGTCGGTTCATCGAGGAGCAGTAAGTCTGAGCGGCTCATCAGGGTACGTGCCAGATTCAGACGCATACGCCAGCCACCGGAAAAACTTGAAACATCCAGTTGTGATTGATGTTCAAAGAAGCCCAGACCCGCCATCAATTGCGAGGCTTTGGCAGGAGCTGAATAACCTGAAATTTCATCAAAACGGCCATATAAATGCCCTAGTTCTGCATCATCCAGTTGATCTGGCTGCTCAAGTTTCTGCTGAATCTCCCAGTATTCTTCATCACCTGATAATACGAAATCAATGGCTTTCATATTCAGCGCTTTAATTTCCTGAGCCATATGCGCCACGGTCCACACCGCAGGACGGGTCAATGAACCCGTATCTGACTCCATGCCGCCCAGCAAGGCTGAAAACAGGGTTGATTTCCCGGCACCATTGACACCGGTTAGGCCAATTTTCCATCCTGGGTGTAACTGCATCGACGCTTTTTGAAATAAAACACGTCCACCGCGACGTATAGATAACTGGTCTAACTGAATCATTGAGAAATCAAAGCTAAGAAATAAGATGCGCCTATTCTAAAGGAAAGCCCTGTGAAAATGAAAAATCTTACCGGTTTTGCTGAAATGATTGTGCTTTTCATCTCTGTCAATTCATCTGGGATAGACGCATAAGTTGAGTAAAAGCTCTATTTTATGCATGAACAGTGGTTTATAGTTCAGGCTGATGGAGCAAAAAATATCATAGAGTCAAATAAAAATGAAAAAGGGATGTTTAATTTTATCGGCACTGGGCATTTTGGTGTCGACTTCAACTCAAGCCAGAGTGAATGTCTGTGTTTTTGATTTACTGGGGAAATCTGGTGAGTCTTACAAACTGCTGGAGGAATGGGCGCTGGCAGCAAAAGGCTGGGGTGCCGAAATTCAGCTAAGCGCTTATCAGGATGAAGCCAAGGTCGATCAGGACGTCAAAGCCGGAAAATGTGATGCCTTCTATATGACCTCAATGCGTGCCCGGGCTTATAACAAATTTGCTGGATCGATTGATGCAATTGGCGGCGTGCCGAATAATGACATTGCCATGAAAGCCATCAGCTATGTACTGGATAAACGCAATAGCAAACGCCTGATCACCCAGATTGGCAAAGAAAAATTCGAAGTGGCGGGTATTGGTCAGATTGGCCCAGCCTATATTTTTGTTCGTGATCGTACTCTAAATAAACTGGAACAGGTCAAAGGCAAGAAATTTGCCGTGCTGCATTATGACTATGCGCAAAAAATCATGGTCGACCGGATTGAAGCAGTACCGGTCATGTCGGAAATTTCCAATTTTATTCGCAAGTTTAATCAGGGCGAAGTGGATATTGTCGCTGCACCGGCTTATGCATTTAAACCGCTGGAATTACAGAAAGGACTAGGCCGTCAAGGCGCAATGATTAATTTTCCGGTGATTAATGTCACTGCTGATCTGATTATTCGTCAGGAAAAGTTTCCGGCAAGCTTTGCCGCACAATCCCGAAACTGGTTTGTGAAACAGTTACCGCGCAGCTTTGCCATGGTCAAGCGCATGGAAGCTGAGATTCCAAGCAAATATATTCTGAATCTAAGCCGTGAAGATCGTGTGGCCTACCAAAAGATTCTGCGTGATGGGCGGATCGATTTAACCAAACAGGGGATTTATGATCAGGGCATGATGAACGTATTGAAACGCGCGCGTTGTACGGTAGAAAGAACCAATTTTGAATGTTCGATTGGTGGCGAATAAATCTGAAATCATGTATATCTTTGTAACTATATCTGGGTAAATGTAATTATAAGAAAGCAGTTTTAAATATTAAGATATTGATATTTAAATATATATTTAAAAATAACTTAGGCAACTATTGCTGATTTATCTTTATAGGCCAAAATGCCGGTTTTAAATGGAGTAAATGCTCTATTTTTTTTAATTAAACTTGCTTAATATTTGTCCCGTGTACGGACACTCAGCGAATAACAAGATTTCAAAGGATAACTACAATGAAAAAAACACTCTTATCATTGGCTGCATTCTCTGCATTTGGTTTTGCAAGTGCGGCGCATGCAGAAAAAGTCGATATCTGTGTGTTTGACTTACTGGGTAAATCCGGTGAGTCTTTCCAGATGGCACAAGAATGGGCACTGGCTGCAAAAGGCTGGGGCGCAGAAATTAATCTGATTGCCCGTCAGGATGAAGCGGTTGCCGACAATGACTTCAAGGCCGGTAAATGTGATGGCGTGTTTATGACCGCCATGCGTGCCCGTCAATACAATAAATTTGCCGGTTCTATTGATGCACTGGGTGGTGCACCAAGTAATGCTATTGCCCAGCGTGCGATCAGTTTTGCTCTCGACAAACGTAATGCAGGCAAAATGGTGACCAATATGGGCGGCAAAAAATATGAAATTGCCGGTATTTCTCCGCTGGGTTCGGCATTTATTTTCGTCCGTGACAAGAATATCAATTCGATTGAAAAAGCCGCAGGGAAGAAATTCGCCGTACTCGGCTATGACGATGCCCAGAAAATCATGGTACAGCGCGTCGGTGCACAGGCCGTCATTTCCGATGTGTCCAACTTTGTGGCCAAATTTAACAATGGTCAGGTGGATATGGTGGGTGCGCCTGCCTATGCCTACAAGCCATTAGAAATCTATAAAGGTCTGGGTAATAACGGCGCGATGTTTAATTTCCCGGTGCTGCATGTGACGTCTGATTTTGTGATTCGTCCAGAAAAATTCCCCGCAGGTTTTGGACAGAAATCGCGTGACTGGTTTATCAAAAACCTGCCAAAGAGCATGGCCATGATCAAACGTCTGGAAGCCGGTATTCCGTCGAAATATAAAATGAACCTGAACGTTGAAGATAAAACCAAGTATCAGAAAATGTTACGTGATGGCCGGATGGACATGACCAAACGTGGAATCTATGATGCCAGCATGATGTCAGTATTAAAACGTGCCCGTTGTTCTGTCGATAAGGCCAACTTTGAATGTTCAATGGCTGGCGAATAATCTGATTTTTAAAGCAAAAAGCTTAGAGTGATCTAGGCTTTTTTTATGGCTGAACCAGGTCAGATCTGCCATTGTGCAGCAAATAAAATAGCTTAAGCTTAATCTAAATATTAAATTCGAATGTTTCATATAAAAAACAATCACATGTGACTAAAACTTCAATAACAAAAACAAGCGATAAGGAAATGAAGATGATGCATAGAGGATGGAAAGTACTGGCATTGGCTACAGCGACACTGGCTGTTTCAGGTCTGGCGCAAGCCAAACAGGTGATTTGCGTATTTGATCTGGTCGGTAAAAACGGTGATGTCTATAGTGTGATGAAAGACTATCAGTTGGCGGCCAAAAACTGGGGGGCAGATGTCGAATTGCGGGTGAATACTAATGAAGCCGTGGTCGCAGAAGATTTTAAAGCCGGGAAATGTGACGGCATTAGTGTGACTGGAATGCGTGGCCGTCAATTTAACAAGTTTACCGGTTCTCTGGATGCAATCGGGGCTATCACCGATCTGAATCTGGCGGTTAAAGTCATGCAGGGCCTGGCCAGTCCCACCTTCGCCAAACAAATGCTGCAAGGTAAATATGAAATTGTTGGAGTGATTCCGGTAGGTGATGCTTTTCTGTTAGTGAACGACCGCAGTATCAATACTGTTGCCAAAGCAGCCGGTAAAAAAATTGCGGTACTAAGCCATGACGAAGCACAAAAAATCATGGTACAGCAGGTTGGTGCACAAGCAGTGAGTGCCGAAATCAGCAATTTTGCCAGTATGTTTAACAATGGTCAGGTGGATATTATCGGTGCACCAGCTGCAGCATTTAAGCCTTTAGAATTACATAAAGGGTTGGGTAGTAAAGGTGCGATTGTGAATTATCCGGTATTGCAGGTTACAGGTAATATTATTATCCGTCCTGATAAATTCCCGGCAGGATATGGACAAAAATCACGTGAATGGGTCAAGAGCCAGTTACCACGTGCCTTTGGTATTTTGGGTAAAATGAAAGCGGATATTCCTTCGAAATACTGGATGGATATTCCTGCGGCAGATAAACCAGGTTATCAGAAAATGATGCGGGATTCCCGAATTGACCTGACCAAACGCGGCGTTTATGACAAACGCATGATGAAATTGCTGTGGCAATTCCGTTGCAAACAGAATCCGACAAATTTTGAATGTGCCTTACAGGATGAGAACTACAAATAATCCTGATAAAATTACTCTGATTTGACTTTTAATCTGTAGAGACTGACCATATATTGAGTGTGCTATACTTAAATATGGTCTTTTCTTTTTAAAGACATTCCATTCAACAGAGGAATCCGCCATGAATGCCCAAGCGCTTGTGCTCACCGACAATGCCGCAAATAAAGTACGCCAGTTGCGTGACAGTGAAGGTAACCAAGACTTAATGCTCCGTGTCTATGTGACCGGTGGCGGCTGTTCAGGTTTCTCTTATGGCTTTAACTTTGCAGAAAGCCAGAATGAAGATGATGCAGAATTCGCCAATGGCGATGTTAAAGTCCTGGTCGATTCACTGAGTTATCAGTATCTGGTTGGTTCGGTAGTAGATTATTTAGAAGGTCTGGAAGGCTCACGTTTCGTGGTACAAAACCCGAATGCGACCACGACCTGTGGTTGTGGATCTTCATTCTCGATCTAAATCCATGCATAAAAAAAGTCCTCTCAATGAGGACTTTTTTTATGCATGGAAAAAGTTTAGCTATCCAGTTTTACCGCTTCAAGCAGGTCAAAGATCACGCTGGTGACATCCTGACTCAACTCGCGGTTATTAAAAATTTCATAGGCGCTAATGGTAATGTCGGTATCACTTGGTAACAGACGCTGTTCTTCTTCGATCAGGTCATTAATCGGCAATAAGGTCTGTTTGATTTCCAAATGCAGAATATCTTTATATTCCAGATTTTCATCGTCGAGTTCAATCAGTTGTTCATTGAAATAAGGCAGCAAAATCGAATGAAGATAGGGTTGGATGTCCTCGATATCAAAGATCTCGATATCACGGGTTTCATCAATCGTACTAATGTGGTCATTTACTTCAATTAAAATATGGTAGTAACTCACACGAATCTCCAAAGATGGCCTAAACAATGTAGCCAATCACAATAACATGAAATCAGAATAGAGTGTTTTTTATAATACTTATACACTTAAATTAATTAAGGAATTCAAGCTGATCACTTAACGGTTATAAAGCAAGGTCTTGTCTGCAGGTCGTAGCTGAAAGTGTTGCAGATTCTGTTTACCCAGCACCGGATACATCAGTGCTTCCGGGTCATTATGGTGATACAAACCCAAGGCATGTCCGAGTTCATGTGCCAGAGTCAGGCGGAGATCATCTTCTGCATCAAACTGATAAACCTGAATTTGATTGCCCATAAATACACCTTTATGAAATTCGCGGGCAGGGAAACGCTGCTGGGCTTGAATGATATTCTGCTGATGGTTTTGCAGACCATGTTGATGCATGGAAACATTCATATTAAAGGAATTTTGCTGTTCCTGCAGGTACTGAAGTTCCCGTTGAAAATTTTCCGATTTGCGCTGTAAAGCCAAGACTTCATATTCAATCTGCTCACGCTCATAAGCAGATAAATTCGGCTGACGGCGTCGTTGCTGTAAGGCCTGAAATTCACTATTGATCTGATCTCTTTGCTGGATCAGGCGTTGCTGCTGACTTTCCAGATGCTGATGGGATGCTTCCAGGTTTTTGACCTGACGTTGATACTTGGCGTCATCTGCCAGCAACTGTTTTTCGACTTTCTTTAAGGCATCATAGTCTTGCTGGCGCTGATCATAGATCAGGTGAATACTCAGCCTAGCATTTTCATCATAGACCATCAAATCGTCACGATTGCTTCCCTGATGCCAGATCTCGATGGCTTCCTTGCTCAGTTGAATCACTTGATCTTTACTCAGTCCAAAGCCTGAATCGACCTGATCAATCCGGAAACGTAAGCGGGTATCGAAAGGATGCGTCAAGCGATCAGCCAGCGAGTTATAGCGCAGTTGAGGATGGGTTTTGGCCTGCATATGCAGATAGGCAGACATGATCAATCCCACCACGAGCAGACAGAGCAGAAGACGCATATTTTTTATTTAAATGTTTATTTTTTAAAAATATAGCTTAATTTTAATACTTTTCCCATGCCTATTTGCTTTGCTGCCCCACTTTTGGGTAAAGCCCTAATTCGCCCAGAGCCTGCTGTAAAATTTCAAGGCGAATGGCCGGATCTATACCATTTTGCATCTGCATATTGAGTGAAAATGCCACGATTTCAGCCTGCGGTGTTTCAACCCAGCCGGTGAGCCAGCCGACTTGCGGTTCCACATCCATGCCCCAACCGGATTTGACATATAGTCGATAAGCTTTCCGCTCCTGTAAAAATAACATGGCTTTGACTTGTTGCTGGACTTGAGGATCAAAGGCCAGTTGCTCTCGGGCCAACGCAGAAACAAATTGGACTTCCTGTTTTGGAGTAACTTTCAAAGGGCCTACCAACCAGAAGTTATCGACCTGTTGACCAATCTACTGATTACTAAATTGGATGCGTTGTACTTCCTGTTGCATCAGTTCAAGGCCAATACGACGTGCCAGTTCCTGATAAACGGGTACAGCAGACGCTTGCATGGCTTGGCCGAGAGTCATGTCTTTTTCCCAAGCTGAAAAACTGCGTTTCTTGCCATCCCATTTAAAAATTTCATTGGTTGTGGCTTTGCCATGTTGCAGGCCAATCAGGGCATTGAGCATTTTAAAGGTAAAGGCAGGAACATATTCGGTACCTGCACGACTTGAATCATTGCCATAGACCTGTACCTGTTGACCACGCTGAATCACTAAAACGCCAGAGCTTTGCGCCTGATCAAATAATTGGGCAATGGCTTGAGTCGATTGAGTCGAAGTGATATGAGATGGGGAAGATGAAACAGGTAAGGTACACGCCGTCAGGCTCAAGCAATTAAGTAAAGGCAGAAAAATCAGAGTTTTCATGGGTTCAGGGTATTTTAATGTTTGATTTAACTTAAACAGCTTTTCCTGAAAATACGATCAAATTTTGGTAATTTTTATTTTATTCCTTCAAGTCGAAACATAAAAAAACCGCGCGAAAGCGCGGTTTTTTCAGTTAAAGCGACAAATTATTTTTTGTCATCTTTCACTTCAGTGAACTCAGCATCTACAACGCCGTCGTCCGCTTTTTGAGATTGACCTTCGCCGCCTTGGAATGCATTCGGGTCAAAACCTTGCGCACCGCCTTGGCCTTGCGCTGCTTCATATGCACGTTGTGTAATTGGCATGATGATGTTTTGCAGCGCTTCAGTTTTCGCTTTGATGTCTTCAACGTCATTTTCTTTAGTTGCAGCTTCAAGCTCAGAAACCGCAGTTTCGATTGCAGTTTTTTCGTCTGCAGTCACTTGTTCACCAAGATCTTTCACTGCTTTTTGTGAAGAAGCAACTAAAGCATCCGCTTCGTTGCGTGCTTTTGCAAGCTCTTCAAATTTACGGTCTTCTTCAGCATTCGCTTCAGCATCTTTGATCATTGCTTCGATTTCAGCATCAGACAAACCTGAGTTTGCTTTAATCTGGATCGATTGCTCTTTACCAGTGCTCTTGTCTTTCGCAGATACTTTCAATATACCATCAGCATTGATGTCGAAAGATACTTCAATTTGTGGCACACCACGTGGCGCAGGTGGGATGTCGCCTAACTGGAAGTTACCCAACAATTTGTTTTGCTGCGCCATTTTACGTTCACCTTGGTAAACTGAAATGTCTACAGCAGGCTGGTTGTCCGCAGCAGTTGAGAACACTTGAGATTTCTTTGCAGGAATCGTGGTGTTTTTCTCGATGATTGCAGTCAACACGCCGCCCATAGTTTCAATACCAAGTGTCAACGGAGTTACGTCAAGTAGAAGTACGTCAGTTTTGTCACCTGAAAGTACCGCACCTTGAATCGCAGCACCCATTGCGACTGCTTCGTCAGGGTTTACGTCTTTACGTGGCTCTTTACCGAAGAATTCTTGAACCTTCTGTTGAACCATTGGCATACGAGACTGACCACCCACCAGGATCACGTCAGAGATGTCAGAAGTCGAAAGACCCGCATCTTTAAGCGCAATACGGCAAGGTTCAATGGTACGCGCAACCAGGTCAGCAACCAGACCTTCAAGTTTTGCACGTGTTACGTTGATCACTAAGTGTTTAGGACCAGTCGCATCAGCAGTGATGTATGGAAGGTTGATTTCAGTTGCATTTGAAGAAGAAAGCTCGATTTTCGCTTTCTCCGCAGCTTCTTTTAAACGCTGTAACGCCAGTGGATCTTGTTTCAGGTTAAAGTTTTGTTCTTTCTTGAACTCTTCAACCAGGAACTCGATTAACGCGTTATCGAAGTCTTCACCACCTAGGAATGTATCACCGTTAGTCGACAATACTTCAATTTGCTGGTCGCCATCAAGGTCCGCAATTTCAATGATTGAAACGTCGAAAGTACCACCACCCAAGTCATAAACCGCGATTTTACGATCGCCTTCTTTCTTGTCCATACCAAACGCAAGTGCCGCAGCAGTTGGCTCGTTGATGATACGTTTAACTTCTAAACCTGCAATTTTACCTGCATCTTTAGTTGCTTGACGCTGTGCATCGTTGAAGTAAGCAGGAACAGTAATAACAGCTTCAGTTACGGTTTCGCCCAGGTAATCTTCAGCAGTTTTCTTCATCTTTTTCAAGATTTCAGCAGAAACCTGTTGTGGCGCCAATTTTTTGTCGTTGACATCAACCCAAGCATCACCGTTGTCAGCTTTGATGATTTTGTAAGGAACCAGACCGATATCTTTTTGTACCGCTTGGTCTTCATAACGACGACCGATCAAACGTTTGATCGCGAACAATGTATTTTTCGGATTCGTTACTGCTTGACGCTTTGCAGATTGACCTACCAGAATTTCGCCATCTTTATAGGCAATAATAGATGGAGTGGTACGCGCGCCTTCAGCGTTTTCGATTACTTTAACTTTGTCGCCTTCAAGTACTGCAACACATGAGTTTGTAGTACCTAAGTCAATACCAATGATTTTAGCCATTTGGATGTTTCCTCTAAAATTTTTTTGTGATTTACACTTGTTATCCGATATGAGAGCCGTTCGATTTTTTTCAAGTAAAATTTTTGAAAAATTTCACAAACTCCCGAATTTATTTGGCTTAAGCGCCGACCATCACCATGGCAGGACGCAATAAGCGACTGTTAAGCGTGTAGCCTTTTTGCAAAACAGTCCCAATTTCATTTGCTTTGGCATTTGGATCAATCCCGACTGCCTGATGCAGATCCGCATTGAAACCGTTGTTGGTATCCACTGCCACAACCCCAAATTTCTCCAAGGTATGCAATAAAGATTTAAGGGTCAGTTCAACACCTTCACGCAATGGTGTTTGCTCTTCACCTGCAGCCACAATGGCACGTTCCAGATTGTCGACTGTTTCTAGAAGCTCTTTAGAGAACTTTTCCAGAACTGTATCTTTATGCTTTTCAGATTCACGCTGAATACGTTCAACACTCTTTTGTGCTTCATAAACTGCATTGGCGGTACGGGCTTTTTCTAACTTTAAATCACCTTCAAGCTGCGCAATCTGCTCTTGTAAAGACTCAACGGAAACTTCAGCCTGCTCGGTTTCAGCTTGAGTTTGCGCTGTATCTTGTTCCGCTTGCTCTTGCTCAAGTTGTTGAGCTTGCTCGTTTTGCTCAGTCGCCATTGATTTACTCCGTTTAAATGGGTTCTTAAACATGTACAGTCCTTAGGCCTCAGTGTTCACTGCGTTTATGCTGAACTGCCATGGTTGTGAAGTTCTTGATTACCTAAAGAAATCGGGGCAGGGTGTAAAAATTCAAGCGTCGACCCAGATTAAATTTAAGATTTATACAAAATACTGAATCCAGCGGATAGCAGAACAAGCTATTCAGAACACAACAGCAGGATAGGATGAGAATAAAATACACGGACATCAGCAGCGATGAATCCGAATTTTGAACTGAATAGATTTAATTAGCGACTAAATCTAAGAATTAAGTATTTGAAAATAAATATAAAAAATGAATAATCGTATTTTTGAATCAAATTAATAATTTTAATCCGTTTTAAGTATTGGTAAAAAAATTGCATCATACTTCTATTAACAGCGACCTTGTTCAGAGGAGAGAGCCGAACCGGGTTGCTGTTGCCCTATTTTAGAGTTGCTTTTTTCAAGCTGAGTATCCCCAAAACTCAGCTTTTTTTTGCCTATTTATTTATTAGACATAAAAACGATTAATATCTAAGCAATAAAGTCTTTCACAATAGATGAACTTTTGATTAATATTTATTCTAGATTCTATCGCTGTAGTTTCTTCTTATTTTGAAATGTGTTTTCGTGGCTTATCCTGTTCTCTAGATAAGCCTTTTTTTGTCCAGAATTTACCTTTTTTGAATTTGTTGGAATCAGTCGTCTCTATTTTAGCGGTTTGTAAGATAAAACTTACAGCTTGGATAGTGAATGTCCGCTTCATGAGAGCAAGTTGATTCGATAGGATAATTTATATAGAGAATAGGATGTTCTGGTTGAATTGCTGAGAAGCATAAGCAAAGTGGAAGTTCGTTTAACATAACCCTCTGCAAAGGCCCTAAAGAAATTTTCTTTAGGGCCTTTGTCTATCTGGCAGCTATCTTTTTCCATTTAAAAAGCCCAGTCTGGGCTTTTAATACAGAAAATGATTCAAGTCTTAATCGCGACGATCGCGTGAACGTTGTTCTTGATGACGTCGGTTGTCATTCCAGCGTTGATTAGAACGATTTTGCTGGACTTTTTTACTGCGTTGATCTGTTACACGTTTACGCTCCAGATCCTGACGACGTTTACGTTCTGCCTCTGCCTGTTTTTGCCGTTGCGTCATGATATTTTTACGTTGCTGTTCATGGCGCTGTCGTTCCAGTTGGCTTTTACGTCGATCCAGCTCTAACTGTCTTTTACGATCCTGCTCCCAATTGCGATGTTGTAATTCCTGTTTACGTCGATCCAGTTCAATGCGTTTGCGTTGCTGTTCATATTCCCAACGTTGCCGCTCATAGCGACGATCTTGTTCATAACGCCGGTCCAGTTCATAGCGACGGTCATAACGCTGATCATAGCGGCCATCATAATAGCCACCATCTTCAGGAAATGCGACGCAGCCTACAGCTAAAAATGCAGTCGCCAAAGACAGAGCTAGAATTTTGCTAGCCATAGGCATCCTCCCGATTTGTAATAAAAAATATACTTAAGCTCGCAAAAGTACGTCAAAAATAACCTTTAAACGGTCAATGACATCTTTTATAAATGAGGGTAACGTATCGAGTAGAAGCTATATGTACATTGATATTAAGACTTATATAAGAATATGGTCACTGAAACGCTAATCGTGTAGAAACTATGAAGAATTAAGAGAATAAGGACTAAAAATAATGACTGTGAATCCTCCGGTTCTGAAAAGTGTGATGGAAAAGGGACAAGGGACGGCAGCGCGTATGCTGGACCGCTTACCTGGCATTGCACAGGAAGCATTAGTTAAGGCTCTGGATTATCCTCATGTTTATCCTGATTTAGATCCATTGGTTAAATGCCTGATGGCCATCCAGATAAAACAGGGGCATAGCAGTTTTATCAGTGAGGATCTGGCTCATTCGCGCACATTGTTTGATGCACGCATGAAAGCGATCGCGGCTAAACCAACTACTGTCAAAGTCATCGAAGAGCTGCGCCTGCCTTTGCAAAGTGGCAGCATCTTTGCCCGGCATTATCATCCAGCTCCACAAAAGAAGTTGCCGATGGTGATTTTTTATCATGGCGGTGCATTTATGGTGGGCGGTCTGGACAGCCATGATGAATTCTGTCGCTTGCTGGCAGTACATGCCAAAGTGCAGGTGCTAAGCGTGGCTTATCCGCTGACGCCAGAATTTAGCCCCTTGCAGATGGTACAGGTTTGTGAAGATGCCTTGGCTTGGGCACATCAGCATAGTAACCAACTAAAAATCTATAAAAATCGTATTGCCGTAGCAGGGGACAGTGCGGGCGGAAATCTGGCTACTGTGGTGGCACAGCGCAGTGCAGGTAAATCTTATGCCGCACGAGCACAGCTTTTGCTTTATCCGGCGGTCGACTTTAAAAGTCGCCATCCTTCTTTTTATGCCTATAAAGATGGACTGGTACTTTCGGAACAGGATATTGATCTGGTGACCTTCATGTATGCCCAAACCCATCAGATTGAACTGGATGATCCGCTGATTTCACCTACTTATGGTGAATTGCGGAATTTACCGCCAAGTTATGTAATTACCGCACGCCATGATGTCCTGCATGATGAAGGTTCAATCTATGCACATAAACTACGTCAGAATGGCGTGAGTGTTCATTATCATGAATATACCGATCAGGCACATGGTTTTATCAACCTGACGCCGATCTCTCGCCGTGCCAAAAAATATGTGATTGAGATCAGCAAAAACTTCCGCAAATTCTGGGACAAAAATAGTTAAATCCAAGGCGCGAGCGCAAAAGGTGTTTCTCATGAAACACCTTTTTTTATAGCTAAGTTTTTATCAGTTCTTATACTTTGCTGTTGATCTGGGCTTCAGGAAAGATCAGATTGAATTTGGGGACATAAAAGCTTTGCAGCAATTTGGCTTTGGAAAAGTCTGGAAATATATTCTCGGCATCTTGCCACTCTACTTGCGAGAGTTTAGAGAGGTGACCGCGGAACTGTGGACTAAACTGAAAACGCTGCCCTTTCCAGGCTTGCTGAATCTTCAGCATAGACGCTGGAATATGATGACTATTAATGTAGAACTGGCGTGCAGATTTGGTTTTCTTCAGCCGAATCGTCATATGCTGGTTTTGATGCTGAATCTGACACAGCACTTCCTGATCCTTTTCCTGCCATTCAAACTGCGCATGTTCTTTGGGAATGCCCCATAAATGCTGACCGTGTACCACAGACTCATGGGTAGACACATAAATTTTAGGAATTGAGCTGAGGCTTCGTTTACTAATTAAAGGATGATCCAGAATCAGTAACTCATCATAAGGGCCAATCGGCGAAGCGTGATAACGCACCAATAAGACTTGGACCATACGACCCAGCGGAGAAGGCGCAATACGGAACTGTTTTGCTTGCTCAATAAAGCTTGGGGTCAGCCAATAATTCAGAATAAAACCCTCACCCTGCAAACGCCAAGGTGGAAACTGGTGGATATTTTGCTCCTGTAATAATGCATGCTTCATTCTTATTCTCTTGTCTTTAGTCGGCAGGTCACTGCATTATGAGTTATAAAAGATTAATATATAGTCATTCACAACCATTACTTCTAAGTAGATGAGTTAATAAATGTTAAAGAAATCATTATGTGTCATCGCACTTGCTGCGGTCAGTCTGCCAAGCTTTGCTGAAAATACGATTATTGAGATGAAGACTTCATCTGGAAATATTGAAATTGAACTCTTCAATGACAAAGCACCAATCTCGGCAAAGAACTTCGAAAGCTATGTAAAGAGCAACTTCTATAAGGATACGATTTTTCACCGCGTCATTCCAGGTTTTATGGTGCAGGGTGGTGGCTTTGATGTGAACATGCAGGAAAAAGCCAATACCAAAGCACCCATTAAAAACGAATCATCGAATGGTCTGCAAAATAAACGCGGTACTTTAGCCATGGCCCGTACCAATCAGCCGGATTCTGCCCGAGCACAATTCTTTGTAAACCTGGTCGATAATGATTTCCTGGATCGTTCTGCTAGAAATGCCGGCTATGCGGTATTTGGTAAGGTCACTAAAGGCATGGATATCGTCGATCAGATTGCCAAAGTACCTACCCGAAACTATGGAATGCATCAAAATGTGCCGGTGAACCCTGTAAAAATCACCAGTGTGACGATTAAAGCACCAGTCGTAAAAAATTAGGCATAGAATAAAGCAGAAATATTTAATTTATATTTCTGTTTTAAAAATATGTACTTATGTAATGAATTGTATGGAATTGAACCAATTTGGTGCATAAAAATAAAACACTCGTGATTCCTGTGCGTTAAAAGCGCTTGCACGTGTAAGAAATTGCCCTATAATGAGCACATACCGACGAGATAGACGGA
>NZ_DCLL01000056.1 GCF_002321025.1 Acinetobacter lwoffii
TTTCGCAAGAGATCTAATATATTCAATCCTTGTTTATAAGGTTTTTTGTTATTTTTTTGCATACAAAATCAACAATTACTGTTATCGTTATATCAATAAAAACTTTCAGACACTTTTCCTAAAAACATAATTATAGAGATAAAAAAAATGTGGGAACTGTTTACGCATCCATCAAATATCGTATTTAGTATTAGCCTTAGCCTAATGCTGATGTTTGCTGCTCTAGAATGTATTCTATTGCTGCTCGGCGGCGGCTCTCAGCATATCTTCGAACAGTTTTTACCTGAAGATCCCCTGCAACCGGAAATAAGCCCGGATCAGTCTCCCGGTGTTTTTAGCAAAGTATTTGACTGGTTATATCTGGGGCGTCTGCCTTTATTTATCTGGCTGATTATTTTCCTGACCAGTTATGGGTTAAGCGGTTTATTGATTCAGGGAATATTTGAGCGCCTGACCAGCCAACTATTTAACGTCTGGCTGATTTCTCCAGCCTGCCTATTTCTGTGTATGCCTGTGGTGCGCTTTCTTGCCATGGCCGCCAGCAAGCTCCTGCCTCAAGATGAAACCTCTGCGATTCATAGTGATGAACTCATCGGACGTACCGCGACCATTATTCTCGGAGATGCCAAAGTGAATTCTCCCGCACAAGCAAAAGTCCGGGATCAACATGGCCAGACTCATTATGTTCTAGTTGAACCAGAAAACAATCAAATTTTAAATCAAGGTCAGAATGTAGTTCTAACCCACAAAACCAAGAACGGTTTTCAAGCCATTGCACTTTAATTTTATTTAGCTAGCACTCAATTGAGACTTTATAACAATGTTAACATTTGATTTATATAATATTTTAATTATTGCGGGAATTATTTTTGTGGCACTGGTGACTTTCGGTCTCATCATTGCACGCTTATACCGTCGTTCAAGCAAAGAAATTTCCTTTGTGCGTACCGGTTGGGGTGGAGAAAAAGTGATTTTAGGTGGAGGCGCAATCGTGCTTCCGGTGTTACATGAAATTATTCCAGTAAATATGAACACCCTACGCCTTGAAGTCCGCCGTGCTGATGATCAGGCACTGATTACCCGTGACCGGATGCGGGTCGATGTCATGGCCGAATTCTATGTCCGAGTCAAACCTACAGCAGATTCAATTGCCACCGCAGCACAAACCCTTGGTCAAAAAACCATGTCACCCAATGAATTAAAAAATCTGGTGGAAGGTAAATTTGTTGATTCACTGCGCGCAGTGGCTGCAGAAATGGCCATGGAAGAATTGCATGAAAAACGGGTCGATTTTGTACAAAAAGTCCAACAAGTGGTTTCAGAAGATTTGCACAAAAACGGTCTGGAGCTTGAAACGGTTTCCCTAACCGGACTGGATCAGACCGGATTTAAATACTTTAATCCACAAAATGCGTTTGATGCCGAAGGTCTGACCAAGCTCACTGAAACCATTGAAGACCGCCGTCGCAAGCGTAACCACATCGAACAGGATACCGATCTGGCGATCAAAACTAAAAATCTGGAAGCTGAACAGGCGCGCCTGCAAATTATTCGTGAAGAAGAATATGCCAAACTGCAGCAAGAACGTGAAATTGCCATTCGCCGAGCTGAACAACTGGCTGAAATTGCCGCTCAGGAAGCCGGCAAAAAACGTGAAGCAGAAGAAGCACAAATTGCCGCTGAACGAGAAGTCGAACTCAAGCGTATTTTGGCCGCCCGTGATGTCGAAAATGAAAATATTCAAAAGGCCCAGCTGATTCAAAAAGCACAGGTCGAGCAAAAGAAAACCATTGAACTGGCTGAACAGGATCGCGCCATTGCCATTGCGGAAAAATCACGTGCTGAATCTGAAGCCAAAGCCCAAGCCGATCAGGCACGTGCACAAGCGGTAAAAGCAGAAGAAGAAGTCATCACCGTACGTCAAATCCAGCAAGCAGAGCGTCAAAAGGCAGTTGAACTAGTCGCAGCCAAAGAACATGCTGAAAAAGATGCGATTGCCATTACAGTTGCCGCTGAAGCTGGCAAACAGGCGGCAGCAGATGACGCAGAAGCAGTGCGAATTGCGGCTGAGGCCGAAGCAGAAAAAGTCCGCCTGAAGGCCAAGGGCGAAGCGGATGCGAAAATTCTACTGGCTCAGGCAATGGAGAAACAGTATCAAGTCGATGCTGAAGGTACCCGTGCGGTCAATGAAGCCAATAACGTCCTGTCACCTGAACAGGTCGAAATGCAGATTCGTCTGGCTATGCTGAAATACTTGCCTGAAATTATCCGGGAAAGTGTCAAGCCAATGGAAAATATTGATGATATCAAGATTCTCCAGGTTAATGGACTACATGGCGGTCATCCCGGTGCCTGTCAGGCGGATGCCCATCATGAAGGTAGCAATGTTGCCCTGTCAGATCAGGTAGTCAATAGTGCCCTGCGTTATCGTAGCCAGGCACCGCTTATTGACAGTCTGATGAGTGAGCTTGGTATTCAGGGTGGTGACATCAACGGTATGACTCAGAGCCTTAAAGCTAAAACCTGAAAATAGAATGAGATATAAAAAAGCTCCCAGATGGGAGCTTTTTTATTGAAGGTCTAATGTGGATATCAAACCAAACCTTTATCTTTTAGTACTTGCAGCATGGTTGAACCAAGTTCGGCAGGACTACGCGTATAGGCCATACCCGCACGCTCAAAGGCAGCAAACTTTTCTTCTGCTGTACCCTTACCGCCTGAAATAATCGCACCTGCGTGACCCATACGTTTGCCTTTAGGTGCAGTTACACCCGCAATATAACCAACAACTGGCTTAGTCACATTCGATTGAATATATTCAGCTGCTTCTTCTTCCGCCGTACCACCAATCTCACCAATCATGATGATGGCTTCAGTTTTCGGATCTTCCTGGAACAGTTTCAAGCAGTCAATCTGGTTCATACCTGGAATTGGATCCCCACCAATACCAATACAGGTCGACTGACCCAGACCCAGTTTCGTGGTTTGTGCCACAGCCTCATAAGTCAGTGTGCCTGAACGCGAGATAATCCCGATTTTACCTAGTTGATGGATATGACCCGGCATAATCCCGATCTTACATTCACCTGGCGTAATAATACCCGGACAGTTCGGCCCGATCAGACGTGTGCCATTACCATTGGTTTCCAGATAACGTTTGGCTTTGAGCATGTCGATGGTCGGTACACCTTCAGTGATCACCACAATTAACTCAATGCCAGAATCAACCGCTTCAACAATAGAATCCAGTACAAAGGGTGCCGGAACATAAATCACCGAAGCATCTGCACCTGTTTCTTTTACCGCTTCACGCATGGTATTAAATACAGGCAGTTCCAGATGAGTTTGACCACCTTTACCCGGGGTTACACCACCCACGACTTTAGTACCGTAGGCCAGAGCCTGTTCAGAATGGAATGTACCGTTTTTGCCTGTAAAGCCCTGTACCAATACTTTAGTGTCTTTATTAACTAATACGCTCATGATCAATACCCCTTTAAGCTTTTACAGCAGCAACGATTTTTTCTGCAGCATCAGCAAGACCGTGTGCAGAAATCAATTTCAAACCTGATTCATCTAGTAATTTTGCACCCAGTTCCGCATTGTTGCCTTCGAGGCGAACAACCACAGGAACGGTCACATTTACTTCCTGAACCGCTGCAATAATTGCTTCAGCAATCATGTCACAACGTACAATTCCACCAAAAATATTAATCAATACACCCTGCACAGAAGTATCGGCAAGGATAATTTTAAAAGCTTCAATTACACGCTCTTTGGTTGCACCACCACCCACATCCAGGAAGTTGGCTGGTTGACCGCCATAAAGTTTGATAATATCCATGGTTGCCATGGCAAGACCAGCACCATTGACCATACAACCAATGTTACCTTCCAGCGCGACATAGTTCAGATCGAACTCAGACGCTTTTAACTCACGTTCATTTTCTTGAGACTTATCACGTAGTGCCGCCACTTCAGGCAAGCGGTACAGCGCATTTGAATCAATTCCGATTTTGGCATCAACACACAGAATGTCGCCATTTTCACGCACAGACAGCGGATTGATTTCGAAAAGTGCAAAATCATTGTCTACAAATGCCTGATAGGCAGCCGTCATGACTTTAACAAACTGATTGATTTGTCCATCTTTGAGTTTAAGTGCAAAAGCAACTTCACGCGCCTGAAATGGCATTAGACCGACTAAAGGATCAACTTCAACTTTAATAATTTTTTCAGGGGTTTCTTCGGCCACTTTCTCAATTTCAACACCTCCCTCAGTCGACGCCATAAAAGTGATGCGGCGAGTCGAGCGATCTACGACAGCGCCCAAGTACAGCTCGCGCTCAACCGGATAAACGTCCTCAGAGACTAAAATGCTATTTACCGGCTGACCATTGGCATCAGTCTGATAAGTCACCAAGCGTGAACCAATAATCTGGTTGGCATATTCAGCAGCCTCGGCAGCCGATTTTACCACTTTTACCCCACCAGCCTTACCCCGGCCGCCCGCATGCACCTGTGCTTTCAATACTGCGAACTTTCCACCAAGCTGCTCAAAAGCATACACCGTTTCATCGGCATTGGTGGCAAGTATCCCTTCCTGTACAGGCATACCATATTTTTTTAATAGCGCTTTTGCTTGATACTCATGTAAATTCATTGAATAACCTTTTATTACTTCTTTGCCTTGTTATAACCCACCAGCACCCAGACGTCCGTCAAAGCAGTACCAGCATTTCTTAAAATCGTTATCTTTATTTTTAGATGATTGTTCCAATAAAAACAACCATGAAATGTAAAAAGAGCGACCTAAGTCGCTCTTTTTTCGAATTACTTACGCTTACGTTGGATCGCGTGAATCGCACGACCATCAACCGCAAGTGCAGCTTCATGTACCACTTCAGAGAATGTCGGGTGACCGAAAGTCATCAACTGAAGATCTTCTACTGAAGATACGAACTCAAGTGCAATCATACCTTGGTGTACGATATCAGACGCAGCAGGTCCAATCACGTGCATACCAAGTAAACGATCTGTTTTCGCATCAGCAACAAACTTTACGAAACCAGCACCTTCACCCGCAGCTAAAGCACGACCGTTCACAGCAAAACCGAATTGGCCGGTTTTAACTTCATGACCTTTTTCAGCCGCTTGCTGTTCTGTTAAACCTACCCACGCCGCTTCCGGGTGTGTGTAAATTACAGAAATAATCGTGTCATAGTTCACTTGTGCAGCATGACCGTGAATACGTTCCACTGCCATTACGCCTTCTTCCATTGCTTTATGCGCAAGCATTGGACCACGTACCAAGTCACCAATCGCGTATACACCTTCAACAGAAGTTGCACACCAATCATTTACTTCAACCAAACCACGTTCAGTCAACTTAATGCCTGAATCTTCAGCCAATAAACCTTCAGCATATGCGCGGCGACCAACACAAACGATTAATTTATCGAAAGTTTCAGTTTTGTCTTCGCCAGCTTGGTTATATTTAACCGTTACTTCACGACGATTGATTTCAGTACCTGCAACTTTCGCACCGATACGGATATCCATACCTTGCTTAGTTAATAGTTTTTGGAAGTCTTTTGCCAAAGCTTTATCAGCCATTGGCAAGAATGCATCCATTGCTTCAAATACAACAACTTCTGCACCTAAACGACGCCATACTGAACCAAGCTCAAGGCCGATTACACCAGCACCAATCACACCTAAACGCTTAGGTACTTCTGGGAATTCAAGTGCGCCAGTAGAATCAACGATTAAGTCTTGATCTACAGGAGCCACTGGAATATTTACAGGCACAGAACCCGTCGCAAGAATCACGTATTTAGGCTCTAAAACTTGAGTTTCACCTTCGTGAGAAACAAATTCTACTTTTTTACCTGCAAGCAGTTTACCCGTACCTTTTAACCACTCGATGCCATTACCTTTAAGTAATTGATCGATACCGCCAGTCAATTGATCTACAACTTTGTCTTTACGAGCCAGCATTTTAGCAAGATCAAACTTCACTTCACCGGTCGTAATACCATGGTCATCTAGATGCTGAACGGTATCTTCATAACGATGTGAAGAATCAAGTAAAGCTTTAGACGGGATACAACCCACGTTTAAACAAGTACCGCCTAAAGATGGTTTACCTTTATGAATACGTTTTTCAATACACGCAACTTTGTAACCAAGTTGAGCTGCACGAATTGCTGCTTCGTAGCCGCCCGGGCCACCACCAATTACGACTAAATCGAATTGAGACATGTTTATCTCCAATTAATCCCCCTTTAATCCCCCTTTTCCAAAGAGGGACCTTCCCCTCTTTTTAAAGAGGGGTTAGGGGAGATTTTTAATGAATAAATTACAGATCAAGGATAAGACGCGCTGGCTCTTCTAACAATTCTTTGATTGTTACAAGGAAACCGACTGCTTCTTTACCATCGATTAAACGGTGGTCATAAGACAGTGCAAGGTACATCATTGGCAAGATTTCTACTTGACCATTCACCGCCATCGGACGTTCCTGGATTTTGTGCATACCCAGAATCGCAGTTTGTGGCGTATTTAGAATTGGTGTAGAAAGCAATGAACCGAAAGTACCACCATTAGTAATAGTGAATGTACCGCCAGTCATATCTTCAATACCCAGTTTACCGTCACGTGCCTTGCCAGCATATGCACGGATGCCGTTTTCAACTTCAGCATAGTTCATGCGGTCTGTATCACGAAGTACAGGAACCACTAAACCACGCTCAGATGAAACTGCAACACCGATGTCATAGTAACCGTGATAAACAATGTCATCACCATCAATTGAAGCATTTACCGCTGGGTAACGTTTAAGTGCTTCAGTCGCTGCTTTAACGAAGAATGACATGAAGCCAAGACGCGCACCATGACGCTTCTCGAATGCATCTTTGTATTGAGCACGCATTTCCATGATTGGTTTCATGTTCACTTCGTTGAACGTGGTCAACATTGCAGTTTCTTGAGTCGCTGCAAGTAAACGTTCAGCAACACGCTTACGAAGACGAGTCATAGGAACACGTTTTTCGATACGCTCGCCCACTGCAACGCTTAATGGTTGCGCTGCAGGTGCTGCTGGTTTCGCTTGATGATTTGCCACATCTTCTTTCGTGATGCGACCGCCACGGCCAGTACCTGCAACATCAGCAGCTGCAACACCAGATTCAGTCAATGCTTTACGCACTGCTGGAGCCTGGTCCTGTACTTGTTGACGTTCAACGATCGGTGCATTACCTGCTTCAGTTTGCGCAGCAGCTTGTTCAACTTTCTCTTCAGACTGAACTGCTTGAGTTTGCGTAGCGCCAGAAACAGCACCTTCTTCAAACTGTGCAATGACTTCAGCTGAAAGAACAGTATCGCCTTCACCTTTAATAATAGATGCAAGTGTACCGTCTGCAGGAGCAACAACTTCTAAAACAACTTTATCAGTCTCAATATCGCAGATCACTTCATCACGTGACACTGCTTCACCTGGTTGTTTGTGCCAAGTTGCGATCGTACCGTCCGCAACTGACTCTGGGAATACCGGTGCTTTAATTTCGGTTGCCATTACTTAGAATCTCCTGGATTATTCAGCGTCGATCGCAAGCGCGTCGTTGATGAGCTGAGCTTGTTGTTTTGCATGCAAATATGGTGAACCACATGCCGGTGCAGCAGAAGCTTCACGGCCTGCATAGCTAATACGTACTTGTTTACCCGCTTTCATCACGTCGTCATATAGACGCGGTGCGATGAACAACCAAGCGCCTTGGTTCTTCGGTTCTTCTTGCGCCCAAACAAGTTCTTTAACGTTTGGATATTGCGCAAGCACTTCTGCCAGGCGTTTTTCTGGGTATGGATATAGTTGTTCAATACGTACAATTGCAGTGTTGTTCAATTCTTTTTCACGACGTTTTTCAACTAAATCGTAGTAGACCTTACCACCACAAAGTACAAGACGAGTCACGTCTGACTTGTTGATGTTATCGACTTCATCAATCACAGTTTGGAATGAACCAGTTGCAAGTTCTTCAAGTGTAGACGTTGCAAGTTTATGACGAAGAAGCGACTTCGGTGAAGTCACGATCAATGGTTTACGGATTGGACGAAGTGCTTGACGACGAAGTGCATGATAAATCTGTGCAGGCGTGGTCGGTGTGATGACTTGCATGTTGTCTTCAGCACATAGCTGCAAGAAACGTTCCAAACGTGCAGATGAATGCTCTGGACCTTGACCTTCAAAACCGTGTGGAAGAAGCATGGTTAAGCCACATACACGTTCCCATTTGGTTTCACCAGATGAGATAAACTGATCAATTACAACCTGTGCACAGTTTGCGAAGTCACCGAATTGCGCTTCCCAGATGATCAAACTCTTAGGAAGAGTCGTCGCATAACCATATTCAAATGCCAATACAGCCATCTCTGACAATAAAGAGTCATAGATTGCAGTACGCGGCTGGTTTTCTTTCAGGTTACATAGGGGAAGATAAGTTGAACCATCTACTTGGTTATGCAGTTTTGCATGACGGTGTGAGAAAGTACCACGACCTACGTCTTCACCCGTTAAACGAAGCAAGTAACCATCATCTAGTACAGTTGCATACGCCAGAGTTTCAGCAGCACCCCAGTTCAGTGGCATTTCACCCGTTTGCATTTTCAGACGATCATCGATCACTTTCGCAACTTGACGCTGCATCACGAAGCCTTCAGGAAGCTCACGCATTTTCGTGCCAAGCTCTTTTAGACGTTCGATTGGGAAAGTTGTATCCCACTCATCTGTGTACTCATGACCTAAGTAAGGCGTCCAGTCCACAAACATTTTTTTGTTTGGTTCAAGTACCAGTGCATTGGCAACATGATTACCCGCTTCCAGGTCTGCACGGTAGTTTTCAACCATCTGATCTGCACTTGCACGATCAAGAACACCCTGTTGTACCAGCTGATCCGCATAAAGCGTACGCGTGGTCGCTTTCTTGTTAATCACTTGATACATCATTGGTTGAGTTGCAGCCGGCTCATCTGCTTCGTTATGACCACGACGACGGTAGCAGAACATGTCAATCACAACGTCTTTACGGAATGTATGACGGAAGTCATGTGCCAGTTGTGAAATGAACACCACAGCTTCAGGATCATCACCATTGACATGGAAGATCGGGGCCTGAATCATTTTAGCGATGTCAGTACAGTATTCTGTAGAACGCGCGTCACGTGGATCAGACGTCGTGAAACCAACCTGGTTGTTAATCACAATGTGCACTGTACCACCCACGGTATAACCGCGAGTTTGTGACATCTGGAAAGTTTCCTGATTGACGCCCTGACCTGCAAATGCAGCATCACCGTGTACGATTAGTGGCAATACGTCATCGCCGCCAATGTCTTTACGACGTACTTGACGTGCACGTACCGAACCTTCAACCACAGGGCCAACGATTTCCAGGTGTGACGGGTTAAACGCCAATGCCAAGTGAACTTCGCCACCCGGAGTCATGACGTTTGAAGAGAAGCCTTGGTGATACTTAACGTCACCGGAACCTTTCTTGTGAATAGATTTACCTTCGAACTCACCAAACAGGTCAGCCGGGTTTTTACCCATGATGTTAACAAGAAGGTTTAAACGGCCGCGGTGAGGCATACCGATCACAACTTCTTTACAGCCTACAGAACCTGCACGCTGAATAATTTCGTTGACCATTGGGATGAATGCTTCACCACCTTCAACGCCGAAACGTTTGGCACCAACGAATTTATTACCAAGATATTTTTCTAGGCCTTCAGCTGCAGTTAAACGCTCAAGGACATGTTTCTTTTGATCAGCATTGAAGCCATATTGACCGCGTGCACTTTCTAGACGTTGTTGAATCCAACGTTTTTCTTTGGTGTCCACGATGTGCATGTATTCAGCACCGATTGAACCACAGTAAGTGGCTTCCATTGACTGAACCATTTCAGCCAAAGTCGCCTCTTCTTTACCGATCGCCAGGTTGCCAGTATTGAATACTGTATCCAGGTCAGACTGAGTCAAACCATGCGCAGCAAGATCTAGATCAGGCACAACTTCACGCTTCGCCAAACCTAATGGATCCAGTTTTGCTTTCTGGTGGCCACGGTTACGGTACGCAGCAATCAGCTGTAGCACGCCAATTTGACGACGTTCATGCTCTGAGCTGACTGTCGACTGAACAATAGGCTGAATACGGCTTGAATTGCGACCTAAAAGTAGGAATTGCTCACGTACATTACTGTGTGGTTGATCACCTTTTGGGAATTTATCGAAGTACGCTCTCCAGTCAGCACCCACTGAGTCTGGAGCAGTCAGATACTGCTCATAAAGTTCTTCAATATACGCTGCACTATCAGCGGAAAGTTCAGTGTCAAGACGCAGAGCGTCAGCAACTTCTTGCATTTGTGGACCCATTTCCTATTGCAAAAACATTTTCAGGATGCTTTTTAAGCAAAACCCAGGATTATTAGCATCAAATTGGTAATATGATACTAGTCCCCCATAAGGCATAAGCCATGAGGCGTTATCACCACACCAAGAAAATCTTGATATGTTTAATGAACAATAACGCCCCTCAGCGGCATCATCACTCATTGAATACCCGATCGAAACCGGGCAATTTTTTTGCAAATCGACTTAGAAAAAAGCAAGCATTAACAAAGATTTTTTCTAAAGCGACTCGGGTCTACCTTTATATACCAGTCCCTGATTATGCAGTGTTTAAAAAATGTACCTGACGTGGCATTTTTTAAACATAGTCATGGGCTAAATGCTAACATGATCTCAACTTTTCAATTGATTTTTTTGACACATACCTTCCATAAATTGGCTAAATACAGTTCTGATATTTTACTCTAATATATGGTGCTTTATCTCAAAAATAGATTCAATGTAGACTTAAGTCCTAAGCATTTCCGATAAATAAAAAGAGAGCAAATCTTTCAATCCACTCCCTCCCTAAATTTCCGTTATATAATAACATCGTTCTTGCTATTTTTCAGGTCAGTTTTACATCTAAAAATCATAAATACCCAAAATAATCACATGTTCTTCTTATATGGCGCTCAAAGCCAATATCCACTTCCCCACTATTTCACTCAACTTTATACATTTTAAGTATAGTATCTTTATTTTTATCTTATGATTTTTTAATTTTTCCAATAGCTTGCATAAAAAAAGCACACCTGAAGGTGTGCTTTTTTCTAAACTGCCAAGAGCAGCCTATTAGCCTGCCATATCTAAAAGCATATTACGGATGTGACCGATTGCTTTCGTTGGGTTCAAGCCTTTAGGACATACAGATACACAGTTCATGATGCCTTTACAACGGAAGAGCGAGAACGGGTCGTCTAGACGAGCCAAACGCTCTTGTGTTCCAGTATCACGCGAGTCAATGATGAAGCGGTAAGCATTCAACAATGCTGAAGGACCCAAGAACTTGTCCGGGTTCCACCAGAATGACGGGCATGAAGTTGAACAGCATGCACATAGAATACATTCATATAGACCATCAAGATGCTCACGCTCTTCAGGAGACTGTAAACGTTCCTTAGGAGGCGCAGGCTGGTTGTTGATCAAGAATGGATGGATCTTGTTGTACTGATCATAGAACTGGTTCATATCAACCACCAGATCTTTCACTACAGGAAGACCAGGCAATGGACGAACAGTAATTTCATTTGGTAAATCGTTCAGGTTCCAAAGACACGCCAAACCATTTTTACCATTGATGTTCACGCCATCAGAACCACAAATACCTTCACGACATGAACGACGGAACGTTAAAGTTTCGTCCTGTACTTTCAATGCAAGAAGTGCATCAAGCAACATACGGTGCTTATCAGTCAGTTCAAGTTTGAAAGTTTGCATGTACGGTGCTTTATCCTTGTCAGGATCGTAGCGGTAGATATGAAATGTACGAGTACCTCTACTCATCTGAATTCTCCTGATTAGAATGTACGTGGTTTAGGTGGAATCGCGTCAACCGACAATGGACGGTAACGAACTGGCTTGTACTCTAAACGGTTGTCCGCAGAGAACCATAAAGTGTGCTTCATCCACTCATCATCACGACGACCATATGGGTATTCAGCATGGTCTGGAGACTCCTCAAAGTCTACAACCGTATGTGCACCACGGCATTCTTTACGAGCAGCAGCTGAAATAAGCGTTGCTTTCGCAACTTCATACAAGTTTTCAACTTCAAGTGCTTCAATACGTGCAGTGTTGAATACTTTAGATTTGTCTTTCAAGTGAATATTGCGTACGCGCGGTTCAATTGCAAGAATCTGTTTCACACCTTCGTCTAGAAGCGCAGATGTACGGAATACACCAGCGTGGTCTTGAACGATGTCACGGATTGCATCAGCAACGTCTTGCGCATTCTCACCTGTAGTTGATTCGTCAAGTTTACGAATACGTTCAACAGTTTCTTGAAGCACGGTTGTTGGAAGCGGTTCGTATTCATCACCGTGATGTTTAGTCACATAATCGATGATGTGCTGACCAGCAGCCTTACCAAATACCACCAAGTCAAGCAGTGAGTTGGTACCTAGACGGTTTGCACCGTGTACAGATACACATGAACACTCACCGATTGCATAGAAGCCTTTCACTGGTTTAGTGAAGTCACGACCTTCTTGATTGGTTGAATAAACATCATTTTCTTTGTCGTAGTGAGTAACCAGCGTTTCAGTTTCAGGAGACTCAGGAACAACCACCTGACCATGAATATTCGTTGGAATACCACCCATTTGGTAATGGATTGTTGGTACTACAGGAATTGGCTCTTTAGTGATGTCAACGTTCGCGAATTTCTTACCAATCTCGAATACAGATGGAAGACGTTTCATGATTGTGTCAGCACCCAGGTGCGTCATATCAAGCAGGATGTAATCGCCCTTAGGCCCACAACCACGACCTTCTTTGATCTCTTGGTCCATAGAACGTGATACGAAGTCACGTGGTGCCAAGTCTTTCAAAGTTGGAGCATAACGTTCCATGAACGGTTCGCCGTCTTTGTTACGAAGGATTGCACCTTCACCACGACAACCTTCAGTCAACAATACGCCTGCGCCCGCAACACCCGTTGGGTGGAATTGCCAGAATTCCATATCTTGTAATGGAATACCTGCACGAGCTGCCATACCAAGACCGTCACCAGTGTTGATATAAGCGTTTGTAGATGCACGGTAAACACGACCAGCACCACCAGTAGCAAACAATGTAGCTTTTGCTTGGAATACCGCAATTTTACCAGTTTCCTGGTCAATTGCTGTAACACCTAAAACGTCGCCTTTTTCGTTACGGATCAGGTCAAGCGCAATCCATTCAACGAAGAACTGAGTACCCATTTTCACGTTGCTTTGATAAAGCGTGTGAAGAAGTGCGTGACCGGTACGGTCGGCAGCAGCACATGCACGTGGCACAGCTTTTTCACCGTAGTTTGCTGAGTGACCACCGAATGGACGTTGGTAAATTGTACCATCAGCGTTACGGTCGAATGGCATACCTAGGTGTTCAAGCTCATAAACCACTTGAGGCGCTTCACGAGTCATGAACTCGATTGCGTCTTGGTCACCTAACCAGTCCGAACCTTTTACTGTGTCGTAGAAGTGGTAGTGCCAGTTATCTTCTTGCATGTTACCAAGAGATGCACCAATACCACCCTGCGCTGCAACAGTGTGCGAACGAGTTGGGAATACTTTAGTCAGAACCGCAACTTTCAAACCAGCTTGAGCAAGTTGGTAAGATGCACGCATACCTGAACCACCACCACCAACGATGACAGCATCGAAAGTTTCATGCGGAATATTTGTGTAATCTTCTTTAGGGTTTATAGCGCCCATGATTGTTTCCTATCAATTCGCCCAAAAAATCTGGATCGCCCAGATTGCATATGCAAGTACAGCAATGATCACTGCTGAAGTCAGTACAAGGCGTAAACCTGAAGCTGAAGGACCCATTTGACGAGTAGTCACATAATCCGTGAATACCTGCCACATGCCGATCCATGCGTGTGCAACAAGAGATAAGACCGCCAACAAAGACATGATCTTCATTGGAACTGTCATCATAAAGCCGTACCACTGTTCAAAGTTGAAACCACCATTCAGTAGAATCCAACCCAATACAACAACGGTATAAACAGCTAGAACTACAGCACTGACACGTTGGAGAAACCAATCGCGAGAACCTGAACCTGTTAAACCAGTAGCGCTTTTCATTAGAGTACGATCCATACAAATGCTGCAACAATACCGATTGCAGACAAGATTAATGCGATAGTAGATGCAACACGGCCACTTTCTAGTTCTTCAGCAACGCCAATGTCAGCAAGTAAATGCTTAACACCCGCAATAAAGTGAAAAATCAAGCCGGCGACAAATACCCATACAATGAAACGAACAATGAAACCGTTAAAGATTTCTTGAACTTGCGCAAAACCTTCAGGCGAAGACAATGACTTGTCTAAAATCCATAGAAGGACCGGTACGAGTAAGAATACGATAACACCTGAAAGACGGTGTAGAATTGATGCAATAGCCACGGGTGATTTTAAGTTTACTTCTAAAACTTGACCCATGGACAAATTGACAGGTCTGTTGCTTTTCACAGCGGGCATCCTGTAAGTAAAAACTCCATCCGGAGTTTGTTGGAATTAATTCGAAGGAAAGCTGGCATTCTCAGGCAAATACATGCCTAAAATCAAAACGACACTGAATTATAAAACGTGAACTATTAAAATACAAACGGCTGAATTTGGCTTTTTGGAGAAAAAACCATTAAATAAGAATCATTAACAAAAATAAGTCAGGCTTAATATATTATTCCGCCCTTTCAATTCCTATCTATATGATTGTTTTTAAATAATTAAGATGATCAATTCACTCGGTTTTCAGCCTGCAAGTTCATGTTTGAGTTTTAGACTAAAGACGCACAGTTCCATCACAAATATTATTTAAATCTCTTTTTAATTCATATTTAAATCAAGCGCCTATATTTAACAGACCAATCACCCCAATTCATCAGCAGCACAGTGATTCAAATAACCTGATGTTAAATAGTGACTTAGTGCATCAGACGATGGGTTTTTCAATCGATTTGAAGCATTTAGATTCAAAAAATCATTCATTTATTTTTATACTGACTACCTTTGCTGCAAAGTTGGGCATTTATTAAGCTATTTTTTAATCAATTAAACCGGATTCAAAATTCAATTAATTGCTTTTATTTATAATTCCACCTGTGAAATTCAGCTTGGTAAAAACGATGTAAGTTATGAGATTTATATAGTTTTAAGCATATTCACCTTAATCTCTCACCATTTCCGCCCGCATTTCTTACTACGAAAAAACGCTTACAAATGCCCCAGGCAGTCTATTTTTTTCTGCACCTCTGCATCAATTTGACTTATTATAGAGGTTTGATGCTGTGATTTTACTGAACTTTTTATACTGAGCGAATGTGACTAACCCGCTGTGCGGCCTTCATTTTTTCATCCATAAGTATAATTGACAAAATTTCAGTACTCACTAATCTTATAGCAAATTTTTGATCCGTCCGTTTTGTGCATTAAAAGATTGATAGACAAAGCGGATATACATTCACCAGGACAGGAGATCTATTGAATGTCTGAAGCAACTGGCAAGAAAGCCGTTTTACAGCTTGATGGCAAAGAAATTGAACTACCAATTTACAGCGGCACATTGGGCCCAGATGTAATCGACGTTAAAGATGTGTTGGCTGCAGGTCACTTTACTTTTGATCCTGGTTTTATGGCGACAGCTGCGTGCGAGTCTAAAATCACGTTCATCGATGGTAACAAAGGTGTACTTTTACACCGTGGCTACCCAATCGATCAATTGGCGACTAAAGCTGATTACTTGGAAACTTGCTATTTATTGTTAAATGGCGAACTTCCAAATGCTGAGCAAAAAGAAGAATTTGACGCTAAAGTACGTAACCATACGATGGTTCACGATCAAGTTAGCCGTTTCTACAATGGTTTCCGTCGTGATGCGCATCCTATGGCGATCATGGTCGGTGTGGTTGGTGCGTTGTCTGCGTTCTATCACAACAACCTTGACATCGAAGATGTGAACCACCGTGAAATCACTGCGATTCGTTTAATCGCGAAGATTCCTACGCTGGCGGCTTGGAGCTACAAGTACACCATCGGTCAACCGTTCGTTTACCCACGTAACGACCTTGGTTATGCAGAAAACTTCCTGCACATGATGTTTGCTACGCCTGCAGATCGTGATTACAAAGTTGATCCAATCCTTGCAAAAGCAATGGACCGTATCTTCACGCTGCATGCTGACCACGAACAAAATGCGTCTACGTCTACAGTACGTTTAGCTGGTTCTACTGGTGCTAACCCGTATGCATGTATCGCTGCTGGTATCTCTGCACTTTGGGGCCCTGCTCACGGCGGCGCGAACGAAGCTGTTCTTAAGATGCTTGATGAAATCGGCTCTGTAGAAAACGTTGCTGGCTTCATGGAAAAAGTGAAAACTAAAGAAGTTAAACTGATGGGCTTCGGTCACCGAGTTTATAAAAACTTCGATCCACGTGCGAAAGTAATGAAAGAAACTTGTGACGAAGTTCTTGGTGCACTTGGCATCAATGATCCACAGCTTGCATTGGCTATGGAACTTGAACGTATCGCGCTTTCTGACGAATACTTCATCAAGCGTAACCTTTACCCGAACGTAGACTTCTACTCAGGTATCATCCTTAAAGCGATTGGTATCCCGACTGAAATGTTTACTGTGATCTTCGCGCTTGCACGTACTGTTGGTTGGATCAGCCACTGGTTAGAAATGCACAGCGGTCCTTACAAGATCGGTCGTCCTCGTCAGCTTTACACTGGCGAAGTTCAACGCGATATCGTTCGTTAATTCGAACTGCGTTGAAAGACTCAAAAAAACCACCCTCTTGGGTGGTTTTTTTAGTGCTGACAAAAGCCTACAAAAAATTGACCTGAAACGTTTTAAAATGAATATATCAAAATCATATTCACGGACTAAGTCACCTAAAAACAGGATACGTATTGAATGCTGTTGTATTTTCTGCCCTTTATTTTGAAACTGGTTCATTTTGAACAGTTTAAGTGCCGCAGTTTAACGCTTGGTGAAATCAAAATTTCCCAACAAGTATTTGGCAACCTGATCGATTATTCCCGCGTTAAAATCATGAATCACCCCTACCTGCCCTGGCAATCCAAACATGTCATTATGGCGCCCAGTGGCTACATACATGTACGCAATTTAAATTATCGGGAAGATTATTCGCGCGAGAGTTTATCTTATCAAGCACTATTTATTCATGAGATGGCACATATTTATCAACATCAATGCCGGATCAATGTGCTTTTAAAAGGGGCATTTTTACAAAGTGCTTATTTTCTCAGCTTGGGAAAATATAATCCGTACAAATATCAATTTAATCCCAACAAATCATTTTCAACCTACAATATTGAACAACAAGGCGATATTGCCAGGGATATTTTTCTAAAAAAAATTCCGAATATTATTTTAAATCCACCAATAAACAGATGATATTTAACCAGTTTAATTCTAAAAAATATAGATAAGGCATATTTTAAAAGCCGAAATTTCGACTTCAGCCTTTAAATCTATATATGCCTAGATGCATAAAAAATCAGCATATTTTCTAATTTTATATAATAACTTTTTCACTCAATGCCTGTTCTGCTAAATCAGCTCTAGCTTATCGATAAAATTTCGATAAAATAAGCCGGTATGATTATTTTGCATCGCACATTAAGATTCAATGATCATGCGATAAAAAGTTTTTTTATTTAAGCCATTTGGCATTTTATGAATATCGAAGTGCACTCAACTGAATAATTAGAATTATAAAAATCAGTAATTTAGTGTATCAACCTATAGGAATAGGATTTACTTGGAATGAAAAGTTTTAAAATTGCGATTGCTCAATTCTCTCCACATGTGGGCAATCTGGATGCAAATACGCAAAAAATGATTGATCTGGCCAATCAGGCTAAAAAAGATAAAGCGGATCTGATTATCTTTCCTGAACTTTCAACGCTGGGCTATCCTGCAGAAGACTTATTAATTCGCCCAAGCTTGGTGAAACGCACCAAAGCAGCTTTTGAAAAACTGACTGAAGTAAAAGATATTGTCATGGTCTTTGGTTTTGTTAATCAAACTGAAGATGGTCAACGCTATAACTCGGCTGCTGTCATGAAAGATGGTGAAGTACTGGGTGTTTATAACAAGCAGGTGTTGCCAAACTATGGTGTATTTGATGAAAAGCGTTATTTTGGCGAAGGTCATCAGCACCTGGTATTTGAGTATCTTGGACATAAATTTGGCGTACTGATCTGTGAAGATGTCTGGTCTTTAGCCACTGTTCAGCAACTGGCAAAATTGAATATCGACACAGCTTTGGTGCTGAATGCATCGCCATATGAAGTGGGTAAACCACAACATCGCATTGAAACCATGGCGGCCTTGGTCAAACAGCTAAATATCAATCTGGTGTACTGCAACCAGGTCGGTGGCCAGGATGATCTGATCTTTGACGGCACCAGCTTTGTGCTCAACAAATCTGGCGAGGTGGCTTTACAGGCACCAACTTTCCAGGAAAATCTGGCAATTGCAGAGTTTAATGCTGAACAGCTGCAATTCAGCAAAGGCGCAATTGCACCTGCTTTAGACACCATGGCTGAGATTTATCAAAGCCTGGTCATGGCCACACGTGATTATGTACAACGCTCTGGCTTCCCAGGTGTGATTCTGGGCCTGTCTGGCGGGATTGACTCTGCCCTGACCTTGGCGATTGCTGTAGATGCGCTTGGTGCAGATAAAGTTCAAGCCGTGATGATGCCGTATACTTATACTGCACAAATCAGTGTCGAAGATGCAGCGGCTCAAGCCAAAAATATGGGCGTGACTTTCGGTATTGCCGAAATCAATCCAGTAGTAAGCGGCTTTATGCAGGTGCTGTTCCCATTCTTTGGTAATGCTCCAGTCGATGCCACCGAGGAAAACCTGCAAGCACGTTCACGTGGCACCTTATTGATGGCCTTATCTAATAAATTCGGTAATCTGGTGCTGGCAACCGGTAATAAATCTGAACTAGCTGTTGGTTATTGCACCCTGTATGGCGACATGGTTGGTGGTTATGCGGTTCTGAAAGATGTGTATAAAACCATTGTGTTTGAACTGGCGAAATATCGTAACAGCATTTCAGAAACTCCGGTGATTCCGGAACGTGTAATTACCCGTCCGCCTTCAGCAGAACTGCGTCCAGATCAGGTAGATCAAGACTCTTTGCCGGCCTATGACATTCTGGATGCGATCTTGTACTCTTATATTGAAGAAGACATGAGCCAAGACGATATCATTACCAAAGGCTTTGATGCTGAAGTCGTGAAGAAAGTGATTCGTCTGGTTGATATCAATGAGTACAAGCGCCGCCAAGGTGCCATTGGGCCACGTATCAGTTCACGTTCTTATGGCCGTGAGCGTCGTTATCCAATCGTCAATGGCTGGAAAGCAGGTAGCTAAATTCTGTTTTCAGTGATGTAAATCAGAATCGTCCAAGTGAATGCTTGGGCGATTTTTTTTATGCGGCAGTAAAATGAAGAATAGCCCCAACATTAAGAAGGAAAAATGATGTTTTGCTGAAACTGCAAAAATTAGTGGATGCTTCAAATATTTTTTATGGTTTTCAGTACTTTTTAAAAGACAAAAAAAGAGACCAAGCTGAGAGCTTGGTCTTTTAAAATGGTGGCTATGACGAGACTTGAACTTGTGACCCCCGCATTATGAGTGCGGTGCTCTAACCAACTGAGCTACATAGCCGTAAACTGTGTGCGCATTATCGTAATTTCAGCCTCTATCGTCAAGCATTTTAAAACACAAATGTTCAGTCTTTATGCAAATACAGAATAAACTTTTAAAGTTTATAGGACTTACGCACTATTATTTATAGATTCTCTGTGGTAGCAGATGATTTTTATCGAGAATAAAGTCATCAATGAAGTTTTTGATAACTGGTCTAAATAATTTCTTCTGCCAACGATATACATTTTCAAAGATCCGCTCAAACTGGTTCTTTTGTATCTCGACGTAGGCCATCAAGGCTGAAAAAATATGATTCAAAATCAGTTTAGATCGTCTTACTTGAAACTTTTCAATATGACAAACCTGTTTAATCACCCGGTGATATTGCTCTATTTTCCAATGACTTGAATGTAATTCATGAAAACCCTCAAAGGACAATAAATCATCTTCATCTTGATGCACAATATAAAACCTCTGCTGTTCTTTTAACTGAGTCTTAAATAATTGTACAAAGCCAAAATCTTTGAGCCAGACCACTTGACCCTGATGGAAATTTGGCAATAAACGCAGTTGAAACCATTGTCCTTTTTCTGGGGAAACCTTACGGTTACAGTCGATACCAAACATAAATCGAATACCATATTTTCTTATGGTTTTTAGATTTCCAGTCGATGAATACCAACTATCACCTGTAATAAATTGAATCTTTGCACCCCAACTGAGTACTTCACTTAACATATCCATAAAGTAATCATTCTTGGTTTTACTTTCAGATTTATCATAAATTCGGAAATTAATTGGAATATTTTGACCATTCTGATCTGTCGCATACAAGGTAATGAGATTAATACCCTTGACGGATCGGTGGTGTTTGCCTGACCAAAAATAGCTAACCAAGTCCATATGTTGACTATAGGGTTTATCTAAAACAGTATCATCAATACTGACTATAAGTTTATTATTATCAATATGTTGAATTGCTTCTTGATATAGGTCGTGAGGTGTGTAGTCTTCACGTTCTAGAAAGCGATTTACACTATCATGCGAGATGTTATAAGTCTCGGCAAGTTGTGTGCAGCTAATAGAGTTCGGTTCTGTCATGAGAAAGCCCATATAAATGGGTAATGTACAAGTTGCTGTAGAAGCATGTTTAATTCGTCTGATCACAGATACTTTATAAAGTATTTTAATACTTTTTTGAATCCGTCAATGCGTAAGTCCTA
>NZ_DCLL01000016.1:0-271 GCF_002321025.1 Acinetobacter lwoffii
AAATGACATGGTACAAGGCCGAAAATTCCAGTTTCCCGCTGGCAGCATTGTGGTCTTTGATAAAGGCTATGTCGATTATCAATGGTATGCGAATCTAAGCGCTCAAAACGTTAGCTTTGTGACACGTTTTAGACCTAAATCGGTGTATCAGGTGATCCAGCAACATCCCGTGCTTGAATCCAAAGGCATTCTAAAAGATGAAACCATTCAGCTAAATAGCGCACATGCCCTAAAAAGAAAAGCCCCCGTATTAAGAAGAATTGAATATAGA
>NZ_DCLL01000016.1:484-20398 GCF_002321025.1 Acinetobacter lwoffii
AAAATTGTGGGACAGCAATGGCCAATAGGCTCCTTTGATTCAAAATCCTGGTTATTTCACAAAAGTCGTCCAGACATAATCTTGAGCCTGCCCTTTGAGGGTCATTTTCAGTTGATCGCCTGAATGTAATGCCGCAACGCCTGCCGGTGTACCGGTCATCACCACATCCCCTTCTTCCAAAGTAAAGACCTGACTGATGTCAGCCAGCAAGGTCGCAATATCAAATATCAATAAAGCGGTATCACCTTTTTGACGTAGCTCATCATTGACTTGCAGTGTATAATGCACATCTTTCCAGTCAGTGACTACATCGGCGACAGGCACCCAATCCGACAACAAACAAGAACCATCAAAGGCTTTGGCACGTTCCCAAGACTGGCCTTTTTTCTTGAGATCATCCTGTAAATCACGCAAAGTTAAGTCCAGACCTAAAGTCACCGCACCCACAGCTTCAAGTGATTTCACAGGATCGCTTTCTTTGCTTAAAGTCCGGTCAATGCGCAAGCTGAGTTCACATTCATAATGACAATTGCCCCATTCCGGATTCCACTCAATGCCTGCTTCAAGCGAACTTAAGGCACTCGGTGGCTTGATAAACAATACCGGACGATCAGGGATCGCATTGCCGAGTTCTTTGGCATGATCGGCATAACTGCGACCCACGCAAACGATTTTGGATGGACGTGTGCTCATGATCAAAACTTCCCTTTTATAGATATCTGAATTATTTTTTAAATGTATGCTCGAACATACTCTGTTCAGTGCCGTCCTTAAATGCACGCTTCGGCACAATAACCACGGTACGGTTTTTTAATTCCAGCATATAAGTGAGTTTACCGACAGCAAAATTCTGCACTTCGCTATATGGCACCAACTTACTACGATCATTATTAAAAATTTCCGCATAGTCCTGATACAAATCAATACCCTGTTCGCTTTTACCAAACTGATATTTAACAAACTGACGTTTAAACATCATCGGCAGGAACCAGTAACGCATAATACCTTGCAGGAGCAGAAAGAATGCGCCCAAAGCCACGTAATAACGTCCGACGCCATCAAAACCCATCGAGAAACCCCAGATGATGATCCCGATACTGACCAGAGGCGTCAGAAAACGTGAAATCTGCTTTTTACCAAACGTCGCCAGGGCAAAACCATCCTGAGATTCTTCTAAAGTCAGAAAATAACGGGTCGATAAAGTCGGTGCTGACTCAGTCATAGCATCACATCAAAAATAAAATCTTGCCCAATACTATAGCAAAATATCTACAGCGCTTATGGCCTGTCGCATCAATTACATAACTTTGCTTTGGAAATACGTACATTTGGTTTTAAATAAACAACAATTAAAACAAAAAATAAGCAACAGGATGTTGAATGAAAGGATTAAAGCAATGCATGCTCATCGGTGTTTGTTTGGCAGTTTCTGCTCCAGCACTGGCCAAGATTATTCCCTGGAATGCCGAACTACCGAGCAGTCTGAGTGCTTATCAGGGAAATGCCCAGCAACTGGCAGAATTAACCGGCGAGCGGATTCTGATTTATGCACATCCAACCAGTAAAACCCAGCTTCCCACCTTAAATAGTAATGCAGCCAGCAAGACACAGTTTTATAGTGCGGCTGTGGTATTACCGGTAGCTGAAGCTCAGGTTGAAAAATTGCTACGCCATTATCCGAATTATGTGGGTCTATTTCCGACCTTAAAGTCAGCCAAAGTGCTGGAGCAGCAGGGTTCGATTCAGCAGGTTAGATATCAGGTTCATATCCCGACCCCGATTCCGGTGTTGAACTTTAAAGAAACTGTAGTGATGCAGCATCATCTGGGTGAAAACAGCATCAATACTTTAATTATCGATGCGCCAATTCCCTATGGTGCGGGAAACTTGGAATGGTTTGCACTGGGTCCGCATAAAACGCTGGTGACTGTCACCCAATGGGGCGACCTGAATCAGCCTAAAGGCTTTTTATTCAGTAAAATCCTGAATGCGCTGCCTGAAGCCAAACTCGGCATTCCGCCGAGTACCAATGCATTTCTGCTGGAAGCACTACAACAACGCTTTAAAACCGAGCATACAGCAGCACTAGCAACTCCGATTCCGCAACTGAGATTGAACCCTCAACAGCTACAAAAAATTGCCCAGATCAGCCAAAAATCAGGGCAACCGGTCAGTTTCATTTTGCCGAACTATCTGATCAAAGAAGGAAAATTCTCAGAAAATTTAAGATTTAGCAGCACCTATCAATATTTTCCGAATCCGGTCGAAAAATTGCGGCCGTGGTTAGCAGCTGAAGCAACCCAGCAGCTTTTCCCCCGGCAGATCAAGAAAGTCGAACTGAATCCGGTCAATGCCCAGAATATAGATGCCAACTATAAGGTGTCGGTCGGTTTAGGAGTGATTCAGATTCCATTTAACTTCAAGATGCGTTTTTACCAGCCTGATTCCCTGCAAAACCAGTTTAATGCTAATGGTGGCGACTTGAAGTTTGTGAAAGGTGGCATGCGCTTATTGCCGCAGTCACAAGGTACCTTATTTCAAATTACCAGCAGCATGAAGATTCACGATCAGGCGCCATTCTTATTAAGAGCCATGCGCAGCATGCCCTATCACGATGTTTTACCTGCGGTAGGTGGCAATACCGTTTATGCACTGAAAGTGCAGCAGAAATTAAGATGAGCAGGAAGCAGAGAGTTATTGGTTTTTTATATGAAAAATAGTTAAAAATCACAGACGTAAAAAAACCGCATCACTGTGCGGTTTTTTTCAGAATTCTTATCAAGATTGGTGCGCTCAGAGAGATTCGAACTCCCGACCCCTTAGTTCGTAGCCAAGTGCTCTATCCAGCTGAGCTATGAGCGCGACGTCTTGATGGGGTGCATTATACGAGCTTTTTTAGTCTTGTTAAGTGTTTTTTAATAAAATCACAACTGAATGTACAGTAATTAAACGATGTATCAGAATTTATAGTTTTCTGCTGAAAACTTCTGCGGATTTAGAGCTAAAAGCACTTAATTAATTCAACCAGAAAGCTGGATTTTCCGAAAAATTCCAGCACCACACAATGGGTCAGCCTTAAGTATTCTCAACCAGGTATTCAGCCAGAATAGAATTCAAATATAAAACGACCGTCATCACCCTTGTATGCTTTATCACTCGCCTATTGTTCCAGTCTTTACTGCTCCTACCCTTTGATAATGCGTAAACACAATACCATTTGAGCTGGCCAGGTGATCTATCAATTGAAAAGCGGCAGGTATTGACTCATGGCTAAACAGGCGTTTGCCAACACCCAGAATGATTGGAAAAGTCAGCAGACGAAGTTCGTCCACAAGTTCATATTTGAAAAGCGCCTGTACCACTGTAGCACTGCCATAAACTCGAATATCCCCCTCTCCTGATGCTTTAAGCTTGATGATCTCATCAATGCTTTTCAAAAAAAGGGTATTTTGCCAGTCGGAATGTTCCAGACTGGTAGAAAGAACATATTTATTGACGTCATTGATTCCCGGCCAGTCTTCAGTATGTGTGGGCCAGTAAGATTCAAAAATCTGAAAAGTATTTTTCCCCAAAAGAATATCGGAGGGCTGCATCCATGTTTGCATGATGGCATCAAATGCCGGATCAGGTTCCGCGTTAAAATACGGCGCCACCCAGCCACCATATTGAAAACCACCAGATATATCTTCTTTGGGGCCGCCGGGCGCCTGCATCACGCCATCTAGGGTCAAAAATTCCTGGACAATGATTTTTCTCATCACGACTGCCTTTATTTTTATTCACTCGCCTGAGACTTATTTTTAGCACGTGATGTCTGGTGTTTCTGTAAATTTTAGGCACAAAAAAACCGCAAAATGTGCGGTTAATTGTTCAAGTTGGTGCGCTCAGAGAGATTCGAACTCCCGACCCCTTAGTTCGTAGCCAAGTGCTCTATCCAGCTGAGCTATGAGCGCGTAACTTGTGTGCCTAGGTTGGCGATACGTTTTTCTGCTTAACTTACTTGGTGCGCTCAGAGAGATTCGAACTCCCGACCCCTTAGTTCGTAGCCAAGTGCTCTATCCAGCTGAGCTATGAGCGCGCGACGTAAGTAAGCGTGGCGGTGAGAGAGGGATTCGAACCCTCGATACAGTTACCCGTATGCGTCCTTAGCAGGGACGTGGTTTCAGCCACTCACCCATCTCACCGTAACGTGCGGCCATAATACAAATTTCGGCATGGCACTGCAAGCGCAGCATCAAAAAAAAGTGCATATTTTTGCTCGTTTAAATACTTTTTAAGCAATTCCTCGATTTTTCGTGCATTTTGATGGCAAAAAAACTGCATAAATTTCCAGTTATCGAAAATTAACAGAAAATTGAAAACTTAAATGGATTATTGCAATCATTTACGTGCAGTCTGCGCACACATGTTTTATGCTAAACCTATCTCCTAAGATAAATTTAAAGACATGATGAAAAACTGGGTCGATCCTGAAGCAAAAGCTGAAGCCGAACGTTATGACAACCCTATCCCTAGCCGCACGCTCATTTTAGAAACCATCGAAAAGAACAATGCCCAGTCCCATGCAGACCTGGTCGAACATTTTGAAATTGCAGATCAAAAAAGTATTGATGCCCTAAGCCATCGTTTAATTGCGATGGTGCGTGACGGGCAACTGATGAAAGACGGCTACAAGTTTCAGATTGCCGTCGAGCAACCTGAATCCGAAGCGACGGTTTATATCAATTCCCGGGGGATGGGAACTGCCAACATTTCCGGCCAGGACGACTTATTATTGGCTGAGCGTGAACTGCGCCTGGTCTTTAATGGTGACCGCGTTAAAGTGCGTCAGACTTCGGTAGACCGTAAAGGTAAGGCCTGGGGCTACATTACGGAAGTTGTGCAGCATCGTGTCAAACAGATCATTGGTAAAGTGTCAGAGTATGATGGTGAATACTTTATCCAGCCAGCCAACCCGAATGCACATCAGCCAATTACCCTTGAAAAAGAACTGATTGAACATGCCCAAGTCAATCTGGGTGACTCGATTCGTGTGGCGATTGATACCTATCCGACCCGTGAAGAATTCGCGACTGGGCATATTGTGCAGTCCATGGCAGACAAGGCCGATACTGAAATCATCATTCCACAAACCATTTTAGAATATGGTTTGCCTTATGAATTCCCGGAAGAAGTGGTTAAAGAAGCCGAGAGCTTTAAAGAACCAACGGCCAGAGACCATGAAGGTCGTGTGGATCTGCGTGATTTAGCCTTAGTTACTATTGACGGTGAAGATGCACGTGACTTTGATGATGCCGTTTATGCCGAAAAACGTCCGGGTGGTGGCTATCGTGTGGTCGTGGCCATTGCCGATGTCAGCCATTATGTGCGTCCAGGCAAACCGCTGGATGATGAAGCGCAGGAACGCGGGACGTCAGTCTACTTCCCGCACTTTGTTTTACCGATGCTGCCTGAAGCATTGTCGAATGGCCTGTGTTCGTTAAATCCGAATGTTGACCGCCTATGTATGGTCTGTGATTTAAAACTGTCACGTGCTGGCCGTGTTACCGGTTTTGAGTTCTATCCATCTGTTATGCATTCCAAGGCACGTTTGACCTATGATCAGGTCGCACAGTATCTGGAAGGTGACAGTCAAGCCATTACCGAAGACCGTGAAGTTCGCAAGTCGATCAACACCCTGTTCCAGCTTTATCAAGTTCTTAAAAGTTTACGTGCTGAACGCCATGCCATGGAATTTGAAACCGTCGAAACTTACATGACCTTCGACGAACTGGGCGGAATTAAAGAAATTTTGCCGCGTAGCCGTAATGATGCGCATAAGCTGATTGAAGAATGTATGTTGCTGGCCAACGTGGCAGCCGCAGAATATGCATTGAAAAATGAAATGCCAATGTTGTACCGCGTGCATGAGCCACCTGAGTTCTCACGTATCCAGAAAGTCCGTGACTTCGTCAAGCTGCTGGGTTTGAATTTCCCGGAACAGCCGACTCAGAAAGATTATCAGGCGGTGATTGAAGCGACCAAAGAACGGATTGATGCACCAAGTATTCATGCGGTGTTATTACGCTCCATGATGCAGGCTTACTATGGTGCGAGTAATGCAGGCCATTATGGTCTGGCTTATGAAGCCTATACACATTTCACTTCACCAATTCGCCGTTATCCGGATCTGTTATTGCATCGTGCAATCAAAGCACATTTAAATAACAAGCCATCTCCACTTTCAGGTGGTGCTTTAGATGAAGCTGGTGACCATTTCTCTGCCACAGAACGTCGTGCAGATGAAGCATCACGCTCGGTAACGACCTGGTTGAAATGCCATTATATGCAGCAGCATCTGGGTGAAGAATTTGTCGGCATTATTAGTGCAACGGCAGAATTTGGCCTGTTTGTCACGCTAAAAGACCTGTATGTCGATGGTATGGTGCATGTCAGCCAGCTAGGCGATGACTTCTTTGTCTTTGATCAAAGCAGCCAGAATCTGATCGGCCAGAACCGTGGTCAGGTCTTTGGTCTGGGTGATGAAGTCAAAATCAAGGTTGCCGGTGTCAATCTGGAAGAACGCAAGATCGACTTTGAACTGGTGCAACAACTCAGTCATGCCGGCCGTGCAGTTCGTGCCCGTGCACCGCGCGTGAGCGAGAAAAAACCAGTATCACGTCCAGCAGCAACCGAAGAAGTGTTCGGCAACAATGAACGTGAATCTAAACCCAACCTGAGCACCGATGGAGAACAGCCCATACGACGCAAAAAAGGAAAAGGAAAACCCAGCTCTTACAGTAAAAAGTCTGCTAAACCATCTGCAGGAAAGTCTGAAGCAAAGGTTAAAGATAAAGTAAAGAAAAAGGCCAAGGTCAAAAAGAAAAAGTCGAATGCAAAAGCCAAGACTGAATAATTTTTGACGGTTTAAAAAGAGTGCTACGGCGCTCTTTTTTATTCAATACGAACAGAAGATAATAATTTAGAATAAATTTTATCTACATCTGCTATATGATTCTTGATTTTCTCTTCACAAACATTTTGGTCTAATTTTTCATCTATTTGCTCGATTTTTGCATCAATAATCTTGTTATAAATATCTGTAAATTTTTTAGAAATTAAAATAAATTCTGATTTATCAGAAAGGTTCTCAATAAGAACTAAAATTGCATATACTTGATAGTATGATTCTTTCATTTCATTAAAATCAGATTTTTTCCATTCAGGTTTATGAGATAAATCTAAAGTTTTAGTTGTCCACCCAACTAATTGTTTGTAAGCAAAAATAATTTCATCTCTTTCAACTTTTCTATTTTCTTGTTCTTTCCATTTATCTAATAAAATGTAACCTGCATAACCAATAAATAAGGTAGCTGACCAACTCATCATCGTGGCAAATGCTCCTTTATCTAGATCATTATCATAATAAGATATTGGGACAACAAAATCGAAGATAAACCAATATTACAATATACCAAGTAAGATAAAAGCGACTGCTGCACTAAATAAAAATGTTACTTCTGTTTTTCTTTGCATAATAATTTTTCTCTATTTTCAAATTATAAAGCAAATATTAGTTTCAAAACTTGATTTACTCAATTAAAAGCCCTACATCTAGATTTAACATTGAAAATTAATTTGGCAGACCGACATGACTTTAGAAAAGGCAACTTTGCCTGTTCCACAATTTGATCAGATTACGCTGGCTGAGCTAAAACAAAAAATTGAAAGCTGTATCGCTGAAGGGCAAAAGTTCCTGAATGACCTCACCGAAACGCCTACTACAGTACAGGAGCAGCTGACTACGTTGGAACATGTCGACACGCTTGAAAACAATATGAGTGAGTCTTGGGGCATCTTGTCACATTTAAATGCCGTGATGAACAATGCCGAAACCCGTGATGTCTACCAAGCACTTTTACCGGGTCTTAGCGAATATTATACGCAACTGGGTCAACATACGGCGCTGTATCAGACCTATCAGCATATTTATGATGCGTCGATTTATAGTGAACTGCCGGCAGCGCAGCAAAGCGCCATTAAACTGGCCTTACGTGACTTTAAATTATCTGGGGTGGCGTTAGAGGGTGAAGCGAAAAAACGTTATGCGGAAATTTCGGCACGTCTGTCCCAATTATCTTCCGACTTCTCCAACCATGTACTGGATGCGACTCAGGCCTATTTCAGACCGCTAAATGAAGAGGAGTTAGCGGGTCTATCTACCAGTAATATTGAGCTGTTAAAACAATATGGTCAGCAACGTGAGCTGGATCAACCGGTGGCTACGCTGGATTTCCCGTCTTATCTGGCGATCATGACCCATTCAGAAAATCGCCCTCTGCGTGAAGAACTCTATAAAGCTTATACCACACGTGCGTCAGATCAGGCTGAACAGAGCGAGTTTGACAATACTGCACTGATCGAAGAAATTCTCAGTTTGCGTCTGGAAATGGCAAAACTGCTTGGCTTTAATAATTATGCGGAATTGTCCTTAGCCAGCAAAATGGCACCAAGTGTAGAGGCCGTAGACGAATTCTTGCGTGATCTGGCAGAGCATGCCCGCGCGCCAGCAGAGAAAGAAATTGCAGAACTGAAAGCGATTGCTGCTGAAGATGGCATCCGTGATCTGCAACCGTGGGACAGTGGCTATTATTCTGAAAAGCTGAAAATGCAGCAATTTAATTTGTCACAGGAAGTGCTTAAACCTTACTTCCCTGCACCAAAAATCCTGCAAGGCCTGTTCAGTATTGTGAATCGTCTGTATGGCATTCAAGTCATTGAACGTGAAGCGCCTGTCTGGCATCCAGATGCACGTTATTTTGAACTGGAAGATCAGGGTCAGGTCATTGGCGGTTTCTATTTTGATCTGTATGCACGTCAAGGCAAACGTGGCGGTGCATGGATGAGCGGTTTCCGTTCCCGTATGCAGACCAGTGATGGCTTGCAAAAACCGATTTGTTATATGGTCGGTAACTTTACCCCACCCGTCGGCAATCGCCCTGCACTCTTGACCCATGATGAAGTCATCACCTTGTTCCATGAATTTGGTCATGGCCTGCATCATATGCTGACAGAAGTGGACAATATTGCGGTAGCAGGTACCCATGGCGTGGCTTGGGATGCGGTCGAACTGCCAAGCCAGTTTATGGAATTCTGGGCCTGGGATCAGGAAAGTCTGGATCTGCTCAGCGAGCACATTGAAACTCAAGAATCCTTGCCGGCAGAGTTGCTGAAAGCCCTGCTCGATGCACGTTTCTTCCAGTCTGGCATGCAAACCCTGCGTCAGCTTGAATTTGCCCTGTTTGACCTGAGTATTCACCGAGCCAATCCGGCTTTAAATGCAACACAGGTTCAGGCGACGCTGAATGACATCCGTGAAAAGTATGCGGTCCTACCGACCACCGACTATAACCGTTTCCAGCACAGCTTCAGTCACATTTTTGCCGGTGGTTATGCAGCAGGATATTATTCCTATAAATGGGCCGAAGTTTTGGCCAGTGATGCCTTCGACCGCTTTGAAGATGAAGGTATTTTTAATACCACTACCGGAAAGCAGTTTCGGGAAAATATCCTCGCAGTTGGCGGAAAAGACACAGCACTTGACGCATTTATCAATTTCCGCGGACGCGAGCCAAAAATAGATGCGTTGCTGCGTCATCAAGGTTGGACGAACCCCTCTAAAAACGCTTAAACTAGCTTTTTAAGTTGATCACAAGGTGAGTATGATGACCATTAAACGTCGTTTCATTGCAGGCGCAAAATGTCCAAAATGTCAGGCGTTAGATCGCGTCGTCATGCTGACCTCTGGTGAAGATGAATGGATCGAATGTATTGAATGTGGTTATGAAGAAAATCGTCCCACACATGTTGATCAACCAGAAACACCAGCTGTTCCAGATGAAGTTGGCGTGATTCAGTTTAAACCTCGTTCAGTAAAATAAAAATCAAGGTTCAAGCTATGTCAGTAGAACAAAGAAATAACCCCAAACTTTTAATGGGGATTATGGGGGCTTTAGTTACTGTCGTTGCATTGGTATTGCTATATCAGTGGTTGAATGCCTTTTCCGGTGAAGCGGAACGCATACATCAGGAAGATATCGCGGCTGTTCCGGCAGCAAAACCTGCGGCGAAAACTGAAGAAGATACGGCGGCAGCGAAAGCACCTGAGACGATCGAAGCTAAAGCACTGGTATCAAATCAGCTGTTAGATGCACCAGTGCCGGAGAATGCCAGTTTGGCCAAAGAAGAAGTGGCTAAATTAGATGACATCCAAGTTCAGCTCAATGAACAAAAAGCCACACTGGATGCGCAGCATAGCGATGCCGACCAGTTGATCCAACTGAAAGAGGAACAGATCAAGTTACTTGAAGCACAACTTGCTCAAAGCCAGTAAATCTCGACAGCATTTCAGCTAGAATATCGTCAGATCTTCTAGCTCAGTTGTTTCCATGTCTGCCCCAGCCGCTCCGCATCTGCTTAAAGCCATTCTGTTACTGACCTGCTCTGCTTTTCTCTTTTCAGTCATGGGCGTCTGTATCCGTTATGCCTCAACAACAGTTGATAATGCTACCGTGGTCTTCTTTCGCAATTTTGTTGGGCTGTTTATTTTCCTGCCTTTCATTTTCAATAAAGGCATTGGTTTTTTCAAAACTGAAAAACTATGGATGCACACTTGGCGCGCAGTGGTCGGCCTGACTGCCATGTACGGCTTTTTCTATGCCATTGCTCATTTAAAACTCTCCAATGCCATGGTCTTCACCTACTCTTCCCCGATTTTTATTCCTTTGATTGCCTGGCTATTTCTCAAGGAAAAAATCACCACAAGCATGTTAGCCGCAGCTCTGATTGGTTTCATCGGCGTACTCTGTGTCGCCAAACCAGATTCGGGTCTAATTAACCTGATGTCGGTCATTGGTTTGAGTGCGAGCTTTCTGGCGGCGATGGCCTTTGTCACGGTTCGGGCACTGACTAAAACTGAGTCTCCGGAAAAAATCGTGTTTTATTTCTGCTTTATTGGCACCCTGATTTCAGTGATTCCGATGTTCTGGCTATGGCGACCTTATACCCTGACAGAACTCAGCTACCTGATCACTGCCGGTATTCTGGCCAATTTCAGCCAACTGTTCATGTCAAATGCCTACAAGCTGGCTCCGGCAGGACAAATTGGACCGGTCAACTATGTGGCGATTTTCTTTGCCGGCATGTGGGGCTTTCTGTTCTGGCATGAGGTTCCAGACCTTTATAGCCTGATTGGGCTGGGACTGATTTTCTGTGCGATTCTACTGTGTAGCCCGATTCTACAAAAGCGCCTGAATTCATCCAAGATTTGATCAAGATTCGAAATCAAAGCAATAAAAAAGCACCCGTAGGTGCTTTTTTATTGCTTTTTTCTTATTGATACCAGCCGAACAGTTTAAAGATATAAGGCACATAGGCAATGATCAGCATCGCAGGCAGCAATACTATCACTGGTAAAATCCAGCGTTCATAACGATAGTAAAAAGACAGATGGCGAACTTCCGCATCCGCTTCAGCCACCTCAGCATCGCCAATCGACTGTCTGGCCAGCAGATGATTCAGCGCAACCGGTGGCGTCACATAACCCAGCTCAAAACCAATCAGGGTAATCATCCAGAAATGAACTGGATGAATGCCATATTGGTAAGCCACTGGAGCCACGGTTGCCGAAATCAGAATCACCGCGCCAAATGGATCCATGATCATCCCGACAAAAATCATCAAGCCGACAATCAGTGAAATCACCAAAATAGTACTACTGATATCGGTCGGGAAGGCTTCCATAATTTCAATACGTTCCAGCAAGCCACCGACACTCACCGAGAGTGCCATCAGAATGACCAAGGCACCAATATGGCCCACGGTCTCACTGGTCGAAATATGCATGGACTTCCAGAAACCGACTTGACGTAAAATTTCGGTCGCCTTTGAGCGCTGCACAGCATGATCAACCACCAGTTCTTTGCCTGATTGTTCGCTATGTTCAGCTTCACGATATTCTGCATTGGCCGCAGCACCGGCTGTTGCCAGTTCAGGTGTCGATCTTGAGTTTAAAGTTGCGGTCAAAGTTTCATCCCAATGCCCCACTGCCGGCAACGGCGCAGGTTCATGACGCAACTTGTCGAACAAGACAATCATCAGCAGAATGACTGGCATCATCACCGGTGCGGTAAATTCATTCAGGTCAGTCGACAAGGCATATTTATAGAATAACCAGATCAGAATGAAAATCACGATATATGGAATAATCGCAATGAAGGCGCGACCGGATTGAGGAGCAGCCACAATAGGTGCAGCAATCCGGAATTTGTTTTCTGCAAAGAACAGGGAAATTACCAGGAATAAAGTCGAACTGAGCAGGAAGACATAAATCCCGTAGTGATAGAGTAAGTCGGTGGTCACTTCTTTATTCAGTGATGCCACAACGACAATCAGCAAGCAAGGACGTAAAACCACGCCCAGTGAACCAGACATTGCAGTGGCGGCCAATGCAAACTGACGGCGTCCGCCCGCATTCCAGACTTCCTTGTAAATAATCGCACCTGCGGCAATTACGAAAATCCCTGATGCTCCGGTATAGGCGGTCGGTAATGCAGCTGCCAGCAAGATTAACCAGGTCAGGGTTTCAGGGGCCAGATTCCATGGACGCAGAATATTCAGGAACATGTCCACGACACGGGTCTGTTTCAGCAACATACCGGCCCAGATAAACAAGGCCAGATTTAGGAAAATACTGGAAAACTCTACCAATTGACCGAGGTAAATCCCCTGCCCCATTGGATAGTCCATAAAAAAGGTGAAATTTATTCCGGTAGTAATGGCCATATAGGCATACAGCGGCACACTCAAAAAGGCCAGACCAAAACTGCCACCTTCGCGCGTTGGTTTTGGCTGTTTGATCACCTGATACAGGCTGATCAAGGTGAGTGTGCTGAACAGAATCATCCACAACCAGTAGATGTACTTCATCTCCCCCATCGGCACGCCCGAGTTCAATACGGACTGATATTGGCTATAGGATGAAAATGCCAGGAAAGCATTAGCGACCAGCATGGCGACCGAATAAACTTTAAAGTCGATACGCGTGCTCGGGCTACGTAAGCCAATATGATGGGTTTTTAGAGTGGCACTGATCGCAGCAAAGACCACCATGATGACCAGAAGCAAAGCCCGGTTTTCCGTACCAAACTTGAAGATTCCAAAAAAAGAGGTTTCAAACGTCCGATAAGCCCGAATACTTGGATGAGCTTGCACATGTTGAATGGCTTTATCATAAAACAGGTAGGATTCTTCACAGACCTGCTGTGCCTGTAACACCGCAGCACGGACATCCGCTTCCGAACGCACCCCGAAGAAGTCGGCATATTCATCGGCTGCATCGGCTTTTATCTGCTGCTGAACGCGTTGATCAACATTAATATTGCGTTCACATTGTGGACGCGTCGGCTCAGCCCTTAAAAATGAATATTGCATTCCTGTTGCCGGATCGCCGTAAATACGCTCCCCCATACGCAGCAACTGACCGTGAATCATTTCCCCGGTGCCAATAATCAAAGTGAGCAAAAGTAAAACCAGCACGACGAAGGTCGAGATCCACTCTGTCCATATATAACGCAACAGACCTAATCCTGATCTGTTTTGATGATTATTTTGCATGTGTATTCCTATTTTTATTTTAGCGGCCTGATGCTTGGTCTAGGACGCTGATCTTCCCTTCTGCCTAGAAAATTCCTTTTCAAAGGTCAGGATCTTTATTCTATGTTTTGACTTTGCATGAAAATTGGCACAATAAAAATGACAATTTATATTTTCTTTTTGTATTTTCTGCCAAGTAAATTATTTATCTCTGCACTTTAATTATCCCGAAAATAATTGCTCACAATATAGATCAGCGCCAGAATCACGCCCCAAATCACCCCAAGTAAATGTGCCTCAACCAAAACCGGACTACCGATCAGCTGCGCCGTTCCGACATTGCCAATGGTGTTTTCCCAGACCAGTTTGGCAAAAATCAAAAATAATACCAGCGCCGCAAAGCCGCGTTCCCGCTTATACAGCAAATGTACACAGGCTACGGCGACATAGGCACCATGCAGCACGCCCGACAGGCCAGCATAGGCTTCAATATTGGGTAAGAAAAAATAAAAGCTTAAACTGATCAACGGTGGCAAGATCAGCAAAATGGCACAGAAATGCCAGACGGTAGCGCGTGGAAAAATGAAAGGTAAACAGATAAAGGCGAGAATGTTTAGAAAGTAATGAATCCAGCTCACATGTACCCAGTGCGCTGTCCAGAGTCGCCAGAATTCACCCAGCAGACTCTCTTGCCAGTAGATAAAATGATCCTGAAAAATTTGCAGACATGCAGAGAGAGAGACAAAAGCCGCTAGAAAAATAATTTTTCGTCGAAAATGTTGATCTAGCATCGGCCTGTTGTCCTCCCTGACCATCTAATTTGACTTCATCCCTGAAGCTTCATGCATAGTATCTGCATTACAGATCCGCACTGAACAGATCATCGAGCTCGGAAGAACTGTCGGATTCATCCCAGAAACGTTGCATGCCATCATCGCCACTACGTATACCAGTATTTTCTGTCCAGTAACGATCTGATATGCCACTGACCATAATCGCGGCCATGCTGTCAATCAGCTTGAATTGCGGATTTACCGGTTTTTCCTCCGTACGGGCCTGAGCAAAGGTTTTCAAGGCATCCCGAACTTTGGCATCATCGCCACTGGCCTGAGCCGCTACGGCATACAAGGCATGAGATAAACGTACACCTTTTTGCTCACCAATTTGTGTAGATTGTTTTAATGTTTGGTAAGGGTCAGGCTTGCCTTCCCCTGCGCCTGGCAACAAAGTCCAGATCACCGCACGGGTGGCATTCGGCGCACCCCAGAATTTCGCGTTATCCAGACACACCATGCCACGCTCGACCACGGCAGCAATATCTTTCGGTACATGCACTGCACCACCCGAGTTAATATCATTGGTCATGGCCTGCAAGCCGCTGAGCATACCCAACAGATAAACCGTTTGCTCGATATCACTGTTCATGCGTGGACATTCTTCACCCAGGGCTTTTTGGTATTTCTTTTCATAACGGCTCTGGAACAGTTGATAACCGGTATATTGACGCTGTGCTGCCAGTGCCGCCCAGCGCTTCTGCTCGATTCGGGCATCTTGAGCTTCTGCCACCTGATTGGTTTTTGAAGCACGTAAATAGCGTAACTCGGCTTCCAGCGCTTTTTGCTCGGCACAAATACCGGCAGCCGAATACATCAGCACGGCCACCCGTGTTGGATCCGCCCCCATTTCTTTGGTCGCCATAATGGCCGGCGTTAAAGAATTCCCTGAATTACACACCATTTCAGCATCATCCATCGCTAAAATCGGCGGTACAATATGGTTTTCGGTGAAACCCAGTGCAACATTGGCACCGGTTTTAATGACCTGAGAACACCCCGTCAAAACTGTTGTTGTTATTGCAATGGTCGCCATACCTTGGCATATTTTACGGACGTCTGACATTTTCCTGTCCTCTATAATTGTGATTATGTCCATCTTTCTGCTAAAGATATCAGAAGCATTTTGTGAATAAAAGAGTATTTACTCTAATTTAGACGAGACACTTTGCCATTAAATGGCCGCGCTGCAATTGACTGTATTTAGGAGAATCCCAAATTTTGGGCAAAAAAAAGTAGCATTGCGACGGTTCAGCACATGCTACTTATTAACTGTACAAGCAGAAAAATAATAAACCCTGCTTGATTAAGATGAAAATTTATCCTTCAACACTGTCCCGAGTCGTCCGATCACCAGCGTTAAAACAATCGCTACGATCAGAAACATCCATACTGGAAATTCCATTAAGGTCTCCCGTAGTTGCTGTTGGTGAGTTAAATGTACAGGCTAAAAATAAAACATAGGGAATAAATTGTCAGACAATTCCTCTAAGTTATGGATTAACCGTAATTTTTGTCTGACAATAAAAATAGGAAGTTGATCTAAATATTCGTTTTATGTGCATTTTAATTAAATTATTAAAATGCGCTTGTCTTACAACTAAATTAATTTAGTCAATAATTTTAAGGATTTCCATTGTTTGAGTGGCAATTGATCGCACCAGATCAGCAAAGGTCGCGCCTTAGCGTGTTGAAAATACACCACGATATATGCCTGATGATCAATCACGTGACTAATACAAACCCGACGAGTAGGCCGTGCTTTGGCAGTCAATGACCATTCACGTCCATCCAGATATTCAAACTGCTCAATCTGTGGTGTCTTGCGGTAAAACAGCTGATAAATCACCAAGCCTATGACAGCGCACACTGCCCAAAGTGCAATCGGTAATAACTGATACAATAGATACATCAGCAGTGCAAAAATAAAAAGCTGAAACGCCAATGCACAGAGACTGCGTTTCAGCTTGAAGCAACGATTATCCATGAACGTAAAATTTAAGCTTCTTGATAAAATCTTTCAGTTCAGGACGCGGTGGCTCAGACACTTCCATAAACCAGTCCAGTAAATCCGGGTCTTCCTGCTCAACCAGCTCTGCAAACATCTGTTTTTCGAAAGGCTCAGCACTCAGGTAATGGTTTTTTACGTAGGGATCAAAATATACATCCAGTTCTTTTAGACCACGACGCGCACGATAAATCACTTTGCGCTCTTCTAAGCTGATGTCATCAGTCATCGAATTTCCCCAACTCGTTATAAACCCGAATAGTTTACCTGAAGCGCTGGCTGAATTTCGAGGGATTTCATAGAAATGACCAAAAGCATCAGCAGATTTAAGTCATTTGAACATTCCGCTCATTGCTGCTGATCTTGGCATGGCCTAAGTTAAACCAAACAGATCAAAATAAGGAATAACAAGATGCAATCTGCAGCCATTCGCCCACTTGCTCCGATGCTGCCGCGCCAACTCTTTAATACCGAACATGATGCTTTTCGCGAGACGGTACGTAAATTTTATGAGAAAGAAGTCATTCCACATACCGAGCGTTATGAAAGTCAGCAACATGTGGATCGAGAGCTATGGAATAAATCCGGTGGGCTTGGATTGCTCTGCGCTACCATGCCTGAGGAATATGGCGGCTCTGGCGTAGACCGGCTGTATAGCATGATTTTGATTGAGGAACAGGCCTATGCCGGAGATTCAGCGACCGGATTTTCATTGCATTCGGATATTGTTGCCAATTATCTGCTGAACTTTGGTAATGAAGCTCAAAAACAGCAATGGCTACCCAAAATGGCGTCTGGAGAAGTCGTCACCGCGATCGCCATGACCGAACCGGGAACTGGCTCTGACCTGCAAGCAGTGCGTACATCGGCAATACTGGATGGCGATGACTATTTGATTAATGGTTCCAAGATTTTTATTACCAATGGCTATCTCTGTGATATGGCCATCGTGGTTTGTAAAACTGGCAATAATGATAAAGGTTCAGCCAATCTGTCATTGATTATGGTCGAAGCCGACCGTCCCGGATTTAGCAAAGGCAAGCCGCTGAATAAAATTGGCATGAAAGGACAGGATACCTGTGAACTGTTCTTTGACAATGTTCGGGTTCCGAAAGAAAACCTGCTCGGTCTGGAAGGCATGGGCTTTATGATGCTGATGAAAGAGCTGGCTTGGGAACGCCTGATTGTGGCAATTATCTGTCAGGCAGGCGCTGAAGCTGCTTTCGCACATACAGTGAAATATACTAAGGAACGTCAGGCATTTGGCAAGAGCATCAGCCATTTTCAAAATACCCGTTTTAAACTGGCAGAACTACGTACCGAGATCGATGTCTGCCGCACTTATCTGGATCGCTGTATGCAGCTGCAACTCAATCACGAACTAGGCGTAGATGCCGCTGCTGCGGCCAAATACAAGATTTCAGAAATGTACAGCAAAGTCGTTGATGAATGTCTGCAATTGCATGGCGGCTATGGTTATATGCTGGAATATCCGATTGCCCGTGCCTATATCGACAACCGTGCCAATCGGATTTATGCGGGTACCAATGAAATCATGAAAGAACTCATCGCCCGTTCACTTTAAAATGGATTCATAAAAAAGGAGTCTCTTAGGACTCCTTTTTCTGTATGCAAAAATATAACTTTAAGAAACCAGACGCGGTTTATGCTTTAAAACATTGCTGTTTTTTCTAAATTTCAGCACGCCATCTTCAAACGAAGCCTGTTTGAGCTCCTTACGGTCTGCGAGATAATTATTGCTGACTTTCCACGGTGCATGTTTGCCCTGCTTTGGCATCACGTCTGCAGCACGGGCAATATAACCCGAACTGAGACTGCCCATGACGGTATCCTGGAGCAATTCACTCTGATCTCCCTGAGCAATCACCTGCGCATAACCTTGCTGATCCATATAATTCAACAGACGGCAAATATACTCAGCTGCAATGTCGACTTTAAGCGTCCAGGAGGCATTAATATAGCCAATAATCAGCGCCATATTCGGTATATCACTGACCATGATGCCTCTATACAGCATATGCTGTGAGGTATCGATAGGCTGACCATCCATCGTCGCCAGAATCCTGCCGAGAATTTGGATATTCAGGCCAGTGGCAGAGACGATAATATCAGCATCCAGATGTTGACCGGATTTCAGCTGAATTCCCGTTTCGGTAAAGATTTCTATCTGATCCGTTGCAACCGATGCCTGCCCTTCACGTAAAATTTTAAACAGATCCCCATCCGGCACCACACACAGACGCTGATCCCAAGGTTCATAATTCGGGGTAAAGTGCTTCATGTCTACTTTACCTTTCAGCTGGAATTGCACCGATTTAAGCAAAAGTGATTTTAATAATTTTGGCTGTTTCTGTGCCAAAGCATAAATCCCGCGCTGCATGACGATATTACGCGCACGTGTCAGCTTGTAGGCGACCTCCTCAGGCAGATATTTACGCATTTTTGAATAAATAAAATCGACCGAAGGCACAGAGGCAATATAAGTCGGTGAACGCTGCAACATGGTCACATGACCTGCTCCACCTTTGACCATCGCAGGAACCAAGGTAATCGCGGTCGCACCACTACCAATAATGACCACCTTTTTGCCTTTATAGTTTAAATTTTCCGGCCAATGTTGCGGATGAATAAACTCACCTTTGAATGCAGTTTGATTTGGAAACTCCGGCTGAAAACCCTGATCATAATTATAATAACCGGTACAACCCAGTATAAAGTTGGCGATCCAGATCTGCTTCTTACCGTGTGCATCCTCGATCTCTACTGACCATTTGCAGGTTGTAGAATCATAATTGGCACTTAAGACCCGATGCTGAAAATGGATTTTCGGCTGTAGCTTAAACTCATCCACCACTTCAGTCAGATAATTTTTGATGGATGCGCCATCGGCAAGCACGCTTTCTTTCTTCCAGGGTTTGAAATTAAAACCAAAAGTCGACATATCCGAATCAGAACGGATTCCCGGATATTTAAACAGGTCCCAAGTTCCACCAATACTTTCGCGGCGTTCAATAATCTCAAAAGAGCGTTGCGGACAATGTTTAGAAAGATGCGCTGCCAGACCAATCCCCGAGATCCCCGCACCCACGATTAAAATATCTACCTGCTTTTCCATCTTGTTCTTTTACCTAAGCGATGCTATCTGTTTTTATTAAATCACAAAACTGACAATACACAATGTCAAGTTCATTAAAAAGCCACTATTTTTTTATCTTTTGAGGCCAGATCAGTTATCTGAAACTCAATCACTTTAAATTAAAATATACAGGCATTAAAAAAGGCCGGTTTATTCAACCGACCTTTTCGAACAACTTGCGTTATTCTTCACGAAATTAGTTAACTTCGCGATCTACTAGCTCAACGTAAGCCATCGGTGCAGCATCACCTGCACGGAAGCCCGCTTTAAGAACACGTAGATAA
>NZ_DCLL01000016.1:20409-22147 GCF_002321025.1 Acinetobacter lwoffii
TGAACGAGTACGAGCAAACGCCAAACGACGGTTTGCTACTGTATCGTTTTTAGCTAAAGTGATTAAAGGCTCAGCTACACGACGTAACTCTTTTGCTTTAGGCACAGTTGTTTTGATCAACTCGTGCTCGAACAAAGAGTTAGCCATGTTTTGGAACATCGCTTTACGATGACTGCTTGTACGGCCTAATTTCACACCACTATTACGATGACGCATGGTGATAGTCCTACTTAATTAACGGCTACGATAGGCGAAACGATCGTCCATACGGAGACTAGCCGGTGGCCAGTTCTCTAAACGCATGCCGAGTTGTAAGCCTTTAGAAGCCAGAACATCTTTGATCTCAGTAAGCGATTTTTTACCCAAGTTAGGAGTTTTAAGCAACTCAACTTCGGTACGCTGTACAAGATCACCAATGTAGTAAATGTTTTCTGCTTTCAAACAGTTAGCAGAACGAACAGTTAGCTCTAGATCATCTACTGGGCGAAGCAAGATTGGGTCAACTTCTTCACGAGGCTCTTGAGCAACAGGTGCTTGATCTTTCTGAAGGTCAACGAAGATCGCAATTTGTTGCTGCAAAATAGTTGCAGCTTTGCGGATCGCTTCTTCAGGATCTACAGTACCGTTAGTTTCAAGATCAATGATCAGTTTATCAAGGTCAGTACGTTGTTCTACACGCGCGTTTTCCACGGTGTATGAAACACGTTTGATTGGGCTATAAGACGCATCTAACTGCAAGCGACCCACTGGGCGAGTTTCGCCTTCAGGGAAGCGTGAATCAGAAGTCTCGTAGCCACGACCTTGAGCCACTTTCAGACGCATTTTCAATGAGCCTGAGGCACTTAAAGTACCGATCAAATGTTCAGGGTTAACCACTTCAACATTATGAGGTAAACGAAGGTCAGCCGCAGTTACGTCGCCTGCACCTTGTTTCTCTAATGTTAAATAAGCTTCATTTTGATCGAACAGCTTAATCGACAATCCTTTTAGGTTCAGCAAGAGCTCGACGATGTCCTGCTGCAAGCCTTCCAAAGTACTGTACTCGTGCTCGACCCCTTCAATCTCAACTTCTACCACAGCTGCGCCAGGTAGAGAAGAAAGAAGGATGCGACGTAAAGCATTACCAAGAGTATGACCAAAGCCACGCTCTAATGGTTCTAGAATAACTTTTGCCGAGGTCCCGCTTGCCGCTTCGACCTTGATCGCTTGCGGAGTTAGAAACTCATTTGCAGTACGCGTCATATTGCTTCCTCAAGGATTATTTAGAATACAATTCTACAATCAAGCTTTCGTTGATTTCAGCAGGTAAATCAGAACGATCCGGTGCAGCTTTGAACGTACCTTCTAATTTAGAATGGTCAATTTCCATCCAAGAAGGCATGCCACGTTGAGTAGCTAATTCAATTGCGTTTTTGATACGTAATTGTTGCTTAGCGCCTTCGTGAACTGCGATCACATCACCCGCTTTAACTTGGATAGACGCAATGTTAACACGACGGCCATTCAAAGTGATGCTACGGTGAGATACTAACTGACGAGCTTCTGCACGAGTAGAACCGAAACCCATACGATAAACAACGTTATCAAGACGGCTTTCAAGTAGCTTCAACAGGTTTTCACCAGTTGCGCCTTTAACACGAGCAGCTTCTTTATAGTAGTTACTAAATTGACGCTCTAAAACACCGTACATGCGACGTACTTTTTGTTTTTCACGTAATTGTAGTGAGTACTCAGATTG
>NZ_DCLL01000016.1:22201-30227 GCF_002321025.1 Acinetobacter lwoffii
GATTTAAGTTGCAGGTCTGTCCCTTCGCGACGAGAGAGTTTGCATTTTGGACCAATATAACGAGCCATGAATGTTTCTCCTTACACGCGACGTTTTTTAGGTGGACGGCAACCGTTGTGCGGGATTGGCGTCACATCGGTAATGCTGTTAATTTTATAACCCACTGCACCTAAAGCACGAACCGCAGATTCACGACCAGGACCAGGACCTTTTACAAGGACGTCCAAGTTTTTCAAACCGTAGTCTAAAGCAGCTTTACCAGCAACTTCAGCAGCTACCTGAGCAGCGAACGGAGTTGATTTACGTGATCCACGGAAGCCTTGTCCACCTGAAGTGGCCCAAGCCAGTGCATTACCTTGACGATCGGTAATAGTCACAATGGTGTTATTAAAAGAAGCGTGAATGTGTGCGACACCTTCAGAGACGGTACGAGTGACCTTCTTGCGTGCGCGAGTATCTTTAGCCATCTTTTAGCTTCCAGAAATCTTATTTCTTAATAGGTTTGCGCGGACCTTTACGGGTACGAGCGTTAGTTTTGGTGCGTTGACCGCGGACAGGCAAGCTGCGACGATGACGAAGACCGCGGTAGCAGCCTAGATCCATTAAACGTTTAATGTTCATGGAAATTTCGCGACGTAAATCACCTTCGGTCGGAACCTTAGCAACTTCTGCACGAATCGCATCAAGCTGAGCGTCATCTAATTCACGGATCTTAGTAGTTGGAGCAATACCAGCAGCAGCTAAGATAGCTTTTGAAGTATGGCGACCAATACCAAAGATATACGTTAGAGAGATAACAGCGTGCTTGTTATCCGGAATGTTTACACCGGCAATACGAGCCATTCAATTTTCTCCAAAAAGGCAGTAGATAATCAACCGCCCCACAAAAATCTTGAGGGGCGGATAATAACCTAATTCGCCTACAGAAATCAACAGGTCTTAATCAGATTAACCTTGACGCTGCTTATGACGAGGTTCTGCGCTACAAATTACGCGGATAACCCCATTACGACGGATAACTTTACAGCTACCACAAATTTTCTTAACAGAAGCTTGTACTTTCATGATGAAACCTCAAGTGCGCTTATCCCTTAGGATGAGCAGTCGTTTTTCTCATTAACGTTTGATTATCGTATTGGTGCGAAGTGAGGTGTGATTGCAGCTGAGCCATAAAGTCCATCACTACTACCACAACAATCAGCAAAGAGGTACCACCCAAATAGAATGGAATACCAAATGAACTTTGCAATACCATCGGCATCAAACAAATGACTGCGATATAAATCGCGCCAATAAACGTCAAACGATTGAGAATATGATCTAAGTAACGAGCAGTTTGCTCACCTGGACGTATACCAGGCACGTAAGCTCCGCTGCGTTTCAAGTTCTCTGACACTTCTTTAGGACTAAATACCAGTGCTGTATAGAAGTAACAGAAAAAGATAATTAACGCACCAAAGAGCACCAAATACAACGGCTGACCAGGCGACAACACCAATGCTACATCTTGCAGGCTACGCTTAATAAATCCAGCATTTGGATCTGCACTACCCACCCACTGACCTAAGCTCGCAGGGAACAAAAGCAATGAGCTGGCAAAAATTGCCGGAATCACACCCGCCATATTAATTTTTAATGGCAAATGTGTCTGCTGTGCAGTAAATACACGACGACCTTGTTGTTTTTGAGCATAGTTTACCGGAATACGACGTTGCGCTTTCTCGATAAACACGATCGCTGCCAAAACACCCAGAGATAACAAACCAAAAATTACCAAGCCAATCAGGCTGGTCTGGCCATTATCTACAGATGAGAAAGATTGCATAATCAGATTAGGCAATCCGGCAACAATACCCGCGAAGATGATCATGGAAATACCATTCCCCACCCCACGCTCGGTAATCTGTTCACCCAACCACATCAAGAACATGGTCCCCGCAACCAATGAGGTTACTGCAGGAACATAAAAAGCCAAACCAGTATTCAGGGTAATCCCCTGACTGATCAGGCCTGCACACATACCTACCGCCTGTACCAGCGCTAAGAATAATGTGCCTTGTCGTGTGTATTGATTAATTTTACGTTTGCCTTGCTCGCCTTCTTTCTTTAAAGCTTCCAGCGAAGGAACCACAGTTGACATCAACTGCACGATAATCGATGCAGAGATGTATGGCATGATCCCGAGAGCAAGAATAGACATTCGTTCTAATGCCCCACCAGAGAACATGTTAAACAAACCAAGGATGGTACCTTGGTTTGCATTAAACAAGTTTTCTAACGCAGCATTATTGATGCCTGGTACTGGAATATGCGCTCCTAGTCGAAACACCAACAACGCACCAATGAGAAACATCATTCGACGAATAATTTCACGGTATTTCACATGAAATGGTTGGCCTTTCATCATGTTGACATGACCTGAAGAACTAGGAGTCATAGACACTGGGGATTACTCCTCGACTTTGCCGCCAGCAGCTTCAACAGCAGCTTTAGCGCCTTTAGTCAATGCAACACCTTGAACAGTGAATGCACGAGTAATTTCACCAGAAAGTACGATACGAGCACGGATCATGTCTTTACGTACAACGTTCGCAGCTTTTAAAGTTTCAAGAGACACGATGTCGCCTTCAACTTTAGCAAGCTCAGATAAACGTACTTCAGCAGTTTTCAAAGCCAATTGGCTAGTGAAGCCGAATTTAGGCAAACGACGATAAAGTGCTGTTTGACCGCCTTCGAAACCTGGACGAGTACCACCGCTCTTACGTGAGTTTTGACCTTTGACACCACGGCCACCGGTCTTACCAACGCCAGAACCGATACCACGGCCTAAACGAAGGTTGTCACGTTTAGCACCTTCTGCAGGTGCAATTGTATTTAAACGCAGAGTCATGGCTTATTCCTCTACACTAACCATATAGTAGACTTGGTTGATCATACCACGGTTAGAAGGTGTGTCTAACACTTCTACAGTATGACCAATACGACGCAGACCTAAACCTTGCAGGCTAAGCTTGTGATTTTTCAAGCGGTGCGATGCAGATTTAGTCTGGGTAACTTTAATCGTTTTCATGATTGATTACCCTTGAATTTGTTCTACTGAAAGACCACGTTTCGCAGCAACCTTTTCAGGAGTAGTCATATCACGCAAACCATTGAAAGTTGCGTTTACTACGTTAGCAGCGTTAGTAGAACCACGGCATTTAGTCAACACGTTACGTACGCCTACAGCTTCTAGAACTGCACGCATAGCGCCACCAGCAATTACACCTGTACCTTCAGAGGCAGGCTGCATGAATACGCGGCTAGCGCCGTGACGTGCATGAATTGGGTGCTGTAACGTACCATCAACAAGGTCAACAGTAATCATATTGCGACGAGCAGCTTCAAGTGCTTTAGAGATAGCAGCTGGAACTTCACGTGCTTTACCACGACCAAAACCTACGCGACCATTACCATCACCCACAACAGTTAATGCTGTGAAAGAGAAGATACGACCACCCTTAACAACTTTGGCTACACGATCAACGGCAACCAGCTTTTCAACAAGACCTTCGTTTTGTTCAACTTTAGCCATGATTAGAACTCCAAGCCGTTTTCACGAGCAGCATCAGCCAAGGCTTTGATACGACCATGATATTTAAAACCAGAACGGTCAAATGCAACTTTAGTAACACCAGCTGCTTTAGCGCGTTCTGCGATTAAAGCACCTACTTTTTGAGCTGCTTCAACGTTACCAGTTGTACCCGCACGTAGAGTAGCGTCTAAAGTAGAAGCTTGCGCTAATACTTTGCCACCATCTGCAGAGATAACTTGAGCATAGATGTGACGCGGAGTGCGGTTTACACACAAACGAGTCGCACCCAATGCACGGATGTGCAAGCGTGTGCTTTTCGCACGACGCAAACGGGATTGTTTCTTTTCGTTCATAAGAACCTCGCGCCTTATTTCTTCTTAGCTTCTTTACGAAGTACAACTTCGTCAGAATAACGAACACCTTTGCCTTTATATGGCTCTGGTGGACGGTAACCACGGATATCTGCAGCAACCTGTCCTAAAGCTGCTTTATCAGCAGATTTAAGAATGATTTCAGTTGCAGTTGGAGTTTCAGCAGTTACACCTGCAGGAAGTGCATAATCGATCGGATGAGAGAAACCAAGGTTAAGATGAACAACGTCACCTTTAACCGCAGCTTTATAACCAACACCGATAAGCTGTAACTTACGTTCGAAACCTTCGCTAACACCTTTTACAAGGTTGTTAAGCACAGCGCGAGCAGTACCAGCTTGCATCCAAGCGTCTTTCGACTCTTGTACTGGAGCAATAGCTAGAATACCGTCTTCCTGTTTAAGCTCGACCAGCGCATGCAGGTTGAAAGACAATGTACCTTTAGTGCCTTTCACTTCGACCTGCCGGCCGTTCTGAGTAACTGTTACACCGTTAGGTACAGTTACTGGGGCTTTAGCCACACGAGACATGAGGAATCACCTATTAAGAAACAAAAGCAATAACTTCACCACCAACGCCTGCAGCACGTGCAGCGCGATCAGTCATGATGCCTTTGCTTGTAGAAACAATTGCAATACCTAAACCTTGCTTAACGCTAGGAAGTGCATCTTTACCGCGATACTGACGTAGACCTGGACGGCTTACGCGCTTCACAGTTTCGATAACTGGTTTGCCTTCGAAATACTTTAAAGTCAAAGTAAGAGTTGGTTTGCCTTCAGCATCCGCAACTTCTACGTTTGAAATATAACCTTCTTGTTGAAGTAAGTTAGCAATTGCTACTTTCAACTTAGAATTAGGCATAGAAACAGTTTGTTTCTTTGCCATTTGTGCGTTACGAACACGTGTTAGCATGTCGGCAACGGTATCTTGCATACTCATCTATAGTGCTCCTTACCAGCTTGCCTTAACAACGCCAGGTACATCACCTTGCATTACTGTTTCACGTAATTTGTTACGGCTTAAACCGAACTTACGGAAGTAACCATGAGGACGACCAGTTAAACCACAACGGTTACGTAGACGTACTGGAGATGCATTACGTGGTAATGCTTGTAATTTCATCATCGCTTCGAAACGTTCTTCGTCTGATGCATTTACGTTTGCAATAACAGCTTTTAATTCAGCACGTTTTACAGCGTATTTAGCAACAGTAGCTTCGCGTTTCAATTCGCGATTAATCATACCTTTCTTAGCCATATCGACCTCTTATTTGAACGGGAAGCCGAATGCACGCATAAGCGCACGGCCTTCGTCATCGGTGCGAGCAGTCGTAGTAATGGTAATATCCATACCACGAATACGATCAATCTTGTCAAAATCGATTTCAGGGAACATGATTTGTTCCTTAAGACCCATTGAGTAGTTACCACGACCGTCGAATGATTTCGCAGAGAAACCACGGAAGTCACGGATACGAGGGATCGCAATCGAGATCAAACGGTCCAAGAATTCGTACATACGTTCGCCGCGTAAAGTAACTTTACAACCGATCGGCCAACCATCACGGATTTTAAAACCAGCGATTGATTTACGAGCTAACGTAAGTACTGGTTTTTGACCAGCGATAGCTTGCATATCTGAAAGAGCACCATCAAGGAGTTTTTTGTCAGCAGCAGCTGCGCCAACACCCATGTTGATCGTGATTTTAGTGATGCGAGGAATCTCCATCACATTCTTAACGCCCAATACTTCTTGTAATTGAGCTTTAAGTTCGTCGTTGTAACGTGTTTTAAGTCTGGCCATGGCCTATATCAACCTATTACTTCGCTACCGCCACTGATTCACCATTTGATTTGAATACGCGAGTTTTCACGCCATCAATCACTTGGTAACCAACACGGTCAGCCTTTTGGGTTGTAGCATTAAAAACTGCCACGTTTGAAATATGAAGCGAAGCTTCCTGAGTTACAACGCTACCTTCAGCGCCTGTAGCACGGTTTGGCTTCTGATGCTTCTTCACCAAGTTAAGGCCTTCAACCTTAACACGGTCATTAGAAACAGACAGAACAGTACCCTGTTTGCCTTTTTCTTTACCTGCGATCACAATTACTTGATCGCCTTTTTTAATCTTAGCCATGATCGCCTCTTATAGAACTTCAGGAGCCAATGAAATAATTTTCATGAACTGTTCAGTACGAAGTTCACGAGTCACTGGTCCGAAAATACGAGTTGCAATCGGCGCTTTGTTGTTGTTCAAAATAACAGCAGCGTTATCGTCGAAACGAATCACTGAACCGTCTGCACGACGGATACCGAATTTTGTACGAACCACAACCGCATTCATCACGTCACCTTTTTTAACACGTGCGCGTGGAATTGCTTCTTTTACAGTAACTTTAATAATGTCGCCAACAGAAGCATAACGACGATGCGAGCCACCAAGTACTTTAATACATTGTACGCGGCGTGCACCACTGTTGTCTGCTACGTCGAGCATAGTTTCGGTCTGAATCATTGCCCTACTCCAAAACCGAGCAACACCGGTCGAAATTTCGAAAGGCTCAAAGAGTACTCGAAATTGACCGATGATGCAACAAGAACGTTAATTACTCAGCAGCTGCTTCAACAACTTCAACTAAAGTCCAAGACTTAGTTTTAGAAATTGGGCGGCTTTCTTTAATGGTTACAACATCACCAGCTTTCGCTGTGTTGTTCTCATCATGAGCATGTAATTTTGTTGAACGGCGGATTAATTTGCCATACAACGGGTGTTGAACTTGGCGTTCAATAAGAACAACGATAGATTTATCCATCTTGTCGCTTACAACTTTGCCAGTTAACGTGCGGACTGTTTTATCACTCATTGTCCGTTCCCCTGTTTTTCGGTAAGGAGGGTCTTAATACGAGCAATAGTCTGACGAGTAAGTGCAACTTCATGCGATTTACCCAATTGACCAGTTGCTTTCGCCATACGAAGACGGAATTGGTTAAGCTGTTGCTCATCAAGCAAAGCTGTCAACTCTTCTACCGACTTTTCACGTAGATCTTTAGTTTTCATTACATTACCGTCCGAGTCACGATAGCGGTTTTAAACGGAAGCTTAGCTGCTGCAAGCGTAAACGCTTCGCGAGCCAATTCTTCGTTAACACCATCAATTTCGTACAAGACTTTACCTGGTTTGATTTGGCAAACCCAATATTCCACAGAACCTTTACCTTTACCCATACGCACTTCAAGAGGCTTAGAAGTAATCGGCTTGTCCGGGAATACACGGATAAAGATCTTACCACCACGCTTAATACGACGGCTAATTGTACGACGCGCTGCTTCAATTTGACGCGCAGTCATTTGACCACGTTCAACTGATTTAAGTGCAATAGTACCGAAAGATACTGTGCTACCGCGGTGTGCTAGACCAGTGTTACGGCCTTTCTGCACTTTACGGAATTTAGTACGCTTAGGTTGCAACATGGATTATTCTCCTTTTTCAGCAGAACGATCATTGCGACGACCACGACGCTCTTGACCTTCACCACGACCACGACCGCGTTTAGCTGGACGCTCTTCTGCTGGAGCTGGGTTCATGACTTGTTTCATGCCGCCCAAGATCTCACCACGGAAGATCCAAACTTTAACACCGATCGTACCGTAAGTAGTCTCAGCACGCATAGTCGCATAGTCGATATCTGCACGAAGCGTATGTAGAGGTACACGACCTTCACGATACCACTCAGTACGAGCAATCTCAGCACCACCTAAACGGCCTGAAACTTCTACTTTGATACCTTTAGCACCAGCACGCATGGTGTTTTGTACCGCACGCTTCATAGCACGACGGAACATTACACGTTTTTCCAATTGAGAAGCGATAGCTTCAGCAACTAGACGCGCGTCTAAGTCTGGACGATCAATTTCATTGATACTTACTTGCGCAGGAACACCCATAATAGATGTCAATTCGCGTTGTAGTTTCTCAATATCTTCGCCTTTTTTACCGATCACGATACCTGGACGAGCAGTGCTAATAGTTACTTTAGCAGCGCCTGTAGGGCGTTCGATAAGAATATTGCTGATCATCGCG
>NZ_DCLL01000016.1:30242-31158 GCF_002321025.1 Acinetobacter lwoffii
TATTCAGCGTATTGTTTCGGATTCGCATACCAGTTAGCGTTATGACGTTTCACAACACCTAGGCGGATACCGATTGGATGAACCTTCTGACCCATATCAAACCCCTACCTTAACGGTGATGTGACAAGTACGCTTAGTAATACGATCTGCACGGCCTTTAGCACGTGGCATAATACGTTTCAGGCTCATGCCTTCATCAACGTAGATCGTAGAAACTTTAAGGTCGTCTACATCTAAACTGTTATTGTGTTCAGCATTTGCAATCGCAGATTCCAACGCTTTCTTAACTAGAACTGCAGCTTTTTTGTTGCTGAAGTTAAGGATGTTAAGAGCGTGCGCAACAGATTTGCCGCGGATAAGATCTGCAACCAAACGAGCTTTTTGTGCCGAGATAGCGGCACCGCGTAATTTAGCAGTTACTTCCATCATAGCACCCATTAACGTTTAGATTTCTTGTCAACACCGTGACCGCGATAGGTACGAGTTGGTGCAAATTCACCAAGCTTGTGACCAACCATGTGCTCAGAAACGATCACAGGAACGTGGTTACGGCCATTGTGTACAGAAATTGTTAAACCAACAAAATCCGGGAGGATCATCGAACGACGCGACCAAGTTTTGATCGGCTTACGGTTATTAGCCGCGATAGCCGCTTCAACCTTAGCGAACAAGTGCGCATCGACGAATGGGCCTTTTTTCAGAGAACGAGGCATTGTCAGATTCCTTTACTTGTTACTTAACGCGACGGTCGCGAATAATCATCTTAGTCGTACGCTTATTGGTACGTGTCTTGTACCCTTTAGCTTTTTGACCCCATGGGCTTACAGGTTGAATACCTTTGTTACGCCCTTCACCACCCCTATGTGGATGCTCAACTGTGTTCATCGCCATACCACGAACGGTAGGACGAACACCA
>NZ_DCLL01000004.1 GCF_002321025.1 Acinetobacter lwoffii
CATCATTGGCCTGTCTGGGGCAATGACAATATTCAAGATTTTATTAAAACCCAGCGAGATGTTTATAAGTTCACACATGATCAGACGGTGAGATATATGAACTCTGGTTTTAATGGTGCTGAAATTGCCGAGAAAATTCAGCTTCCAGCGGCACTTGATCAAAAGCTATATGCGCATGGCTATTATGGAACCTTAAAGCATAATGTAAAAGCGATATACCAATACTATATGGGATGGTTCGATGCTCATCCTTCCAATTTAGATCCATTACCGCCTAAAGCTGTTGCAAAAAAATATATTGAGTTGGCAGGTGGGGAGAATAATGCATTAAAAAATGCGCGGGATGCCTATGCTCAAGCTGACTATAGATGGGCTGCCGAGATTTTAAAACATATTGTGTTGAATAACCCTCAAAACCAACAAGCAAAAGACTTATTGGCAAATACGTATCGTCAATTGGGCTATGCTGCTGAGGCTTCAACTTGGCGTAATTTCTTTTTGGTGGGTGCTCAAGAGCTACAAAATAATGTACCCCTACAAAATACATCTGATCCGAGTGATTTATTGATTCACACGCCAACTGAAAGATTTCTTGAAGCCATGGCGACAAATTTAGATGTGGAAAATTTAAAAAATGAAAACCAGTGTATCAATCTGGTTTTGTCGGATACCCAAGAGAATTTTTCATTATGGGTTGAAAACTCAATCATGCAGTTTAAGCGTCATGATGACAGTAAAGATTTGGCATCGGATTGCCCAACATTAACCGTAACCAAGCCCTTATATCTAAAAATGATTACAGGTCAAATAAAAGGGGTAAAAGTCCTGCTTTCTAACGAAAGTAAAGTCAAAGGCAATCCATTGGAAATTGGAAAATTCTTTGCAATGTTTAAACGTCCAGACTCAACTTTTCCAATTGTCACTCGACCAAATGATTAGGATGAAATGACTGGGCTTAAAGAACCCTACCAAATTAAAGTCTCCGCTTTTATGTGCACACATTAGTGCACATAAATACAAAATTAGTTTAATTATTTCAATAATTTACAATCAATAAAAAAGCCTAACTTGTCTAAGTCGGGCTTTTTTATTGATTCTTCACGTTTCACGCCTAATATTTAATCATTGTTCCATATTTTTGATTAGCAACAGTCGGAATCGAGCATAAACCCTACATGCCAAAATTCATGCCCCGATCTCGCTTAGGTTGGGGCTGCTCCATTTCCTTTTTCCGTTCCTTCATTTGGACGATATTCGCTTCAATAGTTCGGACGTTTCGAGCAAATTCTGCTGAGCTTTGGCTACTTGTGACGAGACTGACCGTTGTGTGGTTGAGATTTTCTCCAGTACGTCCTCGTAATTCGTTGTAATTTGGCTCATCTCCCTGACTTTGCCATTGATCTGCTCGGTATAGGTCGCTGTATTTTTTTCCAATTCGTGAAATTGTGTCTGTATTGTCGATAATGACTTTTGTGTTTGCACTAAGTCTGTCTGTACGCTCTCCATTGCCTTTGATTGTGCTGATAAGGCTTGGATAATTTTCTTTTGCATCACGTCTAAACTCTGCTGTTGCTGCTGCAACTGAGTTTGTTGTTGCTGTAATTGCTGCTGTTGTTCTTCGATGATTTTCAATAACTGTGTTTCTAATTCGGTCATCACTTAATACCCCATCGGCACCATGAAGTTGTTCTGCCAATCCCCTGCGTCCTTGTTGATCTGAATACATAGACGTTGGGCTTTGCTGTTTTGCTGTCTGCATGTGCTGAACGTCAAACTGCCCCCCGATCGGTTCAGGTGATCCACTCGCATTTGTTTCTCGTTGATGGTCATATTGAGTGTCCGTATCTCGTTGTACTTGCTTTTGCCCATAAAACCGAGCGCAATAATGAGAATAATTAAAATAGCAGCTCCCAAAATCATTGCCATATTCAAAGTGGTAAGCTGTTTCAGTAGGCTTTTGTTCTGAACTTGCTGTTCTTTTGTCTGTATCTGCTCGTTCATTTGCTTTAAACGGCTCAATTTGGACTGTAGCAAGGCTTGGTACTGGTCGAGCTGCTTCTCGATCTGCTGTGAGCTGTTCTGTAGGTTCTGCGCTAATTTCTCGTCTGACTGCTGGATAGCGGTCGCTGTGATATTGGCTCTTGTGCTCAAGCTGTCTTTGATAATCTGTGACGTTTGCTCGATACCGCTCAGAAGTTGTTCCTCGGTACGTTGCAATTCGCTGTTGTACTTCTTGTCGATATTCGCCAGTAGCGCTAAAGCCTTGCTCATAAACCTCTCCACTTAAACGGATAGGACGTGTTGCGCCCTCGTATGGATTTTCGATTGATATTGATTTTTGGGTTTGTCGGGTGACTTTGATTTCATTCGATTCAAGCCATTCAACCAATTTTTGCCGATCGGCAACTTTGCCATCGACTACAGCTTGGTAAATCCTTTGGTGTAACTGATCTTTAAAATCCTTCACATCCTTGGGTAAGTTCTTCTTATTGATTAAAAGCTGCTGATTGTTCGGATCATCGGGATCATATAGTTGATGTTCTGCATTGGTAATCTGCTTAAACAGATCCACTCGATCTAAATCCACTGGCGCATAAAATGGCTGTAGCCGTTTGCCTGTCGAAAGCTCAACGTTTGGAATCACAAAATTCAGCTCAAGCCGTGTCTCTCCAGTATCTTGATTCACCTTATCTTGGTGCTGTACCCATAAAATTTGGTACTGATCTTTATCGAGACCAGGGAAAAGGCATTCCTCAAAATTTTGCATGATCTGCTGTTTATCCTGGTCAGATAAAGCATGCTCGTAAAAGGATAAACAACCACTGGTATATTTCTTGGCAAAAGGACTGCTATCAATCAGTTGAGCGGTCAAGTCAACATCACCACTTAAAACCTGTGCATGTTCTCGCTCTCTATCTTCACCAAGCAAATAATCTAGACAACCTTTAGATAATCCTGAACCATGTCTAAAAAAATCAACGATCATCTGGTCGTAACTCCCGAAGTTGTTGATCTATGGAAATCAACAAATGAAGTAACTTCACTTTGTCAAAAGTACCTGTCCCTGCAATATCCGTATTAATCGCTTTGGCAATCTGATTCACGTTATTACCTATACGACCCAATTCTAGGATTAAATTTCTCTCTGTCTTGCTATATGAAGATTCAACAATCTTTGTTGATTTAATTTTTTCAGCATCATCTGCTTTGGAATTATAAATCTTTGTTGCTTTATCTACTGCTGACTGACGTAGCAACTTTGCGATTGAACCAAAAGGATTATTGGCATCGAGCAATTGATATTCTGATTCTGAAAGTCTGACTTTAAACGTCCGTTCCCGTACTACTTTCTGTTTAGTTACTGAATCTATTTCCACTTGAACAATCCCATTCTTGGTCTAACCGGTTTAGAGGAAAATCTTTGATTTTTCTTTAAACCGGTTTTCGGGGGTATCGGGGGTGAAGCCCCTGATCAAGGTCACAGCTTAGCACTATTAAACGAAGTGAAATAGGGGTAACTGTGTATCCTTGCTTATTTAAAAAGGGAAAGAATTATTTATACTAAAATTTAATCAAATGATACAGTATATAAACCCTAATAAGAACTGGCATAAATCTTGTAAAACAATAGCACTCAACTCTTTCTCACCACCACCACAGCCCTCGCTTTGCTCAGGCAGATGGTGAGCGTTGAGAGAGTTTCGGCAATACTCTCCCTAAGGGCTGTCATTCAAAAAATAACACATCCCCTAAGTATTGCCGATTTAACCTGATTAGGCTGACGGAGCCACGCATCGGTCGTATCCGCACCATGCTTCACATACATGGCAGACAAGGACTAAAGGTACTGCACCTCTCCCCACGCGCTCCCTGTCGAAGTATGGCGGTATCTCTGCGAGGATTTCTCCAACATGCAACTTAACCAACCTATACAACTACTCTCAACGCTCCGCTTTTGTGGGATTCCCCTGTAACGGTTCAGCTCCTGCTTCTCAGCTTTCACTATCGCTACGATGCACCAGTGACACTTATTCCCTCCACATGCACCGCATATCTTCCTTAAAAAGGATGCACAGAAGCTGATAAGGCTCGAATACTGTCTATGTATTGCTTATTGGATGAACGAGAGTCAGGTAACGAAAGACTTTTTACTGATACAATGCTTGCCATTTTTTATCAATTTGATAGAATTTGAAAAGCGGTACAAGCCGAAAGGTGAAATCATAACGGTCGTCAAACCTTATGATCTTCGTTACTTGATGCTCGAACATCAAATAACTGCGTACCACCAAATTTAAGACAAAACCCCTCTAAGTTGCAAGACTCAGAGGGGTTTTTCTTTAGGTTTTAACAAAATTTTTATTTTTCTCTCCTACTAACTCATGCCCAATAAGGACTGCGTAGTTTTAATAAAAACAGGTATATTCTTGTAAAATATTATTTTATGATTCCATCATAAAAAATGATGGCTGTTATTATAATGTTTGAATTGAAAAGCTTCTATTAATTCAACACATATCAAAAATAGTATAGACAAGGAAATCAACATTTATGGATATTTTGAAGAAGGAAAGACAATGAAAGTTAAATTTTTAACGGTTTCATTGATGTTTATTTTGCCATTTTCTGTTTTTGCAGCAAATGGACAAGTCGAAAAAGCGGTCATTGAATCAAATAATGCGTATAAAACGAAATATAATTTAGACGATATGACAGAGTTTAATTATGCGCAAAAAGGCTTTATTGCCAAGCCAACAGGTCAAATTAAAAGTGAAAAAGGCAATGTGATCTGGGATTTTGATGCGTTTAATTTTTTAAATGATCCAGCACCAAATACTGTTAATCCTGCACTATGGCGACAAGCAAAGCTCAACAATAATGTTGGTCTATTTAAAGTGACAGATCGAGTTTGGCAAATTCGTGGTTTTGATTTGGCAAATATGACCATTATTCAGGGTGATACTGGCTGGATTATTGTGGATACATTAACCTCTAAAGAAACGGCTGAAGCAGCACTTAAATTTGCTAGGCAGCATTTAGGTGAGCAAAAAATTTCAGCCATTATCTTTACCCATAGCCATATCGATCATTTTGGTGGTGCATTAGGCGTTCTTTCTACAGAAGAAATTAACGCTAGAAAAACCCCAATTATTGCGCCACAAGGCTTTATGGAAGAAGCGACCAGTGAAAATTTGATGGCAGGTTCAGCCATGATACGTCGTGCGACCTATATGTATGGAACCTTTTTACCAAAGAATGCTGAAGGATTGGTGGATACAGGTTTAGGTAAGGCTGTTGCTGTTGGGAAAATGGGAATCCTTGAGCCTACACAACTGATCACCCAAGCAGAACAGAAAATGACCATTGATGGTTTGGATTTTGTGTTTTATAACGTGCCGGGTTCAGAAGCGCCAGCAGAGTTAACCTTCTCTATCCCATCACTGAAACTTTATAATGGCGCAGAAATTCTTTCGCATACCATGCATAATCTTTATACCCTCCGCGGTGCCAAAGTCCGTGATGCCTTAAAATGGGTAGGCTATTTAGACCAAGCAATGCAGCATGCCAAAGCATCCGATGTATTGATTGCACAA